>CAVWUW010000011.1:0-100609 GCA_963758275.1 Terriglobia bacterium | reverse complement strand
AATTGCCTGATCTGACCCTGTGCAGCACGTAGCTGCACACACCATGCTTATCGCTGTGCTCACGCGATGTGAGCTGAAGCCGAATGCTGTCGCCCGCCTGATTCAATGCTACCCGCCAGTGTGACTCCGCCTGGTGGGCAGGCCATCGCGGTACCAGCTTGAGTGCTGAATGCGCGAAACTGTATTCGTACGTTCCTGACTGTTGAACGCCAGCTCGGATCCCGAACTCTCGCCCTATCCAGAATTCTTTATCAACATGGAATTTCCAAGCCACGTCCTTGTCCGTTGCTGCTGGAACAAATGATGATTCAGTTTGCTTCGGGCTGCATGGATTGCTCGAATCCACTTTCCAGCTGCCAACCAAAGGATCGGCGTTTGCCGAATACACGTAAACTTTCGCGTGGACCTTTTCTTTGCGCCCTGCTATATCGGCGTGCAGCAGAGCTGAGGTACCACGCGGGACCGAAGCCGCCACGGTCATCATCCCGGTTTTAGCTTCAATCAGAACCCCTTTCACCGCTGGCTCAATCCACCAGATGACGTCTGCTTTGAGCGGGAAAAGAGGTCCGTCAGGCGCCGGATACATAATTTGGGCCTGATAACTTCCGCCCGCAGGCACCTCGATAGGAGAGTCCGGCCCGATCATGGCATTGTCGATCGCCCACTGGCTTGGCTTTTCGAATTGTCCGGATTGCGTCCTGGCGCCCAACGAAACCACCAGCACAGCGGCACAAACCAGCGTGACTGCCTTCAGCATGCTCACCCTTTACCGGAACCAGCGGCGGTTGATTCTGAATACATCAGGCCCAATCTTACCTTTATGGAAACTCTGCTCCAGAAGAAATCCGGGCTCTTCACAAAAAGTTACGCTGTTCTCACTTCCGTGAGGCCCAGCTTTTCCATCATCTGCTGCCTGATGATGTATTTCTGTATCTTTCCTGTAACGGTCATGGGGAACTCAGATACAAAGCACACGTACTGCGGGACCTTGTAATGAGCAATTCGCCCCTGACAATAATCTTTGAGTTCCTCTTCTGTCATTGATTCCCCGTTCCGCAGTTTGATCCAGGCACAAAGCTCTTCGCCGTATTTGGGATCGGGCAGGCCTACCACCTGCGCCGATTCAATCTTCGGATGTCGAAATAGAAATTCTTCCACCTCGCGGGGATACACGTTCTCACCGCCCCGAATAACCATGTCCTTGATTCGACCGACAATATTGCAGTAGCCCTCCGCATCAAGGGTGGCCAGGTCTCCGGTATGCATCCATCCCGCATCATCAATCGCTTCGCGGGTCTGCTCCAGGTCGTCCCAGTAACCCAGCATCACCGAATAACCCCGTGTCAGCAATTCCCCCGGCGTTCCTCGCGGCACGATCCGTCCCTCAGCGTCCACGATCTTGACTTCCAGGTGCGGCTGGATGCGCCCTACCGTGGAGACTCGCCGTTCAATCGGATCGTCAACCGCAGACTGGAAACTTACTGGGCTGGTCTCCGTCATCCCGTAAGCAATAGTGATGTCGCGGAGGTGCATGGTATCCATTACGCGGCGCATCACTTCGATTGGGCATGGCGAACCGGCCATGATTCCTGCGCGCAATGACGTGAGATCAAAGCGCTTGAATTCCGGATGCTCCATCTCCGCAATGAACATTGTCGGAACACCGTGAAGGGCCGTACAACGCTCCCCCTGGATGGTTTCCAGCACGCTAAGTGGATCGAAACCGGCGCTGGGAAACACCATGGTTGCTCCATGGGTCACGCAAGCCAGCGTGGACATCACCATGCCAAAGCAGTGATAGAGCGGAACAGGAATGCACAGCCGGTCGTCCTCCCGTAAACCCATTGCTTCTGCGACAAAAAATGCGTTATTCAGAATGTTGTGATGGCTGAGCGTTGCGCCTTTGGGCGCTCCCGTGGTCCCGCTGGTGAATTGAATATTGATTGGGTCATCGAACTGCAGTTTCTCTTGCACGTCTTCCAGCAGAGTGCGTTTTACTTCGCCCGCGCGATGTTGCACATCACTCAACCGCAGCATTCCCGGCTCACTTGCCTCACCCAGATGGATCACCCACCTAAGGCCCGGCAGTACTTCTGAACACAAACGGCCGGCTTGGCTCCTGTTGAGTTCCGGCACAATGCTGCGCAACATGGCAAGATAATCGCTGCCTTTAAATTGCTCGGCCAACACCAGCGCCTTGCAGCCTGATTTTGCCAACGCGTGTTGCAACTCACTGGTGCGGTAGGCCGGATTGACTGTGACCAGGATCAATCCGGCCTTGGCAGTGGCAAACTGTGTGAGCACCCACTCGGCGTTATTGGGCGACCAGATTCCAACGCGGTCTCCCGGTTTGAGCCCCAGTGCAAGAAGGCCTGCCGCAAGCTCATCAACACGCCTTTGCAATTCAGCGTAATTCCAGCGGATGTTCTGATGCCGCGCAACCAGAGCTTCCCGATGGGGCCAGCGCGCCGCAGCGCCATCAAAATGTGCGCCGATGGTCTCGCCCAATAAGGGCACTTGACTCAAGCCGCAGACGTAGCTCGGAACGCTCATTGCAAACCTCGTGGTTGCGGAACCAAGCAATGGAGAGTGTAAATCCGCCAGGCGCGGACCGGCCTCTGAGAACCGGCTGTTTGCAGCGAGCCGCTTTCTACTGGCTCAAGCTGAAGGTTCCAGTTTCTGAGCAAGAGCCCTCACTCGAAGTATAGGTTCCCGACCCAGCACCGAACCCGACCGGTGAGGGACCGAAAAAGTTTCCTTTCAGAACTGTCTTACCTGTTGCTGACGGAGCAGCATCATCCAGCACCAGCGTACTTCCGTCTCCAATGAGCAAAGTGGAAGGATCGATGTTCGCATTGCTGAAACAGGTACCACCGGTAACTGTGGCTGTGCCAGTGGCCGAAAACAGGCCGTGAGCATCGGGCCCGGTCTGGGACATATTTAAGTTGATTCTGGCCATAGAACCGCTCGAAGAATTCAGTGTTCCAATCCAGTTGCCGCCAAGACCCTCAACCTGAACAGACACCGAACCCGAGACCGTCGGGATACATCCTGCACCAGTCACAGCATAATTGCCGCCCAGAGACGACCCATGTCCGCCTGGATGTGTCAGTTGGCTCAACACCACTTGCTGGCCGTTCGGCAGCATTGATTGCAAATCTATTTCGCTGGAAGTCGCCGTGCCGGTCAGGGAAATATCCGTGGAGAACGGAAAACAAGATGAATTCATGAAGTGCATAATCCCGGAAATCGACGAGCCATTCTGGGTTAGGCCACCCTGGAGTTCAAATTCAAGTGCTGTGGGGTTATTGGGCACCTCAGCTCTGATCTGTTGTAAACCGGATTCCATTGAAATCACCGGACCGTTGGCGCCGCCTCCGCCGCATCCACCGGACAAGATGCACAAACCCAAAATCGCAGAGAGTGAAACCCGTACTCTCATTGTTGAACTCTTTTTTTAAGCTATGGTCCTCGGCCTCGGACCAGTCTACCAGCGCCGTAAACTATAGCACCAAGGAACTAAACGCTAAAGTAAGCTGGAGCTCTTCAAATCTGCTTCCCGCGCTGCCTGGCTTGCTTTTGCAATCGCAATGGCATTCAATTAGGAAAATCGCGGAGGTTCGCATGAACCGCAGAGATTTCCTTAAGAGCGCTTCTGTTTTCGGAGGCATGATGATCACGCCCTCGATCATCCATTCGCTGGAGTTTGAAGCGTTTTCTTCCGTGTCTCATGTGGCTTTCGTCAAAACCACTGAGCGAGCTACCGGCGTTGCGCGCGCCATCGACCTGCTGAATATCCAGAGTTTCCATGGCAAGGACCTCTTCATTAAACCCAACTTCAACAGCGCAGACGCAACTCCCGGTTCCACCAGCGATGAGACTCTGGCCGCAATATTAAAAAAACTGAAGGCCATGAGCGCCGGCCCTTTGACCATCGGCGACCGCAGCGGCATGGGCGATACTCGCGAGGTTATGGAGCGCAAGCACGCCTTTACTATGGGCAAGGAATTGGGCGCGAACGTAGTTGTCTTTGACGATCTCAAGGCTGATGACTGGGAGCTTCTGAAGCATGCAGACAGCCACTGGCGCCAGGGGTTCGCTGTGCCCCGATTGGTCCAGCAGGCCGGCGGCATTGTTCAAACCTGCTGCCTCAAGACGCACCGCTTTGGCGGGCATTTCACTCTGTCGCTCAAAAACTCCGTTGGACTCGCAGCCAAAACGGTCCCGGGAAATTCCTACAACTTCATGCGGGAACTGCATTCTTCGCCGGACCAGCGGCGCATGATCGCTGAGATCAATACCGCCTACAAACCTGATCTCATCGTGCTTGATGGCGTGCAGGCATTTACCAACGGCGGCCCCGACCAGGGCAAACTGGTAAATTCCAGCGTGATTCTGGCCGGCACGGACCGCATTGCCATCGATGCCGTGGGCGTGGCGCTGCTTCGTTACTACGGAACTACGAAAGAAGTGAGTGAAGGCGCCATTTTCGATCAGGAGCAGATTGCACGCGCTGTCCAGTTGAATCTGGGCGTGCAGAGCCCAAAGCAGATCGAATTGGTAACAGGAGATAAAGAGAGCGCCGAATACGCCAGACACATTCGCGCAATTCTGGATGGCGCTCCGGGGAAAGCAGCGGCCGGAGCAATCGTTTCTCGCATCATCACCTGATTAGCTCAGAGATAATGAATCGCGTGAACAGCAAAGCCAGAAGCACCAGGCTGACGAAAACTCCTATCCAGACAATTAGAATCTGCTTTTCGTGTTTTTTGTCCGGCGCAGTGATTCCCACTACATAGTGGAAAATCCGCATCATGGTGAGGAGAGTCTTCACGGGATTTCCCAAGTGAGTGCCGGCAGCGAACGCTGGGGGTGCCTCAAAAAGGATTATAAAATCGAAAGGCGGCTGCACGCCGCCTTTGTGATTGCTGAAATTTGTGATCGAGCCTTACAGCGCCCGAACGTTTTCTGCCTGCCAACCCTTCTTGCCTTTGGTCACAGTGAATTCAACCGCCTGGCCTTCTTCAAGGCTGCGATAGCCATTGCTCTGGATTGCAGAGAAATGAACGAATACATCTTCACCGCTCTGACGGGTGATAAAGCCGAAGCCCTTAGCGGCGTTGAACCACTTAACAGTTCCTTGTTCCATTTTGTTTATTTTCCTGATGTTAATTTGACGCTGGAAAATCGAATGTTTCAGCAGGTGCAGAAGAGAAGCAGCTTGCAGAACTTGAATTTCTAACGCAAGTACATTCTACCACACTGCCGGCTTTCCCAGGAGTGCGTCTAAGGTGTTCTAACCTTTGTGGAATCAGTGGGCCACCTGCCCGACCGGCAGTTTCAGAGGCTGATCCAGCGTGAACTCCAGCAGCGTCTCACTGGGCACATGTACCTGGTCTCGCTTGGTGACCACCTGTACCGCGGTCCCGGCGCCAGCCGCAACTCCGGCATCTGGCTCTCACGTGCAAGCTTGTAAGCGAGCGCCTTCGATCATGAAAAGCATGCTGGTGGATATCTCCAGGTCTTTCCAATCAAAGCCCGGAAAATCCAAAGCCGACCTTACATTGCATGATCCTCAGGATGCTCACTCCACTAAAGAATGGATTGCGTTCACACATGTAAACGTCGGCCTGGTTTTTATCGCAAAAGTAAATGACAGGGCTTAACGCCGGCCCAGGCTGCGAAGCATGGCCTCAACATCGTCAGGATGGATTGCGTAAAGAAGAGCGTCCTCACGCGTGATGTGTCCCTGCAGCACCAGCTCAACCAATGATTCTTCCAGGCTGAAGGACCCGGTTTTCTTGCTGATCGTAATCTCCTGATGGAGGTGCTGTAGCGCGTTCCGGCGAACGTGCTGCCGCGCCGCGTAATTCATCACAAGCAACTCGGCAGCCGGTAGTCGCCCACCTGACCTGGTCGGCACCAGTAGTTGGGTAACAACTGCCGCCAGCGCCATGGACAGTTCCTGCCGGATTGTGTTCTGGCGCTCCAGCGGGAACGAATCTGAAATTCGCGAAACCGTGGAAGCCATGTCCGTCGTGTGAACTGTGGAGAGCACAAGATGTCCTGTTTCTGCCGCACTCACAGCAATCCGCATGGTTTCAGGATCTCTCATTTCTCCAACCACAATAATGTCCGGCGCCTGCCGTAGCGCGGCACGCAAAGCAGTAGGAAAGTCGGGAGCATCTGAGCCGATCTCAATTTGCTCAATCACACAACGGAGGTTTGTGTGCTCATACTCAATGGGATCTTCGACGATAAGGATATGTCGCGCATCCCGCCGGTTAATCTCATGCACCAGGGCGGAGAGAGTTGTGGTTTTGCCGGAACCGGCCTGGCCGCCAACCAGCACCAAACCTCGCGGAAGACGAGTTAATGCTTCCAGGCCCACTGGAAGGCCAAGCTCTTTTAGCGTTGGAATTCTCGTTGGCAATGCACGAATAGCGGCCGCCGCCCTGCCCCGCTCGTGATGCAGATTGATACGGAAACGCCCCAGCCCATCTACACGATAAGAAGAGTCCGCGATGTGCGCTACTTTGTATTGCTGTGACGCGTGAGATGAAAGAGCAGGAAGAACAGCCGCCTCAATCTCCGGACCTTGCAGTGGTCGCATATCGAGATTGATAACTTCACCCTTAAGCCTGATGGAGGCAGGAGTTCCGCTCACCAGCAGCAGATCACTGCCGCCGCGATCTACCAGCACTGCGAGCCAATGGTTGAGCCGGCCAGCCGATATTTCACCGGCCCTGGCTTCAGCATCTTCGCCGTCGCGCACCAGCTCAATCTTTGAAGTTTCGTCCATTCCTGTGGGTGTTCCCGGGCTGTTGTGCTTGAGATTATCACGCGACAACCTTCCGTAAGACGGCCCTGCATAATAGAACGCCTGCTCAGCTCACGTCTTGCGGTTCTGGGCCGACACAATTCACACCAGAGCTGACGCGCTGCTCGGCAGCAGATAGAGCCTCATTGCTTTTCCAGGATTGAAAACTTACCTTGACTATTGCTATTCTTCAACGGTGTGGAATCTTCAGGCGGAGCAGTTTGACTAGGGTTTCATATTGCCGCGGTCTGGTTCTGGTACTGGCGCTGATGTTGGCGGGCACAGCCAACTTGATGTGCGTCTCCTGCGATCCTGACCACAATGAGCAAACGCCACCTCTTCGAGTTGATTTCAGTTTTATCGTGCGCGGGCATAGTGGAGTCCATGCTCAGCGCTTTGTGCCAACTTCGCCCAACGCTTCCGTTCTCGTCTCATCAGAACATCTGATTTTGAATTATCAGCGGCTTGGCAAGCAAAGATTGAATCACATACCTTCCGCTTCATACCCGCAGGTCAGCCCTCCGCTCCTTTGTTAGCTCTCTAAGACCCATCAAGCATTACTCACGTTCGATAAGTCTCGCGTTCATTCTCTGCCCAAATGTAACTAACGCGACAGTGTACCTGGTACCTAAGCGCCACGGCATGAGCACAACTGCTATTCGCGACTATTTTTCGGCTGAGTACTTCATTTATTTGACGGAGGAGCCTGCTTTAAAGGAATTCTTTAGCCAATTTTGAGTTTTCCTCGTAGAGGTCTTAGCGAGGAGGCCGGGCCTGGGGCGCCCGGCCTTTTTTGTGCAAAAGGCTGTATGTAGGAGAGTTGCTTACCAGAGGTCCTTCTACTCTGCTGCACGGACCAGTCGCACTCGTTTCCTGCACTTGCGCGTTACGAATTGGTTCCAAAATGGAACTAAGTGATGCAATTTTTAGACAATTCTCATATTTATCAGCGTGAACAAAAGATCGGCGGCGTAGGATGGTAGTGCTGCTTGCACGAACAGCCAGAGTTTACACATCATGGAAGCCGCGACCAGAAATGCGGAGCCTGCCCAGCCTTTGCCTCTCTTTCGTGCTGAGGCTTTGGCGGCGCGTCAGAAAATACAAGGTGAAGCTCTGTTCATCCGTCCCTTCTCTCTCGCCTTTTTCATTGTTTTAGTTGCCTGTCTGATCGCCTTAAGCGTGGGTTTTTTGCTCCTGGGACATTTTGAACCGCGCGCAACTGTAGCTGGGTCCATGTCCCAGACTTTGCGCGATGCCGGCGGTTCGGTCCAGCCGACAACTGAAGCCGTTTTTTACGTTCCACAAACATTGGCAGTGAATCTCAGGCACGGTTTGCTCGTCCCAGTTCGTTGCCAGCAGTGCGGTTCCAGCAGTTTTCATAGCGCTACTGTGACCAGTGTGGAACCCATGGACGATACTAATAAGAATGCCTCGCTATCTGACCCAAGCGTTACCGGCGCAATCTACAGGGTCATTCTGTCTGTAACACCATTTAACCCGCCGTCTGGTGCAGATCGATTGCAGCAGGGCGCGAAACTTGAAGCTGAGTTCCCATTACAGCGCAGGCCATTGATCCACTGGCTGATTGGGGCCTGTGGCGTGGTGAAAATTTCAACTTTTGATGCAATTTAAAAACGTCAGATTGCCTCGCCAAAACACTCTTCCTGTGATCTTCCAGACGGAGGCCGCCGAATGCGGACTCGCGTGTCTTGCCATGATTGCTGCATACCATGGTCTAAAGACTGATCTGCAATCACTGCGTCAGCGCTTCTCTATTTCCATGCGGGGCGCAACCCTGGCCCACCTGGTGCGGTTCGCGGGACAAATGGAGTTCTCTTGCCGGCCGCTTCGCATCGAGATGGAGGACCTGCCTTATCTTAAGACACCCTGCATTCTGCACTGGGACATGACGCACTTCGTAGTGCTGGCGCGCGCGACGAGCCGCCGTCTGGTGATTCACGATCCCGCCATGGGGCTTCGCAAGCTGAGCTACGCGCAAGCCGACAGCCACTTCACCGGCGTAGCTATGGAATTGACTCCGACGCCGGCATTCCGGCCTCATGATGACGCGCATCCTCTCCGGTTCCGTGATCTCGCCGGACACGTCTCCGGTTTGAAACGAGCGTTGGTGCAGATTTTCGTCCTGGCAGCCCTGCTGGAAGGTCTGGCCGTGGTGAGCCCTCTGTTCCTGCAACTGGCGGTGGACAAAGTGGCGGCAGCTTACAATCCCGGCCTGCTGACCGTCCTGGGTTTGGGCTTCATGCTTCTGGTTGTTCTGCAGTCGGCTGTTGGTGGGATTCGCAGTTGGGTTACTCTTTATTTCGGGACCTCGCTTAAGCTGCAGTGGTACGCCAACATCTTTTCCCACCTGGTGCGCCTGCCGGTTGCATTTTTTGAGAAGCGCTACTTCGGCGATCTGCTCTCCCGTTTTGAGGCTGCTGAATCCATCCAGCGGACGCTTACCAACAACTTTGTGGAGTCTTTGCTGGATGGGATTATCTCAATTTCCATTCTCATCGTGATGTTCATTTACAGCGCCAAGCTCGCCATTGTGGTGGCTTTAAGCGTGGCCATGTATGTGATTGTGCGCAACCTCATGTACGGTCCTTTGCGCACCCGTACGGAGGAGCAGATTATCAACTCAGCCCGGCAGCAGACTTATTTTCTTGAGACGCTTCGCGGCATACGCACCATCAAGGTTTTTGGCCGTGAAGACAGCCGCAAGAGCCGCTGGATGAACTTGATGGTGGACACCAACAATGCTCAGGTAGCCGCCGAACGCATTTCCATCCTTTTTAAAGCCGCCAACACTTTGATTTTCGGCCTGCAATCCGTCGCAGTGGTCTGGTTGGGAGTGATTCTGGTTTTGCGCGGAACTTTCACCACGGGCATGCTGTTTGCCTTTGTCGCCTATCAGGAACTGTTTAAGGCGCGAATGATCACGCTGGTTGATCGTGGCTACGAGTTCCGCATGCTCTCTGTGCAGGCGCAGCGGCTGGCTGACATTGTGATGGCGCGTCCTGAAGCAGTGGAACTCGGGGAGGTTTCCAGCGAACCTCAGCCAATCGCCATAGAGGTGAAATCTCTGAACTTCCGTTACTCGGAAGGTGAGCCGTGGCTGCTCGAAAACATTAACTTGCAAATTCGCTCAGGGGAGTGCGTCGCAATCACGGGACCTTCGGGTGCAGGCAAATCTACGCTGCTCAAATTAATGGCAGGCCTGCTCCAGCCACAGGCTGGTGACGTTATTATCAATGGCCATTCTGTCTGCGCAAGCCGCGCAGCCGTTCTGGGCAAAGTGGGATTTGTGTTACAAGACGATTCCCTATTTGCCGGCAGCATCAGCTCGAATATCGCTTTTGCCTCTGACGTCCCCGATCCGGAACGAGTGCAGGCTTGCGCTCGGCTTGCATGCCTGCATGACGAGATCATGGCCATGCCTATGGGTTACGAATCACTGATCGGTGAGATGGGCGGAGCGCTTTCCGGAGGCCAGCAGCAACGGCTTTTGCTGGCTCGTGCGCTCTATCAGCAGCCATCTATCCTCATCCTCGATGAAGCCACCAGCCATCTGGATGTTCCGACAGAGCAACGGATTGCTGCCATGCTTTCTGAGCTGCGCATAACGAGAATCTTTGCCGCGCACCGGCCGGATACGGTGGCGATTGCTGATCGGGTCCTTGCATTAACAGGAGCAGGGCTCGCGGAAGTGACTCAGCGAAAAAGCGACCCTGATCGCAACGGCGCATCCCGCGATCACCTGGACACGAGAAAAGGAGAGACCTATGCCGAGGCACAGATTGAGTAGGGATCTTTTCGTATTCCGGTGCTTCGGCCAGCGTGAGCAACATTTTGTGGTACGAGTGGGATGGTCGTATGACACAGAGCTTAGCGGACTGCAAGGTCCGCGAACCATGAGAAAACAGGCTTCAATTTGATTTGGCTTTATTGAAGTAAATACCGTTCATCAGGAGCAACTATGGCAAGTGACAAGGAAGATAGAGTACTTGGCCGCATGGGCGCGCGCGATATTTCCACCCAGGAGCTGGATCAGGTATCGGGTGGTGGCAGCGGCAACGCGTTCCACACGCTGGTTTGCACGGCGGTCATGGCAACCGGAACCATCACCGGCCCGGGAGATGGGGATGGCTGCAGCGACAGTGATTCGGATTCGCATTTCTCATAACGAGGCTGATACGCACAACCGGCAACAATCAACTACAGGGCGAGGCTGTCATCTCGGCCGCAAATGAAGAAAGGAACAACGAATGAACCAGGACAACAGAGTGTTAGCTCGCATGCAAGCCCGCGATCTTACCGACAATGAGATTCAGGTGGTGAGCGGCGGAAGCGTACACACGAACACGGCGTGTACCTTTGCCGTCAGTGCCGCCGGGACTGCCGCTGATGGTGATGTAAATGAATGCGGGCACATCTAAATGGCTCGCTTTACTTCAGGACTGGTCACAAACCTTAAAGACAGAAAGGAGAAATGCATGAATCAAGACAAGAGAGTGTTGGCTCGAATGCAAGCCCGGGATCTCACGGAAAAAGAGATCCATGTCGTAACCGGAGGAAGCGTCCACACGGAGACGGTGTGTACAGTTCCGAATGCGTCTTTTGCTGCTGACGGTGATCCAGGCGAGTGCGGCGGGATCTAAATGGCTCCACTTTTGCTTCAGGGCTGATCATGGCCTTCCAATGTAAAGGAGATGCAATGAATCAAGACAACAGAGTGTTGGCTCGCATGCAAGCGCGGGACCTGACGGAGAAAGAGATGCAGGTAGTAACCGGAGGAATCATCCGCACTGCCACCCTATGTACGGCGAAGGGTGCTACTTTCGCGGACGGCGATCCGGGTGAATGCTAATTGTTGCGGGGCCAGAAATGGCCCCGGTTTTCTCTTGAAGGAGGAATTATGAAAAAGGAAAACAACAGAGTACTGGCGCGCTCTCAAGCCCGCGACCTGACAGATCAGGAAGCTGCAAAGGTCAGCGGCGGCGTACACACAGAAACAGTCTGCACCTTTCGCGGCGGCGCACTGGATGGCGACCCTGGCGAGTGCTGATCCTTTCGGGCGCCGTACCGCCAGGCTGAATTCAACCATGAAGTATTTGAACAGAAGGAGAAATATAAATGAAAAATAAAACAAGAGTGTTGGCCCGGCTGCAGGCTCGCGAGCTAACTGAAAGCGAAAAGCAGGTTGTAACCGGCGGAATAGGCACCAAGACGGTTTGCACTATCGGCGCTTCTAACGCGAAAGACGGTGACGTTTCTCTCGGCGAGTGCTGACCATGGGCGGCGCTGCCGGCCTTCCCATGAAGTAAGAATCTTCTGCTCACACTCAGAGTTTGCAACTGAAAGGAGAACGAACGATGAATCAGGACAACAGAGTGCTGGCCCGCATACAAGCACGGACTCTCACTGAAGAGGAAATTCAGTCTGTGAGCGGCGGAGTACAGACTAAAACCAAGTGCAGCTTTATTTCCGGGAAACTTACCGATGGTGACCCCGGCGAGTGCTGAAACAGCCGCAGGCACCAAGGCGTTTTCCAAAGACATGAGTTTTAAACAAACAAATTTTAAGTCGAAAGGAGAGCAAATGAATCAGGATAATCGTGTTCTGAACCGGATTGGCGCGCGCGAACTTACGGCGGAAGAAGTTGACTTGGTGGTAGGCGGCTTCCGCACCCACACACTTACACCCTGCATCGTTGACACTCAAGGCAATTTCTTCAATGGCGATACTTCCATTGGCGAGTGTTAATCAACTTTCACAGCAGGTGGCGCATTGCCGCCGCCTGCTCTATCCCACTCTGCACAAGGGGACATACTCATGAAAATCGTCATACTTGCGTACGCGAATGACAACCATACAGCACCACTTAAGTGGGCGCTGGAGAAGGCCGGCTTCGCCGTGGAATGCTGGAGCGGACTGGGCTGGAGTCCGGAACAACAGGCAACCATCACCTTTGATGGAAGCACCCGCTTAACGCTTGGGGCCTATACAGTGGAGCCGGGCGACATTATCTGGATCCGCCGGCCCAATCAGCCAATGCCCAATCCAAACGTGGCTGAGCCTGACCGCAAATTCGCTGAAGGTGAATACCGCTGGTTCTCCTGGTCTGTGATGTATCTGTTTGAAGCCATCGGGGTTCGTGTGATCAATCCCTATTCCGCATCACGCGCCATCAACAATAAATCGCTGCAATTGGTGCTGGCGGGAGCCGCCGGGATGAACGTCCCCGAAACAATCATGTCAAACTCACCCGCTGCAGTGCGGAGCTTCCTGGAACAGCGGCAGGGTGTGAGGACCATCTGCAAAGCGTTCTTCCCGCACGTCTGGCAAAAAAACAACGGTGGCATTGCCGTGACTGAGACATTTGAGATTAAGTTTGACCAGCTTCCCTCTGATGAAGTCCTCACGTATGCGCCGGCGATCTACCAGGAGATGGTAGTCAAGAAATTTGATGTGCGGACAGTCCTTCTCGGCACTACCGTGTACTCGTATTCCCTGCACAACCCCAAAGGAGCGCTCGACTGGCGGCAGGATTGTGGCCAGGGGCTCGTGGAAGTCAGATACATTGAAACACCTAAGGAAGTTGAGACCGCTATCCTGGCTTTTGCGAAAGCAGCCGGCATCACCTTCGGCAGCATCGATTTTGCCATTGACGATCAGGGCCGCTGGTGGTTTTTGGAAATCAATGAGGAAGGTCAATTCCTCTGGCTGGACGAATTCAACAATTCAGTCAACATCCAGCAGAAGTTCCTCGCTTTCCTGACGTCGGCCGAGGGTGTCTCGCGGGAGGTCATTGAGGAACGGCAATCACTGTTCCCGTCTTGGAAGGACTTCTGTGCCTCCCCGGAAAAAGACCAGGTACCGCCCGAATATTCAGCAGGGCCGGTGCCATTTCTTTCGGTGGAACCTTGAGTTGTAAAAAACAAAGATCAGGGCGTTGAGCCAGCTTTAGAACGATGGCCGCGGATGAACTCCGCGGCTTCCAGTAGTCTAGGTTGCATCGAACCGAGGAACTTAATGCAGCTCTACGCCTTGTGCCGTCTGAGGCTGATGCTTAAGTTCGTCAAGATTCTCCAGTAAGTGCTGCCAATCACCCTTGTGCCGCTTGGTGTAAAAAGGACGATTCAGGTCACTATAAAAGCCTACGATGTTCTGCCGCAGCGCAGGCGACGCCCCAACGAAGTCTTTGCGTGCCAGTTCCTTAAGTAGTCGTGCATAAGCGCGATCAGCCAGCTTGTACTCGCCCGGAGTTGTGAGATTTCCGGTGTCAAGATCGTCATCCACCAAGGTAAGCTGTTTCTCCTCCGTCATTGACAGCGCCTTGCGGTAGGCAGCTACGGTTCTTTCCACACTTGCAATATACATTTTCTCGGTTTGAGGAGTTGGAGGTTTGGGATCGATGACCCGCAGCGGCCCCACTTTGGGCAGAATCTTAATAAGCACCGCAAGAACTTTTGCGAAAAAGCCCGGGTGATAATAATTTTTGCCCCATTCTTTTTCATACTGAGCGCGCTTCAGCGTGTAGCGAAAAGCCTTGGCATTGAAATTCGGAATGGCTTGCAGTTCGTCTTTCTTGGTGATGAGCGCCGTCTGGGTCAGGCGAGGCAGCCACACGCTCACCGCGTGCCGGTAACTTCCGATGGCACGGTCCTCGTCGGAAAGCACACGATGGAGTTCCAGGCCATAGGTCGCAAAGAATGCGCGATCCAGCACCGGCCGCGATACCTCAAAGCCTATGAAGTCGTGATATGCCTGCGACGTGTAACGTTGTTTGGCTACCTCGAGCACATCAAAGCCAAATTCGGTCTGGATGTGTGAAGGCGGATCGTCACTGTAAGTAACAACATCACCGAACTTTTCCCGCAATTTGGGAAATTCAATAGGCACGGCCCGGTTTACCGTGGGGTGGCCATTCGTGTCGGAAACGTAGTGCGCCAGTGCGCCCAGGGCAAACGCCAATTCATTAGAGTTTTGTGCCTGGTGCACCATCTCGATGACAAAATCACCGCTGCGAACATAGTGGACCAGGTCACTGAAAAACTTATTTCCGCCGGGATAATATCCCATGTCCTGGATCAGGCTGCCGCCGTACGCATAGGCGTGGGCTTCACGGAGTTGCTGCGGTGTGATGTCCGGATAACGCTCACGCAGCAGCTTTACGATATCCGAATGCCAGAGGAAATCCACCACCTGTTCATGCGTAAGGACCGAATAAGCTGGGAGCGGCGCCGGAAGGGAGCACACAAAGAGCGCCAGCACCATTGCATGAATCGCGAGGAACTTCACTTTTTTCCGGGCAATGCGCATCAGGAGCTTAGATTCCCATTCCGTCCCAAGTGTTGACCAGCAGCTCCGCTACTTCGGCTGGTCCTGAGGCGCGCCATTTGGATAAAGTTTCTGCAAAAATTCTTTGTCGGCGGCCATCGCTTTGAACGGATCGTCGCTCACGCCCTCTTTCCACTGCTTATCAAATTGTGCGGGATTCATCGCGCGCGCTTTTTCGAATTCCTGCAGCGATGCCGCCTTGTCTCCTGCAAGGTAGTCGATGAATGCCAGGTTCATATGCATCGCCGAATTTCCTGGTGCGTATGCCGCCGCTTTCTGCGCCCCGGCTTGCGCGCGGCTGACGTCAATGGGTTTGGCTTCGAGAGCCTTATACATCTGATCTGAATAGTTGTAGGCGAGGTTCAAATCAAGCAGTCGTCTCAATTCTTTGAATGGATCAGGGTTATCGTCCACATTGATGTAAACGTAACGGTCATTGTTAATATTCCTTCCGCCGCCCTTTCTCACAACCAGCATGGATGCGGATTGGCGCCCCCGAGCATCGCCGCCTGCGGCATCGCCCGCCTTGAGAGCGGCATAAAGCTTTTCCGCCAACTCGCCTTGAGTAGATTCGAAGGCCTTACCCATAGCCTCCGGAACCTGCGGCCCCACCAGAATATTTCCCTGCGCAGACCAGGTTTTTCCCTGGCGATCACCGGCCCAGTGAGGGGCGTTAGGCCCGGTGTAGGCCGCGACATTTCCTTTGGCATCTACAATTGCCACTTGCCGCCCATCTTTCCCTTCAAACTTGTCATCGGCAAGAATTTTCTTGAGTACTTCCGGCGCTGTCATGCCCTGCCGCAGGAGATCGATCGCCTGCTGTCCGTAGCCGACGTTTACATTTGCCTGCGTGGCAACAGCTCCCACATTCGCCATGGCCCACGGCACCACCGAACCCACCGAGAAATAGCGCGAAGCCACAGCAACTCCCAGATCTCCGTTCTGTGGATCAATAGCGACAATGGAAAAAGTGGAAACCGGAGGCAGCTTTCGACTTTGCCCGTAAAGACTTGCAGCCGACAGCAATACTGCCAAGGCAAGTTTGGTCAAACCTACAGCTCGCTTGTTCATCCGAAGCATGCAAAAAGCCTCTTTCCTCATTGATTTTGTCAGCCTTTGATCTCAAGAATTTTATCGCTTGGACTTTCCGTCTCAACAGGTGACAACAACACTGAACCCACGGATCCAAGAATTACAAAAATAGCCAACAGCATCAGGAGCGGAATGGACTCGCGCAACAGCAGCGCTCCCTCCAGCACCGCAATCACCGGTGTGATGAGGCTGATGGTTGCCAGTTGATAAGGCTGAATTGTTTTCAGCAGCCAATAGTAAATGACGAACGCTGCACACGAGCCAAATACAACCAGGAATGCCAAGGCTGCAGAAGCCGTTCGCGTCCAGTTCGCGTGGCTTCGAGCTTCCAATGCCCATGTTCCCCAAAAGAGTACGATGGATCCAAAAAGCAGTTGCAATCCCGTGGAGACCACGGAATCAATTGCCTGCAGGCGGTGCTTGGCATACACCACTGACCATGAACTCAAGACAACTGAGATAAGAATTGCGGCAGCCCCTGCCAATGAGCGGCCACTGGCGTTCAGTCCGCCGGGAAATAACAGAAGCAACCCGCCACAAGCAATCACCAGAGCGAAAACCGCCCGGCGCGGGACGCTATGTTGCATCATCAAAGGTGTGAACAGCGCTACCAGCAGCGGCATGGCTGAGTAGAGCACCGCCGTCATGGAAGAAGGAACATATTGTTCCGCCCAAAAAAGCAATCCATACGGTACAGCCATGATGGTGACACTGAGAACCAGAAGGGCTTTCCATTCCTCAGAACTGGAAGGCCAGGTCCTTCTCTGTATTGCCGCCAGGGCCAGCAGCAGCACGGCTCCGGCAAGGAAGCGAATCCCAGCGGCTTCAAGGGGCGGTATATCGCGCACAACTACCCGGATCGCCAGCCATGTGCTCCCCCAGATGAAACAAAGGGCCGCGTAACCCAGCATGTGGTTCCGAGTGAATGTGCCCGTCATGCACAGACAGTCTAACTTGAGAGGGCTCGGGAAGAGTTCACCCGGAATACTTGCGGACGCATTAGAGCAAGATATTCAAGATATTCAATCCAACCGATCTGACTTATTCAGATTCAACAGTTTGGGTCACCAATTGCTCTGTTTTATGTCAAAGAAAATCTCGCCGTGTCCCCCTGCAGGGCGTTATTCCACTTGAACTGATAGAGTTAGGGCCCTTCCTGTAGCTCGAAAGCATAAACGGGCATGTCACGGAATGGACTCATTTGTGGAATCTAAATACACAACACTGGTCGGCAGTCCCCCAGGGCAATGCAAAGAACACACAAGAGAGCGATCAGCGTAAAAACCATGAAAAAGACCTGCCAAACGCTATCAATTCTCCTGCTGATGTGCATGAGCTGCTTTGCCACACCAAAACAGGAGTCGCCAAAATCGTATGTATCAAATGCAGCCCAGAGCGCAGTGCTGCTGCAGAATCTGCCGTCCAGTAATGCCCTGCCGCTACTCTCCTGTATGGGAGCCGGCATGGCGCTCGGCGGCTTAATTTCAGCTCGTTGGGGCAGTCACCGACGCAAGTAGCGGTGTGGCCCCATCGCCCCGATCTAGCATCTAACCCACGCATGGAGCTGTTGGAAAAGCTGCGTTCTTTGCGCATCACGTCCAAGTGGACCAGCCGGCGGACATTTTCTGTTTTTCTCATCGTCGGAGGGCTGGCACTGCTCTCATACGTGGCGAGCCAATACTGGGGGATGTATCGCAGCCAGCAAACCTTGCAGGCGCAGTGGGAAAAACAATCCGCGACGGCCAATGTTCCGGGTGCGCCGCAGCTCACTGCTGACGATCTCCTCACCCGTGTAGTGATTCCAAAAATCAGCCTGGACGCAATTGTGGTGGAAGGAGTTTCACGCAAGCAGCTCTCTGAAGGACCAGGTCACATCAAGGGTACCGCAACGCCGGGCGAAGCTGGGAACGCAGTTATATCAGCACATCGAGATACTTTCTTCCGCCATATATACGAACTGAACAAAGGCGATGAAATTTTGGTGAGAAGAAACGGGAAGGTTTTCCACTACCAGGTTACGGGTAAGAAGATCGTGATGCCTGATGACATGGCCGTTTTGAAACAGACGTCTGACCCGCAACTCACGCTGATCACTTGCTATCCCACATACTATATCGGCCCCGCTCCCAAACGGCTGGTGGTATTCTCCAAGCTTGTAGAGAGTGGCAACGATCTCGGCAAGCAAGCGCTGGCTCAGGGCGCCGCACAGTAAATTTCCCGCCGCGCAGAGCTAGAATCTAAACGTGAGTTCCTGGGATGTCATCATTGCCGGCGCCGGCTTGGCGGGTGTCGCCGTTGCTCTTGAGCTGCGCAAGCATCGCGCTAAGGTCCTGATCCTGGAACGCGGCGAACCGGGCCGTGAGGCGTCCTCCGCCGCGGCAGGCATGCTGGCTGCTACTGATCCTGAAACCCCTCCAGCACTGCGTGCAATGGCGCTGGAATCGGCACGCATCTATCCGGAATTCGTGGGAAAACTCGAGCGCAGCACAGGGATTGCGGTTGATTTTCGGCGGCAAGGCGCCATCGTGCTGGGTGAAAAAGATCCGCCTGCTGTCTATCAAAGGCTGCCCCTGGAGCAGTTACAGCGCATTGAACCTGCGCTGCAATCTCATGGACTGGCAGCTTTTCTGGTAACCGAAGACAGTGTTGATCCCGTGCCGCTGATGCAGGCAGCCGTCCGGGCCGCCGAACTGGCCGGAATCGAGATCAGGACAAAGGTCGCTGTTCAGCAAATGCGCTGGACCGGCAATCAGGTTGAAGTGACAACCGACAAGGGTACGTTGAGTGCCCAAACAGCGGTGAACTGCATGGGAGCCTGGTCTGGAGCGCCGGTAAAGCCACGAAAGGGGCAGATGCTCTACCTTGAGCCCACAAAGCCTTTAGCATTGCAGCACGTGGTGAGAACGCCGGAGGCTTATATTGTGCCGCGTAGCTCAGGAAGGGTTCTAATAGGGACGACCGTGGAAGACGTGGGATTCGACAAAACGGTTCATCATGAAACGATTCGCGCCATGCATGATGCTGCCGCAAAATATGTTCCTGAATTGGTCACGGCCAGAGTGGCGGCGTCCTGGGCCGGTTTGCGGCCAGGCAGTCCGGATGATCTGCCCTTGATCGGGCCGACCGAGGAGCGCAATGTGTTTGTCGCCAGTGGACTGTTTCGTAACGGCATTCTCCTTGCTCCACTCGCGGGTAAAGTCACTGCAGACCTGGTCATGGACAAGCCACCTGAAATAGACATCACTGCATTTTCACCCTCCCGTTTTGCTGGAAGCAGGGCTTAGCCCTATCGATTTCGCAGAATCCGCATCTATGCCGCTCAAATTCATGAAAAAATAGGCCTGTGGACCTCCAGTATCTGCTGATCCAGCTTCTGGTTAAATTAGGCGTCGCTACGGCTGTGGCCAGCGCACTGGGACGTTCACGTGAATTCAAGAAACTGCTTTTCTCCCATCGTCGCACGGTAAGACAGAACCTGCTCTTTATCCTTTTCACCTGCTTCCCTTTTGCGCTGGGCGTCTACATCCGGTTCAATGTAAAAAACTTTTTGGCTGCGGACATGGGATTTGAAGCGTCAATCCTTACGGGTGTGATTGGCGGTCGCGTAGCAGGAACACTAGGTGGAGCGCTCATGGCCCTGCCGGCGCTTTTTTATGGCGAATACCTGACTCTGCCCATCAACGTTCTGGCCGGGCTGCTGGCGGGTTCATTGCGGCACTTCTGCCGCAACGACGAAGAGATCTGGACCTTCTCGCCCTTCATTGACTTGAGTGTTTACCGCTGGCTAAGGCGAAACCTGCGCCATCCCCGGATCGACTGGCAAACAGCATTCTTCCTGATCATCATCGCTTTGCAGTCTGCGCGGCTTGAAGTTCGTTATGCGGCGCCCAAATGGCTGTGGGTACTTTATCTGCCATCGCCGGTTGCCATGTTTTTCGTCTTCGCCGCCACAGTCGCCACTATCGCCATCCCTATCAAGATCTGGAACAACGCCCGCATTGAAATGAAGCTGGAAGAGCAGGAAAAACTTCTTCTTGAAGCCCGCATGGATGCCTTGCAGAGCCAGATCAATCCTCATTTCCTTTTCAATACGCTGAACTCCATCTCATCTCTGGTGCGTTTTGATCCTGACCGCGCCAGAGAGCTGATCCTGAAGCTCTCAAAAATCCTCCGCCGTCTGTTGGGCAAGCATGATGAGTTTGTCCAGTTCCGCGATGAAATTGAATTTGTGGATGATTACCTGGAAATCGAAGTGGCGCGATTTGGCCGTGACAAACTGCGCGTGTACAAGCATCTTGATCCCAACACGCTGGACGTAGCGGTTCCCTCCATTCTGCTGCAACCGCTGGTGGAAAACAGCATTAAACACGGGCTGTCTCCGAAGGTAGATGGCGGCAGCATTACGATTCGCAGCCGGCTCCAGGACGGCAAACTTATCATCCAGGTGGAGGATGACGGGGTAGGAATGAGTGCGCCTCCAGCCATTGCGGCGCAGACAATGGCATCAGGCCGCGGCATCGGCATGATGAACGTGGCGGAGCGCCTGCATGTGCTGTTCGGCGATGAAGGCAAGATGATTGTGCAGAGCCGTGACGGACACGGCACCCTGGTTATGTTGGAAGTTCCAATCGTGCAGCAGGATTTACTGGGTGAGAGCGCATCCTCTTCCATCTATGCCGCTCGTTCCAGCACCCGTTCATAGAAGCGCTCGTACTCGGGAATAATTTTGGTCGAACAAAACCGCGATTGCGCTTCCCAGCGGGCAAGCATTCCCATCTCGCGCAGACGTTTCTCATCCGACAGAATGTCAATAGCGCACCGCGCCATCATCTCCACGTCACCCACGTTGGCCAAAAATCCAGTGCGTCCGTGCTCAATCACCTCCGGAACGCCGCCCACAGCAGTGGCAACCGTCGGCACTTCACATGCCGCCGCCTCAAGCGCTGCAAGACCAAAAGACTCGAGCTCGCTGGGCACCAGCATGAGATCCGCAATGGAGAGCTTTTCATTCACTCGGTCGACTTTGCCCAGAAATTCGACCTTCTTACGCAGCCCTTTCTGCCCCACCAGCCATTCGGCGCGAGAACGCTCGGGACCATCTCCCATCAGCAGCAGACGTGAAGGCACTTCTTTCTGCACCCGGTCGAAAATTTCAATCACGTCACAAATACGCTTGACCGGACGGAAGTTGGAAACATGCACCAGGATGCGCTCGCCCTCGTGAGCAAATTCTCCCCGGCGCTCAGCGGCTTTGGGATCGCGGCTATACGTGTCACAGTTCACAAAGTTGTAAATCACCTCAATTGGATTCTTGATCTCAAATTCCTGTAATGTTCGCTGCTTCAGCCAATTGGAAATGGCTGTCACACCATTGCTCTGTTCGATGGAATAGCGAGTCACTGGCAGATAAGAACGGTCCGCGCCCACAATAGTGATATCTGTCCCGTGCAAGGTGGTCACAAAGGGCAGTTTGCGCGGCATCTCCATGGCGGCGAGCATTTGCCGCGCCAGCAACGCGCTCACTGAATGTGGTATCGCATAGTGGACGTGGAGAATATCGAGGTCGTAGATTTCAGCAACTTCTGCCATGCGCGTGGCCAGCGCCAAATCATATGGCGGATACTCGAAAAGAGGATATTGGGAGACCGTGACCTCGTGATAGAAAATCTGCGGATGCTGCGTGTTCAATCGAATGGGCGGCTGATAAGCAATGAAATGGACCTCATGTCCGCGGGATGCCAGCTCAATCCCCAATTCTGTGCCTACTACGCCGCTGCCGCCATAAGTGGGATAACAGGTTATTCCAATTTTCAAACGGGTTCCCCTTGCTGCCATTTCGATGCTAAATAGCTGCCTGCGATGCAGATTCTTTCCTGCTTTGCCACATCAGGAATAAAGGTCAGCGTACGAAATCAGCTCGATTTTCCGGCGGGAAATTAGACTCTTGACTTCCGCGGAGGTAAGAGCTTCCAACTCGATCTCGCGCGATTTCATAAGGCGCGTGCCTGCGGCCGCCAAGTCGGCGTCAGAATAGCCGGGGTGGCATACCAGTTCCCATGTCCCTTCCGGCAGCGCCTCCAGAATTCCCTGCAGAACTTTTGAATCCAGCTTTCCCGTGGCCACAATCCCGACTGTTCCGTTGGTTGTGAGCATGCCTTCTTCCTGAACCGCTTTGCGAAAGGCGTGGCCAAAAATGCTGAAACAAGTGACACCGGCAGACCGAAGCCACATAGCTGTACTGCCCAGAAATATTGAACGAGGCCAGCAGCGCCGCGGCTCAAAGGGATTGCGTACAGCCCGCACGCCGCACGCTTTTGCCGCGCGCAATACGGGACGAAGCACATTCGGGAACATGTGCGTGTGTTTGTGGCTGTCTACGTGGGTAACATTCAAGCCGGTGGATTGAATCCTGCAGATCTGCGCTTCCGCTTCCTCCTGGACCTCTTCAGCAGAAAACTTGTTCCGTACGGCCGCAATGGCAAACTTTTTCAGGCTGCTGCGGAATCGCGGGGAGCCATTTGTGAGCGTCGAAGCATTTCGGCTAGAGAGGTTCACCATCAATGAGAACCACGTGGCATCCCGTGTGAAGCCCGGGTTGTTGTTTCGCCACCTCCACCGCCTCCTGAAAGGCGCGTGAATTTGCCATGACAGTGGCTGACGTGACGATTCCTTCACGGTTGGCCAGAGATATGGCGCGATTGACTCCTGAGGTAAGACCGAAGTCGTCTGCATTGACAATCAGGCGGAGCACTCCAGAGAGTCTAACAAAGAGTGGAATTTTCAATTCAATGGACAACACGAGAGCATCAGAAACGACCTGAGTCTCTGGGAGGTTCAAGAATTAGTCATCCCGAACTTCGTCCGCCAAACTTCTCCGCCAGAACTTGCATTCTTCAACGGCTGCGAAGCTCGAGATGACAATGGCCATTCAGGATGGCTTATTTTTCCTGAAATAACTTAATCCCGCCTGCTGGCGGCTATTAGCAACCTGCTTCTCCGACATGCTGATCTCCATCAGGAGAAGGAGCGCCTGTGCAACGGGACAATGTGAGAAATCCGCCACTTACAGAATCCATTTCTTTCTGGGTCAATTCGCGAGCGTTGGTACGGCTAAGCACTCTGTTCTGGTCGTTCATTTTTTCTCCTTTCTTCAGCTTTAATTATCACCGTGAATCGCCATCCCTGAACTTCGTCCGCGAAGCGATTTGATTCCAGGATTCGGAGTTCGAGATGACGATGGACGTTCAGGAAGAACCATGCCTCCTGAAAAATTCGGTTTAGAGGTGAACAAATCTGCTCCTAGCAGCCTGCCTCGAAGGGACGGCTGTCTCCATCAGGAGAAGGAGAGGCGGTGCAAACGGAGAAGGTAATAAAGCCTCCAGTTACCGCATCCATTTCTGCCTGCGTCAACTCGCGAGCATTTGTACGGCTAAGAACTCTGTTCAGGTCTGTCATTTTTTCTCCTTTCTTCAGTTCAGCATCAAATCCAAGTGCATACCATGCCTTGTTTTGACAAGGGCCTGCTTCGACCGATGCCTGAAGCTCGGTCGAATTCTATCGCTGAACAGGGAAACGGGAGCGTGTGAGTTGGATTAGTTTTGTTTTTGGAATTATGCTGTTCTGGAGACCGGCTGTGGACTTTTTTCTTCCAGAAACATCTTGATTTTTTCCAGCAACGTGGGAAAGAGGTCCTCTTTTTGCAGACATGCAACCACGTCTTTGCCGCCGTCTACCGGCCCGTATCCAGTCACAATGATGACGGGGACTTCCGGATGCTTTTCATGGACCTTGCGGGCCAGTTCCACGCCATTCATGCCTTCCATGCGGAAGTCAGTAACAAGAATGTCAAAATCCTCTTCGTCGAACTTGCGCAGCGCATCCTCGCCGTTATAAGCGCTCACGGCACGATAACCCTGCATTTCCAGGATCTCGCAGCTTAACCGCGCCAATACTTCATGGTCGTCGACAAACAGGATGGCTCTCATGAAACCTCCTCCGGGATATCGGGTAAAGCGATTGCTGGTGAGAGGCCTTGAGGCAGCGAAGCTGGCCTCCATCTTTGGTTTCCTGCCAAGCCAGAAAAGATGCCTGGACCGCACTAATTTTACTCCTTCCGGCCGGCACAAAGGACAAATTACCGTATTCGCGCGCCAAATGCGCCTAGTCTCCCGTCGGCGGCAGGTAAAGCGCCGGCACGTCACTACTATGCACTAGTTGGTTAAAAGCGGGAACATCGGTGGACATGATCTGCTTCCATGCAGCCAGCTGCTGGTCCAGCTTGCCGCGCAGCATTTTAAACACCTCATATTGCTGGGCGCTGGGAGCACTATCACCCGCCTGAACGATGCCAGCCAGGCCATCCAGTTGCTCATTCAACATGTTAGGGAACGCCAAGTTGGCCTCAGATCCCTTCATGTTGACCTGAATCAGCTGTTCTTCCACCGGAGCCATCTTCTTATCCAAGGCGCCAGCCTGTTCAAGCAATGCTTTAAGTTTTGCATCGCCGTCGAAGCGGGTCTGAATGCCCTTGAGTTCTGTCCGCATGGCGCGTATCTGGTTCACAGCCATATGCAGCTCTTGATTTGCGTCGCGAACTTGCATGGCAAGATCGAACTGCTTTTGCAAGTCTTCCGCCGTCACGTTCTTCACCCGCGGATCCATCACCACCTGCAGAGGCTGAGTTTGGGTTTGAGTGCCAACCGTCAGCTTTACGGTGTAGTCGCCAGGCAATGCAATTGGTCCTTGAGGGCCCTGATCACTGTAGAACGCGCCTGGGATGGGCACAGGTGCTTCCCAACGAAGGTTCCAGGCATAGCGGTTCATGCCGGCAGAAGCCGGGATGGTGGTGACCTCTTTGACCTGATCCGGCCATTCTGGCGGCTGTTCAAAGCCCTTCTTTTCCTTGCTTGAAAGCCCACGGACCAACTTCCCTGCTTTATCAAAAATCTGAATTTTCACTTCATTTCTAGGGGCAGTCTTGAAGTAATAGTTAAGGATCGCCCCAGCGGGCGCGTCATCTCCAACGGGTCCCCTGCGATCTACCTGGTCGGGATAATGCAGCCTGAGTGCGGCTTCCGGCTTGAACAGGATCGCCTCACTGTTTGCCGACCCGGTATCGACCTGACGCAATGGGGTAATGTCGTCCAAGACCCAGAAGGAACGCCCATGAGTAGCCGCAACCAGATCATCTCCGTGAATTGCAAGATCGTGAACGGGAACCGTAGGCAGGTTTAGCTTCAACGGCTGCCAGTGACCTCCATCATCAATCGAGAAATACACTCCCAGTTCTGTCCCGGCGAAAAGCAGACCTTTGCGTTTGGGGTCTTCGCGCACGGAACGAACGTAAGCGCCTTCAGGAATTCCGTTGGCCGTCATGATCCAGGTCTTGCCTGAGTCACGGGTGCGGAAGATCATTGCGTGGAAATCATCCAGTTTATGGCGATCAACCGCAATGTATGCGGTCCCCGCGTCGAAGTGTGATGGCTCCACAATGCTCACCATGCTCCACTCCGGCAGGTCTTTGGGAGTAACGTTATTCCAGTGCTGGCCGCCATCGGTGGTCAACTGCACCAGGCCATCGTCTGTGCCTGCCCAGATCATGTCTTTCTTCACCGGCGATTCCGCCACAGCAAACACCGTGTCGTAGTATTCAACACTGGTGATATCAAGAGTGACCGGGCCGCCGGAGGGCTTTTGCTTTGATTTATCGTTGCGCGTCAGATCAGGGCTGATCGGCGTCCAACTCTGCCCCATGTCAGTGGATTTGAAAACTCGTTCCGCTGCCGTGTAGAGAACCTTGGGATCATGCGGAGATACGAGCAACGGCGAAGTCCAGTTGAACCGGTGCAGGAGTTTTTCTGCTCCGTTACCGGAGACATCGAGCGGGTAGACCGATATATCCACGACCTGTTGCGTGCGTTCATCAAAGCGGGAGGTGAAGCCCTCCGCGTTGGCGAACACAATGTCTGGATCGGGAGGATATGGCGCGATATAACCGCTTTCACCGCCGCCGACTGCGTACCAGTCCTGGCGGCCGATCACTCCATCATCGTCATAACTCTTGATGGCAATTGTGCTGTTGTCCTGCTGCGCGCCATAGATGTAATACGGCCAGCGATTGTCTGTGATCACGTGATAGAACTGGGCCGTGGGCTGATTGTATTGTGTGGTCCAGGTGGATCCGCCATCGGTGGAAATAGTCGCGCCGCCATCATTGCCATTGATCAGCCTTCGCGGATCGTCAGGATCAATCCACAAACCGTGATGGTCGCCGTGCGGAGCTGGCAGAAGATTGAAGGTGCGGCCCGCATCCGTGGATCGAAGCATCCCTGTGTTCAGGACGTACACAGTGTCGGCTGATTTTGGATCAGCGAAGACGTGCGAGAAATACCAGGGGCGCTGCCGCAGCCGGCCATCTTCATTGATTCTGATCCAGTTCGTGCCGCCATCATCGGAGCGATACAGCCCGCCCTGTTTGGATTCAATCATGGCGTACACGCGATTGGAATCAGCCCCTGACACAGAAACGCCAATGCGTCCCATCATTCCGGGAGGCAGCCCATGCCCTTCCAGGCGCGTCCATGTTGTGCCGCCGTCGGTGGACTTATAAAGCCCGCTGCCCGGACCGCCGCTGTTCAGACTCCAGGGATTGCGGTAGACCTCCCACAACGACGCAAACAGCGTATTCGAGTTATTGGGATCAAACACAACATCGATGGCGCCGGTCTTGTTGTCCTTATAAAGAACTTTTTGCCAGGTCTTGCCGCCATCAGTGGTGCGGAAGACTCCACGCTCTTCGTTCTGTCCATAGGCATGACCCAGCGCCGCCACAAAAGCGACGTTGGAATCTTTGGGATCAACAATCACAGCGCCAATATGGCGCGAATCCTTGAGGCCGATATTCTTCCACGTCTTGCCACCGTCCACGGATTTGTATACGCCGTCGCCATAGGTGATATTGCCGCGAATGCAGGCTTCGCCAGACCCTGCGTAGATCACATTGTGGTCAGAAGGCGCAACGGCAATCGCTCCGATGGAGGCGATATCCTGATTATCGAAGAGCGGTTGCCAGTTTGCCCCGGTGTCATTGCTCTTCCATACCCCTCCGGAGACGGCGCCAAAATAAAAAACATTGGGCTCGCCGGGTACGCCGGTTACCGCCAACACCCGTCCGCCGCGGAACGGCCCCACCTGCCGCCAACGCATGGCGCCAAAGAGCTTTTCATCCACCATGGGTGCAGGCGTGCCGGGCTTTGCGACCGCAACTTTTTGTGGCTTGGCCTGCGCACCGGTCGAGGATTTTTTTGCATGTTTTTGTTCGGACGAAGCGTTCGGCGTGGTTTGCGCTTGCGCAGATAGTGCAAGCGTCAGACAAACAACGAAAATCAGGCAGATGCCCTGTTTCCGGAAGATCATGGCTGCGACCGGCTCCTCAAAATTAGTTAAAGCGACCGATCATAATACGCTTTTCGCGAATCCAGTGTGCATGCAGACGATGGGTGTTTCAGGTTGCTGCTGTTCAGTCAAGCCAACTGCTCCGGTCACTCTCGGGATGAGTGTAACTATTTGAAGTGAATCACGTTAAGTTAGCGGCTGGGAGCCATAAGCTAATAGCTGAGTTGTTTACGGTTTGGAATCGAAGCCGACCAGACCATCCCGGTAGTCGATTGTGATGGTCATCTTCTTCAGAGTGGCAAACCCGATGAGGCCGGAGACCTCCGTTCCCAGGTCTTTGCTGATTCCATGAAGATCAAACGTAATCATGTTCTCGTGCGGCTGGACGAAGCGGGAAAACTGCAGCACCGTTTGGTCAGCGGTAAAAACGTTGCTGACACTGCCGCTGATGCCGTTGACCGGAATATTAGAGCTGCGCACGGTACTTACACTGCGTGCTATTCCCGGTGACATGGAGTTAGTAGATGAACCGGTATCAAGTGCAAACAACCCATGTGCGGTGTCGCCCACGCTGGTGGGCATCAGCATGATGTGGCCGAAGCGGTAAAAGGGAGTAAAGGAATCGTTGCTGGCCTTGGCGGGCATCGGCTCCAGGCGAAGCTTGCGGGAAGGAAAGTCAATGCCGACGAGATAGTCTTCAAAAACATCCGTGCCTATCAGGCCATCGTAATCCGGATTGTCTCGCGGAGATACGTGCACCTGGCAATCGTGAAATTCCAGGTCACCGATGGTTACTTTATCGACCCAGGCTTCGTATCCTTTCGCCGGGCCGGAGTTCCCTACTCCTTCCAGCGAGTGTTCTGAAAGCATGATAGCGTGCGCCTTTTCCCCCAATTTCTGCGAAATGGTCAGACCTGAAGCGCCTGTATCGAGCATTACATTGGCGCTGACCTGGTCATTCAGCTTGAGCTTGAGAGAAAATGCGCGCGGCCCGTCCTGCAAGCGGGAAACAACCGGCTGCAGCTTCATTTCTGTTTTCGGAACCGGGCGGGCCAAGACCCATACTTTACGTCCGTTCAACGCTTTCAAAAAATCGATGTACTCACGCTCATGGCGCTCCTTTTCCGCGTCGTCATGGAACTCCGCCATGTGCTTTTGCAGCGCAGAAACACTTTGTGGAAATGGCAGGCCAAGCGCCCAATAGTAGAGAATGTCTCCGTCGTTGCTATCGAGGTCATGGGCGCGTTCAAATGCCTTGCGGGACTGCTCACGGTGGGATTCGGCAGCATCGATGCGGCCCATTCCCAACCAGGCTCGCGCGCACTTTTCATCCAAACGAATCGCTGCTTTGTAACGATCCCGTGCTTCTTCCAGCAAGCCACGACGAAACTTCACGTCACCATCGGTGGCCAGCACCAGGGGCGACTGGGCCAGTACCTGGAGTGCATTTCCTGAGGCCTGCTCAGCCGCATCAACTTCATCCAGCTTGAGCAGACTGTGAACCAAACCGGACTGCGCTTCCGCAAGCGACGGAGACTTTTCGACAATAATCTGGTACGCGGCGGCAGAAGCTTGAAAGTCTCCGCGGACAAACTCTGCTCGCGCTGCCGATACAGACGTTGCAGAAAGGGGTGCAGGCTGGGCGCGTTGAGGCACTTGTGCCACCGCGAACGTTGCCCAGAGAAGAAGAACAATGGGACGGAGTAGAACCACCTTAAAAGAACGAGCCTCAGGAATGATTTTGCGGCTTATCTCTCAGGAAAGCAATCAGTTTAGCGATGCAAAAGCCGGCCAAACTGGAAAGGCGTCCTCTATGGGACGCCTTCAGCAAAAATCACAAAGTCACTCGACTTTTGTAGCCGTTACTTCCATCTGCATGCGCTTGGTGCTATTCACATCATCCATGCTGGTGACGATCTGCGGCCTGCCTGTGGTCAGAACCGTACGAACGCGTTGTGTCACGCCGCGCAGTACGGGCCGGCTCCCAGCCGTGCGTGGATCAGTGTTTTGTTCAGGTATGGCAAAGTTGGTCACCGTCATATCAATCCGAACGTCAACTTTGTTATCAGAGGTCTCAATAACCGAACAATTCAGATCAAGGCCTACATCCGCGTACGAGGTTTTTCCTTCGCCGACGTCAATCGGTACCCGGGTGCCGATCTTGAGTTCATTCGAGTTGTTGTCGCCACGGAGAACTGCGCTGTAATCACGCTGGTTGATTTTTTTGCCATCCTGCAATTCATAGATGGCAAAGGCCAGTTTGTAAACAGGCGCCGCTGCCTGCCGGGGTTGAACATTTTTCTGCGCCGACTCCTGGTCTTTCTTGCTGGACTCCTGCTGGGCTGCCAATGTAGCCCCTGTTGCGCAAAATATCACTATCACCATGAAAATACGTTTCATTCCTTTAGCTCCTTATCTGGTAAGTGCTGGACGCAGCGTTCCAGGCAATGGGTCTGCTTGTGCCCAGAATGCCGCAGCTTCCTTCTGATCATCAGTTGTGATCTGTGAAACAACTTCCTGTCGCGGTGTATTCGCCATATAAGTGAACATCAATCGTTCCTGCTGAGAGAGCGGTACCGGTGTGGGGAATACAGCCGGACGCTCCGCGGATACCGCACCATGCGCAGCAGCCTGCGCCACAATTGTTTTGTGGTTACAAACCGGTCTTTTGCTCACGGCCACTGGAGACTTGAAAACAGATTTGGGTGTATCAGGCACCTGCTGGGTATGGCCGCTCTGAGCCAGTGACGGCGAGGAGTGAGTCCGCTGCCCAGCTCGAAACACCATCACCACAATCACCAACGCGACGGCCGAAGCCACCAGTGCCCCTCCGGCAACCAGCCAACGCCACCCTGTCACACCTGCGTTGTTGTCTCTGCGGGATTGTGCAATTTGAGCCAGGACTCTCGTCTCCAATCCCGGGCGCGGTTCCGCGCTGGCATAATGCGAGAGCAACGAATCGAGCAGTTCATCGAGCTGTTTTTCCTTGTCCCGATCAGTCATGTTTCTGTACCTCCAGCAGGACGGCAAGCTTCGTTTTCAGCAGCCGGCGGGCGCGGAACAGGCGAGTTCGTACCGATTCAGCGGGGATCTTCATAATCTCGGCAATTTCGGTAGAGTTCAGCTCCTGAATAGCAGAGAGTTCAATTGGCTCTCGTAATTCGTTGGGCAGAGTCTCAATAAGCCGCTCCAGAATGGCCTGCAGTTCCCTTCCCGCAACCAGTTGTTCCAAGGGGAGTGCCGGATCTGGAAGACTTTCCATGAGGTCCTGCTCCAGCAGATTTTCTTTTGCCGAAGATCTCTCATCCAAAGGCTTGCGAGAACGTTTATCAAGCGCGGTGGTCCAGGCAATGCGAGCCAGCCAGGTCTTGGGATTGCGGACCTCATGTATGCGATCCTGAAACTTCAAAACGCGCAGAAAGCATTCCTGGACAGCATCTTCCGCATCGTGGTGATTTCTCAGAATGGACCAGCAGATGCGAAAGACCATGCGCATGTGCTGTGCTGCCAGAGCTTCAATCCTCTGCTCTGGAGCCGCAGCATCGCTGGTCTTTGCCCCAATCAGGGCCGCGTCTCCAAGAATCGCCTGTTCGGCCATTTCGCCATCCCATTGAGAAGGACAGCGTGAGAACGCGAAGTGTTCTAGTTTTTTGCTTGTTTATTAAGGAGAGCTTGACCTTCTAGGAAACAAGTGGCGTCTCGGCCAGGGCCGGCATTGTGTCCGCGGGCAATTCCAGAACTACGCGTGCGCCGCCCTGGGCCAGATTGGCTGCCTGAATTTCTCCGCCGTGCTCTTTCACAATACCGTAGCAGATGCTAAGGCCTAGTCCGGTTCCCTTTCCCACAGGCTTGGTAGTGTAAAAAGGATCGAAGACCCGGTTAGGATCGCTGAAGCCGGGGCCATTATCGTCAAAATGGAGCAAAACACGATTTCCGCGGCGCAAAGCTTCTATGCGGATTAACTTCCGGTTTCGTCCTTCCAGGGCATCAATAGAGTTGTTCAGCAGATTGAGCAGGATCTGCTTGAACTGGTCTTCATCGAGAGCTACCGGAGGAAGATCTGATTCCACTTGTATTTTCAGTTCAACATCGTGATTGCGGATGTGATACTCACGAAGCGCCAGAACGTCCTGCAACAGAGTTTGAAGATTTGCCGATTTTTTTTCCAGGTTATTCTGCCGGGCGAAGCGCAGCAGGTTTTCAATGATGCGTCGCATCCGCTGGGCTTCACGGATCATCTTTTCCAGCTTCTGCCGGGCTGGAGCTTCCTTGATGTCGTCCGTCAACAGCTCGGAGTAGCCCACAATTGACGCGAGCGGGTTATTCAACTCATGCGCGACGCCTGCAACCAACTGGCCAATGGCCGCCAGTTTTTCAGAGCGCACCAGTTGCCGATGCAGACCGGCATTATCCACTGTAACCGCCAGATCTCCGGCCAGAAGCTCAATCTTGGCAAGATCTTCCAGGTTGATGTGCCTCAGGTCGCGAGGATCATCCATGGAGATACAGCCGACGTAGGCGCCACGAGTGGATTGCAGCGGAATGAAGACGCGATCGCCCTTTTGCCAGCGCGGGTCCGGCGGATACTCACGGGAACTCACCGACAATTTGAATGGAACAAGTTCATCGGCACGGATCAGTCGCGAGTTCTGCCCTATTTTCTCGCCTCTCTGGAATATCTCAAACATGTGCTCCATGTTCCAGAAACCGGCACAATTGGCTTCGATCTGCGCGATTGCTTGAGGCTCCATGCCTGCGTATCCGGCAGGAAAGAGCGTTTTGCCGTCGTTGCTCAAAACAATGCAGACGCGAGAAAAAGTGCTGGTTTCAGCAATCGCCTCAGCGATCTCCCGGGAAGCTACGGCTAAATCAACGCCCGTCAACAGGCGCGACGTGATGGCGGCAAATTTCTGCATTTGCTCATTGGCTTTGTGCTCACGTTTCTGGGCCGCTGAAAGGTAGCGGGACTTGTCTTCCAGCAGAGTCAGAATCATTCCGAAAGCCACAAAAAATTTCGGCGTATTCCAGATCTCTGGATTGATTTTGACGGCTGGAAAGTGAGTGGCAAAAAAATACCCCAGCGGGAACACCGCGCCCCACAGCAGAAATCCGCCTGCGCTGGTAACGACCCCAGGTGACAAGCGACGATAACGTCTGAGGTAGAGGTAACCCGGCAAAGCAAACCCTAGAGTTAGCAGCGCCAAAAAACCGAAATCATATTGGTGGCGCCAGGCACGGATAATGGAAACCACGCCAATGATCACTGTGGCCGGAGCCCACACCAACGAGATACGGCGGAGCTTACCCAATAAAGCCACGAACAACGGCAAACCGAAAAAAAGCAGGCAGGAGCAGAAGATGTAAAGGATTCGCCAGTCGCGGTCATAGAACAGTGCAGTGGTGTAGGTGACCATCGGCACTGTAAACAAAGTAATCAGCGCCCCCGTGAGCTTTCTGTTCTCAAAGAATGACGTAAGCGAAGCAACAAAGAATATGGCGGAAAGTTGCAGTGCTACTTCGCTTGCCACCGCCATCAGTGAAGCATCTGGATCTGCAGAGGCCAGCCAGTCAGTAATGAAGTGAGCAAAGATCAATCCCCACGCGGCAATCCAAAGGTTCAGCCTGGGAGATTTCACATGCCTGCGCAGGGCGACAAAAATACCGACGAGCACTGCCAAAACCAGAATGGTCGGCAGCTTATCGAGCAAAGTGGCCATTTATTTTTTCCCGAGAGCTGGAATGTAGCATATATCTTGCCAGCTTTAGCTCTGGCCACCTGGTAGTCGCATGACCTTAGTAACCATCCGCTCTGGCGTCTTTCAGCGCGGGTTTTCAGCTTGCAACCGGCCATCTATCAGGAGGAGTTATCGCGCAAAAAACCTTGGAGGTTTTTAGGATGAAAAAAGATGTGGCTCGCTTCTCCTCTTCTGCTGGCAAGTGTGTGCCTGGCAGCACAGACGGGCAGTGGAAGCGGTTCAACGCCAACTCCAGCTCGCAACCGAGCACAACCCAGTCTTCGACCACCCAGCCTTCGACCAGCCAGAGCAACAGCAACACTTCAACCACCGGCCACAACTCATCGGCGACAACTCCTTCTACTTCAGATCAGAACAGCAACGCTGCATCTGACCAGAACAACGCAAGCACCTCAGCTCAAACGGGCAACAACTCCGGAAGGCAACAACCGGCAAGAACCTCCCGCAAACCGCCTCTCCTCTTCCCTTGCTCGGACTACTCGGTTTGGGATCGCTGGGGCAGGCTTGTTCAGGGCGCGTAAACATTGACACCTGAACAGGAACATCCATCCTCTTTTTCACTCGTAATTGCGAAGGCCCTGCGCATCAGGGCCTTTGTTTTGTGCTGACGGCGGCACTTTCTGGAATACTTCTCCGGCTCGAATACCACAGGCTTTGTATAATGGTGAAGTTGATACGCGGATGGGCGGTTAGCTCAGCTGGTTAGAGCGCCTGCCTTACAAGCAGGAGGTCCACGGTTCGAGTCCGTGACCGCCCACCAAACCCTTACAACTCAGTGACTTACTTCGAATTCAAGAGATTATCAAACGTCCGTTTGACCCCCTGCCTCCTTCGAGGCTTCAGATGTCGTTTCAAAACTTTGTAAAAGAACGGAAATATCTCAAAAACGTTTCTCCCCGCACAATTGAGTGGTATCGACGAATCCTTCAAATGGCTCGGTACCGAGAACCCTTCGAAAGATGACCTGACTGACTTTGTCATGCGGATGCGCGATAAGGGGCTTTCCTCCGCCTCATGTAATAACCGAATTCGTGCGGTAAATGCATATCTGACGTGGCGCTGTTCTCCGCTAAAAATTCCCCGGCAAAAGAAGAACAGAAGCCCGTTCCGGTGTATGGAACGGCAGCCATAAGCAGAATTCTCGCTTTTTAAGCCATCCGAAGGACAAAAGGCCTCACACTCTGCTGCTGCTGATTTTTGACTGCGGCCCTGCGCGTTTCTGAGGTCTTAGGGCTGCATATCTCAGACCGGACTTCGACAACCTGCTTATCTCAGTGAAGGGTACCTGGAGAAAGGGGTGGAGTGTATCTTCGCGAGCGGTTACGCTGTTTAGCCCTTTCTAAACGGCTGTCAAGAAATTTTTCTACTCGCGTCCGGTTTTCTTTCGAGAAATCTCCTGTATCGAAGACTTCGGTAAGCATTTCATGGAAATCGGCGACCATAATAATTTCAGGCGACTCGGTTCCTTGTCATTCAGGATATGCTCGGGCAAACCAAGATTTGGCGAGGTCAATTGCGGACGTAAGCAATAGTTCTTTTCGCCGCGACACACGTTCACGCCACTGTGAGAGAGCGACAATGAGACCTGTGACGATTCCGCTAATCGCGGCTGCGCCGACCAAAGCAATAACGAGTTGAGCTGCTGAAACCTGCATCGTGCCATTCATTAAGTATTAGTCTCCCCTTTTTTGCCAATAAACGATTACAGTATTGGGCCGCGCAGCGATTTCCTGTCGTTCTTCTGGCGTTGTGAGCGCGGCGTAATCACTGAGATAAACACGGCGCTGAAAAAGCTGCTTGAAATGGACCCTAAACAAATGCCGGGATACGAATTCGTGCCATTTGCGGCGCTGATGGGCAAGCAATTGATTTCAAATATTGAAGGAGCTGTTATTTCGGCAAGACTGTCTCTACGGTTCATTGAAAAAGTCACTCCGGCAGTGGGCAAGAAACTCTCCGATATCAAGACAGGAAAAGTGCGACGCACATCGGAAATATACGATGAAATCGAAAAAAGGCTTACTGACGAGGTGTTGCATCAGCTTTCGGTTCCTCCCCCGGCGGTTCCTTAAATCTGATGTCCTTTTCGGGACGGTTCCCTGTTTAATCAGTCCTTGCTTCGACCGTAATGCCGCGCCCCCTCGGTCATGAATGCTAAAAGCCTCACGGATGCGCAGCAGCTTATCGTGGTTCACATTATTCCAATGAGCGCTGTAATATGTCATGGAATTCCAGTTGCACTTGGTCTGTCCATTTTGCCTGTCCTGAGTACTTGGAATCCGTCCCAGCTCGCAAGGGCGAAAAGAAAAGAAATCTAAGTGGCGGTATTTGAAATACGGATGGACAGTCCTCAAAACTTCCATTCACCTAATGCGCTGTGATTCTTGCATCCGGCAAGTCTGAATCTCGGTTTTCGAGACCCTCGTCCTGGATCTTCTGGTTCTCGTGCTTTCGGTCTGTCGGGGACACCTTATCAATGTTCATCCGAACTTCATTGAGGAATAGTCTGTTAATCGGCGTCTTTTCTTGGGGCTTTATAAAAAATTCGACGACCCCGAAATTACAGAAGGGGAAGAGGCGCTCAAGAATATCGTCAAGGCTTACCACAAATCCGACCCGATTTTTTAGATAATCTTTGGGGGTGATGGTATTTTACTGCAGTTTTCGCGAGTTGCAGCCTTTGTGCTTTCCATACCTTCCTCGACTGAATACGCGAAGAATGCGAGCCCTCCCCTGCTGTTAATTTCCTGCACGAAAGGCGGTCTGCTGCTCTGAGGGCCTGCCTCCTGGCCGCTTCACCTCGATTGCGAGAAGCCGACCCGCCAGGAAGAATCCCGAGAATGTCTGAAGCGCCTTTCGACTGTGAGGGGATGTAGGTGTTCCGGGCGCGGACGTAAATCCCTGTGGCGTTGTTCTTCCAGCAGAAAACTCCACGCAAGCGGAGAAAATCGAAAAAGATGCTCGGAAGGAATCAGCAGCATCCTGTGATGCGTAACCCTTCCGTTTAAGCGCCTCAGCAGCTTATATTCAGTAAGAGTCGATCCAGGGCTGCACGCTGCGTCCTATACTTAGATGTGAGTGCTACGCTTGCTAGAAATGCTGGTCTAAGTTTGGCTATGAATTTTTCCGCGTCGATTTGGTCTTCCAAATGAAACGAGTTCACTTGAGTCGATCATCGCGAATGACCTACTACCGGTCCGATAACAACGCGCCCGCTAACTGCTTCCATGTAATCCGGATGAAGCCATGTGCCTGCAGGAAATTCTGAAAATCGGCACTCTTGACCATATTGAAATCTAACTGGCGCCAGGCTGCGCCCCAGTCGGGATGGTCCCGCGCTGCTCCGCGCATCTCGTCATCATCGTACCCAAGATGCACAATCAACTCGTAGACGCCGGGCGGAAGGGCGGCGAGAGTGTTCTTGTACCATGTAGCCCATTCTTTGGGAGCGATCCCCGGGTTAATTCCTATCACGCGCTGTACCAGGCTCTCGCTGGGTGAAAGGGTGGCGCCGGCCGGAATCTTGTAATCGCCTACTAAGATTGGAAGCCGATACTTCTTGCCAGTACTCTGATACGCGCCAAACAGGCCCGGCGATCCCACGAGCGCCGTCATATGTGTATCGAGATGAGATATATGAATACCCGAACTGAGCGCGCGATCGATCTGCGCCTGCAATTCCAGCGCAGCTTCAGAGGCCTTTGCCTGCTTCGCAACAATTGTTTCATCCAAAGGCATGTAGCCTTCGCTGTCCAACAAGGTTGGAACTTTCTCCTTCGAGCTAACGGGTCCCCAGCGATAGTCGATCCATTCACTGTTGAGGGCCAGGTGAATGCCAAGGTCTGCCTCAGGATGAGATTGCGCGAAGTGCACTACTTCAGGAAACCAGGGACACGGCACCAGAATGCTGCTGGAGGTGATCCACCCTTTTTCCAGTGCCTCGAACGTGGCACGGTTCACGGAGTGGGCCATTCCCAGGTCATCCGCGTGAATGATCACCAGGCGAGCATTGGCAGGATAACCCAAACGCTCCTGCACACTCGGGTGCAACGGAGGCAAAGGCGGATTACTGGTCTGCGAAGGCGGATTCAAGACTTGCGCAAAAGCACTGCAGCACGCCAACGCGACTACAAAAAGACCACTTGCTTTGATATGCATCCTGAGCCTAGCGCGGCGCGTGTAAAGGGAGCAAGATGCTTTGCGGCTCGACATTCCATCCCCCCACTTCAACTCTCATCCCCCGGACCTTACGAAGCTGGCCGGGCATGTAATGGACGGCTATAGTTCTCGATTCGCCAGGCATAAGCTCAAAATAGTTGTCATCCCAGAACACCGGCAGGAGCTCATGCCCGTCTGCCTTGTCTACGATTTTTAAAGCCACCATGAACGCCAGGCTCTTTCCCGGATTCGCCACGCGCACTGTTATGTGGGCATTCTCCGAGGCAGGCGAAACTCCGGCTTTCAATTTAACTTTTGGCAACGTGCTTAGCTGGGTTACATCCTCGTAGGAAGGGGAGGGCGTGTATTCAAAGGTTGTGGCTCCCCAGTCGAAGGTTGAGTATTTAGCGGGAAGCCAGTAGAAGTTTGACGATAGACAACTTCCGTTCTTGTCCTTGATTTGCAATCTCACGAATGAGAGGCGAGTTTCGTCGCTGCTTTCGGGAATCGTAAAGAGTCTCTGGACGCTATCCACTAAGCGCGTCGAAATTTATTTCCTCGGAGAATTTGTTTTTCAATTCAAAATCGTAGAGCTCGCACTGGCTTCAATCCAGAAATCGCAGCGCCTCCGTTGACAACCACGACGCTCCGGTCGTCATAAGAGAACTGAATATGCACGGGTTCATTCGCTTTACGCGAGCCGTAAAACCCGCCCGCAGGCTGTAAGTAGTAATCATAGAGATGCCAGATCGTGGAGGGCCAGGCGTTATTCAGCATCCACTGAATCACTCCAGTCGAGGTGTACTTGTTACGACGATAGCCTTCGAACATGGCGCGCTCGCCGTCATAGGCCATCGCCTGCGACTTCCGCAAATAATCTTGCAAGCCGGCCGGAGCACCGTACATCGCATTCATAGCTTTGTCATAAATGTCGAGATTCTTGAACTCCTGGCTTCCGGCGTGATAGTTCCAGACCTCATCCATTGGCCACAAATGATCTTTCCCCAGCATCTTTGTGAGCGATTCAAGCGTGGGAACCGCCGGCCCCGGACTGGTTTCCGTATTAAAACCAAATGCTCCTCCAAGCTTCAAAGTGTTGGCCACAGGATTGAGCCAGTATGACGGAGGGACATATTGGTAAGGTCCGGTCATCTTCACCCCAGAAACGCCGGTGACGGTTGTAGGCGCCTGCGAGGCAGAGGAGATTGCTGGATTGGGCCATTCCGTTTCTTTGAGCACTTCCAGATATTCTCGCTCCACTTCCGGTGGAGGTGGATTGTCACTGCCGTACAGCCACACAAGAATGCTGGGATGACTTCGCAGGCGCAAGGATTGGCTGCGCAGGGACTCTACGGCAACACGATGATTTTCCGGCTGCCACTTGTCCCATTCTTCCCAAATGTCGCAACAGCACCAGCCTGCCATCACCAGAATGCCTTGCTCGTCCGCAAGATTGAAAAAGCCCTCTGTTTCCATCTTGCCTTCGAGGCGGAGCGTATTCAGGTGCAGATGTTTTAAATAAGCGAATTCCTGCTTCAGCCGTTCTTTTGACTGTCGCAAAAGCATGTCCGGGGCCCACCCGCCGCCACGAACCAGGAGCCGCTTGCCATTGACTTTGAACAGGCGGTTGTTGCGGTCGTCGAGTTCGGATGTAATCTCACGTATGCCGAAGCGCGTAGTGAGCGCGTCAGAGAGTTGGCCGCTGATCTCGAATCGCAAGCTGAGTCGTTGCAAGTTGGGCTGACCCATTTCATAGGGCCACCACAACGGCGGATGGTCTAGCGTCAATGCAAGAAAGCGCTCAGGCAAGAAGCTCACGGCTTTGGTTTCGCCAGCCGTGAGATTGACGGTTTGCTGCAGGCGTACTGAGCCAAAAGAAGCTTTTAATATCCCTCGTACCTCGTGATCGGTAGCGTTGCGTGCCATAACGGAAATGGTGATATTAGCCCTGGAGAGGCCGGTATCGACTTTGCTGGTTACAAACGCATGTCGTAGAGTCACTGGGCCGCTCGCGGTCAAAGACACGTCCTTCCAGAGCCCCATGTCCTTGTCTGGTGGCATGGGGTTCCAGTCCACCCAGTTGATGGCAAGATCTTTCGGTTCGGGAGCAAAGGTCTCAATCGCGAGCACGTTTTTCTGTCCGCTCTTGAGCGCCCCGTTGATTTGAAACTCAAATTCGCGATAGGCGCCCGCAACTTCCTCAGAATCAGCGATCCTTGAGCCGTTCAGCCAAATGTTGGCGCGATAGTTAATCCCCGCAAGATGAAGCCAGACGTTTTTCTTTTTGAACTGTAGCGGCAATGAAAATTCGGTCCGATACCACCAGGAGCACTTGAATGGGCTGTCCTCCGGCGTGGGCTGATGGGCAAAGTTGGTCGCGATCGGATAAGTGGTTCCGGGAATGGACCGCAGGTTCATGCCAAAATAAGGATCGGGAAACGTCTTGTCTGCCACCAGGGCGGCCAGTACTGTGCTCGGTACACGGGCATGGTGCCAGCCCTCCGCCTTGAATGCGGGAGCAGAGATTTGCTCTCCAGTAGCATTGAGTTTGCAGGAGGATTGGAGGATCCAGTTCTGGGCCAGCAAAACTTTTTGGCCCTCCTGCCCATTTTGACGTCCGGTCGCGGCAGCAAGTGACAGTGGAAGCAAGAGGAGTAACAACCGTATCCAGACCGGAACCAGGCGCATGCGCTTCCCTCAAGAAGGGCAATTAAAACGATTTAGTAAATCGCATTCTTCCGCACGCTGTCAAGCGTGCCAAAATGTCAGAAGGAACATCCGTCCGTCGTACAATCAGCGGGAGGTTCTGCAGCTGCGCTGATCCCTGGCCTACTTGTATGAACGCGAAAAAAACGGACTTCGAGAAACACTACTCTCCGCGATGTTGCCCAGCAAAGCGGATTCTCAGCCGCCACCGTTTCCATTGTTCTCAATCAAGCGCCTTTGGCCCGTTATATTCCCGAGCGCACCCGGAAGCACATTGAAGAGGTGGCCCGGAAACTGGGGTATCAGCCGAATCTTCTCGCACGATCGCTGCGGAGCAAGCGTAATCGGGCCATTGGATTCTTGTTTTTGATCTCTCAGATCCATTTTGCACGCCCATCCTCAAAGGAATCGAGAATACCGTCTATCAGGCATCGTATCTTTCCATTCTGGGCGACGCGCAGAGCGAATGGTCGCGCTTTGAACGCCACCTTGAAATTCTGCTGGGACAGAGAATTGAAGGCTTGATTGTTGTGGCCAACTGGATTCTGGCCGATATCAACCTGCTGGCTGATCTGGAGAAACATGACATCCCCACCGTCATCATTGGCCGTGAATTGCAAGGCGCCTCGATGCACTCGGTTCTCGTTGACAATGAAGCCGGAGCGCAGATGGCCTTGCAGCACCTTCATTCTCATGGGACACCGGGAACATCGCTTTCATTCGAGGGCCCGCGGCTGCTGCCGGATAGCGGTAAACGATGGAAGGGAGCTCGCTCTTATGCGCGTACTGCCAAACTTGACATTGATCCTAAACTTGTATCGATCTGCCGGAATTGCGAAGCCCAAACTCGGGATTCGAAGCAGGCATCAAGGCCACCGAGGAATTGCTTCGCCGGAACCGGCCTTTCACTGCGATCATGGCTTTCGATGATATGACAGCCATGGGCAGCATACGAACCTTGACGCTCGCCGGAATCCGGATTCCGGAACAAGTGCTCCGTCATCGGGTTTGATGACGTGGCTCCGGCAAGCCTGACTGTTCCCGGCACTCACGACCGTTCGCCAACCGATGGAAGAAATGGGCGATGCAGCGGCGGCCATGATCATCGACTGGCTGCGAGCCGCACCTGAACCCTCGGAAACGACCATGCAGAGTCGCAAGATGCAGCCCGAACTGGTAGTTCGCGAATCCACTCGCCTGCTTGCCCCGGGAACACACGCCGAACGTACTTGACAACCGTATTAAAACGTTTTAAAAGATTTCTCCACTGGCTAGCGGCCCCGCCGGGGAGGAACCGATGTCACTGAGCAGAATTGCTGTCGTAAGTCTTGCTTTCTTCCTGTTTGCCTGCCTCACAGTTGCGGCCCAGGAAACCACAGGCACCATACTTGGAACCGTTACTGACACTTCTGCCGCAGTAATTCCCGGCGCTACGGTAACAGTTACCAACGTCGAGAAGAACGCCGTCATTCGCAAGCTGACCACCGGCAAAGACGGCAGCTACACGGCCGCTCTGCTGCCCATTGGTCATTATTCCGTTTCCATCGAGGCAAAGGGGTTCAAAACCGTAAATCGAACCAATGTTGAGCTCAACATTCGCGACCAGGTGCGCGTGGACGCAGCCCTGGCGCCGGGCACCGTTAGCGAAGCAATGACGGTTGAAGCCGATGCTCTGCATGTGGATACCGAGTCCGCAACATCGAGCGGGCTCATCAGCGGCACGCAGATTCGCGAGCTCTCACTGAGCCAGAGAAATTATGAAGAACTGGTGGCACTGACGCCCGGTGTTTCTTCCGCCGCTTCCGACAATATCTTCGTGGGTGTCGAGACTCCCGGCGGTGGGACCAATGAAATTGATTTTTCCGTCAACGGAAATCGTTTTTCACAAAATAACTGGACGATCGACGGCGCTGATAACGTGGACCGCGGGGGCAATTTCAGCCTGTTGAATTATCCCGAGCGTCGATGCCATCGCTGAGTTCAAGATCCTGCGCAGCCTGTATGGCGCTGAATCGGGGCGCGGGGCCGGTGGCGAAATCGATGTGGTTACAAGATCCGGGACCAACAACTTTCATGGCAGCTTGTACGAATTCTTCCGCAATGACGTATTGAACGCCAATCCTTTTCTGAATAACCAGGCTGGTGTGGAACGGCCCACGCTCCGGTATAACGATTTCGGCTGGACCCTCGGCGGCCCGGTGATCATTCCCAAGGTTTACAACGGTAAGTCAAAAACGTTCTTCTTTTATTCCGAGGAAATCCGTCGCATCATCACTTTCACTCCCTTCAATACGACAGTCCCAAATGCCAACGAGCGGCAGGGGATTTTCGCCAATCCGGTCTGCACGAGCTTCGATAGCAGCGGAAACTGTTTGGCCCAGAGCACTACTATCAGTCCCTCCGCTTTCAATCCAGCCTCGGCGGCCTATCTCAAGGATGTTTTTTCGAAATTTCCGTTGCCGCAGGATCCCAATACAGACCAATTGATCATTAATGGCCGGAACCGGTTCAACTACCGGCAGGAGATCATACGCATTGACCACATCCTGAGCTCTAAGTTGAATTTGACTGGCCGATGGATTAACGATTCCATTCCCACCATCAATCCCGCCGGCCTGTTCGACCAGGCCAATGTTCCCGGGTTTGCAACTACGGACACAAACTCTCCGGGGAAGAACCTGCTGCTCAAGGGCACCTACACCCCGAGCGCCAACCTTCTTAACGAGGTGGGGTATGCGTGGTCGTACGGCGCAATTATTTCAACTCCCATAGGGTTGAATACGTTTGCGGCATCGCCCGATGTGGTGGCCGCGATCTCGTTGCCGTTCACCTCTTCCCTGCAAAGGATTCCCAATCTGAATTTCCAAAACGGCAACAACGCGGGATTGTTTGGGTTCGGTCCGTACCGGGACATCAATCGAAACCATAACACTTTTGACAATCTCACCTGGATCAAGGGCCGTCACACAATGAAATACGGATTCAGCTACCATCGCTATCAAAAGAATGAGAACGATGCGGGAGCAAATCCCAGCAACGGATCGTATACCTTCTTTGGCACTGACCCGAACGGCGACACCACGTTTCAGCAGGAGTGGGCAAGCTTTCTTCTGGGCAACGTCAGCAACTTCACGCAAACCAAACTCGACTTCGCCGCCAAGATACGGCAGCGCTCTTTAGATTTCTACGCCCAGGATGAATATCATGTCAGGCCCACTCTCACTGTGACCTATGGGCTGCGATTTACTCATTATGGCCAGCCTTTCGACGCGGAGAACCGGAACAGTAATTTCTCACCTGCGGCTTACGATCCCGCGCAGGCTCAGCAGATTGATCCGGCGAGCGGTTTGATTGTTCCCGGAACCGGTGTCCCTTTGAATGGCGTCATCGTCTCTGGGCAGAACTCTCCGTTTGGGCGCGCTGTTGGCGATCAACAGACGATTAATGTGGCCCCTCGACTTGGCATCGCGTGGGATCCTTTTGGGAAGGGTAAGACATCCATTCGCACCGGGTACGGTATCTTCTACGACTCTCCCGCCATTGGCTTCGTAGAAAACAACCTGTTTTCCAATCCTCCATTCGTCGGCAATGTATCCATTTCCAACACGGTGCTGAGCAATCCTGCTTCGGCAACACCTGACGTGGATTTGAACCCACAATTCATCAAAGGAGTTCAGACCAATTTCAAGCTGCCGTACACAGAGCAATGGAGCCTGGATATCGAGCACCATTTCCCGAACGATTTTCTTCTGGACGTGGGCTATTACGGCTCTGAAGGACACCACCTGATCGGGATAGTAGACATCAACCAACCTGCACCCGGAGCTTATATCGCCGCCGGCCTTCCTACGCCGACGAACAGCGACTCTACCGCCGTGCAGCAGCTTAATTTTGTACGGCCCTTCAAGGGGTTTGGCGCTATCAATGTCTCCTCGACGGCCTTTAGTTCCAATTATCACTCGCTCCAGGCAAGCCTGCAGAAACGCCTGAAAGGCGGATCTCTTCTGAACTTCAACTACACCTGGTCGCACGCGCTTACGAATGCCCAAAGTGACTTCGCCACTCCTCAGGACAACACAAACATTCGGAGTGACTATGGGCCGGCGGTTTTCGACCGGCGGCACATCTTCAATGCCAACTTCGTGTGGATCATTCCGTGGTTGAAAACGCAGAGTGGATGGATTGGGCACACCTTCGGAGGATGGGAACTGTCCGGCATCGTTACTTATGAGTCCGGCCTGCCGCTGACGGTGACCGGTATCAGTGCAGATCCGGCTGGTCTGGGTCTTTTGGATCCCAACACCAACGCGCTTGCCAGGCCCGACCAGATCAGCGATGCCAATAGCGGCGCACCTCATACCGCGGAGCAGTGGTTCAATACCGCGGCATTCGCCGATGTGAGCCCGAATGTCATTCGTCCGGGGAACGCGCCCGTTGGAAGCATAAAGGGACCCGGCCTGGAGCGATGGGATCTCTCGATTTTCAAGAATGCAAAGTTGAGCGAACGTGTTGCGATGCAGTTCCGTGTTGAGGCATTCAACGTTTTCAATCACACAAACTTCGATCAGATCGATACAGACCTGTTCGATGACACATTCGGCCGGGCCCTATCAACCCATAACCCGCGGCAAATGCAATTGGGATTGAAGATGAACTTTTGATACGCCAGGAGAAGAAGGTTGCCGCTGAGCGGCGCAGAGAACCTTTTATGGCAAGGGCACAAACGAGGGGCCAAACTGCTCAGGGCGGTGAACTCCGCAGAACGCTCACGCTGTGGAACCTGATTATTTACGGCATCATTGTGGTCCAGCCGACCGCCCCGATGCCCAGTTTCGGAGTGATCAGCAAAGAAGCTCACGGTCACGTGGTCACGGCCATTCTCATTGCCATGGTGGCGATGCTATTCACGGCCGTGAGCTATGGCAGGATGGCGCGAGTCTATCCCAGTGCGGGCTCCGCCTATACATACGTCGGCCGTGAACTCCACCCGGCTCTCGGTTACCTCACCGGTTGGAGTATGACCATGGACTACCTGCTGAATCCCTTGATCTGCATCATCTGGTGCAGCAAAGCGGCAGGAAACGTCATTCCTGAAATTCCCTACGTGGTGTGGGCCGTCGGTTTTGCCGGGTTGTTTATCTTTCTAAATCTTCGTGGAGTCAAGACTACGGCGCGGATCAATGAGGGCCTCGCCGCCGGAATGGGCGTTGTCATCCTGCTGTTCCTTATCGCTGCAATCCGCTATTTGTTGCGAGTCCCGGACCACGGCCCCGGCTACTTTACTCATCCCTTTTATGATCCCAAAACATTTTCCGCGCCGGCCGTATTTACTGGTACTTCGATCGCGGTGCTGACGTATTTGGGCTTTGACGGGATTTCCACCCTGTCAGAAGAAGCTGAAAATCCTCGCCGCAACATTCTGCTCGCCACTGTACTGGTCTGCCTTATCACAGGAATTCTGGCTTCCATCGAGGTGTATGTGGCGCAGCTCGTCTGGCCCGGAAGTGAGTTTCCTGATACAGACACCGCTTACGTCTTCATTGCCGGACGAGCAGGCGGTGCAATCCTGTTTCAGATTGTGAATTTCACATTGCTGGTAGCGAATATCGGTTCGGGAGTGGCCGCCCATCTGGCCGCGGCAAGGCTGCTTTATGGAATGGGCCGCGATGACGCCATCCCCCGAAAGTTCTTTGGCGCGATCGCGGCAAAAACTGGCATTCCACGCAACAACGTAATTTTTGTGGGCATGCTGGCCCTGGCCGGCGCCCTCATTCTCAGCTACCAACTTGGAGCTGAGCTTCTGAATTTCGGAGCGTTCATCGCATTCATGGGTGTGAATGCGGCGGCTTTCACTCACTATTTCGTCCGTCGCAAGGAAAGGAGCTGGTCCAACTTCCTGATGCCTTTTTTGGGTTTCTCCATCTGCCTGTTCATATGGTTGAACCTGCGATGGCAAGCAAAAGTGGCGGGCGTTCTGTGGCTGGCGGCCGGCATTGTTTACGGGTTTTACAAGACCGACGGCTTTCGCAAGAGCCTCTCATTCGGCGTGGCCACGGAATAGGATCCGAGATGGCGAGTTGTGTTCTGGGCGTAGATATCGGAGGTACGAAGGTGGCCGCAGGACCGGTCAATGAGGCCGGCGGGATCCTCGGCAAAGTGCGTGTGCCCATGGTGGCCGACGGCACAGCCGCAGATGGTATGGCGTGTGTCCACGAGGCAATCCAATCTTCCCTGCAGTCGACACCTGATCCTGTTCGCGCCATCGGAATCTCCTCGCCTGGACCCCTCGATCCAAAACAGGGACTGATTCTCAAAACTCCGAACCTGCCGTGCTGGCAAAATTTTCCCATTCGTGACGAGGTGGAGCAAAAGTATGGCCTGCCGACTCGTCTGGAAAATGACGCTAACGCGGCCGGCTTGGCTGAGGCCATCTGGGGAGCAGGTAAGAACTATCAATCGATTTTCTACGCCACTGTTGGGACAGGCGTGGGTACAGCCATCATCCACAACAAGCAGGTATTCCATGGACGAACTGGCGCAGCCGCCGAAGGTGGGCACATGACAATTGATTACAATGCACCGGTGCGCTGTGGCTGCGGCAAGAAAGGTTGTGTGGAGAGCATGGTTTCCGGCCCGGCCATTGCCGCAACAGCCATGCAAAAGATCAGGCAAGAAGTGCACCAAGTCAGCTCCCTGTATAAGATGAGCAACAACGGCAAACTCACCACGCAGGCCGTTTTCGATGCAGCCGAAACAGGCGATCCGGTCGCAAAGCAGGTTACCCATGAAGTCATTCAGTTGTTATCTGTATGGCTGGGAAACATTATCGACTTGCTGGAACCCGACGCCATCATCGTCGGCGGCGGAGTGGGAGAGCGCTTAAAAAAGGAATTGAATGAAATCGCGACCGGCATTCTGCTCTGGACCATCAATCCACGGGCAAGAGAGATTCCGCTACTGCCTGCCAGCTATGGAATTTATTCGGGGCTGGCGGGCGCAGCTGCTCTTTGGTATTCGGATACCCAAGTACAATCAGAAGTAACCTGGTAGCAGTGCATAGCTAAAGGTTAATAATCTTTGAATCACAGGTTGAAAAAAGATACGAGATCTCGCCAAGCCTCGCATCTCCAATTCAGGTAAATTGACTGACAGACGAGGACCTGAGGCACAAATACCCCTCCTTCTCCGATATGATTCAAGCCAAGATGTAATTGACGCTTCGAGATTCGGTTTTGTAGAAACACGTGCCAGCCTATCTCATATTTGTTGGCCAATAGCCGCCGCAGCTCAATTGTTGTCAATCGTGATTTAAGAAGTCCTGCGTTGAAAAGCGAGGCGTAGCAATACCTTCCGTGCGAACGGTTATGGGTAAGTCTTTGATTCAAATAGCTGAACAGGACTTTGCTAGTGACAGGATTTGTCTCCTTACAAGCAGGAGGTCCACACTTCGAACTCTTTGACCGCCCACCATAACTCCGCCCAGCGTCTTTCCGCAAAGAATCGTCATCCGTACAGGATTTCATCCGTAGGCGCCAGGCCGGTTTCGCGGAAAGAGAATCCAAGCCACTGAAACAAGACGAGAAGAAGATAAATCGGGCTAAGCACAAGGTAGCGGCGCCAGAGGCGGCGTGGTTCACTGCAAAGCCTGAAGAGCCACTCGAGTCCTCGGTCCTGCATCCAGTTCGGCGCCTGACGAAGCGTACCGGCCGCAAACGGAAACGCAGCGCCCACTGCCACAATAGGAACGCCTATGCGTTCACGATACTCATACGCCCATACCTCCTGTCGCGGGCAGCCGAGTGCCACGAATACAATCTTCGCTCCCGAGGAACGGATACGTGCTGCGATTGCATCCGCGGCCTGCGGCGACACCGATCCGAAGCTGGAAGGTTCAGAACCCGCAATCAGCAGGCCGGGATGATGTTCCTTCAGGTTGCAGCACATCTTCGCAAGCACATCCTGCGTGCTGCCAAAGAAAAACACTGGAATTTTCTTTTGCGATGCAGCCTGCAAGATGTCGCGCATCAGGTTAGGTCCATAGACCCGCTCACGCGGACCGGAGTGGTGAAGGAGATTCAACGCCCAGCGTACCGGCTGGCCATCGCAGACAACTAACTCAAGATGGTTCAGACGATAACGATGAAGCCGGTCAAGCACACCGGTCATAATGCCGTGAACGGCGATGGCGGAAACCGAAAGGGTATGTGATTGTTCGGCGGCTTCTATAACCAACGCAGTGGCTGCAGCGCGATCAATCGGATCGACCAGAATGCCCAGAAGATTCTTTTTTGGGTTTTGGGCTCATGCCCGGGCGGCCCGATGGCCATCCTGCCAGTGCTCGGCATTCTGATCATGAATTTCACGCATTATGGCCGGTACCCCATACTGCAGGCAATATAACGGATAGTGGGACTGAAACCGCCGTATATCGCTGATCCACCAGATGTGATCGCCGGCGCGATTCTCCTGCACGTATTGCCACTCCAGTTGGCGCCCGGAAATCTGCTGACAGAGCGCAATGGCCTCAAGCATGGAACAGTTGGAGAACCTGCTGCCCCCTATGTTGTAGACCTCACCACAACGTGGCGCAGCCACAAAGGCATCGAAGGCGCGAACGAGATCCGAGCTATGGAGATTGTCACGCACCTGCTTGCCTTTGTAGCCGAAAACTTTGTAAGGAGTTCCGGTCACGACGCAACGCATCAGGTAAGCAAGAAAGCCGTGGAACTGGGCGCCGGAATGGTTGGGCCCAGTGAGGCAGCCTGCGCGAAAACACACAGTATTCATGCCGAAATACCGGCCGTATTCCTGCGTCATCAGATCTGCTGCGATTTTTGAAGCGCCAAAAAGGGTGTGCATTGAGCGATCAATCGACATCTCCTCAGTAATCCCATGCGCAGCAAAGGAGTGAGTCTGATGAACTTCCCACCGTTTGCCCTGTTCCACAAGAGGCAGCGAGTTTGGAGCGTCGCCGTAGACTTTATTGGTGGATAAGAAAATAAACGCGGCCCGCGAACAATACTTACGCGTAGCCTCCAACAGATTAAGCGTACCGGTGGCGTTGATGCTGAAATCCGTGAATGGCTCGCGAGCGGCCCAATCATGTGAAGGCTGGGCCGCCGTGTGAACAACCACAGAAATGTTCTGGCCCATCCGGCGAAATACTTGAGAGATTGCATCCTGGTCGCGAATGTCGAGCGCGTGATGCCGGTAATTTGGAACCGACGCTGTCAAGTGGTTTCGCATCCAGTTGGTGGAAGCTTCATCACCAAAGAAGTACCTGCGCATGTCATTGTCGATACCGACCACGTCCATGCCCTTGGCCGCGAAATGCCGTACAGCTTCCGAGCCGATCAGTCCGGCAGAACCGGTAATGAGAGCAACGCTCAGAATGTCTCCTGCGATTCCAAGAAGATCGTAGTGCTAAAGGCTAGCACCAGGCAAAATGAGATGAAAAGCAGAATGATGGTTGAGAATAGCACAAAACATTTCAGAAGAGCATTTTGTAGCGTGATGCAATTTCTGCAGGATTGAGCACCCTTAAATTGTCCTCGCCTGTACTTTGTGGAGCCTGACGAGTGTCCAACTGCCGGAGGGCTGTCACCATTGCAGCCGCTAGTGCCTCTGGATTTTCCGGTAAAGTAGTAATGATCCGAGAATCAAGGTTTTGGAGTTCTCGAATGCTTTCGACACATTCGGTCGCAATCACGGGCGTATCAAGCGCAAGAGCTTCCAGAAGAGCATTGGGCATGCCTTCAAGACGCGAAGGCAAGACAAAGAGATCCGCATGGGCAAAATAAGGCCACGGATTCTGCTGAAAACCCGCGAAATGGATGTTGGAAGAAAGCCCCAGTTCACTGGCTTGCTCCTTCAAAGCAGACTCCTCTGGTCCTTCACCTAAAATTGTCAGCTGTACTCCGCTCAACTGGCGGCGAACCAAGCCAAATGCACAAATCAAAACATCAAACCCTTTTTCCCGCCGGAGTCTGCCAGCAGCGACAATATTGCGATCCTCACCGCTGTATGGATTCGCGTGTGTGCCGGAGTTTTTGCGAATAAAACTGCAGTCGACGGGATTGTAAATCTGCACCAGTTTCTGCTGTGAAATGTGAAAGCGCTCGTGAAATTCCTGCTGCATTGAGCGGGTCAAGCAGATGATTCGATCAGCACGGGGATAAACCCGGCGGAAAAAAAACTGCCAGAGTCCAGGACTGGTTGTTTCGTGAAGTAAAAATCCGCTTGGCGTAGTTGCTTCTCGAATGATGAGCTTTGTTCCGGGAGGAAGCAACGGTCGCGCAATAAGGAGAAGAACGTTGGTGTAACTGACGGTACTCAAAACCGTAGCCGGTTTTAATCGGCGCACGAGACTGACTACAGGCGCAAGCGCATATCGCATCCGTGAAACATTGAGCTGGTGAATCGTAATATCTTCGGGAATGGTATTGAGAAATTCCGTTCCTGATTGAATTGTGGCCAAGTGGCAATCAAGATCGCTGCGATCCAGATGACGAAGGATGGTACTTACAACTTGTTCGGCTCCGCCCGCTCCTCTGTTAAATGCGGGGACGATGAAGAGAACGCGCTTTTTGCAAGAGCCGCCTGCCATCAGAGCGATGCCAGTCTCAAAAAACGTATTCATTGTTGCCTTTGCTCTGACCGGGAGTCTTAAGTCTGGCCAGCAGGGATCCACGGGGGTTACAAGCATCAATGACGAGGTCCGGTTTGCGACCTTCAAGGCTGGCGGACTGCAGCATGGAAGTAAGCGATTCTTCAGCTACACAAATGCGGTCGTCATTTAATGAGGAGAGAAATTTTCGCCAATTTCTTCCAAACCCAAATCTTTCCTGCTTCAGAGGCTGCAAAGCGGAATTCCCCGCTGCAGCTTCGACCGGTCCGGCGGATTGGCTTGAACTCTTCAATTGAAGTTACGGTTCGCGGCTTGCAACATTAGCAAAGCAGATTGAGCGTGGCAAATACCCTGCGGCCACTGGATCCCGGAAAACCTGCGTTCAATGGTTGTCCGCTATAATAGCGCCGCGCAATCGCAAGATGCGCCTGCTTGCTTCAATGGAACAAGAGTTGTTCCCCATTAGTTTGTGATCTGATGCCATTCCCGTTGCTCAAAAAAAAGACGGTCTGGATACTATCAACCGGCGTATTTTTCGTGCAGCCCTGACCATCGGATTCCTGGGCTTGCTGACCAAGATTGCCCTTGCCGGAAAGGAACTTGTAGTCGCTCAGAGGTTTGGCCGCAACGATCAACTGGACGCGTTCCTGATCGCCTATCTCCTCCCCTCGTTCGTAATGAACTTGCTGACCGGTGCACTGGCGGCGGCATTGATCCCCGTTCTGGTTGAAATTCGACACAAACAAGGGCAGGAGTCTGCAGACAAATTGGTTTCAAACGTAGCTTTCATCACCCTTATCGCGCTGATTGGCATTGCCGTTTTGATGGCGTTGCTCGCACCCTACTATCTGCCGCTGCTCGGGTCCAGATTCTCTCCCGAGAAATTAGATCTCACGCGCAAGTTGCTCTATACCTTATTGCCTTGGGTCGTGCTCAGCGGAATCGCAGCAACGGCCTCTTCGGTCCTGAACGCTGGCGAGAAATTTGCATTGCCAGCAGTGATTCCGGTACTTACTCCGAGCGTTACGATCCTGTTTATCCTGGTGACAGCACGTGAAGTTGGAGCATTTTCACTTGCAGCAGGCGCCGCAGTGGGAAGTCTTCTGGAAGCTGCAATGCTGGTATACCTTCTGCGGGCACATGGGACGCGATTCAACTTCAAATGGACCGGGATAGATGACAACCTCCGATGTGTCCTGAGGCAGTATGCGCCTATGCTGGCCGGCTCGTTCCTGATGGGAAGTACCACGGTGGTTGATCAGTCAATGGCGGCAATGCTGGCCCCGGGAAGCGTGGCAGCCCTTAGTTACGCCAATAAAATCGTCAATATGGTTCTGACCACCGCTGCACCCGCATTGAGTACAGCAGTACTCCCCTATTTTTCGAAAATGGTGGCTGCCGCGGATTGGCAAGGCTGCCGCCATACTTTGAAGCGCTACTCACTCCTGGTCATCAGCGCTGCAGTACCGTTTACCATTTTGATAATTGCCTTTTCGAAGCCTCTGGTTCGATTGATTTATCAGCGCGGCGCATTTACTGCAGCGGATAGTGCTCTCGTCAGCAAGGTCCAGATCTACTACTCGCTTCAAATTCCTTTTTTCATCTGGGGCATGCTATTCGTGCGTTTCCTGTCATCAATCCGCCGAAACGATCTTCTGATGTACGCTTCCGCCGTCAACCTCGCCATTGATGTGACGATGAATCTGATTTTGATGAAGCCTCTGGGAGTGGCAGGGATCGCACTTTCAACGTCACTGGTGTATATGGGATCTTTGACGTTTGTGGCTGTCGCTACGGTCAGAATTCTGCGGAATGACCGTTTCCTTCCGGCCGCGTCTGTGGCAAAGAGGCTTGCCGATCAATCCGTTCCAGCATCATTGCAGGAAGACTTGGCAGCAACAAAGAGAAGATAGGATTCAGAGCTGTGAATTCCGCAGCTTGCGAACGCGAGCCTTGCGAAAAGGCTCAGCTTCCCCTTCCAGTCGGTGGCGTCCCAGGCGGGCAGGTACACGGGCTTGATCCGGTTGACGTGCAAAGACTTGCCAATTGCAGCGTGCATCTTGCCTTCGTCAAACGATTGCAGGTGGCCCCAGCGGTGAAAGCGTTTTTTGCAATCGGGGCAGAAGACCTCATTTTCGGTGAGGTTTTCCCGGTATGGCACTGTTCCGATCAATCGGCCTCCGAGTTTCAGAACGCGCCGGATCTGGTGGAGCCCGGATTCAAGGCTTACTTCCGTGAGATGCTCAAAAACTTCTGTGCATATCACAATATCGAGAGATTGAGAGGCGACCGGCAGGGATTCAATACTGCCGCAGCGAGCGTCTAACCCCAGAGCTTTTAAACGCTCTGCCGTCCCTGGATCCGGATCAACGGAGATGACAGTCCAGTTTCTTTGCTGCGCTGTTCGTTCCAGGTAGCCGTCACCGGAACCGATATTTAAAAGGCTTCGACCGCGAGCAAGTTTCTCCGCCAGACCAACCATGAAATCGAGCCGTGCGCGCGAAGCAGCAAACACTTCCAGGTGCCGGGTCTGGTAATGCGCCCAGATTCCGGAGTTCGTGGTGTCGGGAGGCATTCAGCTGATTGTAACTGAGCCGCAAGGCTTCTATTGCCAGCAGATTTATGGGGCGCTCCCGGTGCTAGAATCGGAGCAATGACGCTCCTATCCATTCTGGCAATCGTTGCTGGAATCGTTGCCATCTGGGTTGCCGGGTACCTCTTTTATCTGAAGTACCGTTTCAAAACGGGCAATGAGGCTGAGATGCTGAACCGCTTCTCAAATTCGGATAAGGAAGAGGCGCAACCGCAATCAGGCTCTTCGTCACACCCAGAAATTTCTGCTCGATAATCTGTGCTCCAGGAAACAGCTTCTGCAGTTCTCTCTTCCCGAGCAGATGGGTATTTTCCAGTTCCAGGAGTTCGGCACGGCCGGAGAGCAAAATCCGGGGTGAATATTTAATCAGCCTCTTGAAAATCCTTTGCGGGAGCCAGTGCAGGAAGGGATAGAAAGTGTGCAAATCTATTGGGAACCAGCGGTTCGGTGTCTGTACGAAAAAGGCTTTGCCGCAACGGACACATTCATTCGCGAACTGACGCTGACGATGTGCATCACCCACGTGCTCGATGACTGAGTTGCTGAACACAATATCAAAAGACCTATCCGGCAGGCCCGTGTCGCAGGCGTCACCAATGATCCAGTTTTCCCTGGGCGCAAAATTGGTACCGCTGTTCAGTATGGTCACCCTGGGTTGCTGCTCAATCAGCGACCAGTTGAAATCAGTGCCACCCATATCGAGAATCGTCGTGGAGTCTGAGACTCTGAACATCTCCACGAACCACCGCATTCTCTTGCGCCGGAACCTCAGCAAGAGAGGCTGGTATAGGCGATGAATATCCATTTTGAAGTCGCGGCTTAAAGTCCGGGTAGGATTTTACCTGAGATCCTGCCAGTTCTACCTGGTGATGACGCCTGAACCGTCCGATATAATGGCGCAATTGAGTCGCTTGCAAAGCTCTACTCACTACGATTTCCGAGCGTTGAGGCAGGAGTTGACCGTTTGGCGTGTGCCACTAAACCACTATGTGTGGAATTGCAGGATTTTGGCAAACTAGAAGGCTAGCCGAGCCACCGCTGGATGTGCTGGAACGTATGGCCCGCCGGTTGGCCCACCGTGGACCGGATGACAGCGGAACCTTTTACGACGATTCAAGCGGCGTCGGGCTGGCATTCCGACGGCTGTCAATTATCGATCTATCTCCTGAAGGGCGCCAGCCAATGGTCTCCGCCTCCGGCCGGTACAGGGTTGTTTTCAATGGTGAGGTGTATAACTTCCAAGAAATCAGGGCTGAACTCGGCAAACAGCTTTGGCACGGACATTCCGATACTGAGGTGATGCTGGCTGCGATCGAGCGTTGGGGGTTGGGCGCGGCCGTGGCCCGCTTTGTGGGAATGTTTGCGTTTGCTCTTTGGGATCACCATGAACAAAAGCTGTATCTGGTGCGCGATCGACTCGGTATCAAACCTCTGTATTACGGATACACAGGCGGAACTTTTGTTTTTGCCTCAGAGTTAAAAGCGATCCGTGAGTTTCCCGGATTTGAGGCAACAATTGATCGTAATGCTCTGGCGCTGTATATGCGCTTCACTTGCGTCCCTACGCCACATTCCATCTATCAGGGGATTCATAAACTGCCACAGGGACACATCCTCTGCCTGGATTGCGATCTGCAGCCTGATATCCGGCCTTTCTGGTCGGCTTTGGAAATTGCCCGGGACGGAATATGCAACCCGCTCAAGATCAACGACGAAGAAGCAGTGGGCCAACTCCAGGAAAAATTGCTGAAGGCTGTCAGGCTGCGGATGGTGGCTGATGTGCCATTGGGAGCCTTTCTTTCCGGGGGAATTGATTCATCGACGGTGGTGGCTCTCATGCAGTCCCAGAGTAGCCGGCCGGTAAAGACTTTCAGTATCGGGTTTCATGAGAACTCCTACGATGAGGCTGTTTATGCCAGAAAGGTGGCTGACCATCTGGGGACAGACCACACGGAGCTTTACGTCACTGCAAAAGATGCGCTGGATCTGGTGCCGCAGCTTGCGCCCATGTACGACGAGCCGTTCGCAGACTCCTCTCAAATCCCAACACATATCGTTTCCCGGCTTGCTCGTCAGCAGGTAACTGTAAGCCTGTCAGGAGATGGCGGCGACGAACTGTTTGGAGGATACTCCCGATACCCTTTCATTGATTCGATGTGGAATAAGGTTGAAAAAATTCCGCACTTTATTGGTCGCATCATGGCCCGACTGATCCGTTCATTGCCGCCAGGCCCTGTGGATGGACTGTTCCGTCATCTACCGTTGCCGGACCGCTTAAAAGAAGGTGCGCCAGATAAACTTAACGCTTTTGCGAATTTCCTTTCCAGGGGAACTCCAGACGAGATTTATCTCTATGCCATGTCTCACTGGCGTGAACCTGCGCGTGTGGTCATTGGCTCACAAGAACCTGATACCCAACTGAAGACGCTTGCAGAACTGAAAACATTACCGACTTCCACGGAAATGGCAATGCTTGCCGACCTGTTGTTCTATCTTCCTGATGACATCCTGGTCAAGGTGGACCGCGCCAGCATGGCGGTGAGCCTTGAGGTGCGCGTGCCTCTCCTTGATCATGGTGTGGTGGAGTTTGCCTGGAAGCTGCCTCTTCATTTCAAAATCCGCAACGGAAAGGCCAAGTGGATTCTACGTCAGCTTCTCTACCGCTATGTTCCGCCAGAGATTGTGGAGCGGCCAAAAATGGGATTTGGAGTCCCGATTGGAGAATGGTTGCGCGGACCGCTTCGGGAATGGTCAGAAGACCTGCTATCGCATGAGAGTATGACATCCAGTGGATTTCTGAATCCAGATCCCATTCGCGAAAAATGGAAAGAGCATCTCTCAGGAACACGAAATTGGGAGTATCCGCTATGGAATGCGTTGATGTTCCAGGATTGGCTTTCAACCAGCAAGCGCACAATTGCGGCGCCGCAAGTTGCCGGAACCCGAGTGCTTTAACCAGCCTATGCGTGTCCTCATGCTCCACAATCGTTATCTGGTTTCCGGGGGAGAGGACGGGGCCGTGGCGGATGACGTGGCCCTGCTCAGAGAGCACGGCCATGAGGTGGAGTTGCTGGAGAAAAGCAATGCGGAAGTGGAGCAAATCGGCCGTACAAGAGCCGCGTTGAATACCGTGTGGTCATGGGAGTCCTGTCAGCGGGTGGCGAAGGCACTTCAGGCCGGGCCATTCGATGTTTTGCACGCCCATAACATTTTTCCGCTGTGGTCGCCTTCCGTTTATTACGCAGCCGCGCGCGCAGGTGTTCCGGTGGTGCAGACACTGCACAATTACAGGCTCATGTGCGTCAATGCCCTGCTGTTTCGTAACGGGCATATCTGTGATGAATGTCTCGGGAAGTCGTTCGCATGGCCGGGCATTGCGCACGCTTGCTACCGCGAAAGCCGGTCGGGGAGCGCGGTTGTGGCCTGTATGGCAGGAATGCACAGGCTCGCGAGTACGTGGACCAGGAAAGTGACGCTTGTACATCGCCGTCAGTGAATTTGCGCGAGAGAAATACATTGAAGGAGGTCTTCCTCCTGAAAAAATCGCAGTGAAACCAAATTTTGTGTATTCCTCTCCCACCGCAGGAGCTGGTGGAGGTGGATACGCGCTCTACGTCGGCCGTCTCAGCACGGAAAAAGGAATAACTACCATGCTGCGGGCGTGGGATACCGCGCAGCAGACCTTGCCTTTAAAGATCGTTGGCGATGGACCACTTACGGATCAGGTGAGAGCAGCCGCAGCAAGAAGTACGCAAATAGAGTACCTGGGCCACAAGCCACCTGCTGAGGTGTTGCAGTTGATGCGCGAGGCTGAATTCCTGGTTTTTCCCTCAGCGATGTACGAGACCATGGGTCGGGCGGTGCTTGAGGCTCTCGCAGTGGGAACACCGGTTGTGACCTCTGGGTTAGGCGAACGCGCGTCTGTAGTGGTACATGGCCAGACCGGATTCCATTTTCCTGCGGGAGATGTAACCGCCCTGCGCGAACGAGTGGAGTGGTGTTCGCAGAACCTGCCAGAGGTACGTTCTCTGCGAAAAGCTGCACGAATGGTTTTTGAGCAAAAATTCACCGGGGCGCAAAACCTCGCCTTGCTTTTGGGCATTTATCACCAGGCGCAACAGCGATATCAGGAAGCAAGTAATGGCGATACAAGCAGAAGATGGTACAAGACCAACTGAAGCTTTAATGCATCCTTGAGCAATACACACGTAAAACACAATGCATCACGGTTGCTATAATCCACCTTATCCCGTGGAGAGCCGTTCTGTAATCCGCGATGTTCCTGATCCTACGGCGTGGTTGTTTGCACTGGCAGCCGCAGTGGCGTGCGCCATCTGGTTCATTGACAAAGGGCCTGTTCAGGTTGTGATTCTTGCGCTGGCGGTTGCGCCCGTCGTACTGGCTTTTGTTTATTTTCTCGGCGCAAACGTATATGTCGGCACCGTTTGCCTGATCGCTGCCACCGCGATGCCGCGCGCGGCCGTCCCCGTTTCTGGCGTGAATGCCCGCCCGGAGCACGTGCTAGCGGGGTTTTTGTGCCTAACGCTTCCCTGGGCGTGGAATGCGCGTGAAGGAAAGATTGAGTGGCTGAGAGCCGACTGGCTGCTGGCGAGCTACATGGTGATCAACCTTGTCAGTTCGTGGTTCATGTCCATAGACCCGAACCAGACCACAAAATGGGCGCTGGAACAGCTGTTGGTCATTGCTCCCTACTTTATTTTGAGGATCCTGGCCGGAAGTGAAAACACTTTTCGGCGTGCGTTCCGCATATTGCTGGTGATAGGCGCCGCGGAAGGCCTGTATGCCACGGTTGCCATCTATGCCAACAAGCTCTTCGGAGCCGGCTTTGGCCTAAGCATGGAACAATATGAGGGTATACCTGCAGTTTATGGCACCCAGTACGAACCTAACATTCTGGGATCTTATTGTGCCGCCTGCACGGTGATGATGGCGGTGATGTATCTGAAGCAGAAGAACCGCTGGTATCTGATGGGTTACATGCTGAGCTTTTCCGGTATGGCCGTGAGTTTTGCGCGCGCTTCTGTGCTGGCGTACGCGGCAGTGATCTCACTGTTGGTGCTCGTAGGGCTTTATCGGCGCTGGATTAGCTGGCCTGTGCTGCGGCGACTGGTTCTGGCCACTGCCCTGGGAGGAGTAGTGCTGTCACCGCTGCTTGTTGCTTCCTACATGGAACGTTTCAGCACCGTCCAGGTTACGGATGTGACGGCGGACCCCAACACATTCACGCGTGCCGTACAACTCGCGCTCGGGGTGGACCAATTTTTGGACCACCCGATTCTCGGCAATGGGACCGCGAGTTTCCAGCTTCTTTTCGATTGGCAGAGTTTAGGCCCCGACTGGGAGGCACAAGGATGGCTGGGTAATACCGAAATCCGAGTGCTCCATGATACCGGTATCATTGGGTTCGCGTTGTTTAGCGGATTCCTGATCTCACTGGGACTTGCCGCGCGCAAGATACTGCAAAATATAGACGCGCCTGAACTCCTGGCGCTGGTAGCGGCCTGCGGAATTTATCTCCTCACATTTCAGGCAACTGAGGGCACGCTCCTGGGCTTTTCCTGGGTGCATCTTGGCCTGATTGGCTGCGGGATAGCGGCTTACAGGGCAAGTGAAGCAACCACTGAGGTGGGCGAGCCATCGGCAGGGATTTAAATCACACCACCTGAATTTCTACCGTGAAGGCACAATTGTCGATTCCCCAGACGTTTCGATGCGGCGCTTCTTAATGACGCGTGTGTACACGAGCGTGCAATGTGTGTGCGTGCATGCTTGGTGCAGGATCAATCCTGGTCAGGGAAAATCGAAGCAGTACTCCGGCAAGGGACCCCAGAAGCAAAGCAAAAACAGCAATCGCGGCAGTGCTCAAGGAGCGGTAACCGGTCGCGGCGGAACCTTGAAGCATCAGGAATGCCAGAGAGATGGCGGCGAATCCAGCAATCAGACCTGCGGCTCCGCTGAGCATTTGCAGGGTCTCTCTGGTGACCGAAATGAATGAATGGCGCATACTTTGAACCTTGTGCCGGAGAATAAGTCCGTATCCGGATAAGAGATCGTACGTCCGGCAGCAAAAGGGAGTCCACGTCACGTGAGAACAGGGTCTGCAGGTAACCATAAAAAGGCCGGCTGAAGGCGCACGGGTTCAGCGAGAGTCTGGCGATTGCTGATGGCTGAGAGTTTTCGCTATGATTCGGTTTGGCACGTTACATTCGTTGCAGATCATCCCAAGGAGCGCAGATGCGGCAATCTGCTTTTGTATTCATGCTGGTAATTGCCAGCGTATTGCTGGCGGCACAAGCCAACAAGCCAGCAACTTCAGCCCAGAAACTCGGGGCCCGGACCAGCTCTAAACGCACAGCCGCGGCCACGCCGTCGCCAAGTCCTTCAGCCACGCCCAGCAAGGTTTCCGGTCCACCGCATACAACCGCTTCAGGGGTGAAGTACTGGGACATCACTGTGGGAACAGGAGCGGAGGCAGTAAAAGGCAAAAAGGTTTCTATCCTTTATATGGGCTGGCTGGTAAACGGGAAAGAATTCGGCGCCACAGACGATCCTGATATCCCACTGGAGTTGACCATTGGAAATGGAATGCAAATTAAAGGTTGGGATGAAGGGATCACAGGCATGCGCGTGGGCGGCAAACGCCAGCTCAGGATTCCCGCTTCAGCCGCTTATGGAGCAAAGGGCGCTCCTCCTAAGGTCCCACCGAATGCCCCGCTCATTATGGATGTCCAACTGGTGGACGTGAAGTAAAGAGACGCAGTTTCAACACAAGATGAAAAAGGCCGGCAGAACCGGCCTTTTCTTATCTCTTTTGTGCGGGAGTGATCAGGAGAGGGGCGGCCAGGTTTGGCATTCTTCGGGAGTGGACGGCGGAACTTCATTTCCACGTTTAAACCTGATGACCGCATCTGAAGTGGAACAATAAGTCTTTGATCCAGTTGAGCCCTCCGTGATGGGAACGGCGACAACCAAGTAGTCAGTGCAAGTGCCATCACATACGGCTGTCATGCTAAAGCGATACCCAGCCTTGACATTGCGATTTGCTACAGCGTCATCGAGAGAGCAGGCATAGGTTTCAGACTCCGTGCCGCATCTTCCGCTCGGCCCGGGGCCCAGGGTGGCGAGGTCACGCGCGTAGCCTTTTGCCGGATAAGTGGTTGTATACGTCACCTGGGCTGTATTTACGGTGCGTACCATGGAAGCAGCCGCGGAGTCATTGGCGGCAATCTTGGCGCGCAGCAAGTTAGGAATCGCAATGGCGGCAATGATCAGAATGACGGGAATAAAGGCCATACTGATGTAGCCCATGATCAGACCGGCCAGGGCCATGCCATCACCTTTCAGCCGTCCCATGCTCTGGCGAATGTTCTTGCGTGAGATGTGTCCCAGAATCACAGCGGGAATGCCGGCGAGAATGGAAAAACACAGCAGGGAGAGAATCCCCAGGATGAGGCTGCCTGTGGCCTTACCATCGGTTTGCGGCTGCCCCACATAAGGTTGGTAAGCCTGCGGGCGTGCAGGCTGCGCCATGGGAGGAACATTCAACCACTGCGACCCCGGAGCGGTAGAGGGTTGCGTCGGCGAAGGAGTTGAAGACGGTTGCGCTCCGGGAGCAAAAGTCGCCGGGGCTGAAGTGGCTGATAGTGTTTGCGACTGGGCTGGCCCTTTCGCCGGTCGCCCGCAATTGGAACAGTAAGTTGTGTTGTCAGGCTGAGTGGCTCCGCAGTGATAGCAGAACATGCACCCTCTCTTTAATTGTTTTGTTGGTGGACTGTTGCGAGGAAAACTACTTCATTTATTTCAAAATAGCAATGCGTCAGTTCGCTGAAACGTGTATCAAAAGGTAACTTGCACTTCGGCGGCGAAAGTTTCCCACAGAGCTCCGTGGCTGGCAGCGACACTTTTAGAAGAGATCCAACTGCCTGGCACTTCTCTTTTTATGATCATCGAAGACAGTCCGGCCATTGAGCGAAGGCGAGATGGCGTGCTCGTGCTCAAGGGAACGCCGGAAATCGGCTTGCGGACAGGTGAGCTGTTCGATGTTGCGCACAAAGCGATCGAGCCGGGCAAACCCATCCAGTTTTTCCGAGCGGCCCACTTTGGCCGCGTCCAGTGAGCGGCGCAGCACGGAGATGGATTCATCATAAGTCTTCAACGGTACAGGAAACGGGTGGCCGTCTTTGCCGCCATGAGCAAAGGAGAAGCGCGCCGGATCGGCAAAGCGGGTGGGCGTCCCGTGGACCACCTCAGCAACCAGCGCCAGGGACTGCAAAGTCCGTGGCCCGAGATTTTCCAGGAGTAACAACGATGCGAAGTCGCGCAGGTCACGCTCATAAGCAATGGCCAAAACAGCCCCGAGGCGCTTGAGGTCCACATCTTTGGCGCGGACGTCATGATGCCGCGGCATGGCAAGCTTGCGCGCCTCCTGCAGGGTGCGTTCGGGATGCTCATGCGCGATCTCAAGTAGAGCTTTTTGCGCCGGCGTGGCCCGCTGCTCCACTAAATTCATGATGTCGCCTTCTATCACGCTATCACCCACAATGGCGGTATGCGGTTCAGAAGTGAAATCACGCACGGTGGCCGAATGCCAGTGATACCGCCGAGCCAAACCGGTGGCATCGTTCATTCCCTGCTGCACAACTGTCCATTCGCCGCTCCTGCTAACGACAAAGGAATGCAGATAAAGCTGAAATCCGTCGGCAATGGCGTTGTTGTCAATCCGGGCAGTCAGGCGACTCTTGCGGGCGAGTTCCTCTCCATTGAGACTCGCGCGATCAGCCACCGCACGAAGCTCATCCGGTGTTTTACGGGAATGCCTGCCTCGCCCACCGCAAACATGAATTCCAAGTTCGTGTGAACGTGGATTAAGGCCACGCTTGAGAGCTCCCATCACTGAAGTGGTGATGCCGGAGGAATGCCAGTCCATACCCATCACGCAACCGAAGGCCTGAAACCAGAAGGGATCACTCAAGCGCGAGAGCAGTTCTGATGTGCCGTAGTGGTAAAGCACAGCTTCAGAGATGCCGGTGCCGAGCCGCGTCATGCGTTCAGCCAGCCAGGGTGGAACATGTCCGCCGTGCAGGGGCAGATCGGCAATCCCTGAGCGCTTCATACTTCTATTATCTCTCGAATGTAAAGCGAAAGCTATTCTGTTGTTGTTGTAAAATGCCCGCCAATACGGAGCTTTCTGATGCACACAATGATGCGCACGCCCCTGACGCTGGTGGCTGTGCTGGAACGGGCAGGAAAGTATTTCGGCAATGTGGAGGTGCTCTCGCGCCTGCCGGACCGCAGCATCCATCGCTCTACCTGGGGCGGCGTCTATGAAAGAGCGCGACGGCTGGCCGAGTGTTTGCTTTCAGCGGGCATCAGAAAGGGCGATCGCGTAGCCACGCTGATGTGGAACCACCACATTCATCTGGAGGCGCATTACGGCATTCCCGTGATGGGCGGGATCCTGCATGCGTTGAACCTGCGGCTGCATCCGGATGAGATTGCCTGGATTGCCAATCATGCTCAGGACCGATTTCTGATTGTGGATGACGTGCTGCTTCCCGTGCTGGAGAAATTCAAAGCAAAGGTTAAGTTTGAACGCATCTTTGTTGTGCCCCATTGTGGCCAGGTGGTATCAGGCGGATACGAAAATTATGAAGAGTGGCTGAAGCAGGCGAGTGGCGACTTTAAGTATCCGAACATTGGCGAGGATGACGGCGCGGCGATGTGCTACACCTCAGGAACCACGGGCAATCCCAAAGGCGTGGTCTATTCGCATCGTTCGGAGGTACTGCACAGCCTGGTGCAGGCGATGCCTGACTGTGTTGGCATGTCACAACATGACGTGATTCTGCTGGGCTCTCCCATGTTTCACGCCAATGGATGGGGATTCCCCTACACCACGGCGCTCGTGGGCGCAAAGTTCATTTTGCCTGGGCCTCATCTTGACCCCGAGAGCCTGCTGGAGTTGATCACGCAAGAGAAAGTTACCATCAGCTGTGCTGTCCCTTCTGTGTGGGTACCCATCCTTGCAGCGCTGGATAAGCGCGGAGCAGATTGGCGGCCCGCAAAAGATCTTCGCATCCTGTGCGGAGGAACTGCGCCGCCGGAGGTACTGATACGCGGACTGGACCGCCACGGCTTCCACTTGATCCACGCCTGGGGAATGACGGAGACTTCCCCGCTCGGCAGCACCATGCACCTGAAGCCAGAGATGCTGCTGTGGCCGGAAGACCGGCAATACGCGCAGCGCTGCAAGCAAGGATGGCCGTCGCCGCTGATTGAGCTTCGCGTAGTCAACGAACATGGAGTAGCCCCCTGGGACAGCCAGACCATGGGAGAACTGGAAGTTCGCGGTCCGTGGGTGGCGGCAAGCTATTACAACGCTCCGGGAACGGAAAATCGGTGGAACACGGAGGGATGGTTCCGTACGGGCGATGTGGCCACGATTGACCGTGATGGATGTATCAAGCTGGTGGACCGCAGCAAAGATATGATCAAGTCTGGCGGAGAATGGATCAGCTCAGTTGACCTGGAGAATGTGTTAATGGGACATCCTGCGGTGCGCGAGGCGGGAGTTGTGGGAGTGCGCCACGCGAAATGGCAGGAGCGCCCGCTGGCGGTGGTGGTGTTGAAGGAAGGGATCTCCGCCACAGCGCAGGAGTTGCGGGAGTTCCTGGAGAAGAAGTTCGCAAAATGGCAGGTGCCGGACGATTTTATTTTTGTGAATGAATTGCCGCACACATCAACCGGCAAGTTGTTTAAATCAGAGTTGAGAAAGAAATACGCGGAGTGGCGTTGGACAGAAGCCTGACATCTCTTCCCTACAATTTCTTTCCCATCAGTAGCCCATCAATGGAATCAAGATAGTAGCGCGGCAAGACCTTCAGAACGGAGTATCCGTGTTTTTTGTAAAAGCGCATCGCTTTTTGGTTATCGACCGCCACTTCCAGTGACACGTAGTCGCATTCCACGGATTTGAGTTCCTGCTCAACATGGGTCAGCAACAGGCTGCCAATGCCGCTCTCCTGCGCGTCAGGCACGACATCGATGGTGATGATTCGTCCCATGGAATGACTTCCCCGGCGAGACCTGAACCGGTCTGCAATCACGAATCCCTGAATTCGCTCACCATCTTCCGCAATCAGCGTTATGGCTGAGCGACGGTCGAGGAAGTAGCGCATCTCATCCGCGGGATAGGCGATCCCTTCAACGAAGCACGCCTCGTCAATCTCCATGAGACGTGAAAAATCTCTTTGCTTATACCGGCGCAGCGTAACCACCGGTTCATTGTACGAGGAAGAACTCGGTTGTTATGGCCTCGCAGGAAATTCCTTTCGCGTGACCGGCAAATTGAAGGATTTCATAAATTGAGGGCGCCAATCCGAAGCGCCCTCTCTTGGAGCTAAGCCACCACTCGTTCTTGCTGCGGTTGCAGCATTACCTTGATCCATCCGGGCGAGCGCAGATCGAAGCGCTTGTACGCTTCAATGACATCGGTCATCGGCTCAATCTGCGTCAAGACCTCAGCAGGGTCAATTGAACCATTGCGGACCAGATCCAATAGCCGCGGCATGTATTTGCGATGATTGCAATTGCCCATCCTGATTGTCAGGTTTTTCTCCATAGCATTGCCGATGGGGAATGTGTTCACAAGTTCGCTATAGACACCGATGATCGAGAGCGTCCCCGCTTTGGCCACGGATTGAACTGCCCAATCGAGCGCCTGCGTAGGCGCATCACCGGCATGCCAGTTGCCATTGCTCGCACTCTCTTTGCCCAGAGTGGTCTTCATCCGCTCAGTGCGGAAGCGAGGAGATTTGAACAAACCTTTTGTGGCTGCAGGACCGTGATGTGCACGGTTGGCATCAACACCCACACAGTCAATCACGCGATCAACGCCAATTCCGGCGGTGAACCCTTTAATCGCCTGTATCGGATCTTCCTCTTCGAAGTTGATGGCTTCTGCGCCCTGGTTCTGCGCCATCTCCAGGCGGTCTGGGATGGCATCAACAGCAAATATCCGGCCTGCATTCAGCAGCCTGGCACTGGCAATAGTGAACTGACCGACAGGTCCGCAGCCAAACACCGCTACCGTGCTGCCGGGATGAATGTCTGCGAGCTCGGCGGCCATGTAGCCGGTGGGAAAGATATCAGAAACCAGAATGGCCTCATCATCAGAAACGCCGTCCGGCAGCTTTACCAGATTGATGTTGGCAAACGGGACGCGCACGAACTCTGCCTGCATGCCATCAAATGGACCCGTGGTTGCAGGCCCGCCATAAAAAGCAGTTCCAGCGGAGGGGCCATTGGGATTGGCATTGTCACACTGTGAATAGTAGCCCGCGCGGCAATATGAACAATTGCCACAGGCAATGGTTGACGGAACCACTACGCGATCTCCAATGCGAAAATTGCGCACGGCTGTGCCAACTTCTTCCACCACACCAACTCCTTCATGGCCCAGGATTGTGCCGGGAACCATGCCGGGCATGGTCCCGCGAATCATGTGCAGGTCAGTCCCGCAGATGGCGCTGGCGGTGAGCCGCACAATTGCATCATTGGGTTTCTGAATTTTTGGTTCGGGAACATTTTCAAGACGAATATCACCAACTCCGCGAAAAACAACAGCTCTCATAAGTCTCTCCTGAAGCGATTGCCGATAATTTTTGGGATGCAACGCAGTTATGGGCGGTGGCCATCAACCGTGCGGAGCTGATTGCAGATGAGTGTTCCGGGTTGACATACTTTTTACAGATTACTGGCACAAACTTAACCCTACTAACGCGCAAAGGTGTTTAGATATCTCTAACGCGGGTGGGAGAGGTTGTATTCATAAATGGCAACATCAATTCAGATTTTTTGTGCCTCATGCCCAGATTCGTTGCTGCATCTTCCGGCGCGTCCAAGGATTGTCGTAGTGGACGACTCTCCTGAACTGCTCGACGTGATCTGTGCTTTGATGAAGGTGTCTTTCGGGAATGCGGCTCACAACCCACCTTAGTATTGCTGGATGAAATAGTATTGCTGGATGAAATCTAAACACGTTGGGGGAAGTGCAGCTGTAAACCTCCCGTAAACTTCCCGGTGCTCGCCTGCCAACTTAAACGTCTGCCCTATGCGGCCAAAATCCTGCCTGTTTGCCGCATCTGTACTAGAACCAGAGCTTTTAGAGGAGTGAAACCATGCTTAAGTTCATAGCCGGGTTGGTTTGTGGCGCGGGAGTGGGACTGTTGATTGCTCCGGCTTCAGGAGAACACACTCGCAGCCGGCTGGCGCAGGCAGTACGCCATCCGGAACAGCTGGCGCGTGAGACTGTAACCAACATACGTGACAAAGCCGGAGATATGGGCGCAGACCTTGGACGCCAGGCAGCGCAGAAGGCCGTTGATCAGATGGTGCCGGAGAAACTCAACCCAGAGCAACGTCGCTCAGGGTGACGTGGGGGTCTAGACAACTTTTCGCGGTGGCTTGCGGCAATCTTCACAGATTCCGTAGATCTGGAAATTGTGGCGCGTGGCGTCAAAGCGATACTTGCGGCCGATTTCCTCCTCAATCTTGGTTACTTCCGGTGAGAAGAATTCGACAGAAGCGCCGCATTCGGTGCACACCATGTGATGGTGGCTGCGGCGGTTGAACTGGTGCTCAAAGCGGGTGGTCCCGTCAGGAAAAGGGACCATACTGGCCAAGCCGCATTCGGCAAGCAGCTTGAGCGTGCGATACACGGTGGTGAAGCCGATCTTCGCGTCCTTTTTTCTCACCAGGCGAAAGAGTTCGTCGGTAGAAAGATGATCGCGCGTCTCCAGGAAAGTACGCAGAATTGCGTCTCTCTGGTCAGTGTGCTTCAGACCTACCCGCTTCAGATGACGATAAAAGATGTCCTGCGCTTCGCGCATGGCTTCGCGCGTTGGTGGAGCATGATCGTCAATCCGTCTCTGTAGCATCGCCCTGGCCGAGTTAAAAAGCTAAATGAAATTGATTTTCATTTTCAATTATAGCAACCCCTGCACGATTTTCAGTCCTGACAAAACGGTTCTCCCTCCATGCAATGCCTGATTGTTGTTTGCTGCTTTGGGCCATTACAATCGCAACGCCATGGCCACATCAGTCGCAGCACCCGCAAGGCGAAGCGCTGCTCGCCGCATCGTAAAGATCATCTCCGTCCTGCTGGAACCCAAACTCGGCGCCAACTGGAACCGCTATGAGTGGTCAGAGCCATCCGTGGCGCTTGAGAACATCGTCCAGAACCAGCCTGACCGCTGGCTCTCTCCCGCCTACAGCAACTTCAAATGATTTGCTCAACGCAGCCGTCGCCAAAGCCATACAGGATGCGCCGGCCCGATCTCAAATCCTGGAAGTATGGTGAACAATTCCCTCTTGTGATCAACCATCCCATCTTTGGCGCCATTCCCGGTCTTGCCGGAATGAGCGCACCGGGCCGCCATCCCCAGGCCGGCAGCGGATTCACTGTGAAGCAGGTGGGCCGCGGCTTTGGCCCGTCTGAGCGCATGACCGTGGACTTTTCCAATCTTGACGGTTCCACGTTCAACGTGGTCCAGGGCGAATCCGGCCAGCTCTTCAGTCCTTACTATATGGACCACTGGCCCGCCTGGTACGGCGGAATACCTTTACCCTAACGTTCTCAGACGTGAAGGAGCACTTAGATTATGCCGCTTATGCAACTCAGCGTAAGCGCATGAAAGCAGGCCGAGATATCGCTCCCAATATGAGTTAGAACTATCTTACGATTGCTGCCTATCTTCCATCCCTCAAATTGCACCCGTTACCCAAGTAAATGAAAATTAAAAAATCATAATTACTTGGCTTAGTTTCGCAGTATAATCCCGCTTCCCCAGGCACCCTTGCAATGGAAAGCTCTGTTACTGCCAATGCGTTTCGTTTGCTGTGTTTAGCTGCTGATGCAGAAATGAAGGATGTGTATAGGCAGCAGCAGCGATTGAAAAACGCGCTTGAATTGGAAGACACCGAACCCCTTGCCCGCTTCAAGTTTCTCCGGCCCTTAGCCCTGGGAACCGAAATGCTGCTTGAGGCCGTGCATCGCCTGGAGCGAGAGAGACTCTTGGAAGAGCTGTTCTGGGTCCATGATCTCGGTGGCAAAATTGTTTTGGATTTTAAAGATCCTGACTCGGCTCTAAACGCGTTTCGGTCCGAAACACAACTGAACACGACACGAGGCGCTGTTGCTCAACATAATCTCGCCGTGATCTCCACTTGTCTCGCACTTGAGTGTTCCTCAGAGCGAGCAGTAGATTTTTGGCATGAAGCACTTTCATCTTGGACTAAAACTCTTGCCCACCCCATTTTTTGGGATTTTGTAGAAGATAGGGCCGGGGCTCTCGCCACCACAAAAGGTGTAAGCCGTGCACAACTGCAGACCCAGGCACAACGAACCATTCAGAAACTCGTTAATAATCAGTTGTGGAAGGCTGTAACAGAGCGGAACCATGAGGCGATAGCGAGCTTTGCCCAATTGACAGTTGTCCACGCTTCCCTGCTTGACAGCGTCTCCACTATTGCTGATGTAGCAAACCAATTAATTAATGATGGCAATGCTGAAATTGGACCAATTGTCGCCAAAGTCGCGGGCATCACGAAAGATTCTGACCCCGCAGCCACCCGGGCAATCCTTGTAGCCGCCGAGACGAATATTAAGAAGAGATATGAGAACACGGCAAGTATCCTTCGGGCTTTGGCGGCGAAAACGGCTGCTGCGACTTGGAGCGATGCTCAGGCGGTTGCCCTCGGCTTACTCTCCGTGGCTTATTTCAATATCGTAGGCGACACAAACGAATCCCTTCGCCTCGTAGCTGAAGCACGACAGAGAGCGCAGGGCCCGGCAGCCCAGAAGCGGCTGGAGCGAGACTGGCAATACGTTCAGCGGGCTTTGTTCTGTTCAGAAGCGATAGATTTGATTGGCCGCGGGGACTTCGGGGTGGCGGAGCAAAAGCTAGCGGGGGCATTAGCGCTCTCCACAGACCAGCAAAAGCCAGAGGTACAAGAACTGCTCGACACGTGCCGTAGAGCTCGCGTGTTTCGCGGCGTGGATACAACCAAAAGAAATCCAATTCTTTGGGCATTTAATGGAATCGGGGCTATATTTTACGGCAAAAGAGATTTTGATCCATTTACCAAAACGTATATTACAAATCACTGGTTTGTTCTTCTACTGATTCCCATTATTCCCATTGCCTCATATCGAGTATCAGCTGGGAACCGCGACGGCTCATACTACATTCACGGGCGGGTTCCATTTTCGCCACTGCTCAAGAAATGGCGATGGGGCATGTTGGCGGCCGTCTTCATCCTCATTGTGCTTGCTAACACTAACTTCGGAACAAGATCCTCAACGGTAGCACCGGCACAAGTGGCCGACAGCTCGCCGACACCAACGTATTCGTCCAGCGTCTCCCGCCCCGCTCATCAGGGGGCGGTTTACCAACAACCTTCTTCGTCCAACCGCCGACCGAATTACTCAGAGATTGTGGAGAGACAGGCGATCGAAGCAGAGCGCTCCGCATTGCGCCAGACGCAGGAATCTCTCAGAGAAAGAGAGAAACAGATCGAGAAAGAAAGGGCAGCCCTCGATTCAATGCTTTCATTCAAACGATCCGTCGAATCGCAATACACGGCAGGAAACATCCCTCAGAACGTGTTATCTCAATATGAATCGACTATAAGCATTTACAACAGCAGATATCCTGAATTCAACAGGGCTGTAGAATCATTTAAATCTGACGGGCAGGCCTATGAACGACGAAGGGCTGCCTTCAATGCGCGGATTAACCGCTATAACGCAAATCGATGAAAAAGAGACTTAAGAAAAAGCTAGAGAAAAAAAGCAAGCTTGCCGCGGCCATATTGACCCCGGTGGCGATAGAACTCCCCAATTCAATAAAGCTCCTCGCTATTGAGTGTTGGCGAATCAAAAAGCTGCTCCCAGAATTCAGCGACAACAAGAAGCACCTGGTCCTGAGCAGCAGCGTTGACAAAATGCTCGATGCTCTATCACAAAGTGGGATTGAATTAGATGATCCAGAAGGCCAAGAATTCCGGGATGGTATGACGCTTGACGTGGCCCTTATCGAGGAAAAGCCTGATATGGCAGTGGACGCGCGCATTGTGAGCGAGACGCTTTCCCCTACGGTTTACGTTAAAGACAAGCTGGTTCAGCCCGCGAGAGTAATTGTTTCAGTGGGCAGGAGAGGCCACTAAATATGCCGCGAACAACAATTGACTTCGGGATCGACCTGGGGACAACAAACAGTGAAATTGCCTGCATGGATAGAGGCGAGCTGGTGGTCGTCAAGAATATGGTCACCAGTAGCGAAGTGACTCCGTCCGCAGTGAGGATCGATGCCAAAGGGACCGTCATTGTCGGCCAAAGTGCATATAACGAACTGGAATACGACCCTGCGAACACAGTTGCAGAGTTCAAGCGCTGGATGGGCAACCCGAAGCACGAAGGATTCACCTTTACAAAGTCAAAGAGAAGAATGACAGCGGCAGAGCTATCGGCTGAGGTGTTGAAGACACTCAAAGCAAGCGCATCATCCCGCTTCGGCGGAGAAGAAATCACTGCCGCAGTGATCACGGTTCCCGCGATGTTTCTGATCCCTGCATGCGAGGACACTAAAGCTGCGGCGAACATGGCTGGTATAAAAATTTGTCCCCTGTTGCAGGAGCCTGTAGCGGCAGCCATTTCATACGGATACAGAGCAGAGAATCTGGCCGGCAACCTTATGGTTTTTGATCTTGGCGGGGGGACGTTTGATACAACCGTTCTCGCTGCCCGTGATGGAAGACTTGTCGTGATCGGACATGACGGCGACGATAAATTGGGAGGCAAGGATTACGACTGGGCTCTAGTCGAATTTCTTCTTTCGCGCCTTAAGAGGGAGTATGGACAACTAGACCTAAGTAGAAACGGGTCTGTGCGCAGACCAATGGCAAAACTAAAATACCTTGCTGAAAATGCAAAGAAATCACTTTCTCAATTCGAGGAAGTTGCTGTCGAAGTAAATCGTTTTGAAGGGAAATACGACCATATAGACACTGTAATTCAGCTGACCAGGAGGGACTTTCAGAACGCAACCGAGCACCTAACTCATCGGTGCCTTGGGGTGTGTCGACGGTTACTTAAGGAAACTAAGCTTTCGAAGGATGATCTCGCTGCTGTAATCATTGTGGGAGGAGAGACGACGCCGCCATATATACGGCAGATGGTTTCGTCTGAGTTCGGCCGAAGCGATTTCAGGTTGGATCCTATGACAGTCGTTGCGTCCGGAGCTGCCTTGTTTGCTGCGACACAACGTGTACCGAGAGGCACTGCAAAGCCTGCAGCGGCGCGTGAAATCGAACTTAAGATAGCATACAACCCTATCTCGACGGATTTAGATGCCGATGTCGGAATAGCGTTGGAACAAGCACCTTCCGGCCTATCAATAAGCGTTGCGCGTGCAGATGGAGGCTGGAGTAGCGGAGCAATCCCGTTGCCCTCGTCGGGCAGAATCTTTACGACTGTGGTTCTTCGCGCAAAAAGAGCCAATTCCTTTGATATCCAATGTATGACTCCTCGGGCTCTCCGTTGCCGGTGAACTGCTCAAGTTTCACGATCACACACGGTGTAGCACCGGCTCAGGCGACCACTTCAAAGGCATTGCGCGTCGCACTGAAGCAAAACGATACAGAAGTAATTATTCCCAAAGGCACACCTTTGCCCGCCAAAGGGACCCAGACGCTGGTGAGCGCCCATGAAGTGGTCGCTGGTGATCCTAGGAGTGCTCTTAAGATCTATGTCTTTGAAGGGGATGAGCAGCGAGCAGACCGGAATTACGGAATCGGCTTGATGGAGTTGCGAGGTGACCAGCTTCGAACCTCGCTGCCAGCCGATGAAACGATTGAGATTACGTACAGGATAGATGAGTCCAAAACTCTGTCGGCCGAAGCTATTTTTCCTTCGACTTCGGGAAGTCCGTCCGATGACTCGGCATCTCGAACGTCCAAGCCTCACCGCTGAAGAAATTGATATTGAGATCAGCAAAGAGAAGGAACGCCTGGAGGCAGTTCAACGTGCTGCACCTGAAAAAATAGGGTCTGATATCGGTCGCCAGATCGTGCTTCTTGAGAAAGAGAAGGTAGCGGCGGCAGACGACCCTGATTCTCGTCAAAAGGCTGCACAACAGCTCATCGAGTTGAAGCAGGCAGTTGACAGTTTGCAGAAATCGGCCGAATGGGAGCTTTTGGTTGCTGACTTTGAAGGATATCGGGCGTTCTACTCAGCAATTAGTGGGGGCCAACGGTACCGGAGACCAGCAGCGCGAATTACCACAACTTCTCAAAAATGCAGACGCTGCTGTCAAGGAGCAGAACATCGCGAATCTTCTTAAAGCAGTTGATCACATCCGAGATATCTACTGGACAATCGCTTTTTCCCAAGACGAATTTTGGAAAGGGCAATTCACCCGAATGTGGGACGAAGCTGAATTTGTTAACCCATTGTCAGCCGAGCGATTGAAAGAGGAAGGAATGCGCGCAATGAAAAGAAACGATGTTCAATCTCTGCGAATCATTGTGATGGATCTTTATGCCTTGCTTCCAACTTGGCAGCAAGGGAAGTTGGATGACGTTTTCAAGAATGCCGGGCTGACAAGGGCGCATGGACAAGGCCTATGATTGCCGAGCCGCTTACGGCAGGACTGATTGTCCGCGACACATACACCATTGTCCGGCACCTCGGCAGTGGCGCATTTGCAGATGTTTATCTTGCCCGCCACCGTTACATGGGGGTACAGGCGCTCAAGGTCTTTATTCGACAAGAGGGTTGTGACGCCCTGGAAGAAGCGTATCTCCTGGCGAAGCTTGGTCACCCTAACGTTGTCAGGATGTTCGAAGCAAATGAGTTTGAGTCTGACGGGCAGAGGCTCGGCTACTTCAGCATGGAATACGTCGGCGGTGGAACGCTGCTGGAGTATTTAAATCCCGATATGCCCCTCGGTGAACGATTAGGGCTGGGCAGGAACCTCCTCACCGGGTTATCGTTTGCTCACCAGCAATCGCCTCCCGTCATTCACAGAGACATAAGCCCGACCAATATACTTGTTGAACGATCCGCTGGACGATCCGTGGCAAAGATCAGCGACTTTGGTCTGGCCAAACATGTTGATAAGGATTCTCTGTTGGCCAGCGCTGCTGGGAAATACCTCTACATGGCACCTGAGAGCTTCCTGGGAATCCACTCGACCGCAACGGACGTCTATTCTGCTGGTCTCGTCATTTTTCAGCTATTAACAGGAATTCACCCATTTCGCGTAACGCTCGCAGCTTCTGCAACACCCAGAGAAGTTGCTGATATGGTCCGAAAATCAAGAACGCAAACACTACCGAATGTTACCGAGCTATCCGGTTCTCTTGATTCTGCGTGGAACAATTTTTTCCATCGAGCGTTGGCAAAGGATTACGAGGAGAGACCAGCGACGGCTGGCGAGCTTTTGAAAGCGTATTGCTCGATCGCGATGCCTCGCTGAGTCCAAGGACAGACCGACCATGCTGTCCTTGGAGAATATCGATGGTCTGATTTGTGAGGCAAAGACTTTGGCTCAGCAAACCGCTACTCTTCCGGAAGCCATAAACATCCTGGAGCACGCCTGCAAGTACGGATCATCAAGTAGCAGCCCAGTACGCCGAGTTGCTTTCGCTTTGGAAAAGAGGAATTGTATTGTGATTGATCAAATTCTTGAAGTAGCCGACAAAGTGGATCGCCTTGCCCGGAACGCTCGAGCGCAAGACATCTCAATTTTGCTGGCGCAATCAGAGACTGAACGCATTCGTCAGATCGCTAGTTGCCTTGAAGCCTTAGACCCTGGCACCTACCTAGTAGGATCAGGCCCATACACGCAGGGCGTTTACTCAATCATGACGGATGAAGTTGTACTCGGCCGCCTGGCGACGCCGTTAGAAACGCCTCTTGACAAACCAGTTGATATTTTTTGTCAGGACGTTGCGTGTCTTATACCGCGTGAGGTGTCCAGATATCATGCCATGGTGTTCAGATTAGGTGATGCGGAGAAGCGCTATTTCATTCGGGATCTGGGTAGCTCTTGTGGAACTTTTTTGAATGAAAACAAATTAAGCCTAAATGATCGCACTGGTTCTGCCGAGTTGTCACACGGCGACGTTATTTCTCTCGGTCCTTCACATGTGAACACCTATGTATTTGTGAACCGTTAACTGTTCAATGGAGATATGGTTCATCCGATTCGTAACGGACAAGGCGACAGGAAAATATCAATTCACAATGCTGCGACTTGCTGGCGCTCCGCCTTCGACTACTGCTTTGCCTTCTTACGCGCCCCGTTGCGCCTCCGCGCGGGCCTACGGCCTAAGGAACGGGCTCTGATTGATTGCTTTCCCACCGTTCTGCCATCACTCGCTTACGCTCGCTCGGCTCCACGGTGGGCTAACTTCTGCCGCGCCTAGCGGCGCTGGATTCCTGCCGGGGACGGCGGTCCGCAGCTTCCAGTTCCATTTTCAAGAGGCGCGAAGCCAACCATTTACCGCAAAGGACGCGAAGGTCGCGACGGAAGAAGGGCGGCTTGGCAGAATGCTCTGCCTCGCGAAACGAGCACCGCAGTAATCACCCACTTTTCTCTACTTCTTGCCTGCAAACTCTATTCGGGGTACGCTCTCGGCAGTTATGGCAAGTATGCGAGTTTTACTGTTCTGCGCCATCCTGAGCCTTTGCGGATTCGCGCAGGATATTCCGGTTCCGTTTGAGCGGTTCTCCAAACCACCCAAGCCCGACGCCACGGCGCAGGCAAAGGAAGACGCCCTGAAGCGGGCCGTCGCCGTGAATCCCGAATCTGCCGAGGCCTGGACTGATCTGGGCTGGCGGTTGTATAAGGACGGCCGTTACGGCGAATGTGAATACGCCATGAGCCAGTCGCGCACCTATGCTCCGGCGGATCCGTACACGTTATGGCTCTCCGGACTGGCCAGTTATGCGATGGGCCACTATGACATGGCGCACAAGTTCCTCTGGCAGATGTGGAAGGACAATCATACCTATCCTGAAACCGTGGACATGGGCGTAACTTACGACCTGCTGGGAAGGATCGCGCTGCAGCAGCGTGATCTCTTCACCGCGGCTTACTTCTTCAGCAAGGCGGGAGACGAACAGCCGAAGAACTGGCAGGTGCAGTTCCTGCTCGGCATCACGGAGTGGTATCGCCAGCATTACGGGCAATCTCTGGATGCGTTCGAACGCGCGCGCTCTCTCCGGCCCGATGACCCGCTCATTCTCGATCACTACGCATGGGCGCGAGCTGCCGTGGATGTTCGCTATCCAGAAGACCAGCAATTCAAGGAGGCGAAATCAGCCATTGACGCCGCGCTCAAAGCCGATCCTAAGAATTTCCGGACCTATGAGCTTCTGGGCCGGCTGGAATTCACCCGGAATAACACCTCAGCGGCCATAGACGCGCTGCGCCGGTCAATTGCCCTCAAGCCGGATGCCGCCGGACCGCGCTATTTCCTGGCCAAAGTGCTGGTATCTACGGGCACGCCGGACGCCAGAGTTGAAGCCAAGCAACTCCTTCTCGATGCCATTGCGCTCGCGCCGGCTTACTGGGAAGGCGATGAGGAATCGCCTCACGCTCACATGCTGGCGCAGATGTTTGCCGATGAAGACTCCTATGAGCGCGCACAGGCTCTGCTGGACTGGATCGCCCAGCAAAATGAGGAGGCGCGATGAAAGTTCGGCAAATCTGTCTATTCGCTTTCTTCAGCGTCGTTGTTTTCAGCACGCTGGCGGCTTCCGGACAGGACCTGGGTACTGCCTTTGGCCGGGCTGAACAGATTGTGCGTGATTCCAAACCGACCTCCAGCGGCATCAGCGAACGGGCGCGCAACGACCGCGAGGAAAGGCGCAGTTCCGGACCTTCGGAAAGCACGCAGCCGGACTGGGGAGCCATCCGCCGCGCGCAGAGAGAACGAGAGCGACAGCTAAAGCGAGAAGAGAAAGAGCGCGAGCGACAACGCGTGGACAAGAATCTCTCGGTCATAGAGGCCAATCTTGCCGCGGCTGCTGCAAGCATGCCCCCGATGCCCCCACATTCGTATGATGTGAATAAGAGTACTGACACCCTCGCGGTTCAGGGCCGGCGTGATTGGCTCCAAACGCTCGTGAGAGGTCCCGCGCTACGACCCATCGGGACGTATGCCTCTGAAGAGAAGCGGCAGGCGTTCAGGAATTCGCAGGTGGTGCGCGATGCACTCCGTCGCGGCGAAAAGCCGCCGTTCCAGCCGCTCTGGAACTATTACGAATTCAACCGCTCCATTGCTGCCGGGCTGGTGCCCGAAGAGAATCGCTGCGCAATCGTCATGAGCATGACCCTGGGTCTGGAGCCACGCGGCAATGAGGCCAGTGTTGCCAGCCTTACCGATCCGAAGAAGAAGTCGATGATTCTTGGGCTCATGTCTACCAAGTATCTCGAGAAGCCAATACGGAATCCAGCCGCAACCCATACCGAAGTTGCGGCGCGCTACTACCTGCGCGCGGAAGACCTTGCCAACAGGCTCAAGAGCGAATGGGGACAGCCGCAGGAGATCGATGCGCTGGACGCGGCAAAATACCTGAATGGCAGGCAGGGCGTTGTCTTTCTCGAGCACGCTTATCTTGAATCCCGCAGGCCAACCTCGCATACTCAGGGCTCGTACCTGGAGGACCCATTCAAGAACTTCCGCAAAGGCGACCACATCGACCTCTGGAAAAGCAACATGAATGCAAGTGAGTCATCCATGCCGTTCCAGCACGCGCAGAAGATATGGTTCTGGGAGTTGAAGTAGACATCTGTGAGGGCATGTGATGCGGAGGGGTACAGGGCAGATGTTGCGCGCTTCTGCAAGCTTCGCGCGGGCCTACGGCCTGGAGGAAGGGGCTCCGATTGATTGCTTTCCCACCGTTCCGCCATCACTCGCTTACGCTCGCTCGGCTCCACGGTGGGCTAACTTCTGCCGCGCCTAGCGGCGCTGGATTCCAGCCGGGGACGGCAGTTCGCAGCTTCCAGTTGCATTTTCAACAGGGCGCGAAGACGAAACCATTCACCGCAAAGGACGCCAAGGTCGCGACGAAAGGATGAGGGGTCACCGGGGACGGCGCAGAGAACGTAGGAGGAATTAGAGGTGTGAAAAGCCGGGTGCAATGAACCATTATTTACTTGCAATTGAGGCCTGGACCACGTCCGCGTTAACAGCAGTGGGCCAGAAGAGATTGCCAAATTGCCGGAACTGCCACATCTAAATCTTTAACCACAAAGGAGAGGAAGGAACACAAAGGAGGAACCAATAGCCATAAATTTTGTGTGGAATACACGCAGACTTAATTCTGCCGCTCATCCGCATTCATCGGCGTTCATCTGCTTCCAGCAGAAATTGCCAAGATTGCCAATAGCCAAATAGGTGAGGGCGAAGACGCGCCACCACGAAAAGGCTCAGCATGGGACGATGAACGACTATTTGCCTGCTTTTGATCGGGAACCAGTACTTCAGACAGCCAAGCGCCGCACTCGCTTTAAAAACTAAAGTGACCTCACGCCTTGTCACAGCCCAGCGGACCCTTTGGAAAATTAAGCGGCTTTAGAAAGTTAAACAAACGCTTTACTTTATTCGTTTCTTCAAGAATCCACCAATTTGTCTTGACAGCAAAAATCATCCTCGACTATACGAATAAATAGTGAAGCTTTCTCCACGCGAAGAGCTATGTCAGCAGTTAGCTCTGCAGCGGTGAGAAAGAGCCCAGAGCATCACAAAGCAAATAAGCTGTCTGACAAATTTATCTAAACTCAAACGGGCCACGTCCGGTGTGTGATCACCGAACGCGCCCTAACCGCAGTTCACCTGCAGGAGCAGGCAAACCTTGGCTGATATTCAAGCTATACTGCCCTGTCCTCGAGGCGCAACCTTTGCGCCTCGACGCCTTCACCTATCACTTGGCGATTGCTTAGCCGTTGGCCAGAACCAAAATCAACGCCAACAGCAAACCCACTTTTCTTCCTTCGTGTCCTTTGTGGTGAAACTCCGGAGGCCTTCATGAGCGAGAACACGCGCCGTCTGTTGAGCGGCAAAGTCCATCTCTACCACGCGCTTTACCTCGTCAATCGCGGTTTCGACATCACGTTGGCGGGACTGAAGCGGCTGGAAGAGCTGGGCATCTTCCGCGATGACGATCTCAGCGAGTATGAAGTCACCGTGGAATTGGCGCGCTGTGAAGTCAATGAAGAACTCACCAGCGTGCTGCAGAGTTATGAAGAAGATGACTCGGTCTTCTGGGACGACCGTCTGCGCGAACGGCAAAAACAACGCGCTGACCCGGACGACGTCTTCTTTGCCGCCAATGACCGGAAACAGGAGATCAGGGAACAGATCAAACAGCTTCAGGCCGGGCTCGACCGCCAGCATCCAAAGCGGACGCAGCCTAAGAAACGTAAGCGCAGCAGAAAAAAGCAAGCTGCCTGATACAAAACTGAGACGGGCCGCCTGCGTTACAGGCGGGCGGCACTGTCTGGCAAACACCCAACAAGACTTCTATTGCAATTGAAATCAGGACAAGACCGTCAGCGCCAACCTTGCTGCATTCGCTGGTTTAAGACTGAGGGATCGCCATAAAGTTAGCCAGGTTCAAGAATCCGGTCACATATGCCGCTTCCCATTTTGGAACCGAGATTTATTTTTTGTGACGCGCTTTCATTGACATGGTGAGCTGTGCAAATGCACACTAGCTAGCGTCTGATTTGTACATGTGAAGTGAAAGCTCTTTCATGAGGTGATCAGATGTACAGGCAAAGCTTACTTGCGATGGCTTTAGGTGTGGTTTTTTGTTTAGGTAGTTCTGCTATTGGCCACGCTCAATCCTGCCAGAACCAAACTTGCCAGGTAAATTCCCAAGGCTGTTATACCTGCGTTAACTCCACCGGGTCGTTCTGCAATCTATCGGGTAGCTGCCCGCAAAGCTGTTCTGAGGGTAGTTGCAATCCGCCTTCCCCGTGTGAATTAAATCCTGTCGGTGCAGGATGCGTTAATCCCTGCATCAATGATCCCAACGCGCCCGAAGGGTGCGGTAGGGAAATTATCTGCGACGGCAACACCATTACCAGTTGTGATGGCAGCGGTAGCGGCAACCCAAGTGGCCCAGGCAATCCTCCTTGCAGACAGATCACCGGATGTCCTGACAGTTTGAAGGACCTCTCGATCCAGAAAACGATTTCGGCGCTGCTGCCGCGCAAGCCGGCCACTTCCTGCCAGACGGCCTCACTTCCTAAACAGCTCTTGTTCTCGATTTAACGCGGGACTCAAGACCACAACACGAGGACGCGGCGGCTGGCGACTGCCGCATTTCCTCATTTAGAAATTTCAAAGTCCACAAAAGGAGCGGCAATGAAGCGCGCGCGGCGGTGTCTCTTAGCGGCTGTGGTCCTGTTCCCTTTCCTGCTTATCGCCTCAGGGCCCAAAGATACTCCCAAGAGCAAATCTTCCGGCAAGCTTGAGGTTGTTCCTCCCCAGCAACACGACCTGGACATGCTGGACACGGCCCGCTCCATGCTGGGGCAAGCCCCTGCCTCACTGCGGGCGGATGCTTGCTATCACGCAGCCGCTGCCTATGGATTGGTTGATCCGTCAAAAGAACTCAAACAATTGAAGGAGTGCTTTAGTGAAACCAGGTCTCTGGACGGTAAAGATCAGGAGCTGAAGACCGATTTACAGTTAAGGATTCTTGACGCCATTTATTCCAGGGATCCGCGAGCGGTGAACGACCTTCTATCCTCGGCTGAACCTCAGGCCAGGATCAACGTCCAGTCGAAGATCCTGCAACGACTCGTGGAGAGTAAGAACTATGATGAAGCATTGGCTCTGGTCAGCCGTCTTTCCTACTCGCCTGATTTTCCTTACCGTTCCGTGGCTGAGCTGATGGTCCAGCTTCCCCCGGAACGTGATCTTGACCGTCGCGTGGTGTTTTTGACCGCCCTTGCAAGTTACCGTATGCAGGATCCGGCCACGGCTCCCGGCATGGAAGATATGGCAACACTGGTCATTCGCTTCTGGCGTCACTTGGATCCGAAGCTCACGCTGCAAGCCGTCGATGAAATCTTCAAGCACGCGCAGGAAGATTTGAAGAATCCATTCGCTCCAACGCTCACCATCGGAACGGGATTGGGTGAAGCCCAGTTCAGCAGCGCCTATCAGTATCGTCTATTTGAACTGATGCCGATTCTTGAGCAACTGGATCCCGGGAAAGCCGAATCGATCCTGAATGACAACCCCAAACTGGCGGCAGTGCTCAAGAATTACCCGCAGGGCCTGGCATCTCTGGAACCCACTTTCAGGGATACGCCGTTGAAGCCGGGCGAGTTTCCTAAATTCACCATCACGCATCGCCTGCACGGCGCCGCATCGCAGGAGGCGAGTGCGGACCTTTTGCACGACCAGTTGGTCCGCCAGAGCATGGACATCAGCAGTCAGGCGAGCAACGATCCTAGGGCGGCAATCCAGCAAGCGGCGCAACTGCCCGATACCGGCGTGGAGAACGGGCGCTCGCCCCGCGCTGACGCGCTGTCGCGGATTGCAACCGGCCAGATTCGGCAGCATCCCGATATTGCCAGAGATGCTCTGCAGCAGATGCTCAAGGCCGCCGCAGATTACCCTCCCCTGGCACAAAGCTTTTATTTCCTGACTGCCGCCAACATCGAGTTCATGATGAACGATAAGGCGGAAGCAACCCGGCTGGTGGAAAAAGCTGTCTCCGTTGCTGACCAGTTGTACCAGCGCGATACCAGGGATGACAATGCCAACCGCGCCTTTAAGTTTAACTGGCCTTCAGCGGCTGTTTGGCGGGCCAGCGTCGTGCTCGAAAACAAGATTGATCCGGCACTCAGCGCCAGTTTGCTCAAGCAAATCAGCGATCCAGAGATTCGTGCCAGCATTCAGATTACCCTGGCAAATCTTCGCCTGGGCGGTCCACTGCCCCCAAACACGGTGCGGCAGCAGTTCGGCGACGGGCCAGGTTCGGTGCAGGACTTTGGCCTGATGCGCTGATGCTCTGTCATATCGCTGCTAACGGATCGAGCCGGACACAACACCGGCTCTTTTCTTGTTCAACCCACGGTTCTTTTGTAATCACGCCCTCTTCCCAATATGAATCTTTATTGCATTAGAGGTTCTAATCTTCTCTGCTTCGCACTCTCATCCAGAATAGAGTTGCGCTCCTACCATCGGACATTTGAGACTTAAAATCTCATCTTTATCTTCTTGCGGAGGAGGAAGGTTAGCTAGCCGTCTGCCCGAAACTGATCAGACAAATTTCTTCGCCAATGGAGGGCGTTCTTCGCGCTGGTTCTCTCCGTCTGCGCAAGGCCGTTCCGGTTTGACCACAGCTTTTTTTGAAGCAAGAGCATTGAGGGTAGCCACCGCAGGAACAAGTGCCTGGTAGAGACAGGAACGATTGAATGATCAGCCCCAATGGAACCCGCAGGAATATTGCCCTCAACAGATTGTTGCATCTGGTGTTGGTAGTTCTTCTCTGTGCAGCGCTCGCAGCCCACTCCGCCTACGCACAATCCACAACTACTCTTTTGGCCGGGACCCAGGACTTTAATCAGTTTGGACTCGCGGATGTAACTCTGCCGGGACCGCGCATTATCCTTCCATCAATCCAACCACCGGCCTGCCTGTTCACCATCTGTGGTATGGCGACGAAGACAATGGCCTCTGCCGCGTTGACCTGATGTCGATTCAGCCGGTACGCCTCCTGGACCAGGGATTGGGAGGGCACTCGCCTAACATCGCAACGTGTGTAGGCCTGCCTTTGTTCAGCGCGGGGCAGAAACACTGGCCGATGCGGCTGGCTGAACTCGCTAGGAATAACGGCGGAAAAATTATGGGCGAGCACTAACGTTTCAGCGCGCTCGATTGTCCCGGCCTCAATTGTCTATCGTTCTGCCGCAGCCGGCGAATGTGGGAGTAGAAAGAATGTTAAACTCCATCCACAGCGCGGGAGCGGTTGCACTGGAGGAGGGATGCGATGTCGACAACAACGGCAGTTCACCCTGCTACGCACCTTACTGCGATAGCGCCGCAATTCCTCGTCGATGATCTTGGCCGGGCCATTGCCTACTACTGTAACCAGCTTGGCTTTGAGCTCGATTTTACGTACGAGTCGTTTTATGCCAGCGTCACGCGTGACGGATTTGCCATCCATCTCAAGTGCGCGTCCAAACTGGCCGCAGAAAGAGAACACCGCAAACAGAACGAACATCTGGACGCGTACATTTCCGTCTCCGGCATCCGAGATTTGTTCAGCGAGTTCCAGACGCGTGGGGCCAAGGTAATCCGCCCGCTCGAACAACAACCATGGGCGTGCCTGGATTTTTACGTCGAAGATCCCGACGGCAACATTCTTTGCTTTAGTGAACGGAACGCCTGACGCAGAATTCCCGCAATTTGAAGTTTCGTTGCAGCATTTCCGTCACGCTGTGACCATCTTCGCCGACCAGCTCTTTACGAAGGCTCCAAAGCGGTCAAGCGCTTTGGAAAAATCGTCTCCTGCAGCGGCAAACCCGAGGCGGAAATGCGACGGCACATCGAAGCAATCGCCGGGAGCCAGCAGGATTCCACGCTCAGCGGCAGCCTGGCAGAACGGACGGGCGTTTTCTCCGCTCAGCAACCACGGAAATGCGGTCATCCCGCCTTGTGGCGGAATCCAGCCAAGCACACCGTGATGGTCCGCCATGAAGCTCTCAAGGAGCTTTAGGTTCCGGGCAGCGGTTTCCTGGGATTTTCCCAGCACAACGTCGCGTTTGCGGACTGCTATTTCTGAAAGTATCTCTCCCGTGGTGGTGTTGCTGACGGAAAAGTAGGCGCGCGCGTTCCAGTATTGCTTCCGGCGCTCAGCGTCGTGCTCAATCATCCATCCTGTGCGCACTCCGGCAATGGAAAATGCTTTTGAGAAGTCGGAAATCACGGTGGCATGCGGCAGGCGCGCAGCGGATTTCGTTTCCCTTCCGTGGTAAATGGGATGATAAACCTCATCACTCACCAGTTGGATTCCACGCTCAGCGGCAAAGTCGTGCAAAGCTACCATGTCATGGTCACTGATGGTCGCGCCGGTTGGGTTGTGCGGGCTGTTGACCAGGATCAATTTGGTCTTCGAATCAGTAAGTCGCTTGATCTCGTCCACATCAATACGGAAACCGTTCTCGCGGCGGACGCGATAGAAGCGGGTTTCCAGGCCAAGAGACTCCGGGAGCGCTGAAAAGGTGGTGAATCCGGGCAGCGGGATGATTACATTCGCGCCGGGCTCGGCGGCAAGCCACATGAGCACCACCAGCGCTTCGGACGCGCCGGTCACAATTTGCACCGCCTCTGCGGGTACAGCCTGCATTTCAGCAATCGCCTCACGCAGACCGTCGGCGCCTGCTGGACGGCTGTAAACCAGATTGTGGTTCAGGAAGCGGTCGCGTGTTTCGTCATCCGCGAGGGCAAGAATGTCGCTTACCCTCCAGGCCGGCCCGGTACTCGCCGCAAGATTGAATTCAATGTGGTGTTCGTACTGGTCAAGCCATGCATCGAGGAGGAAGGGCTTAAGTTGCATGCGAGCACCTCGCAGAAGAAGTTGGTTGCTGTTATTGATTCTGCAACACCGCGCGGGGATGATTTTTTAATTTAGGAAGGTCGTCGGCGTGATCTGCTGTTTTTCTCTTTACTTTGTGCAACCAGAACAGATGCTCTGTATTCATGGACTTGGATATAGGGCCATGCTCCGCGCTAGAGCTGCTGCCCAGCTATCGAGTGTGAGTTGCGAAATCAGCAGAAAGAGGCAGGCCTTATAGATTCTCCTGAATGAAACGTGGACTCAGGTGGACATCGAGTTGTATTAGCGGCGAGTCACCAATGGCCTTGAAGCTGTGGATCTCACCAGCCTTGATGACAAAAATGTCTCCAGCTCCTCCTTCGAAGGTCTTTCCGTTGACCGTCCACACTCCCCGGCCTTCACGGATGAACTGGATCTCATCATAAGGATGCCGATGCGGCCCCGGCCCTGATCCGGGCTTACCCTGAAACAGGAACACTGACACTCCGGCATCGCCCTGCTCAGCGCCCACAAATTGATACGAACTACCGATAAAAGGCAGATTCTCCTGGCGCACGTGGTGCATTCTCATCATCCTCCGAAGCCGCAAATTTCTCTGGGATCACTTTTGCACAAGCTCTCCATGTCCTTCTAAACGAACGCTCCGTGTGCTTCAGTTTCGCGCTCACGCCGCCGCTCATAAGATTTCAGGTGCACATACAAAAGCCGCAGAATCGGAGTGGTGATCCCATGCTTCTCTCCCCGGCGCAGTAAATCACCAACGATATGGTCGGCTTCAATAGGCAGGCGCTGCTCCATATCACGGAACATCGACGAAGTAAGAGGAGAACCCGCGGCTGTAAGCGTTGCGCGGCTTCGTGCTACGGCATCAGTCCCCGGAGTGTACCCTTCCGCCGCAGCAATGGCTGCACATTCCTCAATCAGTTCAGCCGCGAGAGAGGCTCCTCCAGCCGCTTGAATATCGCCCACTGAAGCGCGCATCAGGCATGTAATTGCCGCAGAGGCAATGAAAACCCACTTCTCCCACATTTCCTGCACGATCATTGTGCTCAGCCGGGCATTGAATCGTGCCCTCGACATTGCTGCAGCAATGGCTTCCACGCGCGCGGACCGAGTGCCGTTGAGTTCGCCAAAAGATAGTTCGTGGAATTCGTTCAAATGGACGATTTCACGATTCTGGTTCAGCGTCACGCCGATGAAACATTGTCCACCCAGAATACGCGCCTCTCCGAAACGCTGCTTGAGAACATCCAGGTGACGCATGCCGTTCAGCAAAGGCAGCACAGAAGTCGACGGGCCGACTGCAGGCGAGAACGACGCGATAGCAGCTTCGAAGTCGTAAGCTTTCGTGCTGAGAATAACAAGATCAAACGGCTCACGCAGATCCTCTGCCAACACGATCGCTGGCCTGGGGATGTGCCGGTCTCCGAAGTGGCTGCGGATAACCAGCCCTGAACTGGCCAGCTCCGCCGCACGCTTCGGACGCACAAGAAATGTAACGTCCTGCCCTGCTTCGGCCAGCCTGCCACCGAAGTATCCGCCAATTGCGCCTGCGCCTACAATCAGAATTCGCATGCACCGCTTTGGATGAAGATTGATACACGCAAGTCACAAATCCTTTGCTCAGTAAGCCCCAAATGGCTCACCACTGACAAGAGCGGACTTTGACGATTCTGAGTCGCTTCAGCCGGGAAAGTGCCTGACATCTACGATTGATATGGGGTCGTATGAACTTAATAACTAATTTTCCCGGACACTTTTTCCCGTTTGCCACGTATATATCCCTTGAGCACATGTGTGTGCAGAGGAGCAGCCATGGAACATTTCCTCCAGGACATGCGGTATGCCTTTCGCTTGATCCGGCGCAGTCCGGGTTTTGCCGCCATCGCGATTCTTGCCGTGGCGCTGGGCATTGGCGCGAACTCCGCCATCTTCAGCATTGTGAACGCCGTGGTCCTCAGGCCGCTCCCCTATGAGAAGCCTGAGCAACTGGTCCAGATCTGGATGCGTTTCACTGGCATCGGCATTCCTAAGGACCAGAATTGGGTTTCCGCCCCCGAATTCAAAGACCTGCAGCAGAATTCCAGCCTCTCCGATATTGCCGCCATTGATCAGTCCAGCTTTAACATCAACATCAATGCCAGGCCTGAGCGAGTTGAGGCGGCCAGAGTCTCTCCCAGCTTCTTCCCCATGCTGGGAATTCAGGCTCGGCTGGGGCGCGTGTTTCTGCCGGAGGAAAGCCAGCCCGGACACGGAAACGTTGTGCTGCTGAGTGATGGTCTATGGCGACGCCGCTTTGGCGCTGATCCCGCTGTTGCCGGCCGCACACTGGTGATGGATGGACAGAGCTACCAGATCGTGGGAGTTTTGCCGCGCGGCTTTCATCTGCCGGGCGAAGCCGAAGTCTGGACGCCGCTGGTGTTTAGCCCTGATGACCTTGCACCGGACAGCCGCGGAAGCCATGGCCTCCTGGTGATCGGCCGCATTAAAAACGGAATGAGCCTACAGCAGGCGCGCTCTGACATGCAGTCAGTGTCAGGCCGGATCATCGAGCAAAACCCACAATATCCTTACCGCCAATTCAACTTTACCGTGCTGCTGGTTCCGCTGCTGGAGCAGGAAGTAGGCGACATCAAACTGGCGCTCTGGGTCCTGATGGGAGCCGTTGGCCTGGTGTTGCTGATTGCGTGCGCCAACGTTGCCAACCTTATGCTGGTGCGCGCGTCGGCGCGTGAACGCGAAATGGCAGTGCGGCAGGCTCTCGGAGTCACGCCACAACGGCTCTTGCGCCAGTTACTGACAGAAAGCGCCACGCTCGGCCTGATCGGAGGCATTGCCGGGCTCCTGCTCGCCTACCTTGCCCAGCGATTGCTGATCGCCCTCAGCGCAACCAGTTTCCCTCGGGTGGCCGAGGCGCAGATGGATTTCCGTGTTCTGGCCTTCACTGGGATCATCGCGCTCCTTACCGGCATCCTCTTTGGCCTCGCCCCCGGTTTGCGAGCCTTGCATCAGGTTCCGTTTGAGTCCCTGAAGGAAGGCAGCCACGGAAGCACTTCAGCGGAAGCGTCACAGCGGCTGCGCAGCGCGCTGGTGGTGGCCGAAGTTGCCTTGTCTGTTATGTTGTTGGCCGGAGCTGGGCTGCTCATTCGCAGCTTTTTGCGGCTGCAGGAGGTGGATGCAGGGTTCCGCGCTGACGGCGTTCTCACCCTGCGTCTCTCATTGCCGGAGCAGAAGTATTCCAAACCGGAACAGACACGCGTGTTTTATAAGGAGCTTCTGGATCGAGTTCGCCGCCTTCCCGGCGTGGACGCAGCGGGCGCCGTCACCGGGCTGCCTTTGACTCAGGCTGGCTGGTCCGGTACCGCGACCGTTGACAGCCAGGCAGTTCCGGTCAAAGACACCACTCCGGAAGTGGACCAGCGTCCTGCAACTCCCGGCTATTTTGAAGCCATGGGAATTCAGCTTGTGCGTGGCCGTTATTTCGACGAGCACGATACTGAGAGCTCCCAGCCTGTCGCCATCATCGATGAGACCATGGCCAAAACCTACTGGCCCAATGAAGATCCTCTTGGTAAACGGATTCACAGCGGAGGCAACGGATCAAAGTCGCCCTGGAGGACGATTGTCGGCGTGGTGGAGCATGTGCGTTACCGCACGCTGGAAGCGCCTTCGCGCACCGAGTTCTATTGGCCTTATGCCCAGACAAATTTTGCCCTCGGCTCCATGAGCCTTGCCATCCACACCCAGGTGGAGCCCATAAGCCTGGCGGGTGCGGTGCAGAAGCAGGTGCAGGCTATCGATCCGGATCAGCCGGTTTACCGCATTCGCACCATGCACGAACTCATGTCAGAATCCATGGCCCGCCGCCGCCTCTCGATGTTTCTCCTCGCCATCTTTGCCGGCCTGGCTCTTCTGCTGGCATCGGTAGGGCTCTATGGCGTCATGTCCTATTCCGTGGCCCAGCGCTCCCATGAGATTGGAGTACGCATGGCGTTGGGCGCACAGATTGCCAATGTAATCAGGTTGGTGGTAAGCCACGGCCTGATTTTGTCGCTTGCGGGAATTGTTGCCGGCCTGGCAGGGTCATTATTATTTGCCGGTTTCATGTCCAGCCTGCTTTTCAATACGCGCGCCATTGATCCGTTAACTTTTGCCGCTGTCGCGGTAATCTTGCTGCTGGTAGCACTGCTTGCGTGCTTTGTACCGGCCTATCGCGCATCCAGAATTGATCCTGCAAACGTGCTCAGGCAAGAATAACGAAGCGCATGGGCGCCAAAAGCCTGCCCGCCCTCGATTGTTAAACGAGAGCGGGCTGCTCTTCTCCTTATTAGCAGGTTCATCCAGAATCCGGCATTGTGCTCCGAGTGTTTTTTTGATCCTGACTTTCTTCGTCCTTCTCAACATCATGGCGCAACTCTACTGCACGGTAATGTTGATGGTTTGTTTAAAGATGACGCCTGCGGAGTCTTTCGCCTGAACAGTCAACCGGTGCGCCCCGGCTGCAATTGTGACCATGGTATCCAGCGAGCTACCCGATTTTGTAAAGATCGCTGTCCCATCAAGGTATATCTGCACAAAGGAAACTATATTCGAATCTTTAGTCGCCGCCAACACGTGCACCGGCGAGCTTACAGTGCTGCCGTTAAGCGGAGAACAAATGTTCACTGAGGGCGATGTCGGTCCCGCAGTACAAGTCGGCGCAGGAGTCGGGGTAGGCGTGGGAGTTGGCGTAGGGGTAGGAGTTGGCGTCGGTGTAGGAGTTGGAGTTGGAGTCGGGGTGGGGGTTGGTGTGGGAGTAGGAGTCGGGGTCGGTGGGGCGGTACTTACGGTGATGTTTTCAGTCTGCTTGAAAATTGTCCCCGTCGCGTCCTTGGCTTGCACGGTCAAACGGTGCGTTCCCGCCGCCATGGTGACTTGCGCGTCCATGGATTCGCCGGTCTGTGTCACCACGGCGGCACCATCTACAAAGACTTGCATAAATGAAACCGCATTTGTATCCGTGTTCCCGGCCACTACGTGCACGGGTGACGAAACTGTTGCATTGGGAGCCGGAGTACAGATAGTTACGCTGGGCGAAGCAGTATTAAATGTACAAGGTGTAGGCGCCAGATAAAAATTAAGTTGGGCGTCCAGACTGTCATTCACCGTTTCAGGCGCACTCGATGCCGTCCATCCCGTTCCAAAGGCTCTGAAACTGTACTTCCCGGGCGCAATCGGCAAGTGATAAGTGCCGTCCGCTGCGGTAGTGGCAGAAACAGTCCCTGCTTTGACCGTTACGCCTGAGATGGCGGCACAGGTGGAAGCATTGCGCAGGCGCCCGCTGATACTGCCTGCGCCGGTAGTGGGATGGGGGTTCATATAATTCAATGTGAACTGGTGGGGTGAATCCGTCATAAATTGGTTCAGAAAGGGAGAGTAGGTCTGCACAGAAATGGTGTTTGATGACGGATGGAACGTAATGATCCGCAGCCAGCCATCGCCGCCATTCGCCACCGTCTGGAAATTGGTGAAGATCTGATTCACCAGATTCCCATTGTCGCCAAGGTCAGTCCGATGTGAAGTGTTTCCGTTGGTGAAGTGGCCGTTCAACTCCATGATTACGTTGGCATGCTCCCGCAACCGTCCCCACATCAGTGTGCCGTCGGTATTGTCGGGCAAAGGCATGTCCTGCGTGTCACACTTGTCCTCACGCTGCCCTGTCGGCAAGAGATAGGAGTGCGTAACCACAATTGCCTGCATGGAAGGATTGCTGTTCAGGATAGACTCTGCCCAATCAAGCGACGTGCTTCTGGGCCTGAACTCGAGTGCCAGGAACAGAAACTGTTGCCCATTGAGGGTGATCACGTCGTAGAAATTCTCATTGCTCCCCGATGGGAACATACCCTGGTAGTAGGAATAACCCGCATAGCGCGTCGGACCAAACGTCTGGTTGAAGCCGACAACAGGGCGGCCTGATTTGGGAGCGGCGCCGTCATAGTCATGATTGCCAATGGCAAGCATGTACGGCAGGCCGGCATTATCCAGCACACGCACCGCAGCATCTGCATTTGCCTGCTGCGTGGGATCGGCGCCGTCGTTCACAATATCCCCCACACCAAGGACCATTTGAATGTTCAGTGCCTTCTGGTTGTTCACAATCCAGGAGGTCTGGGAATCGAACACCGAAGGAAAAAATTGGGCTTCGTTCTGCGTGTCAGGCAGGACGATGATGCTGAAGTCCTGAGACAAAGCACAAGGAAGGAGGACTGAAAGAGAAACTAAAGTGGCCAGGAGGGAGCACAACCGGCGGGACAGCATAGATTCGACCTTGAGCCAGGAAGGTGCATCGCTGGCTTTGATGTGGGCCTTTCACAACCAGACAAGCGGCAGAGCTTAAGCGGAGTGGCCGAGTGAATCTGCTGTGAGGAGATGGTCCCGATTTGAATCAACCGCGTGGCACATTTCTTACTTCGCTTATCGGTATAGTGCTCCTGAACTGCTGCTCGTTGCATTAAATGTTTTCTTATTCTTTTATCGTGGTGTGTCTAGGCCCATCAGTTGATCTGGTGCGGTGATACTTAGAACTGATTAATTTCGCATCTTCTCCTTGAGCCTACCAGTGCACTTCCCTGCACACCATATAAACTCAAACCTATGGCTTGCTAGTAGCCATAGGCACACCTCTGCCTAAACCCTATAAGAACCATTTATAATCTATTTCATCAGGCCGTTGATCCTCTTCCGACGTTGGAACTGCGTTAGATAGAACGCAGCCTTAGTTAAAGGATTACGAACTAGTTCAAAGATGGGAATTATTTAATGTTCCTGCGAGCCGGGCGATCCACTTGTGTGTGCCATGGTGAATTTCCTCCGCTCGAAAATGCCTGCCGGTTCGGCCGGTAAAGAGACGGCCGGTAAAGAGATGCCAGGCGCGGGTCTCGAGTCTTTTTGAGTGCCCTGTTTGGTAACGACTCAAGACGTGACGTGACGCATCTCGCCCACAAACAGGCGGTCCACGGCCCACGGACGTTACAGGAACAAATTGAGGAAACTACGAGGAAATCAGATTCTCAGAGGAACAATCAGCGGGAGTGGTAATGGTCGCAAAGTCGACGCTGCCAAAGAGAAAGCGTTCCCTTCAGAATATTTCAGCAACAGAAACGGAAGAATGGTTTTGCCAGAGCACTAATCTATATAGTGAAAGCTGGGCAACCGGGGCGCCCGAAGACTGCTCCAGGAGACTTGTCATGCCGCAATATTTGGTTGCTGTCTACCACTCCGACGAGTACGACCCGTCCGTCGAAACCGAGGCGACGATCGAGGCGATACACGCGCTCAACCGCGAAATGATTACTGCCGGAGCGAGGAAGTTCGCCTGCGGCCTTACTCCGGCCGGCAAAGCCAAGTCGCTGCGGGCCCAGTCAGACGGCAAAGTGCTCGTCACCGACGGGCCGTACACTGAGACCAAGGAGCACATAGGCGGTTTCTGGATACTTGAAGCCGCTGATATGAACGAGGCGCTGGCATGGGCGCCAAGGGCCCGTCGCCTGCAAGGCGCCGGGCGAGGTACGCGAGATTCTTTTCAACCCGGTTCCCACCCAAGAATTCGGCGGAAGCGAGTAAACAATTTGGCCATGCCACCCCGGGAATTAAAAAAAATCAGAACTTAACAGGAAGCAAATGAGAAATGTAATCTTTGCAATCAACGTTACTTTGGATGGCTGCTGCGACCACACCAAAATGATTGCCGATGAAGAGCTGCTTGAACATTATACGCGGCTCGTGCAAGAGGCCGACCTGTTCGTCTACGGGCGCAAGACCTATCAATTGATGGTTCCTTATTGGCCGGACATCGCAAAAAGCCATTCTGAGACAAAGGCAGAGAACGAATTTGCCGACGCATTTGTCTTCGCCAAGAAAGTTGTTTTTTCACGGACACTGGACAGCGCTGAAGATAAGAACACGAGAATTGTTCGTACGGACCTGCGCGACGAGATACTTAAATTGAAACAGGAGCCAGGCAAGAATATTTTAGCCGGCGGCGTAGATATCCGGCTGATCATGCCCTTTGCTCATCTTGTCTTGCTCTCAGTCCCCTCTCATCGGAGGCACAGGTTTCAACAGAAGAAAACCCCAACCCCAATTAAAACCGCCGATAGCTTTCAGTCCCCTCTTCATCGGGGCACAGGTTTCAACTTCTCCTTAGATTTTTTTGGTAATTTTGACGATTCAGGCTTTCAGTCCCCTCTTCATCGGGGCACAGGTTTCAACGCTGATCCCGCAGAGGCGGCGACCGCGAATTGACATGTCTTTCAGTCCCCTCTTCATCGGGGCACAGGTTTCAACAGATCACGTTGCTGACAGGCTCGAACCGTCATCGTTGCTTTCAGTCCCCTCTTCATCGGGGCACAGGCTTCACACTCCCGCGCGACGTTCGCAATCGCTAACCTTTCAGTCCCCTCTTCATCGGGGCACAGGTTTCAACGTCGCGCAAATGGACATGCCGCCATTGCAAGCGCAAATCTTTCAGTCCCCTCTTCATCGGGGCACAGGTTTCAACGCCTTCCACCTGTCACGCTGGAACGCCTTCGGATGCCTTTCAGTCCCCTCTTCATCGGGGCACAGGTTTCAACTTCATGGAGCTTGAGCTCAGGTAGATCGAGATCCACACTTTCAGTCCCCTCTTCATCGGGGCACAGGTTTCAACATCATCCCCGTGGGTCTTGCAGAGATGGATTTGTGGATCTTTCAGTCCCCTCTTCATCGGGGCACAGGTTTCAACGATCATGAGGCAAGCAATGCTGCCGTGACTCTGACTTTCAGTCCCCTCTTCATCGGGGCACAGGTTTCAACGATCATGAGGCAAGCATGATGCCGTGACTCTTAGAACTTTCAGTCCCCTCTTCATCGGGGCACAGGTTTCAACCACTTCTGGTCTGGCTGCGATTCGCGGGCAAGCCTTTCAGTCCCCTCTTCATCGGGGCACAGGTTTCAACAACGTAGGTTGACCGCGGCCACGATCAACAAAGGCGGACTTTCAGTCCCCTCTTCATCGGGGCACAGGTTTCAACGACAGCCTGAGCCAGAACTGCAGCAGCTCTCACCGGCTTTCAGTCCCCTCTTCATCGGGGCACAGGTTTCAACGGTTGAGTCAGCCAAGAAGTTGCAGGGTGCTCATTGCTTTCAGTCCCCTCTTCATCGGGGCACAGGTTTCAACGATTGCTGGTCGATCGCAGCGTCATCTGCACGGCTGCTTTCAGTCCCCTCTTCATCGGGGCACAGGTTTCAACTCTCCAGCAAAGGCTATGTGATGGCGCATACGCTCTTTCAGTCCCCTCTTCATCGGGGCACAGGTTTCAACCGAGCGCGAGCGCTTCGCGACGACGGCAGTGCATGCCTTTCAGTCCCCTCTTCATCGGGGCACAGGTTTCAACAGTCGGCTGGCAGAGAGGCGCGGCGATTTCATGCCTTTCAGTCCCCTCTTCATCGGGGCACAGGTTTCAACCACGAATCGCAGATGTAGACGGGCACGACTAGCGCTTTCAGTCCCCTCTTCATCGGGGCACAGGTTTCAACTGACGCAGACCTCTGGGCGCATCGCGATGCCCGTTGTCTTTCAGTCCCCTCTTCATCGGGGCACAGGTTTCAACAGTCTCTCGCAGCGCGCCAATGAGCAAGACCGTGAGCCTTTCAGTCCCCTCTTCATCGGGGCACAGGTTTCAACCTCCACATGCCAGTTGCACGCACCTTTGCTCGTGGATCCTTTCAGTCCCCTCTTCATCGGGGCACAGGTTTCAACATGCTTGAGCGTCGGCGATCGGCTTTGCTCCAGTGCTTTCAGTCCCCTCTTCATCGGGGCACAGGTTTCAACACACCGTGCCTCACCGCTGTCTCTGCGCATTCATGCTTTCAGTCCCCTCTTCATCGGGGCACAGGTTTCAACAACGGAAGTCTGGCGCAGCGCATGTTCTGCTCTCGAAGCTTTCAGTCCCCTCTTCATCGGGGCACAGGTTTCAACATGGAAGGCTGTACGCGCTATGCTGGATACATCGAGACTTTCAGTCCCCTCTTCATCGGGGCACAGGTTTCAACATGGAACATCTGTAGCGGCTTGCGGATCAACGATGACTTTCAGTCCCCTCTTCATCGGGGCACAGGTTTCAACCGAGCGGTCTCCGCTTGCCATCGCATGTGATCGCTTTCAGTCCCCTCTTCATCGGGGCACAGGTTTCAACGCTGCGGCTCGCTGCGACTGAATCGGCTGAACGTCCGCCTTTCAGTCCCCTCTTCATCGGGGCACAGGTTTCAACATGCCATACCGATCATCTGCGCGAAGTCGCGGCCATCGATCTTTCAGTCCCCTCTTCATCGGGGCACAGGTTTCAACATCACGCAGTTCACGCAACTGGCCAGAGCTGCCAACTTTCAGTCCCCTCTTCATCGGGGCACAGGTTTCAACGCATGTTGTGCAGCTGTCAGCGGCCGGATTCTACGATTACCTTTCAGTCCCCTCTTCATCGGGGCACAGGTTTCAACTGACAGCGAAGTGCGCGACGTGGCAACCGGACCTCTTTCAGTCCCCTCTTCATCGGGGCACAGGTTTCAACGATTGAGCTCGGCAGACCGCGGAGGCCACAGGCAGCTTTCAGTCCCCTCTTCATCGGGGCACAGGTTTCAACGGCCATGTCGATTCGTCATGCGCTCAGACTGCAGATCACTTTCAGTCCCCTCTTCATCGGGGCACAGGTTTCAACCATGCGAGTGCTCGGCTCTCGGCCACGTCAACCTCTTTCAGTCCCCTCTTCATCGGGGCACAGGTTTCAACCCTCGACATCCGATGAGCTGTCGTGACTGTCACAGACTTTCAGTCCCCTCTTCATCGGGGCACAGGTTTCAACACGTTCACTGGGCTCGCCGAGAGCTGCTGTCTAATCCTTTCAGTCCCCTCTTCATCGGGGCACAGGTTTCAACGATAGCGTCCTGCTGGAAGCAGAGCTCTGATGTCAGCCTTTCAGTCCCCTCTTCATCGGGGCACAGGTTTCAACCGGACTCATGCCGATGCGCAACTGGACTATTAAACTTTCAGTCCCCTCTTCATCGGGGCACAGGTTTCAACTGCGACAGTCGGCATCGATTGCACAGCGATTCCTGATAATCTTTCAGTCCCCTCTTCATCGGGGCACAGGTTTCAACATACAGGCACTTCAGGCTTCGGCACTGTTCTGCATCGACTTTCAGTCCCCTCTTCATCGGGGCACAGGTTTCAACGCTGGCATTGCAGGAGACTGCCATGCGGGTACTCATCGCTTTCAGTCCCCTCTTCATCGGGGCACAGGTTTCAACGTCGCTCGCGACTGTGCGCTGACCGTACGAGACTGCCTTTCAGTCCCCTCTTCATCGGGGCACAGGTTTCAACCGTGCCACATGCGCCGCGATGCCAGTGGCTGAGCTACCTTTCAGTCCCCTCTTCATCGGGGCACAGGTTTCAACTCCTGTATTCGACGCGACGGCGCCAGCACTGCGACCTTTCAGTCCCCTCTTCATCGGGGCACAGGTTTCAACCATTGCAGCTGATTACTGCGCAACGTCTGCCGTCAATCCTTTCAGTCCCCTCTTCATCGGGGCACAGGTTTCAACGCATGCCAGGCAGCATTCGTGACAGCGCTGACTATCCTTTCAGTCCCCTCTTCATCGGGGCACAGGTTTCAACTCTCTGAATCAGAGTCACTGCACTCAGTTTGCCTTTCAGTCCCCTCTTCATCGGGGCACAGGTTTCAACCTGACCGCTGTTCTGTCACCGCGAGATTCAGCCACTTTCAGTCCCCTCTTCATCGGGGCACAGGTTTCAACGTAGGTCAACGCTGACGCGCTGCGCACTGATGGAGTCTTTCAGTCCCCTCTTCATCGGGGCACAGGTTTCAACCCTTAGCATGTTGCGAGCAGCTCGCCAATCTTCGATGTCTTTCAGTCCCCTCTTCATCGGGGCACAGGTTTCAACTGAGCAGTCGCTGAGACGGCTATCGGCTGTCGCTCATCTTTCAGTCCCCTCTTCATCGGGGCACAGGTTTCAACGCTTGCATCTACGTGCTACGTGTCTGCAGCTGCAGACTTTCAGTCCCCTCTTCATCGGGGCACAGGTTTCAACCATCGCGACATGCCTAGCTGCAAGCTCCATGCGCACTTTCAGTCCCCTCTTCATCGGGGCACAGGTTTCAACATCCTGAGTGAGCTGCATGGCGGTGATGTGGACTTTCAGTCCCCTCTTCATCGGGGCACAGGTTTCAACGCGGCAAATGCGATTGACCGCGTGCCATTCGTGCTTTCAGTCCCCTCTTCATCGGGGCACAGGTTTCAACCATATGGCCCAGCCTGGCGCATGCATCGGCCACAGGACTTTCAGTCCCCTCTTCATCGGGGCACAGGTTTCAACGACGAGTCGCCATGCGGATGCTGCAGTTCGCAGCATTTCAGTCCCCTCTTCATCGGGGCACAGGTTTCAACAGCGTCAGCTGTGGCTGCGCGAATGCAGTCTCTGCATCTTTCAGTCCCCTCTTCATCGGGGCACAGGTTTCAACCTGTATCGATTCGTCGAACGCAGAGGCTGCTTCGCTTTCAGTCCCCTCTTCATCGGGGCACAGGTTTCAACATCTGCCGCATGACCGGAACGCTGACTTGCGGAGCTTTCAGTCCCCTCTTCATCGGGGCACAGGTTTCAACATGCATCTGTAGCAGCGTAGCGCTTCAGCTGGCTTTCACTTTCAGTCCCCTCTTCATCGGGGCACAGGTTTCAACGTAACTTGCAGGTATGCGCGCACAGATCTGCCAGACTTTCAGTCCCCTCTTCATCGGGGCACAGGTTTCAACGCCAGACTCGGCCTGCTATCGTGACAGCGAGCGATCCTTTCAGTCCCCTCTTCATCGGGGCACAGGTTTCAACGTGCGAGCGATCTCGCATCGATCGGCTGCATTCTGCACTTTCAGTCCCCTCTTCATCGGGGCACAGGTTTCAACGCATGTCGACCTCTGCAGTGACATGCTTCAGTCGCTGCCTTTCAGTCCCCTCTTCATCGGGGCACAGGTTTCAACGCGGCATCGCGCTGACGCTCGTGCCGGCAATGATGCACTTTCAGTCCCCTCTTCATCGGGGCACAGGTTTCAACTGATGCGGCAGCATGACGACGCGGCGTCAATGGCAGACTTTCAGTCCCCTCTTCATCGGGGCACAGGTTTCAACGATCTCAGCCGATATCTGCGTCATAGACTGCGATCACTTTCAGTCCCCTCTTCATCGGGGCACAGGTTTCAACCACTTCGCAGCTGCTTGAGCCGGTAGCATCGACGCATCTTTCAGTCCCCTCTTCATCGGGGCACAGGTTTCAACGCATGCAATGCCTCTGCCACGGTATGGCAGAGCACTTTCAGTCCCCTCTTCATCGGGGCACAGGTTTCAACCACATCATGGCCGGTCCAGTGCCCGCGCCTGAGCTGACTTTCAGTCCCCTCTTCATCGGGGCACAGGTTTCAACAGCGACCGCGGTGTCGACCTGGAGCTAGCATTTCGACTTTCAGTCCCCTCTTCATCGGGGCACAGGTTTCAACAGACCATGCAGATGCCTCGACTGCAGGCATCGATCGACTTTCAGTCCCCTCTTCATCGGGGCACAGGTTTCAACGCGATGAGCGCTTGCGAGCATGGTCTGCAGTGCTTGATCTTTCAGTCCCCTCTTCATCGGGGCACAGGTTTCAACTGCACTAGCAGGCTGGCAGCAATGCTAGATGCATGCACTTTCAGTCCCCTCTTCATCGGGGCACAGGTTTCAACTCTGCTAGCAGCTGCAAGCACGGCAGCGTGAATCCAGCTTTCAGTCCCCTCTTCATCGGGGCACAGGTTTCAACTGCTATCGAAAATGCTGTGTTTTCAATGCCTTACAAGAGCCCTTGTCAGGGCGAATTGCGAAACTCGCTTTCTTGCTCAAAATCCCCACAGGTTTGCGAAAAATAGCCTCCATAAGCTCCTTTTTCAAAAGATATCACCGCAGTAGTTTCTAAATTCGCATTCAGCGCATCGAGCACGCACTGAGGTGGGCGACGGTAGCAGCTCTTCTTTAATCATGTCCCGCATTCGAGCCAGTCGCTCGGTCACTTCCTCTTTAAGCTCTTCTGTCATCTTGATAGCCACAAGCTCACCGACTGGGGCAAGATAAATAAAAGCGGTTTCGACCACGGTTCGGTATTGCTCTTCTACCAATACAGAATAGCCAGCAAGCTGGGAGATATGGTTGCGATGGGGCCGGCCCCGAGTGTACTTGAAATCCACCGGAAAATAGCCGTGCGATGACACGATCAACAGGTCCATCTTTCCCGAAAGCCCGAGCCGTTCCGAGTGCAGCCATACGTGGAAACGCCGTTCTCCATCGCCGAGTTTATATCGCCGCAAACTTCGGCGCCTTTCCAATGCGTCCAGGCAAAACTCGGCCTCTGTGCCGCGCTGCATCTTAAACGTTACCTTGCGATCGAGTGGCATCACGGTATTGTAAAAAACGATCCGCGGACAGTACTCGAACTGTTTTAGATCATTGACCCGCAATGGCAGTAGTTCCGTGGCCTGCATTACTTCGACTCTCGTTTGGCGGTCTGTGCGAACTCCTCAACGTCCATGAACATGTAGGCGTAAGTGGCGCCGCTCACGTCTTTTTCGCAGAGTGGCTGGATCATGATCTTGAACGATGGCTGCCATCGACCGGTTGCGGGCCGCTGAGGAAAATCCGGTGAATCTACAGGCTCAAATCGTGCCTGGGGGAGATCTTTGTACCAGCGCTTCTGCCAGTCTCTCTGGATTTTGCGGAAGCGCTCATAGAGTTCCTCCCGCTTATTGCCGGAGAGCTTTCCACGAAAGCAGCTGTACTGAATTCTCATGAGTCCAAAGTCTTTGCATGCCTCGGCAACCTGGGTGCGGGCCCAATCGTCTTCTACGTCATAAATCACCATGGTGATGACTTCGCTCACATTACCACCGGAAACTGAACGGACGATATGGTCCCTTGCCGCGCAGAAAACTAACCAGCGATCTGGCCTGCATTTGAATGATCGACCGGACCTGGTACTGCTGTCCTTGAAATGGCTCTCGTGATGCCAGCCTCTCCAGGATCTTCTGGCTCAAGGCCTTCTTGGTGCCTTCATCCAACATGCCATCGTTCATGCCGACTGGCTGCGCCAAGTTCGTAAATGCGATTACGGTCCTGTCAACCACGGGCTGCCGGAATTCCTCCACCATATCCAGCACCAGCGAGGGCTTACCAGGACGGTCCACATGCAAATAGCCGGCAAAGGGCTCCAGATCCGGCATTTACCAATGCTCCCCAAACGTGGGAGTAAAGGATTCCGTATCCATAGTTCAATAAGGAATTGAAGGCATCGGTGGCACCCTGATGTATTCTGCCGGCGAACTCGGCTTTGTTCTCAACAATGGTCTTGACTCCATCCCAGTAGAGCCGCCCGGCAACGCCTTCTATCCCCATAAGCTCAGCCCGACGCTCCTCAATCCGTTCTCCTTCGATTTTTCGCACTTGCAGCTCCAAGGCGCGCAGCCTGGGCACGATCCTTGCTACCGTTGCATAGCGCTCGGGTGCGGAGCTTTTCAAGTACTTGCCACAATAAAGCAGGAGATGGCGCTGGTTTCGGATTTTGCCTCTCACCACCAGGCGAGCGAATTCAAGTCCGCGCTCATCGTTATAGGCCATGAGTTGCTCCCGCCTGGATGCAACCGTGGCAGTGAGTATTGGAGAAGACAACATCGCGTAGGGGCGTCCTGATGATTCCGTAAAACTCAGGCGAATGCCATGCTCGCAGAATTCTTTCAGCAAATCAGAAGACAGGGACACGCCGCGGGAAGCCACCACGACCTCACTGATGCGAAAAAAAGGAAACTCGTGGGCGACTTTGCCTTGAATCTTGATCTGCAGTCGCTCGCTCTTCTTACCCAGGTAAATGCCGAATCCTGAAAGGATGAGCTGGGCGGCGTCTTCCGTCCGGGCGACCCAGGGGTCCGGGTCGGGGTGGCGACGGACTGCTGGAAAATAGGAAACCGCGCCATTTCCGTTTCCCGCAGTTCCATTGATTGCAGCCGCGGCTGAGACCGCGCCCACGGCGGCCACAGCTTTTCTCGCAAGAGAGGCCGGCCACAGGCGGGCAGCCGCGGGAAACGCCAGCACCACGCCCTGGCTTACGGCGATCTCCCGTCCCGCGACGTCCTCCGGCAGGACCACCCCAAAGTCCGGATCGAAGAGCCACCCGGTCTCAGGGACAGCTTCTTCAAAAAGCAGCGGCTCCAGCTCGCCGGTGAAGAGATTGTATTGGCCGATGGAGTCGCTTAATTCCAAAGCGTTTGAAACCGTTCCCATAATGTCCTTCGTTCAGACTTCCAATCCAACATCTGTGTAGGGGGCCTTTACAACGTGACACATTAAAT
>CAVWUW010000010.1:0-448112 GCA_963758275.1 Terriglobia bacterium | reverse complement strand
ACCACCAAGGTTACGACATCCAGAATTGACAAGCCGGACCAGCGCATCAGGAGGATCAAGGTCCGTAAGGCGCAAAAACGCGCAGCTCGGAGAGTGCAGAGCGCAAAGCGCGCCTCATGGACAGCAATGCCGATCCGCTTCGCCTATCCTCTCCTCAGCCCGGCCTGCGAATTGATCAAGAATGCAGTGGACGCCTTTTTGCGCGACGAAGAAGCACGACAGCTTGCCAAAACTACGACTTGCCAAAGCAAGAGGAGCGAAAACATCATAGGCTGAACTCTTTTGTCGACTTCTGTATCGAGAATGAGTGGTTGACGCGGAATGCTTCCAAAAAGATGAAAGCGGTATGGGCACGACAAAGGCGGCGCTCGAGCAGCTTGTGGAGACGCTTTATACGCGAAGCCGGAAAATTCGTGACCTGATCCACAGCCTTTCGTGAATCCAGGGGAAACCCGTTTCCTGATTGGCACCAGCCTGCCACCACCGCGAGTAGCAACCTTATGGTCGCGCTGCAGTCCTGATTGTTACTCGCTCTCTTTGATCTGAATGGCTGAGATGACCGTGTTGAGCGGCTCGCTCCACTGGTGGAATGGCTACGGGGGAAGCGCTCGAAGTTTCCATCTGATTGAGGGCGTTAGGAGGGTTGCAAAATCAGTAATTTATTCGAGTAAATCCGCAAGAGTCTTCTACGGCTTCCTTCGCAGTTCAATAAGCAGGCAGCTTCACTCTTACCAGGAGCATAAGTTGATGCGCTGCCTGGCGAATACGTTCCAGGTCTTCGCCGCAGGTTTCGGATGAGATCAGCTCCGGCCTCGAGCAGGAGGCCGTCAGAATCTCCTCTACCACAGGACCAACGCTGCTGCGCAGAGTTCTTATCTGCAAATCATTCATCTCTCCGGCAGGCGAGAGGAGATTCTTTTCGAGAAGGCTTGCGAGTACCTGGCCGCAATCATAGATACCGCGTGCGAGGAGCGCCAAACTGCTGTCTCCAAAATCGTCGGCTGTTTCAAGCAGGAGCTCGCTATAGCCCAGAATGTGATTAACCGGGGTTCGCAACTCATGTTTGAAGTTTCTCAAATGTTCTCCTGTCATGTTCTTCTGCCGCCTCCTTTTGCAATGTAGATCAAAGGGCATTGCAACCTGCCGGAATAATCAGCCTATGGGCACGAGAGTCTATGTTTAATGCCTGACCGCTTTCGTCAACACATCCTCTATTTTCTGGAGTAAGCGAATCAGGTCAATTGGTTTAGTATCGTAATCGTCGCATCCAGCCTGCAGGGCCTGATCACGATCGGTTGACATCGCATGCGCTGTTAGAGCAATGATCGGGATAGACTGTGTCTGAGGCGAACTTTTGAGCGTCCGCGTCGCCTCCCATCCGCTGATGATAGGAAGGCTCATGTCCATTAGAATTAGATCGGGCGCATGTTCAATTGCAAGGCTAATTCCCTGTTCTCCATTTGTGGCCACCACCACCTCGAATCCTTTTCGTGTCAGCCGTCGAGATAGCATATCGCGGTTCATTTCATTGTCCTCTACCAGCAATATCGTAGGCATGGATCCCTTCCTTTGAATTTCGCGTTGACGCAAACCGGGCGTTCACGTCCCGGACAAGTTCGTCCAGAGTGTATCCGTCTTTCTTCAGCACCCGGTCTACGTTGAGGTTAAGCAGGCGCCGCTCGACATTCGTAAGATCCTTTGACGTGATCACGATGACGTTGACGTTCCTGTGTTGCGGAAGCTTTCTCAGCTCAGCGAGAAAGGCGATGCCGTCCATTTCCGGCATGATGAGATCGAGCAGAATCAGGTCAGGGGTGTTTTCTCTCACTTGTGCCAGTGCCTCCAGGCCATTTCTTGCTTCATGCACTCTCCAGCCCCTGTCGTTGAGGCAACGGGCGATGAGGCTGCTTGTGATGGGATCATCATCGACAATCAACACGCGCAATTGCCCGTGGTGCTCACTTAATGGATCGATGTACCTGCTGACGACCTTCTCGAGCTCAGTGCGATCAGCCGGTTTCATACAGAACTCCGTCACGCCGAGAGCGTAACCTTTGTTTTTCTCTTCTGCAACCGTGAGCATGATGACGGGAATGTCAGCCAGGCTAGGATCCGACTTCAAGTCACTCAATACCGCCCATCCATCCACCCCCTCCATCAACGCATTGAGGGCGATCAGGTTCGGATGATTTTTTCGCGCTTTCTCAAGGCCCTCTTTACCATTGCCGGCTGAAAGCACGCGGATACCCGCCCCAGTAAGACGGGACTGCATAACCTCGGCCACAGTTTGATCATCGTCGATGACGAGCAAAGTACCGGATATGTTAGTGCTCAATGGGAGTTGTGGCGCGTGGGATGCAGGTTCCTGCGCCTGCGCGACACGCCTGGGAAGGTCAACGCGGAATGTCGTTCCTTTGCCGGGCTCGCTCTGGACCGCAATGTCCCCCTGCATCATCCTGCAGAAATGGCGGCTGATGGCCAAGCCAAGTCCCGTCCCTCCGAACTTACTCGCAACTGAACTGTCGGCCTGGGTAAATGCAGCAAAGAGCTTCGATACCTGTTCTGCTGTCATGCCTATTCCGGTGTCGCTCACGGCAAAGCAGATTCTTTCCTGCCCGTCTCTGGCTTCGCACCCAGTGGTCAGAGTTATGGTTCCATTCTCCGTGAACTTTGCAGCGTTGCTGATCAGGTTAAAGAGAACCTGCCTGATTTTCACCAAGTCTGCGAACATGGCCCCAGCTTCTTGCCAGTCTGTGCAGACGAACTGGTTTTTGTTTTTTTCGATCAGCGGTTGAACGATTGCCGCTGTGTCGCTGACGAGCTTATCAATGCTGAACGCTTCGAGGTAGAGTTCCATCTTTCCTGCCTCGATTTTGGAAATGTCCAGGATCGAGTTGATGAGAGAAAGCAGGTGCTTGCCTGCAGAGCGAATCTTGTTCAGGTCGGCAACCATCTCCTCGGCCCCCATTTCTTCTGCTTCGTCCTGCAGCATCTCGCTGTAACCAATAATCGCATTGAGCGGCGTGCGTAGCTCATGACTCATCCGGGCAAGAAAGTCACTCTTGGTCTTATTGGCTTGCTCGGCGGCCTCTTTTTCCGCATTTTTTCTCTCGCGCTCGCTGATCTCACTGGACAGAGTAGAAATCAACAGCCCGTTTTCCAAGCAGAGACTGGTCTGCAGAGCGACCCTTCTCAGCAGTTCGAGATCGGAAGATAAATAAGGCTCCTGCGAGTGCCGCTGACCAAGAACAATCAGTCCAAGTAAGTGGCTGCTCCTGACGAGCGGCACCACAAGCTCCGCATCCATCTGCCGGATCGTGGCTCGCTCTTCTGCGGGTAACTCATGAACCCAGGACTTCTCATCCTCCAAGTAGACACGCGATGGCTCGCGGGATTCGAGCATCCGCTCGGCTAAGACGCTTGGTCCGGGAAGAAATGCAGCGAGGGACTGCCCGGGGCCTGCCGAGTATTGGAGGCTGTACCCTCTTTCACATTCAAGCAGGACAAATGCGCGAGAGACATGGAATGCGCTGATAATTTTTTCTACTACCGTCTCCAGCAGCGATCTTGTTTCCGGGAAACTGGCATTCGGCAGGATGGTGCTGTAGAGCGTTACCAGGCTCTGCTCGTTCTGATGAATGTCTCCAAAGAGTCTTTGGTCCAGCCAGTGGCTCGAGCCGTGAGCAAGTGTCCGCTCGCAGATAATGATCACGGCGGCGATCACTATGGCGGTGGTGGACGTTGCCCCCAGTGCCAGCCGCGCGCCTTTCGCTGCAAAGGTGATGGTAAGCAGCAGCGTGCTCACGGCAGCAAGCCCGGCAAGACTCCAGCCTCGCCGCGCCAAAGCATATTTCATGGCTTGACGCAGGAGCACCTGTGTGGCGAACGCACGCCGGACAATGATGACGTATACCAAGGTGCATGGGAACAGGTCCAGAACAAGAACGGACGGGAGTGATACCCACAAAGGGACTCCGCCAAGAGGGCTGCTGTCGTACACCAGCCCTCTCACTCCGAGTAGAAACATCGGAGACAGACTGATCAGGGAACCCTTCCACAAAGTCGTTAACCTGCGCGCCTCGTCAGGCGTGCGCGTGATACGGATGTTGAATGCGAGGATTGCAAAAAAGCAAGGTATCGTCAGAATGCGCAAAATACTATGCGCTGTGCCAAAACCCTTCAGAGCACATTGCCAGCTCTGGGTCCATGCGAGATGTTGTTGAACTAATATCGTGTTCGCTAGCAATGGTATTGAGCACAGCAGCACGGCGCATACAAACACCCATTTAGCCCAGGCATGCTCCCTCTCCCAGCGGGTGCGCTGGGGGAAGTAAAGTACGAAAAAGAGAAGCCATACAGGGAAAGTTATCGATTCCAGAGTGCGATACGTAAGAGCCACGGTGCGCAACGGCCCTGTCCACCCTGGTACGTAATAGAGGTGACAAAAGCTGGCCATGAGGCCTAGCACGAGCCATGCTCGGACATCGCGCGGACGAAGGAGAACCACGCCTGTTCCCAATGCAAGGGCCAGAATCGGTGCCAGTATGAAGGCGAGGGCAACAAAAATCCAGTCTCTAATTTCCAGGGGCACGCTCGCAAGCGGTGCCAGCTTGATCCAGTTAGTTCTTATTTTACCTTTGGTATCACGTATTTTGACCGACCAGCTATGCCCCGGTAGTGTCGACCGCAGAGATTCGGCCAAAGTAAAATCGCCTAAGAATGGTTCCCTGTTAATTGCCAGCAGATTGTCCCCTACTCGCAAGCCTCCCTCCGCGGCTTCAGGCTGAACCGCGGTCAGGAGTGACTGGGCATTGTAGGCGAAAGGCGCACGCGATCTGCTCTGGAGGTGTGCATACTGGCTGATCAACTGCCAGGAATAAAATCCCTGGAACAGCCACGCCGCGCCTGTGATCACCAGGAATGCGATCCGCAGGCGATACGAAGATGCGTGTGGTGTTGGCACGCCAAAATGGCTTTCCATTTTCTACTACGCGGAAGGTGAGCGACTTATGATGTCAGGCATTGCCGCCGGGAGCTTACGAAAATAGGTTTGGTATCTCTGTGCAAAGGACTCGACCGGTGAGAACTTTTTATGGGAGAGCAGGCTCGCTGCCAAGCCGCTTGCAAAATACATATCCACCTCGCGGCCGTCCTTCGTCCTGACTTTGCCCCTGTTCTCGACCGCGAAAAAATCTTTCACGCGTTGATAAGTCGAAGGCGAAATATTGATGCGTCCTGGAGCGCCACTTGATTCCATGCGAGAAGCGAAATTTACCGTTTCTCCCCAAACGTCGAAACCGAACTTATGGATGCCTACGACTCCTGCTACCACGGGTCCCGTGTGCGCGCCAATTCTGAGGTTCCAGTTGACAGGCCCGTCCTTGGCCATCCCGTCGGTGACCTGAAGCATTTCAAAGGCGGCGAGAATTGCGTCGACGGGATGGGAGGGATTACGCTTCGGGAGGCCTCCGGCAAACATGTAGCAATCACCGATAGTTTTGAGCTTCTCCAGATTGTAGCGGCGCATGATGTTATCGAAGGCCGTAAAGTAGTTGTGCAGCACCTGAACCAGGTCTTCTGCCGGGAGCTGCTCAGTGGAAAGGGTAAAGCCGGCAAAATCCGCGAAAACGATTGTGACATCTTCGAAATACATGGGTTGCACTGAGCCCTGTGACTGCAACTCCTCAGCCACACTGGCAGGCAAAATGTTGAGCAGTAATTGTTCAGTTTTTTCCCTGTGCTTTTGCGTCTCATTCAACGCAATTTGCAGTTGCTCGGTTCTCTGAAGCTCAATGTCCCTTAACTGTTTTCGCTCCAGCAGTGCGCTGATTCTCGCCCGCAATAACACCGGGTTGAACGGCTTCATCAGATAGTCATCAGCGCCAAGCTCAATGCAGCGTACTACGCTCTCAATTTCGTCGATAGCGGAGATCATGATTACTGGCAAATGGCGCAGCCTCGGGTCTCGCCTGATTTCAGTCAGAACCGTGAACCCGTCCATCTCGGGCATCATGATGTCGAGCAGTATCAAATCGAATTCATAACGCCGAGCCATCCTCAATGCCTGCTTGCCGCTTTCCGCCAGCATAACTTCCGAACCGTCGCGGAGCAGGCGACGGGAAAGAACATCTCGGTTGCCCTCATTGTCGTCCACAACCAAAATGACCCCGCCCAGCGGCGTCCGCGTTTTGCATTTGCCGGCAGAAGTATCACTGGACGAACTCTTCTTCCCGAGTGCAGCCACAGGCAGAGCGGGAATGCATGCCGTTCGACCGATTGGCTGTACTTGCGCCGCCATCTCGGACAAAACACTTTCGAATACCTGCACCGCATTCCTGAGCTTTCCAGCATCTTCAAGAAAAGCATGCAATGGCTCTGCACTGCATAAATTCAGCAGTCGCTCGCAAAAAGCGGCCATTGCGGCGCTTTGCTGCGCCAGGTGCTGACGCAGGCCAGCCAGAGATTCGCCGGGATCTCCCGTTGTTGGAACAAACTTAGTCGCATGGCGTAAGATCATTTCACACAAGCCCAGAATGTCATTGATGCAGCGCCCAAACTCGCCAGGAGCGTTGTCCGCTTCTTCGGACATCATCTCCGCATATGAAATGATTTGATGGAGTGGTGCGCGAATACGGCGCCGTAAACCTGCGAGTGCATCTTTTGGGCCGGCCATTTCGATCGCCAACCTGACTGTATTATTAGCGATCATCGGGAACACACCTCCCGCTTTATCGGTTTCATAAAGGCGGGCACGGGCTTGCGCGCAACCATCCGCACAACCTCTGCGATACCTTGATGCAGAGGTCCTTCATTCAGAACTACGGTGCCTTGGAGGAGCTCCTCGATTTCGAGCGCCGCCAACTCTTCCCGCAACGGCCGGACAGCAAAAAGCGTTTCGGCTCGCGCTCCCAGATCGTTCGGACGGGATGGGAGGCCAAATCCTTCAAGCAGGAAAAGGCCGCCCGCTCTCAACCAGGAGACCACAGAACGATGCAGTGTTCGACGTTCACTAGCTGCTAAATGCACATAACTGGCTGAGATCACGTCAAAGCTAGCCGCAGGCCAGTCCTGCTGGAGAACATCGCCACAAGCCAGCGTCAGTTCGACCCCACGCTCGGTAGCCAGCCGCCCAGCCTTTGCGACTCCGAACGGCGAGAGGTCTGCTGAGACCACCTCGAGGCCCTGTTCTGCCAGCCACACTCCATTGCGCCCTTCGCCATCCCCGATTATTAGAGCTCTCATTCCTGGGCTGAACCGGAATGACTGTTCGCGGAGGAATATACTGGGCGCCGTACCATACACGTAGTCCTCACGCCTGTAGAGCGTGTCCCAGTAATCATGGACTGCCGCGGTTATTCCCATATCTATTGAAGTTCCAACCTCATAGCATCGAAGTCGAACATGACTGTCGACGCCGAATGGAGCAGGTCCATTCCCAATTGACCGAAAAGCCGCCTGCTATTGGGTGTGGTTGCCTGCAACGAAGCCCTCGGTTCCGTCCACCGCAGATCCGAACCACCCACCTCCAGTTCAAGGTCCGGGAATATGGCAGCAGGAACTTCGCCGCTGCCCGTGATTCCACGGATCGGCAGAGAAACTACGCGGCTCTCAGCCCTGACCTTGGGAAAGCTGGACGCGAAACGTGGCCACAGACAACTCCGCGCGCAGCCAGTATCAATCAACATTGGCACCGAATGGCGCTCATAGATCACGTCGGCAACTAGGTCCGCGTTGTCAAAGTGCATGTTCGACGGACGCCAAGGACCCGCATTGCGCCGAACTCCAGCTCCGAACTCTCCTGACCGGGTCCAATACAATCTTCGAGTGGCGGCAAGAACTGTGAGCCCGAGAGCAGCCCCGAAACCCGTGGGAAATGGGAATTGCTCATCCTTGAGGATCAAGAAAGGTACGTTTACAAATTCCAGGCTGCCTAAGGTAAGCCGTTCCGCCACTGACAATCGGAACGGAGTACGAGCCCCACTCGCACCATAAAGGTGCAGAGAATTCAAAGGTAGATCTTCAATTCTCATGCCACATTGATGGGCCTGCGTCTCTGCCATCAGGCACATAGTGGCGCCAGAATCCACCATGGCAAATACCCGCTGCTGGCGCACCTGTACTGGAACGAACAGGCATTCATCCTGCAATCGAAAGTCAAACTGGCAAAATGAATTTCGAAGCAGTCGCTGCGGTGAGTGGCTGCTGAGCACTCGAAGTAATACTCGTCCTCTCTGCAGTTCCACGTTGTCCCCGTTATTTGCAAGGAGCCGGTCAATGTAATACAAAGCCGGACAAGGCATACCCGCGCAGAGGTAACGCCACAAGCTCTCCTCATCGGCTTCGGATTTGGATGTGCCGCATTGCGTGCCGCTTGCGGTTTGGTGTTGTGACCAGGCGGTCCTTGTGTTATATACCCCTGACACTCGAACTATGCCGCCCAAAGAACAGTCGCTTTGCATTCCTGGTTCTAAGCGTGACGTGTCCACTGGAGCTCTAACAGACCATGTCATGGTGCAATCCGCTGCAAGTCACGTTGCCCTGGGTGACACACTGTTCCATCATGGTGAGATAGCAAAAGCAAGTGAAAGTTATCGCAATGCGCTGCTGATCGAAAGTGACAATGAGGACGCATGGAGCGGGCTGGCTGCGGCCTGCCTGCTGACAGGAGACTTCTCCTGTGCTACAGGCTGCTATGAACAACTTCTGCGATTACGCCCGGAATCTGCAGCGTTCCACTGTGGCCTGGCGAATGCGGTCTTTCACAACGGCTGCATCGAAAAGGGCGTCCAGTCGTTTGAGCACGCTCTAGCTCTTTCTCCTGATTGCTTGCCAGCCAAGCTCGGGATTGCCTTCGCTCATCTCATAACCGGAGATTGGTTGAAGGGATGGCAGTTGTACGAATCCCGTCTGGCAGCATCATTGAATAGCAGCTCATCGGAAGCGACCATCCCGCTCTGGCGTGGTGAGGACGTGCAAGGCAAAACCATGCTCGTCCAATCTGAGCAGGGGCTTGGAGACACGATTCAGTTCGTGCGTTACATTCCATTGCTGGCTGCTCGCGGTGCTCATGTTACTTTGGAAATTGATCGGCGGTTGCGCCGGTTGTGCAGCAGCGTGAGACAACTGAACACGATTATCGTTCGTGGTGAGCCCAGCCCCACTGTTCAGATACGCTGTCACCTGCTTAGCCTACCGGGCATTTTCAAAACCACTCTCTCCACCATTCCTGCGCAATCACCGTACCTCAATGCGTCGCCGGCAAGCATTCGCGAGTGGTCACAACGAATCCAAACAAAGCACCTAAAGGTTGGTCTCGCTTGGGCGGGCAACCCCGAACATGTGCGGGACCGTCAGCGGTCTGTGCCCCTTGCTGCTCTCGAACCGCTTGGAGATGTGAAGGGCGTGCGGTTCTTCTCTTTACAGAGAGGAACGGCTGCACAGGAAGCGATGGGTGGCACGGGACGCTTGGAGCTGACGGAGATTGAGAAGCACTGCTCCGACATGGCAGATACTGCGGCATCTATCATGGCGATGGACCTGGTAATCTCAGTTGATACATCTATCGCACACCTCGCCGGAGCACTTGGAAAGCCCGTCTGGGTACTCCTGGCCTACATTCCAGATTGGAGATGGATGCTGGGGAGAGAGGACAGCCCATGGTACCCGACTGCCCGTCTCTTCCGCCAGCCCTCACCTGGACAATGGGAACCGGTTGTGCGCTCCCTCACCTCCGAGCTGAGGACCCTCGTTCGACAGCATCTTTAGATCAGGGTTTAAGCCCGCTCTTGTCTTTGGCAAGCCGGCATTTCGTGCAACGTCGACCGGAGTCGCTCCAGGCGATGCAAAACCGATGTACCTGCGCTCGAGGAAAAGTTCCTTTTTCGCTCCAGGAAATCGAGCACTACGTGGGCGATGGCTTTGACTCGCAATCTGCAGGCGAGAGTTTCTGCCGAATCGAATGAACCGTTCTCAAAAAGCTTGGTCGAGGGAGTCCCCCCGCCACAAAGCGAGAAGTACTCACAGCTTGCTTTGCAACGAGCAACGCCGGACTCCACCTCACGTGCTACCCGTTGCAGTTTCGGCTTCAAAAGGAACTCAGGCAATGAATCACGCTCGACATGGCCAAAAATGAAGTCGCCGTACCGGGCGTGTTTCGCATCTGCCATTTCTGGAGAAAAAGACGAAATCTGTCCTTTCCAGTTGATGCTGATCACGCCCCCAGCAATATTTTCGATCCTTCTGGGTCCCTCGTGCGCTCGCCAGACATTATCGATTGACTCATCTAGTTCCCTGACGTGTACTTCAGGCGCTTCAGTTTCCCTCAGTTCCAGAATGTTACGGAAGAAGTTCTCAACGCGCTCCGGAGATGCTTCCCTGAGGAGGGACGTGGTCGCATGCTCCCCATCAATATCTTCCAGATTGAAAGCTATGGATTTCAGGCCCAGGTCTCTCAAAAAACGCCAGATTGCCTCGGGATAGTCGAGAGAACGGTCACTAAGAACGGTGATCGTGCTGAAATCGATGCCTTCTGACTGCAGCCAGAGAATACCCCGCAACGCACGATCAAAAGTAGAATGGCCGCGACGATCCAGCCGATTGAGGTCATTAATCCAATGTGGCCCGTCAATGCTAACTCCAATATGCACGTCCCATTTTTTGAAGAGAGCACACCATTCGGGTGTTATCAATGTGGCATTGGTCTGAATCCAGTGTTCAACTTGCATGCCTGTTGGCAGGACATCACGCAGCGTGGCGAACGCTTTCTCGTAGAAGTCAGGAGGCATGGCCAAGGGTTCCCCGGCGTGCCACGCCAGCATCAAAGGTTGAGCAAGTCGCTCTGGATTCTCCACTAGTAGGCGGAATGACCGTTCCAGCACTTCGGGCGTCATTCTGTTTCGATTGTTGCGTGCTGGAAGATAACAATAACGGCAATCGATGTTACAAAACGGGCTCGCCTGAATCACTACAAGCTGAACGCGTCGTCTCCCGCCGGTGCATTGGTCTAAGCCTTTCATTGAGTTGCTTTCGCTCGGGCCCCACGCGATTGAGTGCCTCTTCAAAGCTCTCGCTATTCGTTAAAACGCGGGAACAACGGGAACAGGCCGCTGCCCCTTCCTGCGAGTACCATCGACAGGCTGGACGAAGGAAGCAAGAGGGTATCGACTCTGTTGCTGGCATGATCTGCACCAGCTTCTCCGCTACTCTGCATGAGGTTCCGCTCCAGTTGGCGCACCCTGACTGCTCGCAGGGCGCAGCGAACCTGAATATCTCGGTCGAGCAAACGCCAACACCCGAGAACGCGGCCAGTGTTCCCGCTGTGATTGGCGCCGCGGATTGAAGGTAGGTAATGGCAGACTGCTCATTTGAGGTCTCAACCACCCCGAAGATCCTGCTGCCGTTTAAACCCGCCTGCGCGCTAGGGCAGAGCAGTTGTACTTTTTTCTGAGAGACCGGAGGCTGCGTCTGGCCGATCGGAAGATCTTTGTCAACACTTGATGGAGGTTGCATCTGACATCCGGGGATGAAATCGTCGCTCCCGTTCAAGAACCAGAACCACGATGAGGGAGTTTGCTCCAGCCCCCCGAGATAGTGATGGGAGGGTTGTCGCCGCCACCGGCCACCGACTCAAGGCTTTCTTCAGATAATTCATCCGAATCTTTGACTAGAGGATCCGGCAGCACCACGGTCTTTTGGCAGCCTGTATTGTCGACAAATTTGAACTGCACACCATCCGGCAGAGGCTTGGGGTTGACTTTCGCGATTGCTGCCGCAGCATCTCTGAGCGCCAGGGAACGGAATTCAAGGTCCACTGTGCAACGCCTCGCAACTTCTGAGAGCGTCTGCTGCAGTTCCGATTTTCTCCAGTTTTCCATTTGCGGTCCTCCTTTTTCATATCTGTTAAGGCGTTGAAGGAGCTAGTAACTGGCGCTCCTAGCCTGCCAATCACATCCCAATCGTCTTAAGAGCTTGTCAAAACGGACTGTCGCCAGATCAATTTCATCGATCGAAGTTTCAGGCAACTCGTCGAGATCTGCATCCTGTTGTGGGCTACCGTAGCCGAAACGGCCTACAGTAACGTAGAGACGATCTGCGAGGAAGGTCGCAATCGACTGGTAAAACCGTTTGGCAAAGCCCTGATCGGCCGCAAGCTTGGCTGTCAGCAACTCACGAGAAATCGCGAGCACCTGGGAATCAGTGACAGCGCTTACGGAGGCAGAGGGCGGATGTGAGTCAACAAATGAAATCTCGCCCACAATCTCCCCAGGCAAGAGCGTCGCTATGTGGTTTCTTTTTGGACCACCAACCCACACTGACAGCTCGCCATCCAGGAGAATGTACACTGAGTCAATAGGCTTTTTTTCCAGGATTAATGCGCTGCCTGCGTTTACATGCCGTACAGAACCCTTTATTGCAAGCCAGTCGATATCAACGTCATCGAGTATTCCGAGCAAATGCAGAGCTTTCCTCATAAAATCAGGTCCCTTCCGTGGATTTGTGAAAAAAATTGTGGCCAGAGAACTACATTATTTGGCGATGTGCGAGTTGCCGAAACGGGCCTTCCTGGGCCATCAACTGCTCATATGTACCTGACTGCACAATATTTCCCTTTTCCAGCACGAAGATGCAGTCTGCGTTCCTGATCGTACTCAGGCGGTGCGCTATGACTACGCGTGTGGCACGAAGACTCTCGAGGCTGCGACTCACGACCGCCTGGGTCTGATTATCCAAAGCACTCGTGGCTTCATCGAAGAGCAGAATACGAGGTCTTGCCGCAATCGCACGTGCGATCATAAGCCGTTGCCGCTGGCCACCGGAGATGCCGCCGCCAGCATCACTGAGGTATGTATGCAATCCCATAGGCATGTTTCGGATGTCCTCCTCAATGCCTGCCAAACGAGCTGCTTCCCATGCATCTTCGACGCTCAGAGTGGCCGAACCGACAATATTCTGAAACACGCTGCCCGCCACCGGACGGCTGGACTGCAACACGACTCCCATCTGCCGCCGTACTTCCTGCACATCGATTCCCGCAAGATCTTGCCCATCATAGTAAACAGCCCCGGATTCAGGTTTCTCGAATCCGAGCAACAATCTTAGAAGGGTTGACTTCCCGCTTCCAGAGGCTCCAACAATCGCAACAAACTGCCCCGGCTGGATCGTCATGGAGACGTCGCGCAGCACAGGCGGCGCCTCTTCAATATAGCGGAAGCTCACGTGACTCAGTTCGATGGAGCCTGTCAGCTTTCCCGGGCTAACGTTGTTTTCTGTCACTTCCGGCACTGCATCGAAAATAGGCTTTGCCCGTTCGTAAGAAGGAATGACGGCCACTGCACCGACAATCGCCGCACCCAGCAGTAGAACCGAAGACATGAATTGAACGAAGGCGCCAAAGAAGGCGAGGAAATCTCCAGTTGTGATTTTTGCTAGCTGCGGAAGCGCCGAAAACTCCTGATGGAAATAGAAGATAATCCCGAGGCTAAGGCAGGGAAAGCACGATACAAAAATCTTCAACCCGTTCAGCACACGCCTCGCTCGGGTGGCGATCACCTTTTTACTGGAAAACTCGCGGGCCCAGACGGCAAATGCCCGATTCTCGGTGCCGGAAACTCTAAATTTGGCAATGCCGTTGATGAACTGGAGCACCATACTTGAAATAGCGCCATTGATCTCTGCAATTCTTCTTTGCAATCGAACCTGAAGTACACCACAACTGGTGGTCACTATGAAGGCACAGAGAACGAGCGCCGCAGCTACCAAGGCCAGACTCCAGCTGTAGTAGAACAAAAGGAAGAAGCTGAAGATTGAAAAGATGCCGGAAAAGATCGCGCTCATGGTTGAACCGGTGAGCGTGCGCCGGATTGTGGCAATGCCCAGACTCCGTTGCGCGAGATCGCCGGAACTGTAATTGCGGAAAAAACTGACCGGCAATCCCAAAAGACGGTCCCAAACTGCAGCCTGAATGCAGGCGTCGAGCTTGCCTTCCAATCGCAGCACCGCGAAATTTCGCACGAAAGCGAACATCGCCGTGGCAATGGCAACGACCAGCAGGATCACTGACATTTGCGCCAGTTGTCCTTTTTCAGCTCCGGGAATAAAGCTGTCAAAAATAACGCCGGTCGCCGCAGGTGTAACGCTGCCCAGCAAGCCCGCTGCAATGCCGGTCAGAATTACGAGCAGGATTTCCTGCCAGCATATAGGCAGAGCAAATTTCACCAGGTCGGAAATGCCTAGTTTCTTGGCGGGAAAAGGCCGGTACAACACGTAGCCGAATGGATTCAACTTTGCCGCCAGTTCGGGCGTGAGCGGGGCCGTAGTTCCGGTTTCCGGATTCTCGAGTACATAGCCCTCGCGACGACAAGGCAATATCGCTACTGGCTTTTTACCCTCTTCCAGAAAGGCAAGAAGCGGCCCCAAGTCTTGCTTCCACCATTCACCCTTTAAAGCAACGGACCGAACACGTATGCCGGACGCTCGCGCGACCGCTTGCACCGGGTCAGCTACACGCAACCCGCGCAACATGTCCGGGTGAGGCTTGATCTTCAGAAGGAGCCTCTTTCCGACTGCTTCGAGGGCGAGAAATGTTGGATTGCTGCAAACCTCGGCGGAGCTGCTGAGTATCTTCAACTTCTTGATAGGCGCAGTCAGCCGCAGCAATGCGGAGCCGAGCAACGAGGCATCCGCAGCCATGCGCGCTCCAAGAATCTCCTTCTCCTTTCTTTCTGCTTTCTGGTGCTTGTTCGCCAAAAAGAGTGTAGCGATTTCATGAAACTTCTCAAGACCTGAAAGTTCCGGATCCTCTTTCCAAATCTGGGTGCCGCTAATCGTTGAAACTTCTGCGCCTGGGGCCCCTTGCAGCCAAGCGAACTGAGTCACCGGGAAATAACCTGCGCCGTTGACATAGGGGATGCGAGGATCACCGAGAAAGAAGGCATTGCGAAATAGAGAAGCTCCCTGCGTATGCTTCACCCAAACCAGACCGCGTTTCGGAAGCAGCGCACGTGTTGGCGCGGGAACCGCCACGGTCTGCCCAGGTTGCAGGTAGACGAACGGACCTAGAGGACAGTCTTCCGAGACGGCGGACGCGAGTCGGCTCACCCAGTTCTCAACCACAAGTGCAGCGGCTGCTTCACCGATTGACTGCACGCGCTCCTGAAATTCGCGGCGCGAGAGCTGAACAACGCGTGCTCCCGGTGAACCAACACCAATGAAAGCTTTGTCCTCCAGGTGCCACCCTACACCGAATGCTGCCTGTCCAGCTTCCAGCCGAAACAGTGGAAACCGTGCTCCCCGGGGCAGGAAGTCGATCCTGCTGGTGAAGAAAAGGTCGACTGTACCCGCCTCCACCCACCAGACCGACTCCGGGTCTTCCACCAGGAAGGGGGACTTCACAACGAAAGGCGAACCGACCTGCGGGCTCACTCTCTGCGCCAATGATGTTGCCATCTTCAGTTCTCCTGCAGCAGTCTGGAGTACGGCCCCTGTACTTGCACCATGTCCTGATGCCTTCCGCGCTGCACTACGTGTCCTCCTTCGAGGACGATGATCTCGTCACAATCGCGGATCGTGCTCAGCCGGTGGGCGACTATGAGGCATGTACATCCTCTGCGTCGCAGCTGCTCGTCAATTACATTTTCCACACGCGCGTCCAGAGCACTGGTGGCCTCGTCGAGAATGAGGATTCGGGGCTTGCCCACCAGCGCGCGTGCAATCTCCAGGCGTTGCCTTTGTCCACCGCTGAAGTTCCGCCCACCTTCTTCGAGAGGAGACTCATAACTGCCTATCCTGCCGTTCACGTCTTCGTGAATGGCGGCGTCTTTTGCTGCCTGTACAAGCGTCGCCTCTTCTACCGTGCTGTCCCAGAGCGTCAGATTCTGGCGCAGTGTTCCCTCGAACAGGAAGATGTCCTGATCCACCATGGCGACAGAGCTGTTCAGTACTGTCCTTGGAATGTTCTTGCGAGCTCTGCCATCGAATAGCACTTCGCCAGACCAGGGCTCATACAAGCCCGCCGCAAGTCTGGCGACGGTGGATTTGCCGCTGCCCGAGCCACCCACGAGAGCTACTCTCTGCCCCGGCCTGACGGTCAAACTGAAGTCTTTGAGCAGGGGCGGCTCGAGCCGGCTATATCCAAAAGTCACCTTTCGCAGTTCCAGGCTGCCCTCAAGTTTGGTTTTTTCCGGTATGTCAACCTCAGGTATCATCTCAAGGCTTGCTACTTCCGGGTCGAGCGGATAGTTCAACACGTCATCGAGCCGCCCCAGATCGCCCTTCGCCTCCTGAAAACGACTGCCAAGATCGACCATCTTGTTTACCGGATCGACAAAGCTGGACATGAGTCCTTGAAACGCCACCAGCATTCCCATGGTCAGGATTCCATCGATGACCCGAAATCCGCCAATGCACAGAATGATGACGGTATTCATTGCAGTAAGCAGTGGTGGGACCGCGGATAGTAACTGCGACGACGCGCCCAGATCCTGTTCCGCATTAACAACTTTGGCCTGGTACCCGGCCCAGCGAGAAAAGTAGTCCATCTCTGAACCAGTGGCCTTGACCGTCTCAATCATTTGTAGCCCAGACATGGAAACTCCGACGAGCTTTCCTCCTTCCTGGAGCAGTCTTCGATTGTCGTCGGCGCGTTTCCGCGAGACATAACGCAGTGCCAGGAGATTGATCAGCGCTATGGAAATCCCCGTCAGTGTCAACAGCAGGTCGTACTGAAACATCAGGGCTGCATAAAACCCGATCAGCAGAAGGTTGACGATGTTGGTGGCCAGTTCACCCGAAAGCAATCCCGCTACCTTGTCGTTGACTTCTACTCGAGACCCAATTTCGCCTGCAAAGCGCTGAGCAAAAAACTCCATCGGCATCCGCAGCACATGCCAGAAGAATTTCGCCGATGAACTCAACGCCATTTTGGTTTCCATCCGCAGCAGCGCGCCCTGCTGGAGGAAAGTGGCCACAGCCTGGATAATGCCCGTAAGGGCCAGAGCGAGAAGAAGGGGTTTCAACCACGCAGCTTTCCCTCCCACCAGGAGTCCATCAATGTAAATGCGCGTGAATACAGGTACTAGAGCATTGGGCAAGGCCAGAGACAGCGTCGCTAGCACTACGTAAACGAGCGCCATGCGACTACCTGGAAGGCGGGCCCTGAGCGCACGTATGAGGCTCGGTTTGGCCCCACCCCTGGCAAAGGTCTCATTTTTTTCGAAACTCAGCGCCACGCCGGTGTAAGACAGATCAAACTCCTCGTCCGTCACAATGCGAGGACCTGTCCCGGGATCATTGAGGTAGACCTTCCCCGAGCCAAACCCTTCCACCACCAGGAAGTGATTGAAATTCCAGAAGACGATGAAGGGAGTGGTCAAGCTGCGGAGATCGGCGATCTCCTTTTTATATCCTTTGCCGTTGAGACCGTATTTCCTGGCAGCCTTGAGCATGTTGTTGGCCTTGCTGCCATCGCGTGACACGCCACAGGCGGTTCTCAATTCCTCGAGAGGAACATACCTCCCATAGTATCCAAGAATGATGCCCAGAGACGCCGCCCCGCATTCCACAGCTTCCATCTGCAGTACCGTGGGTGTGCGCACGCGGGGTCGCCGAAAAGGCAACAATGCTGCTTTTGCCGACAACTCGTTTCCGGTGATGGCGGAAATTCCTGCTGGCATGGGCTCCTCTCCTAGCTCAAACCGAACTTCTCTTTCACGTATGGGAATAGGAGTGTGATTGGCTTCTGTCGTTTGGTAACAATCTGGATATTGCACATCGTCCCGCTGCTCAGTGTGATCCGGGGCCCCTTGGAAGTCGACCACTGAAAACCGCTCGGCGTATCTGCGGCTCTCTTCAGTGAAACCCGTATTTCGGTAACAGCGCCCTGGCTGGTGAGAACGCGCGCCAGAGATTCGTTTTCGAAATTACGCATCAAAGCAGCTTCAGTTGCCGGGAAGTCAGCCACATAATCCACTGTGCCTCTCATGTAGCCGTATTCTTCCCGTTTGATGGTTGTGGGCGACACCTCCACTTCCATACCCAGCTCCGTATCCTTCGCCTGAGCCGACGGCATATATGCAACGAGTTCGAGATCCGGAGCGTCGGGTTGAATGCTGATGATGGCTTCGCCCAGATTGACTGTTCCTCCGGGATAAACCTTCAATTCAAGAACTTCTCCGCCGTAGGGAGTGACGACGCTCTCCGCCATGCTCAATTCTTTTTCAGCTGCAGCAAGATCGCGCTGCAGAGAGGAAATGTGATTGCGCATATTCGCGTCATCATCCTGCGGCTGGTTCTCAATCGCAAACTTCTGGGCGTCGAGTTGCTTTAATTGCGCCTTCTGAGCCGCAATCTGATCGTCAATACCTATCCGCTTCTGCTTGGTTGCGATTGCCTGCTGGCGCGTAATCAGACCTTTGGCAAGAAGCTGCTCGTCCGCCGAAGTCTGCTCCGACGCCAGCCGTGCCTGCTCCGTGAGCTCCTGAATCTGCAGTTCGGTATTAGCACGCTGCCTCTCGACAGCTTCAATTTGCAGGCGCGCACTGCTGGTGTGAACGTGCAGGGACCGTTCGCGTTCGCTGAGCGCTTCTGCATAGGCCTGGTGCATGGATTTAATCTTCTCGGCCAGAACCGGCTGCGCGATCGTGGCGATGACCTGGTTCGCCTTGATACGATCGCCGACTTTGACCTTTAGATCCAGAACCAGTCCTCCACCGCGGCTGACGACATTTAGAACGCCGCCGCGGCGAATGATGACGCCCTGGCCGGCTGCAGTAGTGGAAATCGAGCCTAAAAATCCCCATATCACTGTGGTGACCAGGATTCCAAAAATTGCAGCAACCCCTACCCAGATACGCGGGCTGGTAACACGCAGCACCTGGTCCAACTGCTCCGGAGAAGACAGGCGTTCAAGTGAAACCTTGCGAAAGATACTTTTATCCATACCGTTATTCCTTTGTTTATCTGCGGTCCCTGGGCGCAGACATAAACGGCAAAGTCAGAAATGTATCGACACTAATGTTGTGTACGAGCGCATTGGGTGAGGTGAGAGTTCCGGTGGCGAATCGGAACTGCGTCAAAGCGTTGGCATATGCCAATTGTGCTTGCACCTTGTCTGCTTGGGCAGAGTTCAATTTGTCTTCAATGGTCAGAATACTGACGATTGATCCGATGCCTCCTTTGTACTTCTCCTGTTCTCCGTTTAGGGCAGATTCGTAGGACTGGACCGATTCTTTAGCAGTCCTGAGGTGAAGGATGGAACTGCGCACTGCAGCCAATGCAATGGCAACACTCGCGCTGATGGTTCGGGCGACCTCAGTGCTTTGCAACTCGCTCTGTCGGGCAACAGCCGTGGCTTGACGGTAGGCCCCCTTCGCGGAGTGATTCGCGTGGGAGAAACTGTACGTAATACCAACAGTCGCATTCGGACCAGTGGCTCCAGCCACAAAGGACTGGAAAAAGCTGGGTCCGTTTCTTCCTTCCTGCAGGCCGGAGTATCCGGAGGACAGATTCAGATTGAGCTGCGGAAGCAATCGGTTTCTGGCGCCAATCAAGAGGATGTTGGACTCACGGCTACGGCGCTGGGATGCGAGGTAATCCGCGCGATTCTGAAACGCCTGTTCGACGTAGTAGCGCAGTGATTCTTCGCTGTCCGAAGGGGGCTCTGCATTTTCTCCTGAAGGGAAGTCGTCGCCCGGCTGCGGCATGAGAGTAAGGATATGGTCGGCATCCGTTCCCATATCCAACTCCAGTTGTCGCTGCGCCGCAAGAAACTGCTGCTCTGCAGCTATGCGGTTCGACGAGCGTTGTGCGAGGTTCGCGCGTGCCTCGTGAAGATCATTGCGCGGCACGTGGTCGGCGGCGACCAGCGCTTCAACATTGTCAAGATAGGCGCGCCCCCGAGCCTCGGCATCCCGTGCAAAGGTGAGGGATTTCTGCGCTGCAACCAGATTCCAGTAACTCCCGGCCACATTGGCCATCAACTGTGACACAAGTTGATTAAGGTCGTATACCGTAGCATCAACTTCGGCTTTTGCTGCTTCTTCCTGGGCCGTCACCACAGTCCGGCTGCGACCGCGCAACAGCGGAAGACTTACCTTGAGGCTCATCGACGAAGTGTTGACGCCGCTCGTATTGAAAATATTGTCCGTGATTCGATTCAGATCGAACACTGGCGATACTGTAATTCCATTGCGGAAGGTCTTGGAGAATGAAAAGCCGTAGTCCGTCAGGTTCGTGCTCTGCGTGGCGGCATCGATTCCAGACAGCAGGTTCTGCTCCTGCTGGCCGCCTGTCAATGGACTGCTGGCACGGTTCTGCACGAGTCCGCTCTGCGTCGTAAGGTCGAACGCTCCCGCAGCCTGTTCCCGCGCGCCTCGAGTAACCTCTACTTGCGCCTGCTGAGATTGCAGGAGTGGGTGATTCCGCAGAGCCGATTGCACCGCTTCCAGCAAATGTATCTCTGATGGACCAGCTGACGACGCTACTTGCGTACTTCCTGTCGCAGACAGAAATACCAATAACAGGACAACTCCAGGGAATGCGAGTTTTCTCATGTTTCACCGCCGCAGTTGACTAGCCTTGTGTTGGTCTGCAGTCTTGAGCCGCAGCAGAATTGCTGCGTAATTCTGATGCTTCCTTAATCGGTCAACCGCTCCTCGCCAGGGAACCTGATGATCGTTATTCCTCCGGCTGCTTTCTCCAGTTCAGCGTCGGAGAGTTCTTCCGCTTCCGCGATGAGATCGGGAAGAATGACGGTTATCGCTCCGCCAGTCTGGTGGAACTGGGACAGGTCGCGGTCTGCCCCTCGTTCGACGAACCGTATCTGCACCTTTTCCGGCAATGGCTTCGGGTTTACTTTCGCCATCGCGGCTGAGGGATTTGAGAGGGCAAGAGCACGGAACATGGGATCGACCAGGGAGCGCCTTTTTACCTCATCCACAGTCCGGGTGGCTTCGGCTTCAGACCATCCTTGCATGTGTTAACAGACCTGATTGCGATCTAAATCTTGGCGATATCAGCATCGACGGATGCTGCGACCTAGCTCCCGTAATCGTCCCAGACGGGTTTGCAGCGCTTGCTCATTGCCGCGACACAGAGATCACACTCGACGGCAAACTGGAGACCACGTACCTGCTCGAACAACAGTTCCTTTCCATGTTGCGAGAGCGAGTCGATAAACCCACGTTTGAGAACCGCCTGAAACGCGGGATTTGCCTCCATCTGGGGGAAGGCAACTTTCGCCGGAACCCCTGCAAGAGATGAGAACGGGGAGCTTTCTCCAATTGATGAGTAGCAACAACCGTGTACCCTTCTTTGCCCGTCAACGTAGGCGTGTCCTATGAGACAAGTGCGCGGCACCCGTTCAAGATCTTCGACCTGGGTGATGGTCACAAATTGCACATTGACGTTGCCCTTCTGGGCGGCATTTCCGATCGGCACTGCACGGGTGGTACTGACATGTAAAATGCTGGAACGGAGTGGCGCCAGAGAATCAAGGAGCGGTTGTATTTCTGACTCATCGCCGTAGGTCATGTTCACGTTGATGAGAATTCCTCTTCGCACCGCTTCGAGCACTGCATTCTCATAATGGCTGAATTTGAGGAAATCGAGATGGTAGTAGTCGTAGCTCAGGATCAGGTTAGTAAGACCTTGCACTTTGTCCAGAAACTTCACAGCCGTTGCCGGGGTCGAAGCCCAGATGGGCGCAGTTACGATTCCGCTATGCAATCCTGCCTGCTGGCATGCGTCGATGCCGATCCTAAGGAGTTGGGGTTCGAGCGACGGCTCGCCACCACCAAAAACCACCATTCCGTAGACACGCGGATCGATGGCCTCGATCGTGCTGACAAGGCTGTCACTGTCCATCTTGTACCCACTCCCGGAGTAGGACTCAGAAAACCCGACGGAACAGTGCCTGCAGCGCAGCGGACAACGCTCGTTGATGAGGATCGTAACCACCCTCACAGATATGCCTCCAGAACTTCTGAACTCTGTTCAGGCCTTTGCTGCGGCAAGTATCGCGTTTTCTGGTACAGCTTGGCCGCACTCTCGCCAGATCGCCTCGGTTCCCTCTTTCATGATCGCCACGCATAGATCACACTCGTTTACAAATCGCCTGCCCCGAATGCGATCAAACACAAGCCGTCTGCCTTCAGCCGAGAGCGATCCAAGAAACCCATCTTTCATCACGGCCTGAAATACAGGATCCGCTTCCATCTTCTGAAACCCGGAGGAGGGGTTCTTCCCCGAACAGTCGAACGAGAATGGCGATCTTTCGCCCAGCGACGACCAGCAACAACCGTGCACCTGAAGTTTGGAATCAACAATGGTCTTGCCTAACAAACAGCCCCGCGGAACGGCCTCCAGATCTTCGAGCGTTTCAATCGTGATGTACTCCATTTCCACCTGCGTCGCAGCGTTGCCTACAGGTACGGCACGCATGCAGCTCACGTCAACCAGGGAACGAATAGGAGCAATGGCGGTTAACAGAAAATCCCTTTCGCCCTCCTGGGAGTACGTCATGTGAAACAAGACGCGAATGTCACGTTTCAGTGCTTCCCGGGCTGCCAGTTCGTAGTGCCTGAATTTCAGGAATTCAAGATGATACAGATCGAAGCTCAAGGTCATATGTTGCAACCCTTGCAGTTTGTCCAGCAACTGCCCCGCTGTCTGCTCTGACGATGCCCAGATCGGTGCAGTAATCATGGAACTTACGAGTCCAGCCGTTTGGCAGGCATCCACTCCAATTTTCACCAGCCCGGGATCGAGAGAAGGCTCGCCTCCGGCAAACAACACCGTTCCATAAATGGTGCGATCAAGGCTCTCGATGATCTGAGTAAGCGTGGCCGGAGCGATACGATAACTGTTACCGCGATACGAGTCAGAAAAGCCCACCGAGCAGTGGCGGCACCGTAATGGACACCTCTCATTGATAACAATGGTTACAGAACGCATCATCCCATTCCTCCACGTCCTCTTACGCCAGCCGTTTTGTTAGAGACGCACCTCTTGCGCTGCGGGAATACATTGTTCCCATACCCTGTTCCAGCCCTTTTTCATACTGGCAACACAGATGTGACACTCGTTGCAGAAACTCTGGCCTTTGACTCGTGTTACGAGTTCCTGTCGCCCTTCGTCTGAGAGGGAGTCAAGAAAACCATGATTTCTGACCGCCTGAAATACGGGACTGGTTTCCAAACTCCGGAAAGTCTCTCGCAGTCCATCGCTTTGGGCTGTACGGGAAAAAGGTGACTCCTCCCCTAAAGAGGACCAGCAACACCCGTGTACGCCCAGCTTGGCATCAACCAGAGGGTGACCGAGAAGACAGCCGCGGGGAATCAGATCCAGATCTTCAGCAGAGTTGATCGTGACCAGATCCATTTGCACTTTGCCGGGTTCCGCTGCGTTCCCTACCGGAACGGTACGCATCGGATCGACATACACCAGGTTTCGAATCGACTCGATGGAGTCAATCAGGGCCTTCTTTTCCTCCTCCATTGAGTAGCTGATGTGCAAGTCCACGAGCATGCCCCGAGCAGCGGCTTCGCGAGCCGCGTTTTCATACTGGTGATACTTCAAAAATTCCAGATGATAGTAGTCGTAGCTCAGGATCAATCGGGTGAGTCCATCCACCTTGTCGAGAAGACGCTTGGTCGATGCCTCTGTGGAAGCCCAGATGGGTGCAGTCACCATTGCTGCCGCTAACCCTGTACGCTTGCACGTATCGATACCCAGCTTGATCAGTGCCGGATCGAGCGACGGTTCCCCCCCCGCAAACAGGACCACGTTGTAAGTTTTCGTATCGATCCCTTCGACGATCTGAACCAGCTTCTCCGGCGTAATGCGATAGCCGCTTCCCCTGTTTGTTTCGGAGAATCCAATGGAGCAGTGCCTGCACTTCAGCGGACAACGTTCATTTATGATGATGGTGACAACACGCATAATGATCCTCACAAAACCCTCAGCGCAGTTAGCCAGAGCTGGTTACGAACCCGCTCTGACTTGCACCGGCTCTGTCTGACGAGGGAGTTCGGTATAGTGAACCGTTGGTTCTTCTCCAAGCAATACAGCCAAGCGGACGTCAATCTCCGTTTCTCGCTGGGAGGCGTGTCTAGAGAGGGACTCGCCCGCATCCGGTGCCGTCAATACACAAACGCACATGTCACAGGCGTTGGTGAAGTCCCGGCGCGGAAGATTGTTAGCGACGGCTGCACTGCTTTGGGCCATCTCGGCAACACCTTTTGGCCCATGAGTTCTCAGGAACTGATAGTCGGCTCGCTGGCGTGCCGTGTCCATGATTTCAGAGAATGCTGTTTCGCGGATGTTTCCGAGATAGTACGGCATTTTTTTGACGTTCCCGCCATGAGCTGCAACCTTGCCAATGTGGCAAGCGAACAGATCACCCGTGGGATCCACCAGTGGCGTGCCAAGCCAGCATTTGTGTGAGTAGTTACCCGGATTCAGGCTATGTGTCGGGTCCTGGGCTGCGAGCACACGGGGAGAGATCATGGGTGTGGGTATCACGCGCTCCATGTAAAAATCTACACGGGAGCCATAGTCCGCATATTGAGCAGCTACATAGTCGCGGTCAGCTTCCGTGGCATATGTAATATTCAGATTGATCTTCGGAATTCCAAGCTCAATCGCAGCATCCACCGCATTGCGCACGTATGAAAACGGTACGCGCTTCTGGTGATATAGATCCGTGCTGAGGTAAACCTTGGTGAGGCCGTCCAGTCCCCGCAATGTTCTTACAGCCTCAGTGCGAGAGGAAGCCCAGAAGCTGCTCGTGAACACGGAAATTTTGGACCCGCATTGCCTGGCCTGCTTTACACCAGCAGCAAGGATGTCATACCGCTCGAACGCTTCGCCGCCGGTAAAGATGATTTCTGGAATGCCGTAAGCAATCATCTGTTCAATCCAGTTCACAAGCTCTGGGGCTTCAACTTCCCGGTCTCGCTTGGAACCGATGTATCCGCAGTGGGCACAGCCCACATGGCAAACTTCCGTCAACACGATAAGGATGGAATCAAAGCGCATGAATAAACTCCAAGCGGCGGCAAGATGTTTGTGATTCAGATACTACGCGGCAGCCAGATTAGCTTTGATGAGTTGCGCTCCAGTGGGCAGCGATCGGACCTGCATCAGATAGGCCGCCTGGCGGTGCGCCTGCTCGGCACGTCTCACCGGGTCGAACAGCAATCCGTGCAGCGCACTCTCGACTCCCGCCTCGTCCAGCATTTCCACTATTTCCAGTGCCTTGACATACGGGTTCTGGCTGAGCAAAGGCGCCAGAAACCGGTGATATCCGAGCGGCCACAACGCGAATGGGTAAAACGGAACAGCCTCATCCAGCCACGCCGACATCCACGGCGAGGGCGGCGCAGCCATGCCCGCCTCCGCTTCGGACCGGGTCTGCCCCGAGACGGAGTTCTGCAGCACCAGCACCGGAACTTCATAGACCATGGCCTTGGTGATGGTGGTGGCCGAGATGTTGGCCGAAACCAGCAAGTCTGCGCCCGACAGCAACCGGTCAAACTCACCGGGGGACAACGGCGCCTGCCAGTGATAACGGCCCTCCAGTCTGCCTCGGAGATCGAACGCGCGCGGGCCCACATGCACCAGGTGAACCTCAGGCCCAACCCGCATCAGGTACTCTGCCAATAGCACCGGCAGCATCTCTGAAAGTCGGCGGGACATTGCCCATTGTTTTTGGTATTCGCGACCGCGCGGTGAATTCTTGCGAACCTTCACGGGTGGGGCTCCGGGATGCTGCCACTCAGCACTACAGAACAACACAACAGAAGCGTGAGCTGGCAGTCCCAGCCCCTTGCGAAACGAATTCGAGGCTTTTCCTCGCGGCGTTGTACGCACCGGCAGGCTGCCGTAGAAGCCGGCGTCTGTATGCGGGGCCAGGAATGGCACTGGGCAGATAGATTTCACATAACCGGGCACCTGCGGAACATATTGATCAAAACCATCGACAAACAAATCGATGTGATCGGGCGTGCGGGTACTGTCCCAGGTGTCAACAGCGGAGATCGGAATTCCAAGTGACCCGAGCATCCGCGGATCCTGGCCTACTCCTTCGAAGAACAACATAGCTGTGAGATAGTCAGACAAAATGAGCGATGTCGCCCGAACGCTCAAAAGACAACTTTTGATATAGAACTGAAGCAGAGCGGCGGCCTCATCACTGAATGTCATGTGAGGGAAACCTGCCTGGAAGAGGCGCTGATTAGATTCGTGAGCCAGAAAAAACACCTCATCGCCTTCTTTCTGCAACTCGCGAGCCAGGTTGAGGCCAAGCAGTCCTTCTCCCAGGCCTTTTGTGTTCAAGGCAAGGATTACGTGCCGGTTGGGGGAACTAGTGCTCATTGATACTCCGAAAGGCTGGCAGCGGGCCGGAGCTGGGCCGGCCCGGGCTGGTACATTGACTTGTTATTTTCTGTTAGTCCGTCCGCGCGGCGGCGTCAGGCGAAGGGCATTGAGGGCATCGATCATGCCAAAACCGTCGAATGCGCGGTAACCGGAGCCTACTTTGTTCAGGAACCGCGCGGTCAGGGTCGTGCTCTGCCCTGCTCCGCGTGAGGACGATAGCACAGCCGAGATTCGTGCTCCTGCCACTTCGTCGGCCGAGTTCCCTCCACCGACCGAAATGCCCTGACGGCTCACAAAATCCCGGTTGATTCCAAAGCTAACCACGTTGTCGGAAGTGAATCCGGTGAAGTTAATGGTGAGAACTGACGATGTTCCTCCTGGGATAGCCGATGCAATTGAAGGCCCAGTGGAACTCCCGACGGTGAGGGGAAAAGTTGACGGATTGAACACTAATCCAGTTCCAGCGAGATCGATTGTCAGGCTGTTCAACGTCTCCGTCTTGTCTTTGGATTCGAAAACCAAAGTAAAGAAGTTGGGGCTAGTAGCGGAGGTGTCGCTTCCGTTGGCTATGACTTCCACTGCAGCTCGGCTATCAGAAGCAATCGCCGTACTCAGTGACATATCCAGGTCTCTGGGCGGCGCCGAGTCCTTGAGAATTCTTGATATGCGTACCGGTGAAAGCGAATCAGGCCCACCTGCCTTCTGAATCAGCAGCGCCGCAACACCAGCCGCGTGTGGAGCAGCGGCAGAAGTGCCAAAAAAATTTGGAAAACCATCTGCGATCCCGAAACCCTGCTCGTAATCTGCCGGACCAAAGATTTCGGCCGGAGGGAAGAATGTGGTGTTCACTCCGTCTGGAGCTGTGATGTCTGGTTTGAGACGAATCTCAGGCCTCGGCAATCTATAACCATTGCTATCGAAAGCAATTACCACCGGACCAGGCGAGCTGAACAACTCGTAATGTGGATCAAACGCAGGAGGACCGAATACACCCGGATCAGCAGCGTATGAAAATGCGGCCACACCGTTGGCGCCACGTGCCGAGTTGTGCCCGAAGGTGAGAGGCGTGGTGGAACTGGCGAAGCCACTCAGATCAGCGAAACCTCCAAAGACAACGTATTTCACCCTGCGTGCCAGGTGGCTGCCAGCACCTGTACGGGCGATAACCATAAGCAGTTCGGCTGCCGTACCCGGGCCGTCGCCGGTCAGAAGACTAAAATTCTCAATGGCCCTGTTCGTCTCAAAGTTGTCATCATTGACAGCGAAAAGGAAATCGCCCGATGCGGGATCGAAGAACAGCAGATTCAGATCAGTGGTGATACCGGACGGGTTCAAGTCAAACGGATCATCCCACTGGAAGGAGAAATCGGTTTCGTCGGTAAACAAGAAGTCCTGCGCTAATTGAAACCCTCCAGACGGATCGAAATTATGAAAACCTCCGGAGGTGTCGATGTCGGGAGGAATCGTGTTCAGGTTCACGCGTATAAACGATGCTGGAATGGACCTAGCTGCCGCGTCAGGGACAATGCGCAGATCAGAAGCGTAGCCATTGCCAGCGTCGTTCCCGGCGGCGCTGAAATAGGCGACCTTGTGTCCCGGTAAGGTCGTACTGGTCGCCACATCATCCACTGCCTGCGCAAGAATGCCATCCGAAAAGAACGGCTCGTCTTCGTATGTCGCATCGTCAACTAATACATCCGCATTGCAGCCTGGGTCCGTTCGTAACGTACGTATGTTGTTGGCGAAATCGACGTCGCTCACAAAGGCTGTAGCAAAGCAGAGGTTCGCACCGGGAGCAATGTCGTGCACGATCTGCGCCATGGCTCGTCCCTCGTCCGTGAAAGGGCCGAATATGTCCGGATCCAGTTCGATAAGGAATTTGAGTCCTTCACCGCCAGGTATTGCCGTGGTTGCTGGTAGATCTCCCGTGAAAACGTCAACCAGTGCGCTATCGAACACCCCAAATCCGCTACTGGTATTGAAACTGTCTGAGAGAATACCCACCGTCACGCCCGTCCCATCAAAACCGGCTTCATTGGCAATATCGCTCCTCAAAAGCGACACACCTTGCGAGGTGACACGGCCGGCGTTACTGTGAGGACGGTGCGCAATCGATACTGATCTGACACCGGCCATGCGTCCCAGTTCTTGTAGGGCACTGATAGGGACAAATGCGGTGAGCTTGCCATTGCGGTAATTCGTGTTTCCGGCAACGAACGTCGTATTCCTGCTACCGAGGATAGCGGACAGCGTCTCGAGTGGAAGAGTACCGTCCAGCGTGATATTAACCAGCACTCGATTGCTGAGATCGCCCTGGAGCCGGAACAGTCCGCTTGCGTTTCGGCCCGGCACGGCGTGAGCCAGCTTTTCGAGGTCCTGGAGACGCAACGGGGCTGCGCTGCTGGCCCCGCGCGTTTGCAACCTTAGAAGTTCCCGCAGGCCACGATCAAGCCTCCCCGATTCCCGCTGGGGCGATTGCGCCAACAAACATTGAGCAAACGTCAAAGCTGCCAAAAGACCAATGATGCTTCTTTTTTTCCGAGGGGCTGCGATGTTGTTCAGGATCATAAAAAATTCTCTCCGGGGCCATCCGTAGATGTCCTTGGTTGGTGTATCACTTCAACTACTTCTGAAACGTTTGAGCGGATATAGAGAAAAGTTCGCCGTTTGCGAACGGAGACTAAAATGAACTAGAAAGGAAGATCAGTTTTATGCTACTGCTCGAGAGTAATCTCGATGTCCCGGTGGATCTGATGCCGTGTAGGATCGCTGCAATTCTGAAGTGTTTTATCAGAGCACTCCCGTTGCACCTGATTCACGATGTTGTCCAGCTTGCCCCATAAGATCTTGCCATTCACGAGGCTCAGCTTCATTTCAACGTCAAAGGTTTCCCTGCCGATGGCCGCCAAATATTTTCCCTGGCGATTCTGGACCTCGACCCAGTTGTTTTGGCTGTCCATAACCGGCATTCGCATCCATTCCACCGGAATCTTGATCGTCGGCTGAGCGGGAGGTACATGCCGCACTTTTAGTGTGGCAGTCTTTTCGGCCTCGTCAATCTTCGAGAGGGTGACATCGAAGTCAATCGAATCTTCACCAATCAGGACATAGGTACCGTCTGCCCACGAATTGGGCCCGCCCGGCCACTTGATATACACGTGGTCACCCGGTTTGGAGAAATTCGCCTGGGCCTCAGCGAGCATCGCGTCACTGTAGAAAGTCAGCAAGTCAGTAATAGGGCCGATCAATACAGGAGGTGCCTGGGCCAGGTTAGGGAAGACGAACCTGTGATGCAAATCCAGAGTAAGCTCATGACGAAAAGCAGTGCCGCTGGCAGAAAGAACATCTCCCCGATTGGATACCAGATTAGACCATTGAAATTCTTCAAAAAATGCACCTGTGGGATCCTTCTTGACCACGCCAGTACCCTGTATCTGGTAATTCCAGCCCTCATTCTTGCCTTTCATCAGATAGGTGAGGGTCTCACCTTCCACATAACGCCGCACCAGCAGATTCCGCGGCTGAGTAGAGTTCGTAGCGCCATTTTTCGAACCCGCCAATTCTTGAGCTTTCAGGAGATGGGGCATAATTGCTGCCAGCAAAACAGCAATACCACAACATCTCAGTTTAGCAAGCATCAATGCCCCCCAGAAAAAAGTGGCGCAAGGGCGCAATCGGCGTGTAGCTTAGCACACAAAGGTCAAAAGTCAACCGCTGCTCTGTGCTGACTGGCGGGAAATACCATATCAGTCACGGTGTGCTTCCAGCGCGGCGGGTTGGAGTACGGTTAGAGCCGGCGAGATGGTGGAAAACTCCTCCCAGCCGTTGTAATCAATATACTGAGGATAGGCTCCGCCGCAGGCCTGGCGCATCGAACATCCATCACATGGCGGTCCGAATATCCGCATGCTGTCTGACATGAATTGGTCATAGCTTTCCACCACATCGCCGCGCATCAACATCCGTATCTGTCGCACATCGTTGTTGAGCTGATATTCCATGCGATCACGAATCACGCAATATGGGAAACCTTCCAGAGTCATCGTGCGGCCGTGGGCAGCAACCAGGTCCACAGACCTGTAAACCTGCTCCCGCATTTCGGAGAATGTAGGCATCGAAGTACTGCGAGCAAAAAGAGCGCTTCCCACTGGATGCATGTTCGACAGGTTGACGTGATCCACGCCCAGTTGGCAGGCCAATTCGCAGATGTTTGCGAGTCGCGCCAGGTTGCGGCGCGTAATTACGGTGTTGGTTCTAACGTGGGTCGTGTGAGTTTTTACGTTCTGAATTCCCTGAATGGTCTTCACAAAACCACCACGTGTCCCAGTTTGTGAATCCTGCATTTCCGGCTGATCGCCATGAAGAGAAATGATGAATTTTTTTACACCGAGCTCGACCAGCTTCGCGGTGAATTCCGCGTTGGCCAGCTTGATGGCATTGGTTTGCAGATGCACTTCCGGGTAGCCTAGTCTGCGAATATGCTCGAGTATCTGGATGAACTTCGGGTGAATGGTCGCTTCGCCACCATGGAGGTTGACCGCGTTCCAGTCCTGGCCAGCATTGACCTCGAGGAATCGAACGATGTCGTCATACTGGATCGTATCCTTCGTATAAAAAGGAGACGCTACCACGCAGAAACTGCAGGCGCTATTGCACAGATCCGTGACATGAATGCTGAGAAATTTCTCCATTTCGATTTCCTCCAGCCAGATTAGCTTTGATGAGTTGCGCTCCAGTGGGCAGCGATCGGACCTGCATCAGATAGGCCGCCTGGCGGTGCGCCTGCTCGGCACGTCTCACCGGGTCGAACAGCAATCCGTGCAGCGCACTCTCGACTCCCGCCTCGTCCAGCATTTCCACTATTTCCAGTGCCTTGACATACGGGTTCTGGCTGAGCAAAGGCGCCAGAAACCGGTGATATCCGAGCGGCCACAACGCGAATGGGTAAAACGGAACAGCCTCATCCAGCCACGCCGACATCCACGGCGAGGGCGGCGCAGCCATGCCCGCCTCCGCTTCGGACCGGGTCTGCCCCGAGACGGAGTTCTGCAGCACCAGCACCGGAACTTCATAGACCATGGCCTTGGTGATGGTGGTGGCCGAGATGTTGGCCGAAACCAGCAAGTCTGCGCCCGACAGCAACCGGTCAAACTCACCGGGGGACAACGGCGCCTGCCAGTGATAACGGCCCTCCAGTCTGCCTCGGAGATCGAACGCGCGCGGGCCCACATGCACCAGGTGAACCTCAGGCCCAACCCGCATCAGGTACTCTGCCAATAGCACCGGCAGCATCTCTGAAAGTCGGCGTCCCGGGTGGCTGGTGGCATATTTCGGTTGTTGCCAATCAGCTGTGCAGAATAGAACTAAGCGAGCCGAATGATCGAGTCCAAGGCTGTCAGCCACCAACCGCTTACGTCCCGACCGCGTTTCCGGTGGCAGACTGGAGAACGCTCCGGAAACCCGCTTCGTCGCAATAATAGGTACTGGACGCATCTTGTACGTAATTGCTGAGAACTGCTCTCGTCTTTGCTGGGCCGTGCCCGGCCCCATCTGCCGGAGTTGACCATCAAAAACGTCGATTTCGGGCCCGGTCTCGAAGAAATTCCAGGTGTCAACTGTGGTGGAGGGGATATCTTTGAATAGCAGCGTCTTCGGCTCTACGCCCCAGCTATCCAACACATTGGCATTGCTGAAGTAATCGCATAAGATTACCGAACCTGGCCTTAGCTTTAGCATCAAATGATCTATATAAATATGAGCAATCGATGACAGGTGTCGAGGTATAGTTTCACATCTATAACTCTCTGTGGAGAAGTAGGGAACAAGACTTTCATCGGTAATGAATGCTACCGGATCCCCCATTTCTCTTAAGCCGCGGGCGATCTCTAGTGCCACCGAGGCTCGGCCCCAGGAATTCGCAGCCAAGGCTACAATGACTTGTAGTCCATTCATGGAATCAGAGTGCTGTTGGGAACAACCGAGGAGCCAGAAGCAAGGGGCAGGTGTGCTGCATCAGCCAGCTCCAAGGCTTTGGAATACTCCAGCATTTCAGAAAGCCCCTTCACGGTGCCGATATCCACGAAAGAGCCCTCCGGGAAGTAGACAGCTCGCACTTTCATGCCGCCCTGCACTGCATAGTTGAAAATCTCACCTAGCGGTTTGTTCGCGGTAACCGGATTCGAGGCAATCTCATGTACAAGGTCACCGAATTCCGGAGCCCATACCGCCATCGCCCAGGTGTTATAGATATCTGTTGTGGCAGGTTTATCAAGCACCTCTGTCACCATGTTGTCCGGGCGGAACCGCACCGGACCCAACCTTTCAGGAACTGCCGTCGGGAAAACTCCCAACACCAGATCCTGATGTTCCTTTTCCATGACTTGTCGCAACAGAGTCATACCATTTTCCGGGCGAACAATGGTGTCCGGAAGCATTAAACAGCCATACGCCCCCTTGATCCAGTCATATGCCATATCCACAGCAGCGGTCAGACCTGTCGGATTCGTCTGCTGGACGTAGGCAATATTCAAGCCAAAGTCGGACCCGTCGCCCAGGAAGCGCATGAGTTCAGGCTTCCGATCTGATATGGTGACTGCACACCGGCGAATCCCCGCCTGCTTGAACCCGCGTAAGGAAAGATGGATGACTGGCAAAGGCCGAGCCGTCCTTGTTTCATCGTCCACTACGTACGCGACAGGCAACAATTCTTTTAAGTAGCGTGAAGGACTAAGACGGCTGGCTATCCCCGCAGCAGGCAGGATCCCGACAAAGTCGTTTTTGCAATAGTTCGACATCGCTTTTACCTCTTGTGATAGCTGGGTTTTCCTAACTACTGCAGGGCCGCATGAATCAGTTGAGGGCCTGTCGGCAGCATCCGTACGGCGTTCACGTAAGCTGCTTGTCTATGTTTATGGGAGTCACGCTTTTCCTTGTTGTAGAGCAGAGTTGTCATTGAATTCTCGACAGCTTCCTCATCCAAGAGTTCGGCAACTTCGACCGCACTTATGTATGGATTCTTGCGGAGAACAGGTTCCAGGAATTGAAAATATCCAAGTGGCCACATCCAGAACGGGAATATAGGCGTGGCTTTCTCCAGCCATGCACCCACTGTCGGAGTCGCCGGTTTCCGCATTGCGGCTTCTGCCTCGGCACGACTTGCAGCCGAGATCGAATTTCGGAGAGCTAGCGTCGGAACGCCGAATACCATCGCCTTACTGATAGTTGTTGCTGATATATTCGCAGACACCAGCAAATCCATGCTGGCGACCAGCGGATCAAATTCGACCGGCGGCAGAGGCGGAAGCCAGTGATATCGATCCTCGAGTTGTGTCAGCTTGTATGCTTTTGGTCCCACATGGATCAAATGGACATCGCTACCAAGGCGTGAGATATATTCGGCCACCAATTCGGGAACCGAACCAGCAAAACGTCGCGCCACATCACCCTGCGATTCATAGTTGGGGTGCTGCCACTCTGCCGTACAAAACATTACTGCCCGTGAATTGTCATTCATGCCGAGCGTATGGCGGATATGTCGGCGAACCTTTCTCGGCACATTGATTGAATTCGGCAAGGAACCGTACGCTGCGCTGGTTTCCTGTGGGGCCAGAAACGGAACAGGGCAAATAGAACGGACCTTTCCCGGCCATAACGTCAGGTGCCGCGAGTCGTTGATCAGCACGTCAATTTCCGCTGGCGTCTTGCTCGAATCCCACGTATCAATGGCAAAGATGGGAATTCCCAGGGATGTAAGTATCTCTGGCTCAAGTCCAGTAAGAACAAAAAACAACGTAGTAATGTAGTAATCAGCAAGAATAATTGACGAAGGCTTAAAACCAGATGAACAGCTTTGGATGTAAAGCTGTAACAGGGGTGAAGCTGCGCTACTTACCGTCTCGTGCCGAAATGCGCCCTCGAATAGCTTCTTGTTAGAATCATGAGTCAAAAAGAAGACTTCGTCGCCTGCCTCTCGAAGTTCAGTGGCCAGGCGTAAACCTAGTCCCGCCTCCCCCAATCCTTTACGTCCCAAAGATAGTATGAGATGTCTGTGTCTGATTTCAGCCATAACCTACCTGTCGTGATATCGAAATCAATGGTGCTGAATGACCCGGCAGAAAGCGAGCCGGAAGGAGCACGTGTGGTGCCCCTTGCGGCCCCAAATTGCTACGGCACTATTCAGCTGCCGCTTCCGTGTTGATTGTCGGGCCGGCTTGACCACCGCCGCTGCTGTCCTCGTAATCGGCCTTGGTTCCGCCAGATGCTTTGTGCGCAGCTTGTCCGGCGCCTGCAATCCCCTTGAGCTGCTCTTCACTGAGTTCATATTCCTCAGTAAACTGGCCAGGGTCCTTGATAAGTTTTTGTGCGAATTCCTGGTCTTTTGCAGCTCTCTGCAAGAGATCATGGATATTCTTTTTTGCTTCAGCCATGAAAATTCTCCTTAGCATTTTGAATTAGCGGGGTTTCGGTACTACGTACTGCGGCCATTGGGAAAAGACCGAATTTTGTCTGGCCCCAAATATGGCTATCAATCGCCGACCAACAGTTTTATGCCTAAAAGCATAAGACAGATAGAAGGCTAAAGATTCTGGTGGAGCAGCGCGTCAGTTATTTGGCCGACCTTCCCTGCACCGCGGCATCTTGATAGGCGGCCTTGTCGCCAATGGGTTTGTCTGCGGCCTGTCAGAGCCAGAGGCTCCCTTGAGCTGTTCCTCTCTGAGCCCATAGGCATCAATGAAGGTGGGCGATCTTTGTCAGTTCTGTACAACCTGCCGGTTGTTGAGGGCTCTTGCAAAGAGTGTGAGTGGTCTTTAGCCAGAGAATTGGTGTTTCACCTGGATGTAATGGTATTCATTCCAGGTCATGTACTCTCTCATTTATCACAACAAACAGATAAGCGTTATTGAAACCAAGAAAGTTTTTGTGAGTTCTCTGGACGGGATGCTTTGATATTTAAGAAGAAGTTATTGATGCAATGGCTGCCGCCACGAAGACTTTGTCGAGTCTTCCCACTTCTGTACATTTGCGACTGTGACTACGATATGCACGGTTATAGCTACGGTTTAGCGCATTGTCAAGAAAAATGTTTTTATCTAAGTACAAAATGGTAGACAAATCTCAGAGAGACAGTCACATGAAGTCTAGTAGCAGAATAAATTGTGCTTGCTTAGAAAACTATTCATAAACATCTGCTGCGGATCCATCTGCTCTCGGAGCATATTGAAATTCCGACGATTTTCCCTCGGGTACAGGGCGGCTATTTCGAGTCCTGTAATGTCCTGCCAGTATTTCGCCCAGTGCGGCTTACCTTGCAACTCATCGATCCATAGTTTCGAGAGAATATTTACAAGGGCCTTGAAATCCTCAATCATGGCTTCGCGTTCGGGCTGCGAAACTACAGAACGCGGATAAGCGCTGGCAATCTCAATGAAGCAGAAGTGAGTGTTGCTTCCTGCGGGCGCATAGGCCGGCGAAAGCCAGCTCTGGCTGTTCCTTAAAAACCGCATTTGCATGAACCCGGTCAATGACTGCAGGCCCTGGGCATACCCCTCCTGAACGCAGTTGATCACTCGATATGCTGCACGAGCAACACTGGTGAAATCGAAACCTGAATTGCCTTTCTCAACGATGGGAATAGCAACAGAGAAATCAATGATAGGGACCTCGTAGTCCTGATAATGCAATGCGTCAGACGCACGAGCCACGTACCCGTTACTGCGCCGCACCTTTGCAACGGACGCTTGAATTCCCTGCCAGAATCCCCACTGAGTAGAAGCAATGGAAGCATGGAGCGGAGAGTCTCGCGGTGTGTGCCGCGCCGCTTCCTCCATCACGGCGATGGCCAGAACGCTCTCCCAATCGGGATTTTTTTCAGGAAGGTCTCTGATCGGATCCCTGGTCCGATTCCACTGCTTAATCCGGATCCCGCCGTCATTCATTTTCCGAAAGCCATCAGCGGTGTCGAGTCCGCTCCCCGGAACCCAGAAAAGCTCCACATAATCGTTGCTACAGACGAGTTCCTGCAAGCACGAGCCATCCGCAGGGCCGGGCCGCTTTTCGGGGTTCGGACCCAATACTTCACCGCACTTCAAAGTCAGCTCCTCATCCAGCAGGTGGAACATTTCTTCAATTCGAAAGGTGACACTCGCTATGAGTCCCAGCATTCCAAGACTGACGCGCGCCGCATTCATCTCCAGCGGCGTAGCCTCTTGCGATAACATACGCAGAGTGCCATCCGCGCCAATGATTTCCATGCGCCAGATCAAATCGGCAACAGTGGGTTGTTCCCATCCGGTTCCATGGCTGCCCGTTGCAACAAATCCAATCATGTTGATATTTCGGCTCACGCTGGTGGTGGGGAACGTGAAGGGTGGTAACGACGGTTGGGGTTCCTCACATGCGGCTTCAACATCGGCAATCGTTGCGGATGGCAGGACCGTTACAAAATTCACGCCGTTCTCTTGAAACCTCCATGCTTTCTTTCCATTACGGGTGATATCGCGCAGATCGACCATAATGAAATCAGTCACGGCCAAAGGGCTCCACGAATGTCCGGAGCCAACGGCGCGAACCTTTGCATGCCGATTGAGGCGAATGAACTCCTGCAGCTCAGCCACACTATGCGGGAGGAAATAGAGGGCCGGCGTAGTTTCCAGGTTTCCGGCGAAGTTGCTCCACCGCAGTCCAGGACTTGAACAACCGTTGGATGCCCTACTACTTCGAGATTTAGGTGTTCCTGACATCAAGATACCAATCTGGGGCTGATTTGGATGGATGGCTGAGCCACCGTTTCAGAACCGCGCAATTGGCGCACTGTCCAATCGTGCAATTCGACTGTGACAGACCGCGACAAAAGTTCCACAGATACAGCTATCTTATGCTTTCTCCGTATCTCAACCAGCAGACCGACCATCCCTATCAATGGTCCACTTTCAATTTGGACGGGATTCCCGATCCGAAATATGTCCTGGGCTTCGGCTGCTACTCGTGAATCGGATATTCTCCGAAGGTTCCACACCTCTTCTGCGCTCAATGGGACCGGGACGCCGCCAAAGCCGAGGATGCGAATAACTCCCGGCGTGGTAACCACAAGACCGTGAGCTGCGGATTCCAGTCGGCAAAAAACGTAGCCTGGAAAAAGAGCCCGGTCATCATACCCCCTCGAATACCGAGGAGGCGTTTGCAAAGGAACAAACTGATCGTATCCCTTATATTGCAGCAAGGCGGCAACACGCTTTTCATGCCTGGGAACTACCTGCACTGCATACCAGTGCTGGCATAAAAAGTTGCTAACTGCGCTTGCGGCATGTTCAGTGAAGAGAGGCATTTGGGCTGGTAAAATGGTCTTATTCATTTGAGCACGCTATCGGAGCGCGCAGATTGCGCTCTGGATTTTAAGGCAGCCGGAGCAGACAATCGCCCCGGCGGAACAACTCCACCACTAACTAGCTACAGCAATATGCTTGTTCGAGCGAACTACAGGCAGGCTGCCGCCACAAAACAATGGTACAGAGGTGAAAGGACTTTTAACTGCAATGCTGGACAACCTGGCATCTGCCTAGGCAGGGAGGGATAGTGTCATGTCCTCCAGAATGTCTTCTCTAATTCATCTTATGTTAATCAGGCGCTCGAAATTACAGAAGCCGATCTATGCTGTCAAGCAAAAAGTTGATTAACGCATTTCATCTCTGCTAATCGACTGTGAAGATTGTTCCGGGCACGCTGCCGCCATCAATTATCCATCCTGTAAAGCTTAAGAACAGACTGCAAGGTACAGGTCCTCTTCCGGACTGCTAAGTTCCGTTTGCATTTGAAAGCAGCCGCAACAAGCTCCACATTTTTTAGTTTGTGAGTTGCGACAAAGTACAAGAAGAGCAGTATATTGGTCAAGAAAAAAATACTTAAGATGAGCTTTTTTTAATGAGTTCCTTCGAAGGCAGATCCCTTACTCTTGCTGAGAACATTAAGTACGCTTTTCGAAAGATCTCTTCGCTGCACAATTCTGCGCTGTCATTCTTAGTATCAGTGTTTCCCGTATCCAAAGATTGATTGCGCTACGCCTGCTCACTTCGTGCCGTGAAGGTTTCGATTTAAGCTACATGTTGCTGCTTACAATTAACGATTGAGGCGAGTCACGCTGAAAAACACGACATTGACTGTGGGTTTTGAGCAATTTCCTTGAATTCGTCTTCTCTCGGGCATTTGTGTATAGGATGGACCCGACTCTGAACGGTGCTGTAGATCAATGGCACCAAAGGCGCAATGACATCGATCATCCCCCGCTAGGATGGCGATCCATGCTCAATTGTGGAATATTCCAATTCGAAACTCGGAGAGGCTATGTAAGTTCTTTATGAAACTTTGGGGTTTGCAATAATGTCTGTAGATTTGTGAATTGATTTTTTATCTTCATTTTCTTTTGCACTATTACAATTGTTGCTGACACTCGACCGTGGCTGTGTGCAAACGGCGCTGTATTACCTCCCACCTCCACAAGCATGAACGCTCATTGAGTTTACACATTATGTGAGCGGTGGGGATTCAACAAGGTTTGTTGTTTTACAAGGAAACCGCCACACCCTCGTAAAACAAGGGCGAATGGAGGCATTGCACTGCTCTTATTGCGTTACGGCCAGAGGCAATCCCCAATCCTCATTCACTTCAGACCGGAGCCACACATACAGGAGGAGTTCGGCCAATTCGTCGCGGTCGGCGGCAGGAACTGCATGACCGCGGGTTTCCGTCGCTTTCAATTCGGGCGTCATACCACATGCCCCTTTCCTTCCCAGGCGACGGAGGGATCAACAAGCCGGAAGCCGTCACCGCAGGATGTCCGTTAGAGCGGTCTCGGAGTTGTGTGTGCACCCGTTCTGTTGCTTTTAAACCAGGGAACGCCCTGCTGCAGCGGGTCCATTCACAGCAACTCCAACACCGCTCTAAACTTGGCTCAGTTGTATGAAACGCGGATTACGCTTTTCTTGGAATTGAATTAAATCTGCTAATGTTCATCTGCTCTCGAAGTTGATAAAGATCGTTATGCCGCAGTTTCTCTGCGACCGTTCTGCCGCTCGGTCAAATCAGGTACACGCGATCGAACCCGTTGACGTTATAGATTCTCAGTACCCTTTTGTCCTTTGGTACGCAATGCTTCATGTAACGCTGGAGACGCGTTGTGCACTAATTAAGTAGTGTTGAGTCTGTTCAAGAGAGGAGAAAAAGCGTGCCGCCGCCTGCCGGAACCATTAAGCACTTGGTCGTCTTAATGCTTGAAAACCGCTCTTTTGACCACATGTTCGGTTTCCTAAAGAGCGATGACTATCCCATCGACGGATTGAATGGAGACGAGTTCAACCTCGATGCCAATGGCACAAAGATTTTTGTCACCCGTGACGCGCGCTTTTCCGGGGACTACAACCCGGACGTCGGCCACCATTTCCCTGACGTAATGACGCAGCTCTTTGGTGATCCAGCAGGAGCGGGAAGGCTCGAGATGGAAGGTTTCATAAAGTCCTACGCGGCCATTCCCGGCAGCAGCCTGAGCCAGTCTCATAATGTGATGAAATGCTTTTCTCCGGAAAAAATTCCCATCATCACCACCCTGGCCCAGGAATATGCCATCTGCGATGCGTGGTTTTCCTCAATTCCAGGCCCAACCCTACCAAATCGCTCCTACGCTCATGCGGCAACCTCCATGGGCCGCCTGGATATGAACCCAATCTGGTTCAACGAGGCTAAAACCATCTACGAGCTCCTTGCCGAGTCCGGGGTCTTGTCTAAGATATATTTCCACGATGCCACTGTTGCCATGACCTTCAAGAACTTCCTTCACAATCAGAAGTTCTTCGGCACGTTTGAAGATTTCTTGGATGCCTGCGAGCACGACAAGCTGCCCGCCTACAGTTTCATCGAGCCTCGCTACAACGCCGACGACGCCAACAATTTCGCCGCCAGCGATCAGCACCCAGACCACGACGTGGCTGAAGGCGAGACGCTGATTGAAGACGTTTACAATGCGATTAGGAAAAAGCCTTCGGTCTGGAACTCAACCGTTCTGCTGATCGTGTACGACGAGCATGGCGGCCTTTACGACCACGTTCGTCCGCCCCAGGATGCGCCCAATCCGGACGGAATCAACTGCATTAACCCGCCCTTCGATTTCAAGACCTTGGGCGTCCGCGTTCCCGCAGTCATTGTCTCTCCCTGGGTTGATCCCACGATGGATTCCACGCGGTATGACCATTCTTCCATCATCGCTTCCGCCAGAAAGCTCTTTCTTGGCGAGCAGTGGCAATCCAAATTCCTCACCAATCGCGACAAGGCTGCCAATCCATTCGATCACAATCTGGACCGCGATACGCCGCGAACCGACCAAATCGATTTTGATGATCCGCTGCACAGCGCCGCTCTCGCCCGTGCCCGGAATCAGGCCGCAGTCGCCGCTCGCGCTCAGCAGCAGGCCCCCAGGTCCTTGAGCGAGTTGCAGCAAGCGGGTGTAATGCAGGCCCATTTTGTGAATCTCATGCGAAATCCTGATTCACAAACAACCATTCCAGACATCAAGACGCAAGCTCAGGCCGCTGATTTTCACGCTGAAGTTAAGGACAAGATTGTGAGTTCCACTCCATCGGCGGAGGAGCCATGAAACTCCTCTGGTTTGCATTCGTCTTCTGTCTCGCGCTCCCGGTTTCACTCGCGGCCAAAAACAACGATTGGCCCAAAGTGAAAGAAGATTGCGCCAATGTCTTTCATCCCAAAACGCCCGACCCACAAATTCCGCCCGATCCTCTGTGGAAGCGCTCTATCGCCTGCGGACAGGGTTTCTTCACCGCTCGTCCAGTCCATGCCACCATCCAAAGTATCGTGCCTGGCGGCGGGTTTGGTCCGGGATTGACGCTGCATGAGGACTTCAACAGCGATAAATGGCAGAACTCGCTGGACGCCACGGGCGTGAGTTCGTTCCAGGCATTCTGGCTGGGCCAAGCGAAATTCAGGGCCACTCACGACCGCTTCGGGAAAAACAACTCTGCGCGCGACCGATTTGCATTCGATGTCTACTCGTTCGCACGCGGTCTTCCACATATGGGTTTTTATGGGCTGGGCCCCAACACATTAAAAAGTGACGTAGTCGCTTTTAGCGAACGAGACATCGTCGCTGGGGTTGATGTCTTTAATCCGTTCTCAGCATGGATTGCAACTGGCGCACGTCTTGAAAGCCTTTGGCCGAAAGTAGGAGGAGTGAGCGATCCGGTCTTCCGCTCCATCACCGCTGAATTCAGCGAAGCAACCGCTCCCGGCTTGACTTCTCAACCTAATTTCATCCATTACGAAGCGTATGTAGAGCCACGTCGAACGCGTCACAAATTCCAGTTCGATTACAAGATCGGCTACGGCATGTACCAGGACACTGACACAGGCCATTTCTCGTTCCGCCGTTTCAGCGTCGACGGTCTCCACACCTTTCATCCTGTGAACGAGGCGAACGTGCTCACCGTCCACGATCGCCTTTCGATATCCGATACTAGCCGAGGCAATGTGGTTCCCTTTTATCTTCAGGAAACACTCGGCGGGTCTGACATTAACGGACAACCAATGCTGCGCGGATTTGCTGATTATCGCTTCAGAGCGCCCGACCTCATGCTGATTCAAGTCGAGTACAACCGCAGAATTTGGGGTCCTGTCGGCGGTATTGTTTTCTATGATACGGGTCAGGTCGCAAACGAGGTCTCAGATCTGAGTTTGGCTGACATGAGACACTCGTTCGGTTTTGGTTTGAGCTTCTGGGCCGGCAACAAGACGTGGTTCAAAATGTACGTAGGACTGGGTAGCGGAGAAGGTGTTCACCCCTACTTTGGAATCCCCAAATTCTAAGCTTAAAAGGATTCGATGGGGATGAAGAACAGGTTGACGGAACCATGCTCTCCGCGTAGGATTAAAACCCTAGTGCATAGTTTTAGCACCAATCCGGTTCTCGCCTCCATGGCTATGGCCATGTGTTGTTGTATGGGCGAGCGGCCGGTAATGCGCAATCTTCCTTAAGTTTCAAGCAGTTGTAGGAAAGATCAAACATTCGGGCCGCTCAACTTGAGCGGCCTTTTCATTTTGGCTGCTCTTCCGATCGGCCCTCTGACAAATCGAGGGAACGTATGCCAAAGCAGCCCATTGCCATCTATTACGAGCATCCGCACTGGTTCAAGCCGCTGTTTGCCGAGCTTGACCGCCGCAAGACGCCTTATGTTCGCGTCAACGCCGCGCAACATCACTTTGATCCCGCTCAACTGAACGGCGAAGGCAACTACCGGCTCATTTTCAATCGCATGAGCCCTTCCGCCTATCGCCGAGGCCACGGCCAGGGCATTTTCTACACGCTCTATTATCTTGACCACCTTGAGCAGCGCGGCAAGCGTGTGGTCAACGGCCAGAAAGCCTTTCGTTATGAGACTTCAAAGGCGCTTCAGCTTTCCCTGCTCGAATCGCTCGGGCTTCCCTATCCGAAAACGCGGGTCATCAACAGCCCAACCGATGCTGTCCAGGCAGCTGATGGCCTCCGCTTCCCCATTGTGGTGAAGCCCAATATCGGCGGCAGCGGCGCCGGCGTTACCCGATTCAACAGCCTTGAAGAACTGAAAACCGCGGCTGACGCCAATTCGCTTGACTTCGGCCTCGACAACACGGCCCTGGTCCAGGAATTCATCCCGGCCCGCGACGGCCACATTGTTCGCGTGGAAGTGGTCGGCTGCAAATATCTTTACGGCATCAAGGTCCATATCACGGGAGAGACCTTTGATCTCTGCCCCGCCGACATCTGCAAGACCACCGGCGGCCAGGAACTCCAGCGTGCCGCATGCCCTGTCGACGCGCCAAAGACGGGTCTCCGCGTAGAAGGCTACACCCCTCCGGATAACATCATTCACTCCGTGGAGCGCATCATGACCGCCGCCAATATTGAAGTGGGAGGCGTCGAGTACATCACCGATGATCGCAATGGCCAACTTTACTTCTACGATATCAATGCACTGTCCAACTTCGTTGCCGACGGGCCCAAGGTAATCGGGTTCGACCCCTTCAAGCGACTCGTCGACTACCTGGAACAGGAGGCTGCATAATGCGTTACGGATATTGGCTTCCCGTTTTTGGTGGCTGGCTGCGCAACGTGGCCGATGAAAACATGCACGCCACTTGGCCTTATGTGAGCCGTCTGGCCCGCCGTAGTGAGGAGATTGGTTACGATCTCACGCTCATCGCCGAACTCAACCTCAACGACATCAAGGGACCCGAAGAGGCTTCGCTCGATGCCTGGTCCACGGCCGCCGCCCTCGCCGCAGTCACTCACCGGCTTGAACTGATGGTTGCGGTCCGTCCCACCTTCCATAATCCCGCGCTGCTGGCCAAACAGGCTTCCAACATTGACCACATCAGCAACGGACGTGTGTCGCTAAATGTTGTCTCTGCCTGGTGGGCGGAAGAAGCCCGCAAATACGGCATCCACTTCGATCAGCATGATGACCGTTATGCCCGCACCTCGGAGTGGCTTGATATTGTCGATCAGGCGTGGAAGAAAGATCACGTCACCTACCACGGCAAATACTACAAAGTTGACGATCTGGTCCTTCAGCCGAAACCCATCTCGCGTCCGCGTCCAGTCATCTACGCGGGAGGCGAATCCGAAGCGGCAAAAAACCTGATTTCGCAGAAGTGCGACGCCTACGTCATGCATGGCGACCCGCCGGAGAAAATTCGCGCCAAGATCCGCGATCTCTCAGCTCGACGTGAGGCAGCCGGCCTTCCGCCGATGCAGTTCGGCGTGGCAGCTTATGCCATTGTGCGCGAGTCGGAAGCTGAAGCCCGGAAAGAGCTGCGCCGCATAACAGACGTCAAGCAGAACGCTGCCGGCTATGAAAACTATCAGCAGTGGCTGGCCAACACTCAGCTTGAGCAGCGCGTCTCGCTGGAAGATTATTCAGTATCCAATCGCGGCCTCCGCTCCGGCCTCGTGGGCACGCCGGAACAGGTGTCTGAGCGCATAGCGGAATTTGAAGACGCCGGTGTGAACCTGCTCTTGCTGCAGTTCAGCCCGCAGTTGGAAGAGATGGAGCGGTTTGCGGCGCAGGTGATCCAGCCCGTCGCTCGACCACTGGCCAAGGTCGTGAACGGGTTCGCGTCCCGCGAATTGAGGAAGGTCGCCGCTTTCTGAATGCTTCGTCAGTAACGGACACCTTTTTCAAAACAGACAGGCGGGCCCGATTTGCTCTCCTTCCCGGGCCCGCCTGGTGTTTCTGGACTCAATGATCTTGTTTGAGTGAACTCTCGTTTAAGTGAACTCAGGAGCGCGACACTCTCCAATTTCACGCGCGTACTGTTAACCAGGAGTTATCCCGAAGCTGCGCAAGACCAGGGATTCATCCGACTTCATTCTCTTTACGCGCAGCTGAGAGACCTCTCGCTAGGTTCCGCGCAAGCGCACAAGCGTCTCTTTGCCTGCACCTGACCTTTGACCGAAGTAGTGGAACTTGCAACAACAAGGACAAACAATCCAGTGATCCAGAAATTCTCCACAATTGTCCCCATTGTCCGTTGCAGACTCATATTGGGACGTGCCCCATCAATCTGCTCCGCTGCTGGTTTCGCGGAAGCCGACACCATTCAAGTCCGCGCCGCAAAGGCTCCTCTGCTGAACAAACCTTGCACCTCATCACGCTCACCTGCAAAAAATCCTTCACAACCCAATCCGCGCCCGCATCCCGTAATACCTTCCGCCTCCCATCCGCCGCAATCCCCAGACACCTCATTCCCGGCGCTTCTTTGCCGCCTGCACCCCCGCCACCGCGTCCTCGCAAACCAGTAAATGTTCCGCAGCAAGCCCAACCCGTCTGCCGCGCGCTGAAATACCGCCGGATCAGGCTTACCCGCCAGCACTTCATCTCCAGTAACAACCGCGCCAAAGCCCTTGATCAGGCCAAAATGCCGCAATGTCTCCTCCGCCCGCTTTCGACCAGCGCTGGTCGCCACCGCAATCTCCAGGCCGGCCGCCTGCGCCGCTGCTATAAATCCCGCAACACCTGGAATCAAATTCACCTCGTGCGTCACTTGGCGGTAGAACTCGTCTTTCAGTTGTCCCAGCCTCCGCACCTCTTCCCCACTCAGATCACCCAGAAAATGCCGCAGAATCTCGTCCCTTTTGTGGCCCTCCACCACAAACTCCAACTGCGCCGCAGAGACCTCTCGCCCCAACGACGCCAACAGCTCCCTCCAAGCCTGCTTATGCGCGGGATGGCTATCCACAATCACTCCATCCAGATCAAAAATAATTCCCTTTAACATTCGTTAACTCACAGATGCGGTCGTCGCCGCTGCAATCCTCTTCTGCTTCCACCGCCATGCCGATTGCAAAATCTCTTCCAGTGACGAGTGCTCCGTCCGCCAGCCGAGTTCACGCATGATGCGACCTGGATTAGCGTAAAGCGTTCCCGGATCTCCCGGCCTTCGCGTCGCCACGCGCGACTCAATTTTGCGGCCAGTAATCCTTTCTGCTTCGCGCAGCACCTGTCGCACCGAATAGCTGGTTCCTGTACCGATGTTGTAGCAGCGCATTCCGGGCGTTTTATACTCCAGCGCCATTGCGTGTGCTTTGGCAATGTCCAGCACGTGCACAAAGTCCCGCAGGCAGGTGCCATCGGGAGTGTCGTAATCGTCCCCATAAATGTTGAAGACTTTGCGCTCTCCCGCGCCCGCTTCCAGCACCAGAGGAATCAGGTGCGTTTCCGGCTCGTGACGCTCGCCGTGTTCCGCCGTAGCTCCTGCTGCGGAAAAATACCTAAAGGCAAACACGCTCCATCCGTACGCGCTGGAATACCAGCGCAACACCTGCTCAAAAATCAGCTTGCTCTCACCGTACGAATTCAGTGGCTGCTTAGGCGCATCTTCGTCCACCGGCCCACTTCCTGTCACGCCGTAGATAGCGGCCGCCGACGAGAACACAATGTTCCTCACTCCCGCCGCGCGCAGCGCCTCCAGCATCGTGATCCCGGAGGCAACGTTCCGCTGAAAAAAAATCCCCAGGTCCGTCACCGACTCCGGAATCAGCGCTTTGGCAGCAAAATGAAAGACCGCATCAAACCTGCCCTTCACAGCCAAGTCATGCATTCCAACGCCGTCGCCGATGTTCATCTCCACGAACGTGGCGCCCTGCGGCACGGCATCGCGAAAACCCGTCGACAGATCATCCACCACCGTAACCGAATGCCCCTGACGGAGCAGCTCTGCCGCGCAGACTGAACCCACATAGCCAGCGCCGCCGGTCACCAGAACATGGGCCATCAGTTCTCTCCTCCATGCAGGACCCGCAATGGTGTTTTCAGCAGGATTTTCAGATCAAGACCCAGCGATCTGTTCTGCGCGTACCAAAGCTCTTTCTGCACTCGATCTTCATAACCCAGGCCATGCCTGCCATTAAGCTGCCAGTAGCCACTGAGTCCCGGTTTCACGCATTTGAAGATCCACGTTGCCTCGCCGAACTTTTCCAGCTCCGCCGGACTGATCATCCTTGGTCCAACCAGGCTCATCTCTCCGCGCAGCACATTCCACAACTGCGGCAGCTCATCAATGCTGAACCGGCGCATCACCGCGCCCACCTGCGTGACACGCGGATCATTCTTTAATTTGAACTTAATTTGAAATTGGCGGCGTAGCTGTGTGTCCCGTTCCAGAATCTGCTCCGCATCCACGCACATGCTTCGCAGCTTCAACGCCTCGAAGTCACCTGAAAGGCCGACAACCCTCCGCCGGTACAACACCGGACCGCCGTCCTCTAATTTAATGAGGCAGGCGAATACAGCAATTAGAGGGGAGGAAAAAAGCAACAGGAGAGCAGCGCCAATGAAATCGATCAATCGCTTTAAAAAACGTGAGCCGCGGCGCAACGGCAGCCGCGCTTCCTGCTCACTAAGGTCGAACCGCCCCACCGCGGAGGACGACACTTTACACCCCAGCGGTTGCCGGACGGCGTGGCGCAAGATGTTTGAGTGAGTTGAGATCGGATTCAACCATCATCTCGATCAGCTGCTTGAACGATACTTCAGGCTTCCAGCCCAACACTCGATGCGCCTTGCTGGCATCGCCGCACAAATAATCCACTTCGGCGGGGCGTACTAACTTGGGATCGATCTCGATGTATTTTTTCCAATCAAGACCCACGTGCGAGAACGCAACTTCCAACAACTCCTGCACGCTGTGCGTCTGGCCGGTGGCAATCACATAATCTTCTGCCTGCGGCTGCTGCAGCATCAGCCACATGGCCCGGATATAGTCGCCGGCAAAGCCCCAGTCCCGCTGCGCGTCAATGTTGCCCATCTTCAGCTTGTCCGCCAGGCCCAGCTTGATTTTGGCCGCGGTCTGGGTCACCTTGCGCGTGACAAACTCGCTGCCGCGCCGCGGCGACTCGTGATTGAAGCAAATCGAGGAGCAGGCAAAAATCCCGTAGCTCTCGCGATAGTTCACCGTGATGTGATGACCAAATACTTTGGCCACGCCATAAGGGCTGCGCGGATGGAATGGCGTCTGCTCGGTCTGAGGTTTTTCACGCACCTTGCCGAACATCTCAGAACTGGAAGCTTGTAGAAATTTCGATTTCGGAGAATGTTTGCGGATGGTCTCCATCACACGCACTACGCCTAGCCCGGTTACATCAGCCGTCAGCACCGGCTGGTTCCAGGAGACAGGCACAAAGCTCTGGGCCGCCATGTTGTAAATCTCGTCCGGCTTGAGCTGTTGCACCACATAGTCCAGTGAGCTCTGGTCCGTCAGATCGCCTTCCACGAATTTGATATCGTCCGCAATATGCTGCACCCGGTCATACTTCTCCAGGCTGCTGCGCCGGACCAGTCCGTAGACTTCATACCCTTTGTCCAACAGGAATTCAGCCAGATACGAACCATCCTGTCCTGTGATTCCTGTAATCAATGCCCGCATTTCCCAGCTACACCTCAGTATTTGAATTGAACTTGTCTTTCTCTTTAACTTTTGTGTGCAACCCGGCTAAAAAGCGAAGACTTGTGTGTTTGATGATATACCCTTACAGTCTCTCGCGCCGCTGTCATCCATGAAAAATCAGCCGATCGCCTGAGCGCAGCCTCTTTCCAATGCCTTTGCTTAGCCGGATCGCTGAGCAGTTCACGGACGGCATCAGCCATACCGCGTACGTTGTGTGGATCGAACGCCTGCGCCCCACTTCCAGCAACTTCAGCCAGTGCTCCACCGTTCGAGGCGACCACAGCGCAACTACAGGCCATGGCTTCCAGCACGGGTAGGCCAAAGCCTTCGTAGAGCGACGGAAACAGAAAAACACGGGCGTGGCGATAAAGCATCGCAAGCTCATCGGCAGCAATATATCCGACGCACTTCATCTCCGGCGATGGAATGCTCTCATCTGCCTTACAGGCTTTGCTTCCCTCAGGCGATCCGTAAACCACGGTTTGAAAGTTCACACCCATTTCGTGTACAGCTTTCAACACTCGCAATGCAGTCTCCAGGTTCTTGGTGCGCCAGTTCCGCGCGCTGGCCAGCAGCACGTATGGCTGGCTGATTCCATACTTGTGTTGAAGCAGATCAAACTCACCTGGATCAGATTTCGGCCGGTAGACCTCGCTGGCCGCAAGGTGAACGGTGGACATTCTGTCGGGGCTGATACGCAAAATCTTCTGTATGTCGCGCGCTGTATTGTCCGAATCCGCAATGATATGCGCAGCTTTGCGGGCACCCATCCTGTATCCGCCGCGCACAATGGTCTGCTTGGCTTTCGAATAGATAGGAAACAGAAACGGAATCAGGTCATGAACCGTCACCACCACCGGACAGTGAGCTAACAATGGAACAACATAAAAGGGAGTGTGAAAAATATGCAGCATGTCCTGGCTGCATCTGCGCGCCAGTTCAACCTGTTCCGCGAATGAGTATTTCTTTGCCTTTAGCAGGACGCGTCGCGCGTTGCTGCAATCAGGCAATGGCACGGGGTTTCTCGCGATCCTCATAGATGACGAGATCCAGTTCGTCACCCAATTGAGCCATCGCGCCCAGGAGCCCTTTAACGTAAGCTCCCACGCCTGAATCGTTATACCAGCGGGCATCAAAGCCAACTCGCAGCCTGCGGAGCTGTTGTCGGTCACAGGCCAACTGGTTCGCGGTCCTTCGCCGATGGCTGAGCATTCTTGATGGCGCAGTACTGTCTGCTCACGTAGCCTCGCGCAGGCGGGGCCGCCAGGTACTCGAGCTTTCCGTTGAATGATGACTCCGTAGAATTGGTCCAGCGCACATCCGCAATGTGCGATCCAGCGGATTCCAGCACCTTGCGAACATCAGCTTCCCGCATGCAATGCAGATCCATCAAAAATGCGCGATCGCCGTTTGGGGCAATTCTGTTCCAGCGCTTCCGCAACCCGACTTTCTGTCTCCAGCGCTCCAGCAGTGGGGCACAGAAATCGTCCAACACCTGAAACACCAGAATCCCGCCCGGCCGGGTAACGCGAACCAGTTCCGCCAGATATTTTCGGCTGTAACGCGGAGCAATGTGCTGCAAAACGATATTCGTGTAAACGAAACCGAAATAGTTATCCGGAAGCCCTTTCAGATCTCCACGATCGTTGAGCAGGAAACGGCATTGCGGAAGATCGCCATTAAACTCGCCGGCCAGTCGCACCATCGTAGGAGAAATGTCCACACCCCAGCATTCCGGGAAATGTCCGGCCAACGCCCGAGTCAGCCGTCCCACGCCGCAGCCAAAGTCCAGCGCAGGCGCGCGGCCATCAACGGCAACTGGTATGCCGAGCACGCACTCTACCACCTTTTTGATCTCATCGTGCCCCGTAGCAAAAAACTCTTCACGGCCCCATTTCCCGTGCCGCCTCGCCGGGTCGGTGCAGATGGCCCACATGGGATCGGCCTGTGCCAGCTCTTCCCAGTTCCTCTGCAATTGCTCAAGTGAACTCATCGTTTTATGTTCATGAGTCTCGTGAAAAATCTGCATTCTTGCGTGCGATCATCCAGATGGTCTCGTACCGGTTTACGCGGAAAAGTTTAAACATCACTCGATGCAATGCGTAATAAACCGGGTGCAGCAGCTTCCACAACCCAGACGCAGCATAATAAGGATCAATCCCCTGTTCCACAATTTCAAACCCTGCATTGGTCAACAACCGCCGAAGCACAAGGGGCGTAAAGTGGGAAAGATGGATCTCCCGGGAGGTACCCGCCTTCGAAATGCCGACTACTCGACTGAATTTCTGGAAAGGCCGAAGATGCATCCGATTGCCCAGTTTTTTCAGCCCTGATCCCCAGGCCAGCACGTCGTTGGGCACTGCAATTACGGCGATCCCACTCGGCCTCAGTAACCGATGGCAGCGGCGCATCAGCTTGGCTGGATCGGGCACATGCTCGAGCACATGGAATAACGTGACATTGTCGAAAGATGCATCAGGCATCGGTAGTTCATCGATCTGCCCCTGCTGAATTTCCAATCCGTATCTCTCACGCGCAATCCGTACTGCACTTGCTGAAATCTCAGTACCAGCAACTTCCGTAAAGTACGGCTGCGCATGATGGAGAAACTGCCCGATCCCGGTCCCCACATCCAGAAGGTTTCCTGGCGCGCGATGTCGCAAGAGCATCTTTAAACGGCGTTTCCAAAGCGAATCGCGGGCTGCAGCATCAGTCAGCCACGAGTCGTACTTTCCCTGCCGAGAATAGAATGAGGTGATCTCCTGCTGGTTCGGGCGCGGACTGTCAAAAACATAACCACATTCTCTGCAACGGCACAGGTTGCATTCAGGATCGAGTTGCTCAATCGCATCACTTCCACACACATTGCAGGCTGACAGGGACTCAAGTCCATCTGTCGTCACGAGGCTCGGCATCTCGACCCTCACCGTGCTCATGCGGTCTCCTGCCTAATGCCGCTTCCGGCTGCCCTGGCCTGAACTTGCCTGAACTCATGCGCTCCCAGCAGCGCCGGCAGCAGGTAGAACATCGCAGCGCACTGCGGCGAATTATGGAAGACGTACTCGACCATGCCGTGCACCAAAACGCCTGCAATTGCAGCGATGACGCCGAACCCGACGATCTTGGACATTTCGTCACTCTCGCGAATCATCCTGCGCGCCTGGCGCAGACAGGTAATCACCAATACGGCAAAGGCGGCAAAGCCAATCACTCCTGTCTCAGCCAGCAGTTCCAGATAAAGATTGTGCGCGTCAAGCATGAGCCCGTCCGGCACAGCGATGGCGGATGCCAAGGCCGTCTTGAAGTTGCCGTAACCGACGCCCAACACCGGATTACCGGCAAAAAGCAGCCCCGCACCAGCCCAGATCGCCAGCCGCGTGACTTCAGTAAAAGAATCCACTCCAGAAAGTCGCTGGAAGATCATGCCTGCCAGCAACCAGCCGCTCAAAGAGAACAGGGCAATCACAGAGACCCAGCGCAGGCGGGCTGTTCGCGTCTTCGGAAGTATGCACGCGGCAAGGAACAGGATTCCTACATAAGCCAGCAGCCCGCCGCGGCTCTGTGTGAGAAGAAGGGCGAGACTCGCAAACATGAAGCAGGCTCCGCCCAGCAAGCGGCTGAAACGGTCTTGCGCCCGCACTGCAAAGCCAATGCAGAACGGCACAACCATATTCAGATAAGCAGCCAGCCCGTTGTAGTGGCTGAGAAATGATGTGATCCTGCCCACAAACGGTGGATTCTTCAGCAACTCATCCTGGACGGGATAGAGCGCCTCATACAACCCCGTGTAATCGCCAACAATGAATTGATAAAACCCGAAGATCGCCACTGCAATGGTTGAAAACATCAGAGCCTGCAGAATGGACTTGGTGTCATTGTCTGTGCGAACCCAGTCCACCACGGCATAGTAGAAGCAGAGGTACGACGCAAAGCGCATCAGTTCGCGTGCCACTGATCCGGTGGGGGTATTGAAAATGATTGATGCCACTACGGCCACCGCAAAGTATCCCAGCAATGCGCGCGTGACCCGGCCTGAAAACAGCCAGGGCAGCATCCGTTCTCCCGCCCGCTGCCGTGCCAATAAAGCTCCGGAAAACAGGCAAAAGCGCAGAAGGGTCTGCAGATCTTTGATGGGCAGGTCCCAGCTCAGGTAAAGATTAATGGGTAGGAAGAAGACAATCGCCAGCAGCAAGGGTCGAAAGCGCATGCTGGCCAGGAACAGCACTACCGCTCCCGCCAGCAGCGCCAAAGCCAGCGGACTGAAAAATGCAGCCAGCGTGAGCCCCACTGAGGTGGTGACCAACAGCAACTCCAGACGCTGGTTGCTCTGGTCCGGCTGGCGAAGGCTGTGGCTGCAGGCTGCATCAGGCAGGAACCTCCATGCTCAGCTCTCGCCCGACGGATCTGAATAGGACGTCCAGCGTCTCGCGCCCACAGCGCTCCCAGCTGAATTCGGCTGCGCGTTTCATCCCACGGGCCTGGATCCGCTCACGAAGCTGCGAATCAAACAGAACAGATTCGATTTTGTCAGCCATGTCCTCAATCGAGAGTGGATCAAAATATTCAAGAGCATTGCCGGAGATTTCCGGAAAGCATGAGTTGTTGGAAACCGCTGCCGGGATACCGCAGGCCATCGCCTCAACCATGGGCAGGCAAAAACCTTCATATAACGACGGGATCGCCACCATTACCGCGCCCTTAAGCAACTGTGCCAGCTCATCGTCTTCCAGCATCCCAGCAATCACCACGTGTCCACGATGGCTCCGGTACCGCGTCGCTGCCTCGCAAACTTTTGCATGCTCCCATCCCAAAGGTCCCGCGAGTACAAGGTCCAATTCCACGTCATTCCGCCGGGAAAGCAGCAGCCGGTGCGCCTCGATCAGTCGCTGAAGATTCTTTCGCGGCTGGACCACACCGTGATGCAGTATGTACGGCCTCCGCAACCCCAGTCGCAAACGCAAAGCTTGCAGCTTGTCCGGATCAGGAGGCGCCTCATTGAACCGCTCTTTGTCATAGCCGTTATAGACGACACTTACTTTTTCCGGCGGCACTTTACACTCTCTGCACCAAATCCTGTTTCGATCGGTCAGAAACAGTAATGATTGCCCGCGACCGCCGTGCCGCAGAGCGCAAAAAGAATCTCTGCGCAAGCACCGTGCTCCGCGACTGTGATGGCATCACAAACGGCGTCGCGTCATGGATGGTGCACACCAGTGGCGGCTTGCGCAAAGGAAAGATGTTGCAACTTGGCGAGAACATCACGTCCGCTTCAAGCCGCCCCGCCGCCAGGCTCGCTCCTCCCAAACGCCAAAGGCGCTCATGCCCCACCAGTGTGCTCCTCACAAATGAGAAGCTCGGCTTCTCCTCAACGCACTCAGGCATCAAGCCGTGGTTCGGACTGAAAACGCAAAACTCAATTTCCGGTATCTGCCCCGCTATCTTCCTGAATTCATCAATTAAGCGCCAGCCATACACGTTAGTTCCCTGATGCCGAAATCTCGGCGCCAGTACCCAGGGATCGAAAGCTATTTTGAGTCGCGTCATACGCCCTCTTGCAGAGCAAATCTCACGCGTAAACCGCCTTTCCCGGCTGCGACGCCATTGCCTTCTCATAAACGGCCACGGTCTGAACCGCCGTGTTGCGCCAGCTAAAGCGCGCAACATTTTTATGCCCTTTCGAGATAAGATTTGCCCGCAAAATTTCATCCGTAAATACCTGATACAGCGCGCGGCCGAATGCTTCCGGACTACGCGCGTCGGCATATAGAGCTGCTGCTCCGGCCACCTCAGGTAGCGATGTCTCCGCCGAGCTCACCACAGGAACACCGCACGCCATAGCCTCCAGCACCGTAAGTCCAAAGCCTTCATAAAGCGACGGGCAGGCGTACACGCTGGCTCCGGAATAGATTGCGGGCAAGTCAGCGTCGTCAACGAATCCAGTGAACACCACCCGGTCAGCAATCCTGACCTCCTCCGCCAGTTTCCGCAGTGCCGCCTCACTTTCTGCAAGCGGGCCCGCGATCACCAGCGTCGCATCACCCCCGAGGTTCACAAACTGGCGAAATGCCTTGAGCAGCCCGTCATGGTTCTTGCGCGGCTTGAAAATTCCCGTATACAGAATGTATTCACCGGCAATCTCATATTTCGCCCGGATTGCGCGGATTTGGTCCTGGTGCGCCGGCTGAAACCGCGAATCGACACCCGAGTAAATCACTTCCAGGCTGCCACGCGGCTTGAAGAATCGAGATATCTGCTCACTGGAAAACTGTGAAACCGTAATGATCTGGTCCGCCATTCGCACAGCAGCACGCATCATTGCGCTGTAGTACAAGCGGCCGGCGCGTGATGGCAGGTCCTCAGGGCAAGCAAGATAGATCACGTCATGGATCGTCGCGACGACGGGGCATGGGCATACCAGCGGAATATTGAAATGCGGCGAATGCAACAGGTCTACCCTATGCCGGCGAAGAATGCGCGGGAGTTCAAGCTGCTCGCGAATGGAGTAATACCTGGCTGCGGTAAAGCTCTTTTCCACCTTCGTGCCGCGCTCTGGTACGTGAAGTGTGTCAGCAAAATCGGGTGGCAGGACCAGCAGATACTCATGTTCCGGAGCCACAACCAGCAGGGCCTCGGTCAGGCAACGCATGTACCTTCCAATCCCCGGGTTCTTGATTCTGCGAAGATCCAGCGCAATTTTCATGCTGCTGCGCGTCACTTCGTTCCAATGGCGGCGCTCATGGCCAACACGGGCGCGTACTGGACTTTGATCTTTTCCCGCAACACAGTAAACATGGAGTGCAGAATGGCATGATGCACGTCTTCAATCATCTGCATATTTTCTGAAGGAACCACAGCGCAGACATCGCACAAATCCTTCATGGCGCCTCCAGCAAAACCGGCAAGCCCTACCGTAAATGCGCCTGCCTGCCGTGCCGTGGTCAGCGCGAGAAGCACATTGGCGGACTCGCCGCTGCAACTGATGGCGAACGCAACATCGCCGGCCTGGATGAAATTCTTGAGCTGCTCAGAAAATATGGTTTCGTATCCGCGATCATTGGCGCAGGCCGTGAGCAATGGGACGTTGTCCGTCAGCGACATAACCTTCATGCGCTTATGCCGCCTGGCGTCGCCCAGTCCTTTATTCATGTCAGAGACCATGTGTGAGGCCGAAGAGGCGCTTCCTCCGTTGCCAAAAACAAACACGGTGCGCTCTTCCTCAAACGTGCGATGGAGTACAGCAATGATTTCGTCGATCTCGGCGTGAGGAATTTCAGCCACCAAGCGCCCGAGGTTGTGAAAGTATTGCGCCACCGTAACGGGCTGGCCATTGCTGAGATGATGGACCGAGTTGCTGCTTTCAACAAGCATCGTTTCCCTCCTTCCGCTGATCACGCTCTGCCTGCCCTTAAGATCTCCTGCCTTTTACTTTTGCTATCCCGCGCCGGATCTCCGCGCTCACATCAGCCGCGAGCAATCGTCGCGAATCATCCGGAGGGATTCGCTCCCAGGAATTTTTCCCCAGCACCCAGCACGCCGTCAGAACCATGGCGCCGAATAGGCTGCAAATCCAGATCAGGATTCGGTGCGGGCTGGATTTTCTTTCCGGAGGCACAGCCGGGTCCATCACACGCACGCTGGGAAGTTCCCTGGCCTCATCGATCTTCGCAGTCTCATACTGCTGGGTGAGGAATTCGTAGATAGCTTCGTGGATTTTGGTTTGCCTATACAGGTCAGAATAGCGATAGCCAAGGATTGGCAGCGAAGTCATGGATGGATAGTCCGGCGTTGCCGGCTGCGTCTGCTTTCCTGTCATGGCGTGCAGCTTGACCTGCAGAGTTTGAAGGCGCGCCTTCAGTGTGCGCACCCGAACGTTGTCATCTGAATAGATCTGCTGCAGGCCTCTGAGTTCTGACTCAGCGGCAATCATTTCGCCTTGCACGCGTGCGGCCGCGTCCATCATCGCCCTGCCCTGGTCCTGTGGGTCCATGATGGTGTTTTTGCTTGAGTACTGGCTGAGCGCCAGCGCGGTTTGGTCCAGATCCTGTTTGGCTTCTCTCAACCGGCCTTCCAGGAACACCCGCTCGCGATGGGCCTCTCCAGTGTTCAGTCCGGCGGCGGCCCGGTTCAGTTCGGTCACGTAAGCATTGGCAATCTGTGCTGCCGTTTCCGGATCGTAATCCGTCACCGTCAGAGTAATGACGTTGCTTTTCTTGTCTTCGTCAATATCTGTGAAGCTTGAAAGCTTTTTCCGAGTCCTGTAGTAGTTCCGGGGCCACCAGCGTCCCGTCTTCCAGTAGCGAACACGGAGATTGAAGCGATCAATGATGCTGTCTTCGAGGCTGCGACTCTTGAGAATCTCCACGTAGAAGGCTGTAGGCGTCTTCCCGCCGAGTAGCCCGGTCGCATCCAAGGCGAGGCCGATGCCGTTGCCGACACCGGAATTTTCCATGTTTGCCAGCTTGCCGGGAAAACCCATCATGCCTGAACTGCTGCTTTCTCCGGGCACCACCTTGACCGTGGCTTCGTAATGTTTGGGAAGCAGAAATGAGACCACAACAGCGAGAGCCAGGGTTTTCCACGCCACGCGCCAGAAAAGCCGGCGCTCATTCCACAAGAACCAGAGCTTTGCGACGTTGCCGTGTTCCTCCGCAGGCCGCTGCTCCATCTCCGGCAGAGAAGGCGGGTAAATCGGGACCGTGGTTGCTCCTCTACCTTCCACCTTTGAGCCTCCAGTGAGGCCAGTATGTTAGCTGAAATGAGGCTGTGAAATCATTCTGCTTTTTCCCGGCGCTGAGCAGGGGGAAATTCCAATACTCGTATTGCAGGAAGCTGGTGAGCGAGAAATGATGGCTGAAGCTCCATTCCGAGTGCAAAAAAAAGTCACGCAAATTCCCACCTTGCAAAAAGTCCTCAGAGGCAATGTTGCTGCGATATCCGAACTGCACGGTCTTGTCTGAGGCTACCCAATATGTCGTATCCGCACGCAGGGCAATTCCCTGCCGCCCCACGGTTGCGTCGCCAATGATGTTTCCTTTGTTGGTGTAGCCATCAAGGTAGCGCACGTTCCAGTAGAAGAAGCCTCCACCCTGAGGCGGCTGGATCAGCCCGGGTAGGTCCGTATATGCCGCTTCCACTCGCATATCCATGTGCGATATCCCTGGAACATGGCTGAGATAGAGCCCGGGCGCGTGTGCTGCGCGGCGCGGATACCCGATGGGAGAAATCTCATCCTCGACAAACGAATCCTCGTACAGCGTAAGCCAGTTCCTCATGCCGGGCAGGCGATACTTGAAGTCGAAAGTGGAACGGCGGTCTCCCGGATCCAAGCCTCGCCCTTGTGCGTTGGTGGTAGAGAACAATGCATGCTTCATGGAGCCGAGCGTAATCGGAAAATCCGGTCCGCCGAACATTCCGGTGCGCCCCACGCCGAACTCGAAATTCGGCGTTGGCTTAAAATTGATTTTCGTTCCGTTGACCATGGGCTGATGGTCGAGTGAGCGGCCAATGCTCACTACCGTGCCTTCAGCGCTCTGGGTCTGCACAAAATGGTGCCCGGTCATCTTGGCAACCCAGAATTCAATGCGATAGGGACCTAAATACCTGAGGATGCTTGGCAACTGCCGTGGCATCGTTTGATCAACGCGAAGCATGTACATTGGCTCAGCGTTGTCACTCTGAAGAAAAGGGTCCTCCGTGGGGCCCAGCCACAAGCTTTGTTTGCCAAACGATGTGGCCCACCCCTTCAGGTTCAGAGTTATGTATGTATCCAGCAGGCGGAACTGGTTGAAAGCAGGTATTGGTTGCGCGGGCACCGGAGGCTTGAAATCGGCTATTTGAATGGCGTCCTGGATTGCCTGAGAAAATCCGGGCGCTGACGGCGCATGCTCATATTCGCCCCGCACATAGAACCCCAAAGCTCCGCTTGATCCGCTGGCAGAAAATCCGCCCAATCCGTTGCCGCCGCTCTGGAAAGGACGGCCAAAGTCATCCACAATTGTCTGTCCAAAGTGGTAGCCATTGGTGAGCGGCGTGCCGGAAATATTTGTCACGCGTGCGTAGACTGAATCAACTCCCACATAAGGTTCATATTCGCCATTCAGTTCCCGTGCGAATTCCTCCGCTAATTGCTCATACAGACGCGAACCTTCATCTCCGGAATCAGCATCGACCGATCCCTCGGCTTCCTCCACCAGGCGGGCGCATTCGGCGCGAGTCCAGGGTCTCAAACCGGCAAAGTTGCTGTTGATTACACCCAGTCCGGCGAGGCGGTCGAATGCTGGATACACCCAGCTATCCAGTGGAACGTAAGGCGAGAACTGAGTTTCCGCCGAAACCGGCTCGTCGGTGTTCGTGTGATGGAAAGTCCCATAGCCGCCTCCGGGAAGATCCGGCCGGTGATGCGACGCATAGACTTGCCTTCCGATGAGCCAACCCATTGTCGCCCCAGCAATTACATCACTGGGAAAATGATCCTTGCCCCACACTCTGGCCAAACTCACACCGGTGGCCAGCCCATAAGCAAATGTCTGCGTGAGCGCTCCGGGATACTCATGCGACACAGCGCTGGCAATAGACCAGGTAGCAAGGGCGTGCAGAGATGGAAATGACGAGTTGGCCACTGATCCCTTGAAGAAGCGGCCCTGCCCTGTTCCATCGTCAGGCCGCTCACGACGGGTGACTACTTTGAGAGCCTCTGCCACAATGACACTGTCAATCGCAGCTTCCCCGGCGATAATGCCTGCTTCCTGCTGATGGTCATCAGCCCGTACCTTCCCCAGCAGGTACAAGCCTCCACCCCCTGCCACGGCAGCAGCCAACCCGGCGTTTGAGATGGTTCCGGCATGCCGGGAAAACGTTCCTGTTGCATCAATACGTGAAGAGAGTTCCGCGTCAGCATTAATCATTCCGGCGGTGAAACCGACGATGGGAACAATCCAATTCAGATCCTGGATCCTGGCTTTGAATGGACTAGTCCAGATTGTTTTCTGGTCATAAACAATGTTTCTGAGGAGCGGACCGGGAACAACCGTGGCGGGACGTGAATCTTCAGCAGATGTTTTCGGCGAATTTGCCGGAGAGGTCTGGCTCGCGCCTGAATTATGGGCGTCGCTGCTGCCGGACTGTCCTCGCATGCACGAGGGCGCTACAAGAATAAGGCACAGCAATGCGCTTGCAAGCTGGCTCTGTCGGCGTGAGGTCAACTCGGGTCTCCGTTATAAACTACTGCGAATCACACTTGCGGCCACAGCCACGCCGGAGAGGATTTGCACCGACGTGCCAAGATTTTTGAAGATTCCGCTTCCTCCAACCTTGTCCGGAACATAGATGGTGTCGCCTGGCTGAAGGATCGTGCTCATCACATTTCCTGACCACCATTCTCCGGAACCTTTGCCAACCACCGTACCGTTGGCCCGGATCACGAAGATGTCCTTCTTATCAGCCGTGCTGGTGGGACCGCCCGACTGCCGCAGATACCAACCAGCATGCTTCCCCTGGCTGAAGGTGATTGCCGTGGGGTTGTAGACCTGACCGGCCACCATAACGAAGGTCGGACGCTTGGGAACGATGAGAGAGTCCCCGGGCCGGACTTCCACATCTACGTCCGTGCCTTGCCACTTTTCGATGTCGGGAGTGATATGGATCACCATCCTGCCGTTTAGCGGGAGGTTTCGCAGCTTGTCAATAAGCTGCTGGTTTTGCCGAGAGGCAGCAGAAACCAATGTTGGGCGCGGAGCGCTGCCGGACTGCTCCTGCAGCTTGGCGATCATCTCATCGCGACTTTTGGCGGAGAATTCCCGCACCTGGGCACGGTCCAGCACTGCTCCGTATGGATACGCGTCCTCACTGAAGCCACCCGCGCGTTTCAGGATAGAGCTGAGCCGCTCTCCGTTCTGAATGCCATAGCGCCCGGGATGGGTTACCTCACCGGTGACGTTGATGGCGCCGCCAATATCAACCCAGCCGCCGATCTGGCGAATCGTAAGCACATCACCGGGTTTGAGCACCACGTCAGTATCCTGTTCTCCCGCAAGCGCACGTGCGATGGAAATTTCCCGGTGGTCGAGTTCCACTTTTTCGCCGTTGACAATGGAATAGCTGGAAAGATCTGCCGAGTCCTGGTATGCGCTGCGCTTGAAGCCACCCGCCAGCCGCAAAAGATCAACCGCGGTCATGCGCTCCGATAACGGATATTCGCCCGGCCGCAACACTTCACCATAGATCGACACCTTGGGCGCGTCGGTTTCGTAGCGTCCGAAGATGCGGATGGTGTCAAAAGGCTGCAAGCTGGGCGCAGGCACTTTTTTGTCAAGCACCTCGCGCAGGTTGAACCCGATGACCAGCGGATTCATTTCCGGAGGATGCAACCGGACGATTTCCGCGCGATCCGCTGACTCCGGGAGCAGATCATCAAATGAAGGAATGATGTCCGTGACCTTTAGACCTTGTTTATACGGATACTTGCCGGGACGGAATACATGTCCTTGCAGATAGACCGTCTCATTGCTGTAAGGCAGAATGGGAGAAACGGTCACCGTGTCTCCGTCTTTGATCTCGACTCGCTTGAATGCACCATCGGAAGGAGGATCGTTCGCGGACAGATTGAGGCTGAGCATCTCCTTGCGCTCGTGAGCAACAATACGCTCAACCTTGATGGTGCTCAGCGCGCCGGAGACCGGCACTCCACCGGCCAGATCGAGCACCTGATCAAGAGTTTGCTCATTGTGCAGCTCATAAATTGCCGGACGCCGCACCGAACCGGACACCGTGACTTGTGGACCAGCCGGAGGAACAAGAATGCTGTCACCTGAAGCGAGATGCGCTTGCGACGTGCTGACTCCCTTGAGCATCAGGTCATAGAGGTCCACCTCTTCCACCAGGTTTTTCCCGCGGAAATGTTTCACCAGCCGGTAAGACCCGGTATCGGTAGGACCACCAGCAGCAATGAGGGCGCTCAATGGCGTGGAAAGAGAGCTAATGTCGTACGCTCCGGGATTTTTTACGTCACCCACCACATACACGCGAACCGCGCGCAGCTTGCCCAGCGTCACGTCCACAGTAATGTCTTTGAACTGCCGCGCGAGCAATTGCTCAATTCTTTGCTGCGCATCACCCAGAGTTCGGCCTGCCACTACCAGACCGCCTGCTTCCGGCAAGATGATGCGGCCTTCGCGATCTACTGTAAGTTGCAGCCTTTGCGTGGTGCGGCCCCAGTATTCCACCTCTAGCTCATCACCCGGGCCGATGACGTAATCAGGACCGACTGGAACATCTGCGGCCGCTTTGTCCGTGCCCTTCTCTGCCGTAGCCACGCTGTTGCGAAAGAGAGCAGCCCCAAACCGCTCCAGTTTTTCCGGCGGATTCACGGCCTGCTTGTAGAGATCCCGCATTGCCGGCAGGTTGCGCAGGGGATACTGGCTTTGTACTGGACGTTGTTCTTTACCCTCTTCAGGCTGCTCGCGTTCGTCCCGAGGCTTCTGCTCGCCTGCGTTCCTGCCGGTCTGACCTCTAGCTGTTCCGCCAACGCCGCGAGATTGAGGAGAAGGCGAAGGCTGAGCCCCCGGCTCCGGAGGCTGCCGCTGTCCCTGCGCGGATGTGGCAGAGGGTTGTGCTCCGTATCCGCGCTGCTTAAGAGCATCACTCATGACCTGCCGGACACGATCATCAGATTGGATTTCACTGAACAGCCGGTCATCTGTGATGTCGCGTTCTGTCACGGCATAACCACGGGACTGGAGCTGCTGCACAATCTGCGTTTTGGCGTCCTGCAGCAGATCGGGATTGTCCTGCAGGATCTGGATGATCTCATCCGCGGACAGCTCCTGGTCAGCCGGTTCCTGTTGTTGCTGTTGCTGCTGTGCATACGCGAACGGCATAAGCGCCAGAGAGATGAATGCCAGCACGAATCCAAGCTTCGCGGAAATACGAACAGCTGAAGGACTCAGGAGATGAGTTTGTCCTGAAAGAGTGCCAACTGAAAACTGTGCGAACTAAAGCTTTAACTCGGTTCAAAAATCTCTCCCGTTAATCCGGTGCCTGGCCGACACATGTGCGAACTGATCCCATGTGAATTCGTCGGCAACTTGCAGATTGAGACGCCGATCATTGTACGGTAACACTCCCCAGCGGCCAACAGATGCCATCCCTAATTGCGCCTGATCGCATCCCACTTAAAGGAACAAAGGAGTTCGAGCAGCAGAAACCTCGGCCGTTGAGGCCGGACCAAGGAGCAATTTTCATGAAGAAGATCTTATTGGCTTCATTCGCACTCACCGTAGCCATGGGAGTGGCGGCCGCGCAAACTACTGGTTCAGGGACAGGCACAGCGGGCGCCCCTGGAAGTGCAGGAACCACAGCCACAACGCCTGGCGGAGCGGGAACGGTTGGTAGTCCGTCTTCCACCCAGACCACACCGTCCGCAACACAGACCAGTCCCTCAACAACGCCCGGCATGCCGAGTTCCACTGGGGTAACACCTTCACAGTCCACGACTACGACCCCAAGCCAGTCCACCACAACCACGCCCAGCCAGTCGACTACTACCAGTCCGAGTACATCCACTACTACCACTCCGAGTCAGTCGACAGTTCCCAGCGGCACGACAGCTACAACGGTTGGCCCATGCGGGACGAATGGGACTTCCAGCACGACTGGCAGCACCACTTCCAGTTCCACTACCAACGGCACGCCTGCTGGAACCATGGGCAGCACTACTCCCGGCGCCAGGGGTACTACCGGAACGGCTGGCACAACCTCAACGGTAGCTGGGCCGTGTTCTCCGAATACTGGAACAACTCCCAGCACCCTGCCGCCCAGCGACATGCCGTCGAGCAATATGCCAACCAGCACCACCCCTTCAAGTACGCCGCCATCGAGCAGTACGTCTGGCGGCAGCTCAACTCCGCCTCTGGTGTAGAGCACACTTTCTGAACGACAAAAGCGGCCGCAATTTGCGACCGCTTTTTTTGTAATCTGGTCTAGAGTGCAATTCTGGATTGACCGCAGAACGGCCCCGGCAGACATCCCTACTGGCTTGTCACCACCACTGGCACGACCGAGTTTGTTGAGGTATCTCCCAGCATTCCCAGCATCTTCACACCAGCCACCGGGCCGGTGACAACGGTCGCTCTCACTGTGGCTGCGCCTGCAGGAATTGCGAACAGATCGGCGATGTCCCGCACCATCTTCGAGCGCGCCGGCACCAACTGAGTGGAGTTCGCCAATGAATTTCCTCCCGCATCCAGAACTTCAATCTTCACCGTTGCGTCCACGGAGAAATCGGTATTCTGGAGCGCAATTCCTGTGAACTGAGTGCCGCCAGCTTTGAAGGGGAAAGTGCCACTATGGAGGAGTTGCTGCGAGAACATGGGATGGACCAGCTTCACCAACGCATTTCCGGAGCTACCGGGCGCATCTTCCGTCCGATCGTAAGAGAAATACTCGCTCTGATCGTTGTTGGCCGTATTAGTGGCTCTAATGCGGTCTCCATCCAATTGCATCGACGTCACCGGAGCGCACGGATTTGACTCGGGTTTGCAGAGCCCGCTGATCGTAACATCAATCTCTTTGCTTGATACCACCTTCGTGGCGCCTATGGTTGCGTTGTTGATCTGGAGCTTCGTATTCGAATCAAAATTCAAGCCCAGAATTTTTAGGGTGTCTCCGACCTTGATTGGGCCGCCGCCAGGCACGACATCCGTAATGGAAACTGTCCCACCAATCGTCAAAGTACCGGGGGTATTTTCCTGAATGCTGTACTGAGTTCCACCGAGAAAAAAGGTCGAAGATGGATCCATCGCCATGGTGAATTGGCCTGAGGTTGCCGTAATCGGCATGGTCAACACAAGTAAGGGATAATCGACATCAGTTCCTAAGGACGTGTCCGGTGACTGAATGCTGACGGATATATCGGCACCGTTAATCACTGCAATACCAACCGCTTGCCCCGTCGAGTCATTCACCGCCACTCCCCGTACCGGACCTCTGGGACCAGTCGGGATCGTTGGCCGCGTACTGCTGTTGCCAATTGGTTTAGGCTCAGTAAGCAGTAGCTGATACTGAAAAATGCCGCCCGTCGGGACCGTGGCGCTTCCCACGGATATTAATAAGCCCCCGCTGGGAGCGGGACTGGGGGTCGGCGTGGGCGAGGCGACTGGAGTCGGGGTTGGCGTTGCGCCACCTCCTCCGGTTAAACCGCCGCCACAACCGATACAAATGGCTGAGATCAGGATGAATGCAGGAAAAGCAATCCAAAAGGAAACGTAACCCGTGGGGGGGCGGTGCGTCATTACTAACTCCTTACAGAAAACAGCTAAGTGTCTGATTATCTTTGAGTTTGAGGATTTGTCTAAAACCACTCAGCTCTTCTCTTTTAAGTACCTGATAAGTACCTATCTTGTTGAGACACGGCCAGTCATCCCGCGGAACAGATTTATTCGGAAAATGTTTACTCTCATAAGAGTAGTGCCGCGAAAACCGGCGCTTGATAGAGCCAAAATTACCTTACTTCCCGCAGTGCCATCTCCGCGGCAAAATAGCCGCACATCCCATGGACACCCGGGGCGGGGGGCGTAGAGGCCGAACAGAGAAAAATGCCGGGCAGCGGAGTTCGATAGAGACTTGCGGTTGGCCGCAAGATCAGCTGCCCCGGGGTCACAGCTCCACCTCCAATATCGCCCCCAATCAGGTTCGGGTTGTGCAGCTCAAGTTCCCTTGGTCCCATTACCGATCGGGCGATTAGGCAATCGCGGAAGCCAGGAGCGTATCTCTCCACCTGACGCTCAATTTTGTCTACCATGTCGCCGGTGTACCCGTTTGGGACATGGCAATAGCCCCACCCTGTGTGCCGACCTGCGGGGGCCCGGGTGGGATCAAAAAGGCTTGGCTGGGCGAAGAGAATATAAGGACGATCGCAAACTTCCCCGCGCCATGCCCGCCGCTCAGATTCGCTGATTTCATCCAGCGATCCGCCCAGATGCACCGTTCCTGCCAGACGACATTCGGGAGCTTTCCACGGAACCGGTTCGCTCAGAGCCCAATCGATCTTGAACGATCCCATTCCGTAACGAAATCTCTCCAACTTTCTTCGATAGCTCTCTGGCGCTCGGACGCCAGCGATCCTCAAAAACTGGCGCGGCGTCACATCCAGCAGGACCAATCGGGTTGGTGGTAATTCATCCAGAGATGTGAGCGGCCATTCCGTTATGACTTCGCCGCCAAGTGACTTTAGAATTGAAATTAAGGCGTTGGTTAAATTCTGCGATCCACCGCGCGCAAACGGCCATCCCGCTGCATGCGCCGCCGTGGCAAGGATCAGAGCGGAGGCCGCTGAAGTAAGTTTTTCCAGCGGCAGCATGGCATGGCCACCAATCCCGGCAAACATCCCCCGCGCTCTTTCCGTTTTGAAATAGGCATGGGCTATCATGCGCACTGAACGCAGAGCCCGCAGACCAAACCCAGCCATCAAAAAGGGGCTTTTGAGTGCGCTCGGCCTGATGGGCGCCATCGTGGCCGCAAACAGCTTTTCTGCCTGGCCCACCAGGTCTCCCAGCAAGGCTTGGTACCCGGTACGATCCTGACCCAAACCGGAAGCGGTTTCTTCCAGGGATTTGTGAACGAGGGCGGCTGTGCCATCGTCAAATGGATGTGCCGCTGCCACCGGAGGAAATACCCACTGCAGCCCGTGCTTTTCCAGAGGCAATGTGCTTAGAAAGGGCGAGCAATACCCCATGGGGAACACGGAAGAACAAGTGTCATGAATAAAACCCGGCAGCGTGATCTCCGCTGAGCGAACGCCGCCTCCTGGAGTGGCGGCAGCTTCCAGCACCACCACCTTGAGCCCAGTCTGCGCCAGACGGATTGCCGCTGCCAGCCCATTGGGGCCGGAACCAACCACAATTGCATCCGATTTGGAAATTTCAGGCTTGGCTTTCAACATCAACACTAAATCCTATCTGTTGCTCAACTTTTTTGCTTCAGTGGTAGGATGAGCGCCTGCGCGCTCCGAAGAAACTGCGCCAACGGAACGTCAGTGATCATTCGCGCCATCAAAAGCGGCCTTTTCCGGCTCACACCCGGACACCACTCAAACCACCGCTGGTACGGACATTACAAAGAACGTGTCCTTGGGCGTGTCCTCAAATTTCCCATGGCTTCGCAGCAACTTCCGCAAGGCTACGGCCGCTGGCTTGACGAAAGGCTGGTTGAATATCCCTGGCTGCTATCCCAATTGAGTGAAGCTCCAGGAGAGCTTCTGGATGCAGGATCAACCTTAAACCATCGCTTGATACTTTCTCAGCCCCGGCTCCAGAACAAAAGAATCACGATTATGACCCTTGCGCCCGAAGCCGAATGCTTCTGGAAAGATCGCGTCTCTTATGTTTTCGGCGACCTGCGCAACATGTACTTTCGTGATTCCTCTTTTTCGACAGTGGTTTGTCTTTCCGTGCTGGAACACGTAGGGCTCGATAGCCGCATGTACGACCCGGCAAGAACCAATACTCAACGTGATCCGGACGCCTACCTTGCTGCTGTTCATGAGTTTGGGCGAGTATTGAAGCAGGGAGGTTCCTGCCTGATCAGCGTTCCGTTTGGCAAATACCAGTTGCGAAGCTGGCTCCAGGTCTTCGATTCGGTGATGCTCGACCGCATGATCGCCACTTTTGGCCCATCCACGCATGAGGTGACTTTCTTTCGTTACGGCGCCGGCGAAGCCTGGCAGAGGTGCAATCGCGAAGACGCCGCTGATGCCCCTTATTTTGATCTTCATTCGGATGTGCCATGGCCCGGCTGTCCAGCGGGCGCGGGAGCTGTGGCCTGCCTGAAATTGAGCAAGTAGCGCTTTGCCGGGGATTACTTGTTGAAACGAAACTTTCGGGTGGCTGACTTTTCTCCATGCAGAGCGCGCGCCATCACAGCCGAGTCTTCCAGCATCTGCGGAGTCAAAGAAAAGTTGAGGGTGGCATTTCCCGCACCATCTGTTATGGCTCTGGCATGTACTGAAGAATTAGAAAGCGAAATTTGAGAAATCGAAACATTCGCGCCTGGTACGGGCATTCCTTCATCCAATACTTGAAGTAACATGGCAACTGCTGTCCCCTCTGGAATCTGGGATGAGTTAATCCAATTTAATGTCAGTCCTCCATCTTCCACGTCTTTGATCGCAGCGTCGCCACCCACAATGGAATCCATCCGGCCTTGTTGGATCGCCTCCAGCACGGCCTTGTGCTGGCTCTTCAGAAATTCGTGCATTGCCTGTTCTGAGAAACCCGGTTCGGCTGACTTCTGCGCGTAAGAAACTGCGCGCTTGCCCACACACTGTCCTTTCATAAAGACCATTGTCTGAAGAAGCATGTCTCGTTGCCGCGCTTCGCTCTGCACGTGGTACACCACGTCGCCAACTTTTACGTCAGTGTTGAATCCGAAAATGGTCATAAGACAACGATACTCAGGAGGCGCTCCAGCGAGATAGACGAAACTTTAGACAGCGCCTGAGGCTCCGTCCGAAATTGCCGTTCAACAAACATTAACGTAGTGGAAAATCAAGGGCTTGACACCCCTGCGAATGGAAATTACATTCGAATGTTTAGCCACTGATTGACGCGCATTATATACAGGCCCTTTCATGCCGGACAACAATTACTTTGCCCGTTATATCCCGCTGCTGATCCAGATAGTGGTGGCCATTGGTCTTGCTGTGGTCATGGTCACTCTCTCCCACCTTCTGGGGAAACATAAATGGACACGCGCCAAGAACTCCGCTTACGAGTGCGGCATCCAGCCTACCGGTGACGCCCAGCAGCGCTTCAGCGTGAAGTTTTATATGGTAGCCATGCTCTTCATCCTGTTCGATGTTGAGGCGGTCTTCCTGTATCCATGGGCAGTGATTGCGAAGGAACTCAAGATGTTTGGCTTCTGGGAGATGTTGATCTACATCGGCCTGGTGCTGGTTGGATTCTGGTACATCTGGAAAAAAGGTGCACTCGACTGGAACAAGCCGGAAAGGAGTGAAAGCTGATGGCTGTCACTCCTGCGGTAACCGATCTTGATCAACTCAGAGATCGGGCCGCTCTTTCCGCCCTGCTCGCATGGAACCAATCTGCCGTCCAGGGAGCAAAGTTCGACCGCAACGAGCTCTCCATTTACATTGCGCGGGAAAATGTCCGCGACGCGGTGACCCAACTCAAATCGCAGGGCCTGATCAACTTCCTCTCTGACGTAACCTGCGCAGACTTCTACCCCCGCGAACCTCGATTCGAATTGGCCTATCACCTGCTTTCGATTCCGCGCAAAGAGCGCGTCCGCCTGAAAGTGAAGTTGAGCGGAGAGGATCCGGTGATCGAATCCATCGTGCCGGTCTGGCCGTCCGCCAACTTCTTTGAGCGTGAAATTTTCGATCTGTTTGGAATCCGCTTTCTCGGCCATCCGCACCTGCGGCGGATCATGATGCCTGAGGACTGGGAAGGCCATCCCCTGCGCAAAGATTATCCCGTGGAGGGCTTCCGGTAATGGGCCACCTCACCGCCAATCCCCTGGTTCGATACCTCTGGCGATAAGACCATGATTCTCAACATGGGGCCGCAGCACCCATCCACCCACGGTGTACTGCGCCTGCTGCTTGAGATCGACGGCGAAGTCATTGTGCGCATGGTGCCTGACATCGGCTTCCTGCACACCGGGATTGAGAAGACCTGTGAAGCCAAGTTTTACCAGCAGGTGGTCCCTCTTACGGATCGCATCGATTATCTCTGCCCCATGGTCAACAACCTCTGCTATGTGCTGGCAGTGGAAAAGTTGCTGGGACTGGAAATTCCGCCTCGTGCAATGTGGATGCGCGTCCTTCTGGGGGAACTGCAGCGCATCAGCTCTCACCTGGTCTGGCTGGGCACGCACGCCATGGACATTGGCGCAATGTCAGTCTTTCTCTATTGCTTCCGCGAGCGCGAAGATCTGCTGCGGATCTACGAAATGGTCTCCGGCCAGCGCATGATGACTTCGTACTTCCGTATTGGCGGGCTTGCCATGGAACCGCCGATTGGATTTTTCAAGACCGTCAAGAAGTTTGTGGATGCCTTCCCGGAGCGCGTGGATGAATACGAAAACCTGCTCACCGGCAACCGCATCTTCATTGATCGCTTGAAGGGTGTCGCTCCCATCAGCAAAGAAGACGTTCTCGCTTATGGCGTAACCGGGCCGGCGGCGCGCGCCAGCGGAATCGACTGGGATCTTCGCCGCGATATGCCGTATTGCGGCTATGAAAACTTCAAGTTCAAGGTGCCGGTGGCAACTGATGGTGATGTCTGGGCCCGTTACCTCTGCCGGGTGCAGGAGCTGCGGGAATCGCAAAAGATCTGTACCCAGGCGCTGGAGGGAATGCCTTCAGGCTCCATCAAAGCCGAAGCGCCCAAAGTAGTCCTTCCCGATAGGGAAAAGATGAAGACGCAGATGGAGGCGCTCATCTACCACTTCAAGATTGTTACGGAAGGGTTCGCCGTCCCCGCAGGCGAGGTCTACCAGGCGATTGAATCGCCACGGGGCGAAATGGGCTATTACGTGGTGAGTGACGGCACAGCCAAGCCCATGCGCGTCCACATGCGCTCCCCTTCATACGCCAACCTGCAGGCGTTGCCCAAAATGTGTGAAGGTGGCCTGATTGCCGACGCAGTTGCCGCAATCGGGAGCATTGATATTGTGCTCGGGGAGATCGACCGATAAAAAGATTTTGAGTTTGAAATTTTAAAATTGCAATTTGGAGTGAATGTTCCAAAGGGAAAAGTGAACGACAAAGCGCAAGAACTGAGAGACAGAACGAAAGGATTTGCATTACGCATCATCCGCATGTTCCGTACACTGCCTCGCACAGTCGATGCGCAAGTTATGGGGAAGCAGCTGCTTCGTTCCGGAACGTCAGTTGCAGCGAACTATCGAGCAGCTTGCCGCTCACGATCACGGCCTGAGTTTCTGTCAAGGCTCTGCGTGGTGCTGGAGGAAGCCGATGAATGCGTACTTTGGATGGAACTTCTCATCGACTCCGGCACTGTGAAGAAGGAAAAGCTGGATATGTTATTAACAGAAGCTCGACAGTTAACCGCTATATTCACAGCATCGACTGGAACGATAAGGCGCGAAACAAATTTGAAGTTTTAAAATTTTACATTTCAAATCCCATGGTCATTTCTGAGAAACTCGACAAGTTTTTTGACGAGAAAATGAAGGAGTACCCGACGACCAGGTCCTTCCTCGTTCCCATGCTTCTCTATAGCCAGGACGAAGTAGGTTATATCAGCGACGAAGTAATTGCTCATCTGGCGAAGAAGACAGGTCTCACCGAGCTCGAAGTGCGCAATGTGATCAGCTACTATTCGATGCTGCGCACGAAGCCCGCAGGAAAATTCAATGTGCAGGTGTGCACAAACATTTGCTGCATGCTTCGTGGCGCCGATGAGCTCTTTGACCATTGCAAACGCAAACTGGGCATCGGCCACAAGCAAACCACCCCGGACGGAATGTTTTCTCTTGAAGAAGTGGAGTGCATCGGCGCGTGCAGTTGGGCGCCCGCCGTGCAAGTTAACTATGACTTTCATGAAAATTTGACACCGCAAAAAATGGAAGCGGTCTTAGAAAACTACAGGAAGAAGGCGAAACAATAGTTCACGCAGCGCCGCCGATAACAGGCGAAGTGCTAAAGGCTAACGGCTAATGGCTGATTTGGTTTCACATCCTGATGAAATCCGCATCGTATCCAAGCGTTTCGGCAAGAGCGCTGCCGATATCGAGCAGTACATAAAGCTCGACGGCTACAAGGCTGTGCAAAAGGCCTTGCAGATGCAGCCCGATGACATCATTAATGAGGTCAAGACGTCAAACCTCCGGGGACGCGGCGGAGCCGGGTTCCCCACCGGCATGAAATGGAGCTTCGTGCCGAAGCAGTCGGACAAGCCCAAATACATCCTGGTTAACGGAGATGAATCCGAGCCCGGCACCTGCAAAGATCGCCTGATCCTGGAGCACGATCCGCATGCAGTGATTGAAGGCGTAATAATCGCTGGTCTGGCCGTGGGGGCAAAGCTTGGCTACGTCTATATCCGCGGCGAGTATCGCTATCTGGTTGACATCATGCGCAAGGCCATTGCGGACGCGCGCGCCAAAGGCTTTGTGGGCAAAAACATCTTCGGCAGCGGCAAGGATTTTGAAGTTTACTGGCATACCGGCGCCGGAGCCTACGAAGTAGGCGAGGAATCTGCGCTGATGGAATCATTGGAAGGTAAGCGCGGCATTCCTCGCATTCGCCCACCCTTCCCTGCAGTTGTGGGGCTCTGGGGCGGACCCACCGTCATTAACAACGTCGAGTCGCTGGCATCTGTTCCTCACATCATCCTCACTGGCGGCCAGAAGTTCGCTGATTATGGTCCCCCAAAGAACGGCGGCACACGCCTCTTCTGTCTCAGCGGCCACGTCAATAAGCCCGGCGTCTACGAGCTGCCATTGGGCTACCCGATGAAGAAGCTCATCTATGACGTGGGTGGCGGCATTGCCAACGGACGTAAGCTGAAAGCAGTTGTTCCCGGCGGCTCTTCCACCTTTCTGCTCACGGCTGAAGAAGCTGAAGCCATCAATCTTGACTTTGATTCTTTCTCCAAACGCGGCGAGTTTCTCGGATCAGGCGGCGTTGTCATACTCGACGACCAGACCTGCATGGTGAAATTCGCCCTGAGGGTGATGAAGTTTTATCAGCATGAAAGCTGCGGCTGGTGTATTCCCTGTCGCGAAGGCACTGACTGGCTCAAGAAGACTCTCACCCGCTTCCATGCTGGCGGGGGGATGAAGAAAGATATCGACAACATCAAGTACCTGGCGCAAAACATGCTGGGCCGGACTTTCTGCCCTCTGGGTGACGCCGCCGCTATTCCCACCATGTCCATTGTCGACAAGTGGCGCAGTGAATTCGAGGACCACCTTGACGGTAAACCGTGTCCTTTTGAAACAGAAGGAAAGATTCCTGAGCTTCCGCTGGTGGGAGCGCACTAAGCATGAGCGCACAGCCCAATCCGGCTACACAAGTAGTGATCGATAAGCCATTTCTGCTGACCGCTTTAGCGGAAACCCGTGAAGTATTTCTAAATAGCTTTGCCGGCGTAACGGAAGAACAAAGCCGTCTGAAACCTGCTCCTGATTGCTGGTCCGTGCTTGATACGGTTGAGCACCTGACGACGGCTGAAACCATACAGCTCAAGCTGATTAGCACTCAGCGGACGCCGCGTCCTGTCGATGCGGCGAACCGCGAACACGCCTTTCTACAAATGATTCCAAGCCGCGATCGCAAGATGGAATCTCCGGAAGGAGCCAGGCCGATTGGTCGCTTTGCCACGCTGGCAGAAGCTGCAGAACAATTTAAAACCACTCGTGCGGGTGTGATCCGGTTCCTTGAACAGTACAAAGAAGACCTGCGCACCAGCGAAGTAAAACACCCTCATCCAGCGGCAGGTATGGTCAGCATTTGTGAAATGCTGGTTGCCATGGCTATGCACGCCAAGCGTCACGCGGCGCAGATTGAAGAAATCAGAAAGATGCTGAACTTTTAGGAAATCATGGCTGAAGCCAAGAATGTAACTATCACCGTTGACGGCAAGCAGGTAACCGCCCCCGCAGGCACGCTGCTGATTGAAGCCTGCAAGGCCGTGGGCATTGAGGTCCCGTCATTCTGTTACTACCCGGGTCTTTCATTGCAGGCCGCGTGCCGGATGTGCCTGGTGCGCATTGAGAAGATGCCCAAGCTGCAAACGGCTTGCACCGTTCCAATCACCGATGGCATGGTGGTCACCACCGACTCCGACGAAGTGCGCCAGGCCCGCAAGTCAATGATCGAACTGCTGCTCGGCAACCATCCGCTTGATTGCCCCGTCTGCGACGCTGGCGGCGAATGCGAATTGCAGGACATGACCTTCAAATACGGCGCTGCCGAATCGCGCTACATGGAAGGCAAGCTGCACAAGGACGAGCAGCAGTGGTCTCCGGTGGTCTTCTTCGATCGTCCTCGCTGCATTCTCTGCTACCGCTGCGTGCGCGTCTGTGGTGAAGGCATGGACGTGTGGGCCCTCGGAATTCAGAACCGCGGCTCGGGCTCGGTGATCGCACCCAATCGCGACGATCATCTTGAGTGCGAAGAATGTGGCATGTGCATCGACATCTGCCCGGTCGGCGCACTTACCTCAGGCGCATATCGTTACAAAACGCGTCCCTGGGAAATGAATCACGTTGGCACCGTCTGCACGCACTGCGGCGATGGGTGCAAAACTACGCTGGGCGTTCGTCGCTCGGATACCGGCATGGACATCGTTCGTGGCGACAACCGCGACAAGAGCGGCATCAACGGCGATTTTCTCTGTATCAAGGGCCGCTACGCCTTCGACTATTTCGACCATCCGGCCCGCCTGCGGCAGCCGCTGGTACGCAAAGACGGCAAACTCACCCCTGTCACATGGGAAGAAGCCATTGATCATGTGGGCAAACGGCTGCGTGAGATCCGTGACAGCAAGGGTGGACAGGCGATTGGCGTAATCGGTTCCAACCGCACCACCAACGAAGAGAATTACCTGCTGCAGAAGTTTGCCCGCACAGTACTGGGCACCAACAACATTGACCATCACCGGACAGCTGATTTCTCTGCCTTTGCCCGCGCCATCGGCGGCAAACCGAACGCCACGGCGACCATGCGCGACGTTGCCAGCGCTCCCGCGATCCTGCTGATCGGCAACGACCCCACTGAACAGCATCCGCTGCTGGCGTGGAACATCCGCACAACTGTCCGACTGAACCGGGCGAAGCTCACCATCGTCAACTCGCAGCCCATCAAACTTCGCCGCCAGGCAAGCGCGTTCCTTCAGGTTCCCGCAGGCCGCGAAGGAAAGTTTGTCGCGTTCTTGAAGGGTGACGATGCAGCCGCTGGCTCATTGACCGGAACGACTGTTTCCAATGACGCTCTGAAACACGTACGTGATCAATTGAAGGCGCAGCAGAACCTGGTCATCATCTTTGGATCAGAAGTGCGCGGCGCGGACGTTGCGGCGCTAGTCAAATTCGGTTCCGGGTTAAACGCCAAATTCATCTGCCTGGCCGATTACGCCAATTCGCGCGGCGCAGCTGATATGGGTCTCTTCCCTGACCTGCTCCCTGGCTATGCGGCCGTCGCTGGCGCCCAGAAGTTCAGTTCGGAATGGGGCGCAGTTCCGAGTACAAAAGGTTTGTCGCTCACAGAAATGATGGACGCGGCCAAAGCCGGCAAGCTGGCTGCGCTTTACGTGGTGGGATCGAACCCGGTGGTTGACTACAGCTTTGATCCAGCGGCGCTCAAGAACACATTCATCGTCGCTCAGGAACTTTTCCTGACTGAGACTGCATCGCTCGCCGAAGTCGTTCTGCCGGCGGCTTCCGCCTACGAGAAAGTCCGGCACTTTCACCAACACTTGCGGCGATCTGCAACTTGCTGAAGAAAGCCGGTGACCTGGCTGGGGTTCGCAGCGATTTTGAAATCATCGTGCGCGTAGCTGAGCGCATGGGCGCCGATATTCGCAAACTGGTCCCGTTCGGCGGTGGCGTTCGCGCTGACATGGGACAGACGCGCGGGGCGCAGTCCGGCGAAGCCGATCGTCATTCTGTCTGGCTGGCGGCCAACAACCTTGAACCGCGCCTCAGCCCGTTCGATTCCATGGCGATTCTCGATGAGATCCAGCGGCTGGTGCCGGGCTACGAATTCTCCAGGCTGAATCTGCTGGCTGGCGATGCGGAGCACGTTTCCGCGGCGGAACAAAGCAGCGCGAGTCCAGGCGACAGTCTGGTGCAGATTGTCCCGGCCAATGACACGCTGTTTACTTCTGGCACCTTGGGCCGTTATTCGAAGACCTTGAACTCGGTGCTTGAGAACCGCCGGGCCAACCCGGTAGACAAAGAAGTCATGGCGAACTAGAGCACATGACATTGAACAATTGGCAATTAGCTGCATTGATATTTCTGCTGTAACTGGTCATTTAAGTCGCAGGTTGCCGCTGAGGGGAGCGGCTGTGTGTAAGCAAAGTGGACATAAAAACTTTCATTATCGTCGCCGTCATCAAAATTGTGCTGGTGGTTTTTATTCTGCTCACCGGCGTGGCTTATACCACCCTGCTGGAGCGCAAACTGGTTGCGCGCATCCAGAACCGCTGGGGCCCCACGCGCGTGGGACCTTTTGGGCTGCTCCAGCCTCTGGCTGACGGCATAAAGTTCATCTTAAAAGAAGACATGGTGCCGGACAGCGTGCACAAGGTGCTGTATATCATGGCGCCGATGCTCGCGCTGGCCATGTCGCTCATCTCCATCGCGGTGATTCCTTTTGGTCCCTCAATCACGGTGAATGGAACCACCACCGCGCTGCAGATTACCGGCGTCGCTCATTCCGGCGGCGGACTTACCGACATTAATATCGGCTTGCTCATCATTTTGGGAGCAACTTCCATCGGCGTTTATGGCGTTGCCCTCGCGGGCTGGTCATCGAACAGCAAGTATTCCCTGCTCGGCTCGCTTCGCGCCAGCGCGCAGATGATCAGCTATGAACTTGCGCTCGGACTTTCTCTGGTGGGGGTCCTGCTTCTTTCCGGTAGCCTGAGTTTGCGCGAGATTGTGAATGCTCAGGGACAATCGCCATGGTTCGGCTGGCTGCCGCACTGGTATATCTTCCCCCAGATCCTCGGATTCTTCATCTACCTGATGGCAGCCTACGCGGAAACCAACCGCATTCCGTTTGATCTGCCGGAAGCTGAAACCGAACTCGTCGCCGGCTATCATACCGAGTACAGCGCCATGAAATTCGCCATGTTCTTCATGGCGGAATACATGAACATGATCACCGTGGCCTGCCTGGCCACGCTGCTGTTCTTCGGCGGCTGGCACGGGCCCGTGCCGCATAGCGCTCCGGCCATTGTTCAGTCGCTGATGCCGGTGTTCTGGTTTGCCGTGAAGGTTTTCTTCTTCATGTTTCTCTATATCTGGATCCGCGGCACGCTGCCGCGATTCCGTTATGACCAGCTCATGGCCTTTGGGTGGAAGTTTCTGCTGCCGCTGGCCATCGCCAACATCATCGTCACCAGCTTTATAGTGGCCTGGAGGGCTTAGCCGATGTTTCACCAGGTACTGTTCATCATTTTTGGACTGATCTGCGTGGCCGGCGCGGTAAACCTTCTTATGCAGCGCCACCCCATCAACAGCGCTCTTTCCCTGGTAGTGGTGATGGCCTCGCTGGCCCTGATCTACCTATTGCTAGGCGCTGAGTTCGTGGCCGCGGTTCAGGTGATCGTCTATGCCGGAGCGATCATGGTGTTGTTTGTCTTTGTCATCATGCTTCTGAATGCCGGCGCGGAAGAGCACTCACCCGGCAGCAAAATCGCATTGGTGCTAGGCGTTCCCGGCGTGATCGTGCTTGGCTGCCTGGTGGGCTGGATCATGATCAGCAACAATAAGGTGCTTGGCGGCGTGAGCATCAGCCCAACCGACTTCGGCGGCCCTCACAACATCGCCCGGCTCCTATTCCGCGACTTCCTGCTGCCGTTCGAGGTCACCTCAGTGCTGATTCTGATCGCCATTATGGGCGCGGTAGTTCTGGGAAGGAGGTCGAACTAAATGGTTCCTCTTTCCTGGTATCTCATTCTGAGCGCCATCCTCTTCTGCCTGGGCGTCTTCGGGTTTTTGCTCAAGCGCAACATCATCACCATTTTTATGTCGATTGAGCTGATGCTCAATGCCGTAAATCTCACCTTTGTTGCTTTTGCCAATTACTGGAACGAGCGCGGCCTCAAGCTGGCGCTGAGCGGCCAAGTCTTTGTCTTCTTTGTGATGGTTGTGGCCGCCGCGGAAGCCGCCGTGGGATTGGCCATCATCATTGCCGTGTTCCGCACGCGTGAGACTTTGAACGTTGACCGGGTGAACCTGCTGAAACTATGACGCACAACTTAAATCTCTGGGTCATTCCCCTGCTGCCCCTTGCCGGAGCGGCCATCAATGGCCTTTTCGGGCGGCACTTCAAGAACGCAGTGGTTTCCTTTGTGGCGCTCTTCTTCACCGCTGCTTCCTTTGGTTGGGCTCTTTGGGCTGTCGCTCAGGCGCTGGGTCACATGCCGTATCAGGAGACGGTTGGCACGTGGATCACAGCGGGCAATTTCTCCGCGCCGTTTGGCTTCTACCTTGACCAACTTTCCACCGTGATGGTGCTCGTCGTCACCGGTGTCGGCTTCCTGATCCACATTTACTCGGTCGGCTACATGGCGCATGAAGGCGGCTTCTATCGCTTCTTTGCCTACCTGAATCTCTTCATGTTTTTCATGCTCACCCTGGTGCTGGCGAACAACTATCTACTGATGTTCGTTGGCTGGGAGGGCGTGGGACTTGCCTCGTACCTGCTGATCGGCTTCTTCTTTCTCAAAGACTCCGCAGCCGACGCCGGGAAAAAAGCATTCATCGTCAACCGCATTGGTGACTTCGCCTTTCTGATCGGCATGTTTCTGCTGATCAAACAGTTCGGCACCTTGAATTTTGATGGAGTGTTCAAAGGCGTTTCCAGCATGCCGGTCGAAGCCGGCTGGGGCCTGCTCACCATCATCGCTCTCTGCCTGATGTTTGGCGCCACCGGCAAATCGGCCCAGGTTCCTCTCTATGTATGGCTGCCTGACGCCATGGAGGGCCCGACTCCTGTCTCAGCGTTGATCCACGCCGCGACGATGGTCACCGCGGGCATATATATGATTGCCCGCTCGAATGCGATCTTCAGCCGCTCTCCGCATGCGCTCGAAGTGGTGGCGATCATCGGCTGCCTGACCGCAATCTTCGCCGCCACCATGGGCATGGCGCAGACTGATATCAAGCGCGTCCTCGCCTACTCTACTGTTTCTCAATTGGGCTACATGTTCCTGGCCTGCGGCGTGGCTGCGTACTCCGCCGGCATTTTCCACCTGATGACGCACGCCTTCTTCAAGGCGCTGCTCTTCCTCGGCTCTGGCTCAGTGATTCACGCGCTCGGGGGCGAGCAGGACATGCGACGCATGGGCGGGCTCAGAACGAAGATTCCATGGACGCACGCCGTGATGCTGGTGGCTACCCTGGCGATTTCCGGTATCTGGCCGTTCGCCGGATTCTTCAGCAAGGATGAGATCCTCGGGCAAGTCTTTTCCAGTCCGCACGGCAGCAAAGCTCTTTGGCTCATCGGTGTCATCACAGCGGGACTGACGTCCTTTTACATGTTCCGTCTGTACTTTATGACTTTTTACGGCGAACTCCGCCTGGGCAAAGTTGACATCGGCGAAGAGCCGCATGCAGCCACCGCTCCAGCGCACGCAGGTCACGGCGCAGCCGCGCATAGCCATGGACACGCGGACGATCAGACCCACGGCCATGGCGGCGTTCACGAATCTCCCTGGGTGATGCTGGCGCCGCTTGTCGTTCTGGCTATTGGTTCCATCGTAGCCGGCTGGATAGGTTGGCCGGCATTCATGGGCGGATCGAACAAATTCGATCACTTCCTTGCTCCCGTCATCAAATCCGCAGCCTCCACCAGCCCCACGGCCATGGAGCACGTGAGTGAAGCCGCCGGCCAACCGCAGGAAGAGCAACCCGAAAATCCGTCGGAAGAATGGGCCTTGGCGGGAACGTCGTTAGGCGTGGCGATACTCGGATTCTTTTTAGCCTGGTATATGTACTACAAACGACCAGAATTGCCCGACCGTATCACATCCAGTATTCACGGCATTTACCTCACGATCCTCCACAAGTACTACATCGACGAAGGCTATGGATTACTGTTTGTCAAGCCTCTGCTGGCGCTATCTACCATCGTCTTCTGGCGCGGAGTCGATCAGGGAATCATTGATGGCCTGGTGAATGGCGCGGGCTCCGCCTCTAAAGGCATTGGCAATGAGCTGCGACGAATGCAATCCGGCAACATACGATCCTATGCGGCCTGGGTGGCCATTGGCGGTGCGGCCGTCCTTGCGTACATGATCTGGTGGGGGGTGAGCAAATGAGCAATTCCATCCTCACTCTCGTAACCTTTATCCCTGCCATCGGCGCGGTGCTGCTGATGCTGATGCCACGCAATGATCGCGCTCTGCGCTGGGCAGCACTGATCATTTCTCTGGTTGCGTTCGCATTTTCACTGTATTTGCCGCTCAATATGGGCGTTGGAACTGCCGCCACAGGGTTCCAGTTCCAGACAGATGTTTCCTGGATCAAGATCGGAGACGTCAACATTCACTATCATCTTGGCGCGGACGGCATCTCCATGTGGCTAACTCTGCTCACCACCTTTCTGGTGCCGCTGAGTGTGCTGGTCTCATGGAAATCAATCCACGACCGGGTGAAGGAATTCTTCGTCCTGCTGCTGATCCTCGAATCGGCCATGATCGGCGTCTTCCTCTCACTGGACATGTTCCTCTTCTATGTCTTCTGGGAAGCCACGCTGATTCCCATGGCACTGATCATCGGTATGTACGGGCATGAGCGGCGCGTTTATGCCGCGGTGAAGTTCTTCCTGTACACGATGGTGGCTTCGGTTTTCATGCTGGCATCGATCATCTGGCTCTGGGTGCAGACCAAAACTTTTGACTACGCCACGCTTCGCCAATGGATCCACGATGGCAACGGCAGCCCGACCGCATTGCAGTGGCTCTTCCTCGGCTTCTTTATAGCGTTCGCGGTAAAAGTGCCCCTTTTCCCGCTGCACACATGGTTGCCGGATGCCCACGTGGAAGCGCCTACCGCAGGGTCCGTCCTGCTCGCCGGCGTGCTGCTGAAAATGGGCACCTACGGCTTGCTGCGCTTCAACGTCGGCATGTTCCCCACTCAGGCACATAACAACGCTGTCTGGATCAACGTGCTGGCCATCATCGGCATTATCTACGGCGCTCTGGTGGCGCTGGTGCAACCGAATCTCAAAAAGCTGATCGCCTATTCGTCCGTCAGCCATCTCGGGTTCGTTGTGCTTGGAATTTTCACCTTTACTGCCGCGGGCACCAGCGGTGCGGTCTACCAGATGCTGAACCATGGCGTCTCGACCGGAGCTCTCTTCATGCTGGCAGGCATGCTGTATGAACGCAAGCACACCTACGAATTTAAGGAATACGGCGGTCTGGCCACTCCTATGCCGGTGTACGCTACGTTCTTTCTGATCGCGGTGCTCTCCTCTGTGGGCCTACCGCTGATGAACGGATTTGTCGGCGAGTTCCTGGTGCTGAGCGGCGCTTTCCAGGACAAGGCAATCTACGGCATCCTCGGCGCCAGTGGGGTGATCTGGGGCGCCTGCTACCTGCTCTGGATGTACCAGAAAGTCTTCTACGGCCAGATCAGACATGAGAAGAACAAGACTTTGCCCGACCTTGACGGCCGCGAACAGATCTCACTCTGGCCGGTTGCAGTGATGGCGCTGGTCATGGGCGTGGTTTCACCTTATTGGATGAAGACCATTGGCCCGGCTGTAGCCAGCATCAACGCGCAGCAGAAAAGCACAGCAACAACAGCCATCTCCGGAACAACGGCGGGCGGACAAAAATAAAGATCAATGAACCCGATTCAAACCGTCGACTATATTCGCATCCTGCCTGAGCTGGTGCTCACCGCTTTCGGCATTGCGGTGATGATCATCGATCCGCTGCTGAAGCCAAACACCAGCCGTAAAGGCCTCGGACTGCTTTCTCTTGCCGGCACCCTGGCTGCCGTTGCGGCCACCTTCTGCCAGATTGCCTGGATGGCGCGCGACGTCTCCTTCCGCGATCCCGGCTGGTTCGGCATGGTGCGGGTGGATAATTTCGCCATCTTCTTCCATATCCTCATTCCCTCCATCTCGGCGGTATGCATCCTCGCCTCGCTCGAATACCTTGAAACTCAGGGTCTCAATAGCGGCGAATATTACGGCCTGATTCTGTTCGGGACCGTAGGCATGACTCTGATGTCATCTGCGGTCGAGTTGGTGCTGATCTTTATCGCTCTGGAAATATCCTCGATTTCAACTTACATTCTTGCCGGCTATCGCCGCCGTACCGCATCCAGCACTGAGTCATCCATCAAGTATTTCCTGCTGGGATCATTTGCCACGGCATTTTTCCTTTACGGGGTAGCGCTCATGTTCGGCGCTACAGGCACCACGGACATTCTGAAAATCGAAACGGCGCTCAGCACCAGCGGGCCCAGCATTCTGGCGTATATTGCAACGGCGTTGATGATTGTGGGATTGGGATTCAAAGTCGCCTCGGCTCCGTTCCACATCTGGACGCCGGACGTTTACGAAGGGGCGCCTGCACCCATTGTGGCCCTTCTGTCCACCGGGCCCAAGGCTGCGGCATTTGCTGTGCTGCTGCGTGTGCTATTTGCCACGACAAGCACGCACTGGTTCTGGCTGATCTGGATTTCCGCCGCGCTCTCTATGACGCTGGGCAATTTTGGCGCGCTCATACAGAGCAACGTGAAGCGCATGCTGGCCTATTCGTCCATCGCCCACGCCGGATATCTGCTCGTGGCATTTGCCGCCGCCAACAATATCGGGATCTCTGCGGCCATTTTTTATACCGCAGCTTACGCCACCATGAACGTGGGCGCTTTCGCGGTGATCAGCCACTTTGCCTCTACCGGCGAACGCTATGTCTCTATGGATGACTATGCCGGACTGGGCAGGCGCTCTCCTCTTCTGGCGTTCACCTTCACCATCTTCCTGCTGTCCCTCATCGGCATTCCTGCCACAGCCGGCTTTCTGGCCAAGTATTACGTATTCACCGCGGCTCTTTCCGGCTCGGCAGTCGCTCACCCCACAGCTCTGATCTGGCTGACGATCATTGGCGTAGTGAACAGCGCGGTAGCCTCGTATTACTATCTCCGTTTAATGGTCGTGATGTACATGCGTGAACCCAGCGTGGCAGAACCACCTGCTCCGGCGTCGGGAAGCATGCGCCTGGCCCTGGTGGTTGCCGCGGTCGCAACAATCTGGCTGGGTGTTGTGCCCGGCCGTGTGCTGAACCACGCCAGCCTTGCGGCAGCAGATTTGCAGCCCAAGTCACGAGCAGCGAGCAAAATGCAACTCCATGTGGACTTCCGGGTTCGGATAGCCAACCGTGGTACAGTCCCTACTCAGGTGAAATAGTTACATCTCTGCGAGCGAAGATCATCGCTCCAACAATCCAGAACACGACTGCGAAAATAGCGGCTGTGATGGTGACCGTCCACAAACCTTCAACCGCGCCGTATTGATAGTCAACCAGCTGGTCCACCATGCCCGCTACCGGGAAGAACAGCTTCGTCAGTCTCATATCCATCCCTCTGGCTGCCAATGGAAGAGGCAACAACAGAGTGATGGTTGCAGCGCCCGTAGCCAACAGCGGATGTAGGAACGTAGAATAGAACAGTCCGGCTGCAGACGCTGTAACACAGCAGGCGAACAAGGCGAGGATGAGTAGTCCGAGACCGGTTGTCACCCGTTCTTCCCGAAGGAACAACATATAAGCCGTGCCCCAAATCAGTAGGCTGAACACCGCGCATAGCACGGTGCACCCGCACAGAAGGCCACCGAGGTATTGCCAGCGGTGAATACCCTTTGACAGCACGGCCAGCAACCGACGCGATTTGCGGTCAGTCTGGATGGCGGGAACGCCCAGCATCAAAGAAAGAAAAAGAATGTAAAGCGGCTGCGAGCGAACAAAGAACAGTACTTCCTGGCTCTGCTGGTTGAGAGAGAAAACTCCTGCAATTCCGGCAACGTAAACCGTCATGATGACCACAATGAGCCACTGCATGCGGACAAAGTTCCCGGCAATCAGCAGAATCGGACGCACGCCTGCTCCGTTTCTGCGCTCCGGCGTCTGGATGCGCTCATCCCGACAAAGCTCTTCGAATTATTTATTATCATCACCGCTCTTCTCATGCCTGGAGCCGCCATTCTGGTGGGCCAGTTCCACGAACAGGTCTTCAAGAGTGCGGCGGATAGGGTTTACAGCGATGACCTCACCGCCGGCAAGCCAGATTCTTTCAATGGTGCGGCGCTGATCGTGAGCCGGCACGGTAATCCTGGTGTTTCCGTTCTGCTTTGAGCCTTCAAACATCAGCGCATCGATGCCTGTGGCGGTGATCACAAACCGGTCCTGTGCCTCAAGCAGCTCCGCTATGGTGCCTATGCGCACTACGCGGCCCTTGATCACGATGGCCAGCCGGTCGCAAATCTGCTCGATTTCGGAAAGCAGATGCGAGCTTAGAAAAATCGTCTTGCCGTCATCACGGGCCCGCAGAATAATTTCTCTCACACGCACTCGTCCAATGGGATCAAGCGCCGACGTGGGCTCATCCAAAATGATCAGATCAGGATTATTGACCAGAGCCTGCGCAAGGCCAACGCGCTGGACCATGCCGCGGGAAAACTTCCCGGCATTCCGCTTGGCAACAGCCAGCAGGTCCAACTCCTTCAGCAGCTCTTGCGTCTGTTGCCGAAGTTGCGCGCCATGGATGCCATTCAAAGCACCGTAGAACTCAACCAACCTGCCGGCGCGCCGGTGATACAGAGCGACGTTTTCCCCCAGAAAGCCCACACGCCGACGCTTCTCCACGTCACCGAACGGCGCGCCTAACATGTTTCCATTACCGGAAGTTGGAAACATGAGCCCCATGGCGATGTGAATTGCCGTCGTTTTCCCCGCGCCGTTGGGGCCAAGAAAGCCGAAGATCTCACCCCGCTCTACGCGAAGCGAAAAATGGTCCAGAGCCTTTACCCGGTCAGAGTGGAAAAAGCTGCTGTATTGCTTGGTAATGTCGTTAAACTCAAGCGCGGCTGTGGATGGCATGAGTGTAATAAGGATAGATGATTTTTGAGCGCACAAGAAAGCCCAGCCATGCAGGCTGGGCTCACCCAAAGATGGGGCTCTACTTCAACTTGCCGATGATCTGGAAAGCAATGACAAGAGCATACAGCGCCAGTGACTCGATCAGCGCCAGACCGAGAATCAGAAAGATGAAGATTCCGGGGCGAGCTCCAGGGTTTCGTGCAAGTGCTTCCACAGCGGAAGCTGTTGCACGGCCCTGACCAAGGCCGCAAAGGCCTCCCGCAATCCCGATTGCCGCCCCTGCGCCAATGGGAATCGCCCAGTAATAAGCCGGTGCTGTGGTTCCGCCGCCTGTCTGGGCATAAACTGGCGTGGCCACAAACATAACCACCAACGCCAGGAAGATGAACGCTGTTGCTTTACGCATGTACTCTCCTTATGAAGTCGCTTCCAGTGGGTGGTTGACGTCCAGCCTTGGGAGACGGCGCCCTCACGCTTGAAGCGGGATACTAGTGCTCGTGTGCAACCACGCCCTGCAGGTAAATCGTGGTCAGCAGGGTGAATATGTAAGCCTGAAGAAACGATACGCCAACGTGAAGCAGTAAAAATATTACCGGAATGCCAATGGGAATCAGGGCAAAGAATGCCGCTGTGACCATGTCGCCAGCAAAAATGTTTGCGTATAACCGGATGGAGAGAGACATGACGCGGGCGAAGGTGCTGATCAATTCAATAGGGAAAATTAGCCATGCAAGCCACCACACCGGTCCCATGAAGTGCTTGATGAAGTTCACCGGCCCCTGTTCTTTGATGCCGTGCAGGTTATAGTAAACAAAGGCTACCACCGCGCACCCCAATGGCACCGCAGCGCTGGCTGTGGGTGATTCAAAGGTTGGAATAAGCCCGATCAGGTTGCCGAAGAGAATGAATACAAAGAGCGACAGCAGGAACGGCGTGAACTTCTCACTGTGAGGCCCAATGATCTCATGGCTCTGATTGGTGATGAATTCGTGAAACATTTCCGCCAGATGCTGTAGTCCACCTGGTTTATCCACCTTCAAGGTAGAGCGGATGGCCAGAAACAGGAGAATCAGAAACGCCACCACCAGCACTTCCATGGCGACAGCATTGGATATAGGGGCTTCAGGATTGGCGGGATGAAAAACCGGCGGCAAAGACTGCAGCAGAGCGTTCACCGGCCCGGCGAAGGCATGATTCAGCAGCGCTGTAAACCACAATTCTTCTTGCATTCGTCTGAGTTAATCCTGGAAATCAGATTCCTGCCCGCAGCGCGCTGTAGACTTCGAGCACAGCCTCAATCAGGATCGCAGCTACCGGCAGGGAAAGGCCTGCAAAGAGGCCGTACAAGCTATCAGCAGAACTGTTAAATATAACATAGGCCGCGAGGGCGATCAAAAGGTAGCGCAGGACGAAGCGGAACATCACGCCTGCCCGGCCGCTGCGGCCTCCGGACAACTCAGCCTGCTTCCCGGCGGCGCGAACCGTTAATGCCAGCCAATAAAAATTCAGGATTGCAATCAGCGAACCTGCCGCGAAACTGAGGCCAACTCTCGTCTGAAACCTGATGCATGCCACCGGCGTGAGAGCCAAGCCAAGAATCGCCATAAGGAGCATCAGGCGACGAAAGATCCTTGAATAAAAAGCGTCAGCGCTCTCTTTCGAGGATTGCGCAGCGGATTCCACGTTCACTCTTTAAAATCCTCGGAAAGCGCGATCCGAATGAAATAGACCAGTCCGGCCACGCTGCCCAACACCAGGCCCCCGAGAGGTAGCCATCCCCATCCGAGCCAGCGCTGCAGGAGCTGGCCCACGATCCAGCCAATCAGTGTCGCGGCGGGGATGGTCAAACCCATTTGTATATATTTTTCCGCGCTCACCCACATTTTCTTCGGACTGCGTTCGTCAGGCATGTCTGCCATTCTGCGGCGACCTGCCTTGTAGATGCAAGCGCTGGGTTGGCTATAATCAAGGATTGACCATGGCGCATACAGAAATAGATCAGGGTGTGGTGTTAGGTGCGGGAAAAACCGGCCGGTATCTGGATGTGGAGACCACACTGAGCTTCTCTGACCCGAAGCGAGAGTTGGAAATCCTCCAATCCGGGTGCGCTGCCTTTCATCTCAACTGGCGCGCTCTGATCAACGTAACCGGCAAGGACCGGGTGCGGTGGCTGCACAACATGGTCACAAACAATGTTCGCGATCTGCAAGTTAACCGTGGCGCTTACAACTTTGTTTTGAACGCTCAGGGACGGATTCTGGGCGACTTGAACATTTTTAATCGCGGCGAGTGCCTGCTGCTGGAGACTGATCGCAATCAGGCGGAGACACTGCTGGCCACCCTTCGGCGTTTCATCATTATGGATAAGGTGGAACTCAGTGATTTTGGAACTGCGGTCAGTGCTATCGGGGTAGCAGGGCCGAAGGCGGAGCAAGTGCTTGCGAGTGCGGGAATGGACGTGAGTGGAATGCAGCCGCTTGAAATCCGGGAGCAGACAATCAACGAGGCTGCCATTCAGATCATTCGCGGAGCAGAGCAAAAACCAAACTGGTTCGAAATTTGGTCGGATGCGGCGAATGCTCCGGCCATCGCAAAGAAGCTGACGAATTCCGGAGCGCAGCCGGTCGGGGCTGAAGCGCTGGAAATGTGGCGGATTCTGCGCGGCATCCCGCAATACGGAAAAGATATTCGCGATCGTGATTTGCCCCACGAAACCGGGCAGATGCAGGCTTTGAATTTCAACAAAGGATGTTACATCGGCCAGGAGATTGTGGAGCGCATCCGCTCACGTGGTCAGGTGCATCGCAAATTTACAGGATTTGAGTTTCTGGGTAGCACGCCGTCCCTGGGCAAGTTTGAAGCGGACAGTCGCAGCTTTGCTGAGCTCACAAGCGTTGCGTCCGTGCCAGGCGCAACCGGCGAACGCAGGATCGGATTGGGCTATGTTCGTGTTGAGTCTGTCCCGGAAAATGGTGTGCTCAACCTGAACGGAACTGAAGCCAGGGTTGTGGATCTGCCGTTCTGAGGATCAAATAAGACTTTGGGTTTCTGAAAAATTCAGCTTGCCATAGTTTATTGCCCGTAATTCGGTGGCAAAACTTTTTACTTGAGGACGTATGACTGAAAATAAGAATGATTTTGTTATAAGTGATCGCCGCCGTTTTGGCGCTGAAGGTGAACCGCTGGCGGGCGCACGCGTAGACGAGGAAGAAAAGGTAGCCCCGCAAGCGCCGCCACAACCTGCCGCTCCGCAAGCAGCCAAGCCCGAGACCACTCAAGCCGCTCAGCCTGGAACTCCTGCTGAGGAGGAGATGCCCGAAGCTCCAACTGTGGAAGAGCAGCTTGCTCAACATCACGAATACAGAGCCCAGGGCCAAAAGCTTGATGAACTCTTCCAAGGCCGGCTCGGCGCCCAGGGTAGCTATCCGGAAATGACCTTCGAAAAGGTCATTGAGTCGCTTTATATGAGCGCCTTGATCCAGATGGGAGCCCTTCGGGCGGAAGGCGAAGAACCGAGGGTGGATATCATTGGTGCGCGGCAAACCATTGACTCGCTCACGATCCTGCACGATAAAACCAAGGGCAATCTCACCGACAAAGAGCTCACTATGCTGCAAAACGTACTATTTGAGCTGAGGATGGCATGGATTGAATTGACCAATGCCATAGCCAAACAGGCGGTTGAGCAACCTCCGAATCCAACGTCAGAGAAGAAATGAAGGCCGTTCTAACGGTCCTGGGAAGCGGAACTTCGATGGGGGTGCCCACCATCGGCTGCACCTGCCGAGTGTGCACGTCGAGCGACCCGCACGACCAGAGGACCCGCCCTTCCATCATGCTGCACTATGACGGCCACTGCGTACTGATCGATACCACGCCGGATTTTCGTCAACAGGCCATTCGCGAACACATCAGACGCATCGACGCCATTCTCTACACCCATGCGCACGCAGATCATATCCTCGGCCTGGATGATGTGCGGCCCTTGAGCTTCCGTCATGGAAGCAAAATCCCGCTGTACGCGCATGACTCCACAGCAACGGCGCTTGAGAGTATCTTCCAGTACATCTTTGACGCGAACTACAAATATGGCGGTATTGCTAAAGTAGAAATGAAAAGATTCAATGGCGCCATTGACCTGTTCGGCGCCAGCTTTGAGCCGGTTGAGATTATTCATGGCGAAACCACGATCCACGGCTTTCGTTTTGGCCGTGCAGCCTATCTCACTGACTTCAGTGAAATTCCCCCGCAATCCATGCAGCAGTTGCGCAATCTGGACATTCTGTTTCTGGATGCCCTGCGCCATAACCCACACCCCACGCACTCGACCGTCGCCAATTCACTGCGGCTGGTCGATGAACTGAAACCGGCGCGCGCCTTCTTCACTCACATTTCGCACGACCTGCCTCATGAAGAAACCAATAAGAGCTTTCCCGAACACGTCCGGCTGGCGCACGACGGTCTGAAGCTGGAGTTCGAGATCGCATGAGGATCTTCCGCTCGATTGAGGAAATTCCCGGCGACTTCGGACCGACCATCACAACGGTTGGGAACTTTGACGGCGTCCATTGTGGGCATCAGCAGGTGATCAGTGAGGTGGTCCGCCGCGCGAGAGAGACTGGCAGCAAAGCTGTTGCGGTTACATTTGATCCTCATCCGTTGCGAATTCTGCGTCCGGATTCCGCGCCTCGCCTGATCACGCCCGGGGTAGCGAAAGAACGTCTGCTGGGGAACACCGGGCTGGATGCGCTGGTGGTGGTCCCGTTCACCCGCGATTTCTCCATGACAACGGCGGACGAATTCGTGCGGCGGATTCTGTGCAATACACTGCGCGCGAAAGAAGTACATGAAGGACAAAATTTTCACTTTGGCCATAGAGCCCAGGGCACGCCGCAGCGGTTGCAGGAAATGGGCCGGGAACTTGGGTTTAATGTGAAGGTTTATCCGGTGATGATGTTGCGAGGCAGCCGAGTTTCCAGCAGCGAGATACGGAACCTCCTTGGGCAGGGCAAAGTGAGCCGTGCCCGGAGATTGCTCGGACGCGTGTTTAGTATTACAGCCGCGCCGGGCAGAGGACGCGGCCTGGGCCACAAATACACAGTGCCGACCATTAATTTGAGCCGCTATGACGAACTTGTTCCCGGCAACGGAGTTTACGTGACGCGCACACGCGTGGGCGATGAGACGTTTGATTCTGTAACCAACGTCGGCAATCGCCCGACGTTTGGTGAAGATTCGTTTGCGATAGAGACGCACCTGCTGAACTTTCATCCTCTGGAAGTCACGGCACAAACAGAGGTAGAAATCTTTTTTGAGCACTGGCGACGTCCGGAAATCAAATTCCCTTCCGTTGATGCGCTTCGCGAGCAGATTGGGAACGATGTGCGGAGGGCACGGCGGTTTTTCCATCTTATGGGAAAACTCAAACCAGCCACCGAGAGACGGGGACACTGATAAAATGCAGCCCAATGGCCACCACCACGTTTCGCCTGTCTGAAGTCACATCCGCGCAAAAGCGAACTCTGATTGCGGCTGCGCTGGGCTGGGCTCTGGATGCCTTCGACGTGATGCTCTACAGCCTGGTCATCGCCCATGTGATGACTGCGTTCGGCATCAGTAAGTCCGCGGCGGGATGGCTGGGCACGTTCACCTTGCTGGCTTCCGGAATCGGTGGGGTTCTGTTTGGCTTCATTGCTGACCGGGTCGGGCGTACCAAGGCGCTGATCCTGAGCATTCTTACTTACTCGCTCTGTTCCGTGGGGTCGGGACTGGCCACCTCCATTCCTATCCTCGCGTTTTTCCGTTTTGTACTTGGGCTGGGAATGGGCGGCGAATGGAATACCGGCGCCACGCTGGTGGCTGAGACGTGGCCAACACACCTGCGGGCCAAGGCGATTGCAATTGTGCAAAGCTCATGGGCATGGGGCTATGCCGCGGCGGCAGTGGCAGCAGGCTTTATTCTTTCTGCAACACAGAACTGGCGTTTGGTGTTTTTTATCGGCATCGTGCCTGCGCTGGTTACCTTATGGATTCGGAAAGGCGTGCCTGAGTCAGAGATGTGGAAAGAACACAAACGGGCGTCGCAGGATACGCCGGCTGCCTTCAGTGAAATCTTCTCTCCTGCGCTGCGCAAACATACACTCTTTTTGTTCCTGCTGAATTTCTTCGGGCTGTTTGCATGGTGGGGCCTGTTTACATGGATTCCTCCATACCTTGGTTTGCCGGTGGAAAAAGGCGGCCGTGGTTTTGGGATGATGCAGATCACCACACTGCTTGTGGTGCTCAATCTGGTGGGAATGTTCCCCGGATATCTCACATTCGGCTGGGTTGCAGAGAAGCTTGGACGCAAGCGCTCGTTCATTCTCTATTTGCTTTGCGCCGCCATCCTGGTGCCCATTTATGCCGCGGCGCGTTCTGAGTGGAGCATCATGGTGCTGGGTGCGCTGGTGGCGTTCTTCGGCACAGGATTCTTTTCCGGGTCAGGTCTGATCGGCAGCGAACTCTTCCCTACCCGCGTGCGGGCGCGAGCCCTGGGCTTTACCTACAATGGCGCTCGAACGCTGAGTTCCCTCGCACCATACGTGATCGGCAAGCTTGCCCAGGCCAGGGATCTGAGCTGGGCTTTTTCTCTTTCTGGCATCTCATTTTTGCTGGCCATGCTCATGGCTACGCAGCTTCCGGAAACCAAGGGCAAGGCTCTGGAGTAAAAGGCAAAAGAGACGCAACAGTTTTGCTGCGTCTCTTCTGTGTGTCGGAAACGTTCGGCCCTACGACTTCCGAACCTCGATTCAGCTAGCGTCTCCGCCAGCCTCCACCGTTATAGCCCTGTTGATATCCCTGCTCGTAGGCCTGCCTGTAACTCGCTTTGTACTGGTTTCCGTATCCGAAGCGCGGATCATAACCCCTGTCCGCGTGCTTGTAGTTGGAGTCATGCGTTGGGCGGAAGCTGTGGCCACTAGCGCGGTCGTTGCGACCATCGTTTAAGCCGTCCTGATATCCATATTGCTGCGCCGCATTCGCGCCATATCCGCCGTATCCACGATCACCGCCATAATAGCCGCCGTTGCCATAGCCACCGCGGTAGCCCGCGCTTACTGCGCGATATCCCTGGTTGTAGCCGTTGCGGAACGCCTGACGGTCGTCGTTTTCTCGATATCTGCATCGGTCGTCCCAGTCCGAGCGCCGGCCCTGGCGGGCATCTATCTGTCCCTCACGATAACCATCGCGGAATGCTTGCCGGTCGTCGCCATCACGATGCCCCCAGCCCCACTGCACAGGCACAACGGCCTGCGCTGCCGCAAAAGTAGCCCCCGTTGTCAACAACGCTGCGCCGAACAGCATCGTTCGCATGTACTTCATAAAAATCCTCCCGGTCCTTCTCTCATACTGGTCGAATGTCTTCTGACCGCTTGTAGTCAAGAAACACCAGACGCGGGAAGATCACTCTCAGTTCTTTGTAAATTTCTGTAAAAGCGAATTTGCACGGACAGGTTGGGCAAGACAACCTTCGGCAATAAGCAAGAAATAGGTAATCAGTCAGTTTTTTCTGAGATCCATTTTTTGAGGCATGGATAGAAATCGGCCTAAGGATCAAGAGATTCCCAGAGCCTTATTGCGCACCAAGCGAACGGGCAAACTCCAGTTCCTCTTCACGTCGTGAGTATTCTGCGAAGTCGCGACGAGGCCGACGACTAAAGGATTCAGCCAGTTTCTCCACGTAGATTGGCAAAGGCGTGTATTCCATCCCCAGTTCTGACTTGCTGCGGGCGTTATCCAGTGCGGACATCCAGCGACCGCTAAATGGTGAACAATCCGGCAGCAGCCCCGCCCGTTCGAGCTTTTCTCTGGGAACGCGTAAGATCTTCAGCGGCTCGTGAATCGACCCGGCGAGCATCTGCAGGAATTGATCGAGGGAAACTGACTCGTCCTGGCCAATGTTGTACGCTTCTCCTTTTCCTTTGTCAGTTTCCAACAGTCGCAAGATTGCCTGCACAACGTCTTCGCCATAGACGTGCTGCACCGGGAGGCCGGAACCTTCAGGGAGCAGAATTGGTCCGCCATCCTGAAGCCGCCGAACATAACCCAGTATTCGGTGGTAGTGATCTCGCTCACTATGGACCATGGGCAGGCGCAGACTCGTGAATGGGAAACGTGAATTTGCCCATGCTGCCGCGAATACATTTTCGGCCTGACGTTTGTCATGACCATAAAGCCAGTTCTGGTAATCAATTCTGTGATCGCGCGGCGGCTCCGCCATCACGGGTCCTGCGTAGTCAGATTCCTTGAATGGCCGTTTGACCCCGAGGCGCAGGAGATACACCTGGCCTGTGCTCAAAAAGATGTAGCGTTGTACGCGGCCGGAGAACACTTCAACCACTGCTTGAGCTTCTGGACCGGTGTAAAGAGTGGTGTCAATGACCGCATGGAATTTATGCGATCCGACAGCAGATTTCAATTGCACGGGATCGCCGCGATCCCCACGAAAGCGCGATATATGGCCAGGCAGATCATCAGGAGTCTGCCCGCGATTAAAAATTGAGATATCCATCCCACGTTCAAGAAAAGCTTGAACTATGGATGGGCCGAGGTTCCGAGTTCCTCCAATGATCAGTGCGCGCATGGCTAAATTCTAAAAGAGGAAGATTCTAAAAGAGAGGTCGTCAAGCCGGATCGGCTCAAGAAGCTAGCGAGCCAACGTTACATAAAAAGCATTATTTCCCGTGCGAAGGTCCTTGCCGTAAACCAGTGCAACTCCCACACCCAGGACACGCAGCTTGGCTTCAGCGCCCGTATCTGTAAGCCACCTGTGTGAGCCGAGTGTACCTCCTGGATCAGTAATTTTGCCGGTATCGAGGAATGGCCCGAGCCGGACTGTAATCAAGCCGTTGCTGTATAGATTCTTGTCGGTTTCCCAACTCGAAAGGAAGAAATCTTTGCCCAGCGGCGCACTGCCCTTTTCTCCATCGCGTGTGCCGATGTGAGCGCGCATCCACAGAGCAGGGTCATTATCTCGCTCCAGTCCAAGCATGAACAGCTCGTCAAAGGGCAGGTCCCCGAAAGTCCTGCCACCGCGAGCGCTCCAATCGGTTTCAAAGTCATCGCCGCGAGCACGCGGAAACCAGTGTGCATGGAGGCATTCCTGAAGCTTTTCAAACGACTGCGAAGGTTGCGACCAAACTTTCGCTGCTTGTGAGCCTGCTCCGCCGAAGACTTCAAGCCGATGCTCGGGAACGCGCAATATTTGATATTTGACGGTGGCCGTCTGCTTGAGTTCATAACCATCCGCCAGCAAAGGAGCGCTAAGAATCGCTCCGGGGACAACGCTGTGGAAATCGCGATTGGTGAATTCCGCTCCCAGTGACCATTGCCAGCGCCAGCCGATTAGACGGCTGATTTGCATTGAACCTGCTTCCCTGCGCAGGTTTAACGAGGCCAACACAGGCGCCGGTCCCGCGAAGCCGTTGCGTACCGCCCAGTTTTCATTGCGGAGATCGATACGAACGCGGTAGCGCCATTGCGGGTTCTGTCCCAAAGGGCCTGAAATTTCACCGGCATATCGGCGCTTATCCGGATCCCAGCGCGCGACGGCAATCAGATTCGTCGCTGAGCCGCGCACGTTGTCATACTCGGGTGTTATTTCCTGAAAGGGCAATCCGCGAAAGGTACGCAACAGAACTTCGGCTTTGCTATTCCCAAAACCGTTGAGTTCCTGCGCACGCAGAACGGAATCAAAGCCGCCGTCGGACCGCGCTACCAGATCCATCCGGTAACTCGGAAAAATCTCAAGATTCTGCAATCTGGCATCGGTCGATCGCAGTTGGGTGAGCTGCATAGCCTCGCCGGAAGAAAACGCAATTGCATGGTCAAGCAAAGCAGGCCGTACCCGCAGAGAAGGCTCGTTGGGCTGAGCGGCTATTTTGGGCTTGGGAGTGCTGATTCGGTTCCAGTACTTTACTGCGGCTTCAAAATTTCCTTGAAGGAAGTATAGCGTTGCCAGGAACTCATTCGCATAATCGTCTCTCGGATCCAGCCGCAGAGCGCGATGCAAATAACTTATCGCGCGGCCGTTATGCTTCAGCTTGAACGCAATCCCGGCGACTTCGATGGGAAAACGTTTATCGCCAGGCTGTAGCCGGCTGCCGCGAAGCAGGGCGGAACGCGCCTGATCCCAATGTTGGAGGTGAGCAAGAGCGATGCCGTATTCGTATTCCTGCTCAGCCGACCGGTTGCTGAGCGGCCCAAGGCGCTTGACAAGTTCCGCCCAGCGCTCTTCCTGCATCAGGCCCTGGGTTGAGAGAGGCTCCTGCGGCTGTGCAGACGAAAAGCAGCATGCGAGAACCAAAACTGCCAGCAAGTGAGTGAATCGCAAGATGGCATTCTAAAGCTTGCGCTGGCAGGCCTGTGACGCAAAGTTAAACGCGCAGCTTTATCTGGGTACCGCCAGCAAGGTCCAATCTCCAACCGCTTTCCATTCATTTTCAAAAGAGCGGCGCTCTACTTTCAGCAGCTTCTTCTGTGCGGGATCATTGATCAAAAGCAGATTGGTGTTCCAATCAAGGCCGACGACAACCACATAGTGCAGTGAAGGCTCCCCTTTCGCAGGTTTGAGGGCCACGATCAAAGGACGCCCTTTTTCAAGGTGCTGGCGCAACAGGTCCCAATCACCCTTTACAGCGAAAGTACGAAAGCCGAGATCTTCCAAATAATGCTGAAGATCTGAAGAGTAGATAGCGTGGGCAGGGGTTGAGTAAAGCGCATGCTGGATTTCGACCGGGTTGGCGCTTTGATCCTGAGAACGGGGCCGCTGCTTTTGCCAGTATTGAACAACCATGGCAATCACGGCAGCTCCACAACCGTTCTTCTCCTGTTGAACAAAGGGGACGTCCAACCACACACCCGTACTTTGAGCAAAAGCGATGCCGCAGAGACACACAAAAACTGTGAGCCTCTGCGGCACGGAATAACGGATGAGAAATGTTTTAACGGACTGCAACAATGATCAGGACAAGCACGGCGATACCGAGAATGATCAGAATCAGATCGCGGTCGCTGAGATTGCCGGCAGCAAAGTCATGCTGCGCCTTATCGGCGCGCGAAGCCAGCTGAGCGAGTTCCTGGTCGTTCAAGGTAGAAACCGCAGTCCGCACCTGCTGGGGATTGATATGAGACGACTGCATGGCTTTCTCTGCCGTTTGCGTAGACAGGAAGTTCTTCACGGTTTCAAGGTTGTGCTCGCGTACCTGCGATGCCGCAACTGCCTGGTGCTGCAGGTCAGCAGGGGAGACCAGGTGGCTTTGCGCCAGCAAGTCGCTTGGAGCAATAAAGAGTGCCACCAGGACAAGGGCAACCAGGAATCTTACGGATTGCCGCAGAACGAAATGCATATTTGAGCTCCTCCAAAAATGTTCCGGCCAGAGAAAAAGTATATACCGCCACCGGCTGTGAGCGACGGTGACTGAGGTCTAAGGCGGAAATTGCCGGTGCGAGCACAGCTTAGGTCCGCTCTTAATCAGGCTCACTGGTTCCCCGCTTCCCGAACTCCTGCCTGACTGGAGTCTTAAAAAAGAAGAAGCCACCGGGGGCTGCGACGTCCCGCGGTGGCTGGTTGAGGCAAGGGGCTATTTGGTTGAGTTGTCCGGGGTCATGGTCTGCGCGGTGGTGCTGCTGAGTTCAAGAGAGTATTTCTTGCCGGAAAAGCGCAATGCAGTCAACTCGCGCTGGCCGGAAGCGCCATTTTGAATTTCAGCCGCGTTGTCCGCGGCCTTCTGCTCTGACTGCACAAGTTTGGCTGGGACGGTGGCCAGGGTCTTGCCATTGCGCACAATACTTACCTGCACAGCGGGGCCGCTGCCTTCCCATTTGGCTGTGTAGTCGCCCGCGGGCAGCGTGGTTCCATTCACCTGAACAGAGCTGGAAATCTGGAAGTCTCCTTTATTGCCGTTCGCCGCCAGGGCGGTCACGCCGACTGCGAGAGCCAGAAACAACATCATTAGTTTGAGTGATACTGACGATTTCATTACGCACTGCTCCTTCATTCTTTCCCGAAGCGTCGGGAAGCGGCTAGGGGCAGCCCGGGCTGTGACCTGAGCAGGAAAAAGATTTACGTTTCTCAGACAAAGGCCTAGAATCGTTGCGTGAATTAGAGAACCGGACACACGAATCTGGCTCTCTAGTGGGGACTGTGCGCGCCTGGGCTGCCAAACCGTGGGAGCGTAGAGTCCCTTTCCGTTTTGATCTCCACTCAAAATCGCATTCGCGATTCAAGTTTCAGTGCATCACTGTCAAATACGTTTTCCCCGACGCAGAAGTTTCAAAGAAAAAGTGTGATGCTGCAGAGTTAGACGCTTGGTGCAAGGGCGCGTTAGCTTAAGGATGTTTAACGCTCGTAAAGTTTTGCGGGTGTTCGGAAATGAACGTTCGAAAACGAACATCTGCTTTGTTGCACGTGAATGCTTCCTGTCCTTCTGAGCGAGTACGGTTATCCGCCCGAAGCCGACGGAATAACGTTCAAGATCGAGACAACTGCTAAAATCATCTATTAACGCTCATGCTCAAGAACCTGCGGCCACTTTTTCCTTATTTTAAGAAATACCGCTGGGCCCTCTTCTGGGGGGCGCTGACCGTTTTCGGCAACAACGGCATCTGGGTTTACTTTCCGCAAGTGTTGCAGCGCGCAGTCGACAGCCTGAAACCCGGCTCAGTTCGCCACACGTTTTTCATCTATTCCCTCCTCCTGCTTGGGATCGCCGTTACAAAAGGCATTTTCCAGTTTCTTACGCGATGGATCGTCATCGGAGTCTCGCGCGAAATCGAGTACGACCTGCGCAATGACATGTTTGCGCACCTTTCGCGGCTGGACTACTCCTATTATCAGAAGAACCGCACGGGCGACATCATGGCTCGCGCCACCAATGACCTGAATGCCGTGCGCATGTTGCTGGGCCCGGCGATCATGTATTCGGCCAACACCATTGTCTTTACGGTGGCGGCGCTGTTCTTCATGTGGCACATCAGCCCCAAGCTGACCATCTGTGCGTTTGCACCGCTCCCGCTGGCCAGCATCATCATTCAGTATTTCGGACGTAAAATTCATGAGCGGTTTGAGCGCATTCAGGCGCAGTTTTCTGATATCTCATCGCGAGTACAGGAGAATCTTTCCGGCGCCCGCCTGATTCGCGCGTACGTACAGGAAGAACCGGAGATTGCGCTCTTTGAAACCTCCAACAAAGAATACGTTGAACGCAGCCTGCCACTGGCGCGATTGATGGGAATGCTGTGGCCCGCGCTCGAATTCCTGTTGGGTCTGGCTTATGCCATGGTTTTGTGGCTGGGGCCACGAGAAGTTCTGAAGGGACACATCACTACCGGTCAGTTCTATGGATTTTCCATGTACATCCTGATGTTGACGTGGCCGGTCATTGCGCTGGGCTGGGTGATTAATATTTTCCAGCGTGGCACAGCTTCGATGGGACGCATCAATGAGATCCTGACGGCGCAGCCGGACATTACAGATCGTGAGGCAGAGACTTCCACCGCACAAGCTATCAGGGGCGACCTGCAATTCCGCAATCTGAATTTCGCGTACAACGGAATACCGGTTCTTGAGAACATCAACCTTGAAGTGCCCGCAGGAACCAGCCTGGCCATTGTGGGACCAACCGGCTCAGGAAAAACTACGCTGGTAAGCCTGATCCCGCGCATTTATGATGCGGCACCCGGAAGCGTGCTACTGGATGGTCATCCAATACGTGAGTTTCCGCTTGAAATGCTACGCAAAAATATCGGGTTCGTGCCGCAGGAAACGTTCTTATTCAGTGATACGGTCCGGGAAAATATTGCGTTTGGTGTTGAATCAGCCGCAGATGAGCAAATTCACGGCGCAGCTGAAGCGGCAAGCATCGCAGCCGATATTGAAGGCTTCCCTGAGCAGTATCAGACCATGGTGGGGGAGCGCGGCATCACGCTCTCCGGCGGACAAAAGCAGCGCAGCGCAATCGCCCGCGCGATTATCCGAGATCCTCGTATCCTTGTGCTGGATGACGCCCTCGCCAGCGTTGATACCTACACGGAAGAGAAAATCCTGAACCACTTGCGGGAAGTGATGCAGGGACGCACAACCATTTTTATCTCTCATCGTGTGTCGACGGTTCGCAATGCTGACCGCATTGCCGTGCTCCATCACGGACGGATTGTGGAGTCCGGGACCCACGAAGAACTTCTGGCGCGCAACGGCTATTACACCGAACTCTACAACAAACAACTCCTTGAAGAAGAGTTGGCGCAGGTTTAGCGTGAAACGCGTGGTAATACCCGAACTTCTTGATGGTGATCAGGGCACACAGGAAGAAGTTGAGGGCTCACTCAACGATTTGCGCATGTTCAATCGCCGGTTTGGCGGCATCCACACTACCAGCGCAGTACTTCGCAGGATTGCCGGAGGTCGCGGCCTCAATAAAATTAACTGGCTGGATGTCGCGGGCTCTACGGGTGATGTAGCCAAATTCACCAGTCATTCTCTGTCCACAAATGGAATCGATTCTGAAACGGTAATCCTGGACCGCTCTCCCATCCACCTGAACGGCTCACATGCTTCAGTGTGCGGCGACGCCATGACGCTCCCATTCGCTGATAACAGCTTTGACGCGGTAGGCTGTTCCTTGTTCGCGCATCATCTGGAACCAAAAGAGATCGGGCGATTTGCGCGTGAAGGACTGCGGGTAGCGCGGCACGCCTTTTTCATTCACGACCTGGTGCGGCACCCTCTGCATCTGGCGCTGGCGTACGCCGGATTTCCGTTGTACCGGAGCCGCATCACCCGCCATGATGCGCCTGCGTCGGTGCGGCGGGCTTACACCGTACAGGAAATGCGGAAAATGCTCGAATCAAGCGGGGCTGCGGACCTGGACATTGAAACTCATTTTCTGTTCCGGATGGGAGTCATTGCGTGGAAGCGGACTACGATTTAGTCATCGTCGGCGGCGGCCCCGCCGGCTCAGCAGCAGCCATCACCGCAGCACGGGAGGGTGCGCGCGTGTTGCTGCTGGAAAAGCACCGATTCCCCCGGCACAAAGTCTGCGGTGAATTCGTCTCGCCCGAATCGCTACGTCTGCTCACGACTCTCCTTGGACGTGATGCTTTTGCGAATCTCCCACAAATCACTGCGGCGCGCATTTTTGTAGACGAAAAGGAATTGACTATTCCCGTTTCCCCTCCGGCGCGAAGTATACCCAGGTACGATTTGGATTTGGCGCTACTCAGCGCCGCGCGAGATGCAGGCTCCACGGTGGAGGAAGAGACCGCGGTTCGCCTGGTCCTGCCGGGAAAGCTTTTTACGGTCACAGTTGAAGCAACAACTCTGAAGGCGAAGGCTGTGATCAATGCCAGCGGCCGATGGTCGCAGCTGACCCGCTTCAAAGCTGCTGACAAGGAAAAATGGATCGGGCTGAAGGCGCATTTCACAGAAGCAGCGCCGCCACAATCAGTGGACTTGTACTTTTTTCCTGGCGGCTATTGTGGTGTGCAACCGGTGAGTGATAACGCTGTAAACGCGTGTGCCATGGTGCGCGCAGATTGCGCGACCTCGCTGCACCATGTCTTTGCTCTACACCCGGCTCTCTGGAGGCGAAGCCGGGACTGGGAACAGCAATTTGCCACTGTCAGCACTTCTGCTCTCCATTTTCGAAAACCACAGACGGAAGATCGGGGCATGTTGCTGGCCGGAGACTCAGCCGGATTTATTGATCCTTTTGTTGGTGATGGAATTTCTCTTGCCTTGCACAGCGGAGTACTGGCAGCGGAGAGTCTGCTACCGTTTTTCGCCGAGAAAACCTCATTGCGAGAAGTGCAGCAGCGATACGGTGCGCGCTATCGCAAGCAACTCGCGCCCGCCTTACGCAATGCAGCCCGTTTACGCCGCTTGCTTTCAGCACCAGCCTGGCTGCGGTCCGGTGTGATGGGAATTGCCGGGAGCCGCACGGTGGGACAACTACTGGTGCGAACCACACGCGCAAAGAGGCAAAAAGTTACCGTGGATGAACGAGCATAAACGAGGATTAAGATTTAATTTCGGAGATATGGTGGAGCAAGTGCCTAGGAATGAGTCGCGGCGCGCGCCCGTTTCATCACGCGGCGAGCAACACTTAAAAGATCAGCCACTTCAAAAGGTTTTACGAGACAGAAGATCTGCGTTGCGTCCACAAATGCCTTCATGTTCGGATCAGAAATATCGGAGAGAACGAGGACCGTCTTGGAAGCCAGATGGGGCTGCTGCTGCTCGATGTGCTGATAAACATCCTGGCTTGACCATGCTCCCGGAATCTTGCTATCGAGAAAGACAGCGTCAAAATCCTGTTTTTCCAGCAAATCAATGGCAGACGCCCCGGTGCTGGCGGTGACCACGCTCAGGCCCGCAGCGGTCAACACTTCTCTTTCGAAGTCAAGCAAGGCATCCTCATCGTCGATGAGCAGCACGTTGCCTTCAAGGCGCGATTCGCGGCGGGCAACAATGCGGTCACTTTCCGTGACAGGCTTCTCGCCCACTGCTACTGGCAAACGTACTTCCAGCACAGCCCCGCCTGCGGCATGGTTCTGTGCCGTGATTTCACCGCCATGCTCCTTCACAATGCCATAACAGATGCTTAAACCCAGACCTGTTCCCTTGCCAACACCCTTGGTCGTGTAGAAGGGATCAAAGACGTGTTTAGGATCGGTAATACCGGGGCCGGAATCGTGGAACTCGCTCACTACATGACCATTTTGGCTGAACACATGAATACTCAACATACCCCTACCCGAGCGCTCCAGCATGGCATCCGCCGCGTTGTTAATGATATTGAGATAGACCTGTTCAAGCTGGTGCGGGTCCGCTACCACTGAAGGCAAAACCGGATCGAAATCACGCTCGACGATGATGTTGTTGACTTTCAAATCGTAGTCACGCAGCGCAATGGTGTCTTCAATGACGCTGCGCAAATCCACCTGGATGCGTTTGGGCTTGTGCTGCCGTGCAAAGGAGAGCAGGTTCTGTACAATGCGTTGCGTACGCTGCGCCTGTTTGTGCAGCTTGGTGATGAACTCCTCCACCCTTGGCTCCAGCTTTTCGCTTTCCAGCAGTTGCGCGTATCCAAGGATGGCGGTGAGTGGGTTGTTGAGCTCGTGGGCAACGCCGGAGATCAATTGTCCGACCGCAGACATCTTCTCGCTTTGGAGGAGTTGTTCCTGGGTGCGCCTGAGATCTTCATAGGCTTTTTTGGTCTCGTTGTAGAGCTGGATCTTTTCGATCGTGGTCGCCAACTGGCGGCCTACTGCAATCATGACCCCTTCTTCCGAGCGCGTAAATTCCCGGGGCGAGCGGCTGCTGGTGGCCAGCACCCCCAACATTTTCTCTTTACGCCACAACACTACCCACATCCATGCTTTGAGCTCTTCCACCTCAATGATTTTCTGGATAATCTCCGGAAGTATCGTCTGGCTTTGATGATCGAGAATTTCAGCGTGACCGGCACGAAGCGATTCCACGAAATCAGCGGGCAGCGTGAAATACGAGCTCCCGGAAACAAAGTCGCTGCGATGACCATAAGCGGCTTGTTTCACAAGATGATTGCCACCCTCATCGAACAGGTACACTGAAGCCGTATCTGTAGAGAGCAGTTCAACAATTTGAAGCATGCTGAGCTGCAGAATTTCCTGCAAGTCAAAGGATTGGTTGAACGTGACGGCGATATTGTTGAGGACGTAGAGCTCGCGATTGCGCCGCCGAATCTCGTCTTCGGCCCGCTTCATCTCGGTAACATCCATCAGAACACCCTGATAGCGTTCGATCCTGCCGGCCGGATCACGGGTGGCAAAGCTGCTTTCAATCACTGAGATTTCTTTTCCATCTTTGCGCCGCAACTGGTACTCAAAATTCCGCACGAAGTTTTGGCGGGACATTTCGTTCAAAAAGTTGGCTCGGTCCTCCTGGTCCACATAAATGCACTGGATCTGTTCAAGAGCCAGCATTTCATCTTTGTTGGCATAGCCGAGCATGCGCACAAAAGCGTCATTGCAATCCACGATCTTGCCTTCCGGCGTGGAGGCAAAAACACCTTCATGCATGTGATTGAACAACGAGGTGTACCGCTCATCTGCCGCTTTGGCTTCCGTGATGTCTTTAATCACGTGGATGGCCCCTTGCGCCCCATCCGCGGTGTACTTTGAACTGGAGACCACGGAATAACCACCAAAGCACGGATCTTCCTCCCCAGAGCAATCGGCATGAGCACAATACGGGCACCCAACCCAGCTGATCCCGGCCCCGGGGAGAACTTCCTCACAGGAATGATCGACCACCTCGTCTGGCAATCGTTTCAAGCGTGTGATCAAGGCGTGGTTGGCACGAACAATGCGGTACTGGGAGTCGTGGACAAGAATGAAATCAGGTATGGAATCAAAGGTGCCGGCCCATTCATTACGGGATTGCGCCACCTGCTGCGCCAGTTTCCTATTTTCCGCAGCAAGGCCAAGTTGACGGGCGGCCGCCTTGAGAAATTTCTTTTCGCTTGCCATGTGGGCGCGAAAGTGCGCCACACCTAAAGCGAAGATGCCAATCTGAGAATGCTGCCTTCCCTCCACCGGCACCAGCAGCACATGGTGGATGTGTTCTTTTCTTAAGATGCCGCGCATTTCCTCAGCCGCTTCTGACGCACGCATCACGTACACTTCACCTTCGCGCATGGCGAAGCCGCTGACGCTGCGGTTGAGGTCGATACTGGCAGCTCGAGTGATGAACTCAGGGGAAAGGCCACGATGAGCAGCCAACGTCAGCCTGTCGCCATCCAGCACTCTGAACCAGGCTGCCTTGGCACGACTGATCTGGGTTAGTTCCTCAAGCACGACGGCAACCGTGGGTTCAAAGTCACGCGACTCGGAAATCTGGCTGGTGATTGTGTTGAGAACATCAAGCCGCTGGATCTGCACCCGCGAATCATCAAGGACGATGGTCATCATGCTGATACCGAGCAGCAGATCAATCAGCACTTGGTGCCACAGATCAGTTGATCCATTGGCCCGGTGCTGAAATTGCGGCATTATCAGCATTATGGCCAGAAGCCAGCGCCCTAGATTTAGACGCCCCCAGGCGAAGCGGAGCAGTTGCAGAGAGGCGATCAACAGGACCAAGCGCCAGCTCAGATCGACCGCCCGGGGTGGAATGAGAGAGCCTGCCGAGGTGAAGTACACGATGATCCCTAAAGAGAAGGAGATCAGGACCGTAATGACCGCAGGCAAGATGAGCTTCTTCTGATCGACATACAGAAACACCGCGCAGGCGAACAGTCCCATGGCGGCAATGAAACTGGCAAAAGCGCTAACCAGCAGGAACAGAGAAAAACTGTGTCCCGCGTGCATGCCAATGAGGAAGCGTGAAACGGTGTAGGCTGTCCAGCCGGCGATCCAGAGCTCCAGGTAACGCTCGCGGAAACTGCGATAGAGAAGGATGGCGCCAGCAAGCAAAATCAGAAGAGTTGAGCCTTCAGCAAGGAAGGCGTACTGGAGCGCCAAGTCCATGTTCACCAATTGGTCCCGGAAAAAATCGGTTATTAGGGGTCTCTTATATCATAAATTACCTTTGGCACCGGTTATTTGTGCATTTGGTCATTGTATTTCCGGTAACGGTGGGTTAGATTTACAATTCCCCCCAACAGGAAATTGAGCGCATCCCCAAATGGCTACTGAACGCATTCTGGTCGTCGACGACGAGGAACCGATCCGGGAAATCATCTCGTCCATGCTCAGCGCCGCCGGCTACAAAACCCGCCAAGCCTCTTCCGGCATGGAAGCTCTGGCCGTTCTTAACTCCACAGGCGAGTTTGAGCTGATGCTCTCTGACCTGATGATGGCGGAAATGGACGGAATTGCCCTGCTGGAGCGCTCAAAAGAAAAGTTCCCTGACATGCCGGTGATCATGGTGACTGCGGTCCACGACATTTCCGTGGCTTTGGCCGCCATTCGCAATGGGGCTTACGATTACCTGCTTAAGCCATTTGAACGCGAACAGCTTCTGGCGATGGTTCGCCGGGCGCTGGAGCACCGTCGTTTGAAGTTGGAGAACCGCGCCTACCAGTCAAACCTTGAATCCCTGGTGGCTGCCCGCACCGAGCAATTGCGCCAAGCGATGACCGACCTTGAGCGGTCTTACGACATTACGCTTGAAGCTTTAGGAGATGCCCTCGATCTCAAAGACGCCGAGACAGAAGGACACTCTAAGCGGGTAACGGCGTTCACCATTGCCATTGCTCGCGCCATGGGGCTGTCCGGAGAAAAAATACGGGTAATTGCCCGTGGCGCATTTCTGCATGACATCGGCAAAATGGCCATACCAGACGCCATCCTGCGCAAGCCGGGTGCCCTGACGCCGGAAGAAACAGAAATCATGCGTGAACACTGTTTCCGGGGCTATCAAATGCTCAAGAAGATTCCGTTCCTTTCTGAGGCGGCGGAGATTGTGTATGCCCATCAGGAGCGCTATGACGGCACAGGCTATCCTCGCGGACTCAGCGGCAATGAGATCCCGATGGGGGCGCGGATTTTTTCCGTGGCAGATACGCTGGATGCCATCACCTCTGACCGGCCTTATCGCGCAGCACAACCCATTGCTGTGGCGCGGGATGAAGTGGACAGGTTCCGCGGACGCCAGTTCGACCCTGAAGTGGTACGGGTCTTCATGGAGATGCCGGAGACCATTTGGGACGATCTGCGCAAGGAAATCAACTCCCAGATTTACAAATTCACCTATCCCATCAAAAGCATTCCCATCCTGGCCAGCACCGCAAAGTTGACGTAAGCCAGAGTTGCCGGTAAAACTCCTGAACTTGCTCTTCGGCATCCAAACTCATCGGACATTTAGAATTGTTTGCCGAGGTGCACTGTTATGCCGGTTCTCACCGATACAGAAGTTAAGCAGTCACTGGGAAAGCTGAAGGGATGGCAGCAGAATGGGAAGGCCATCCAGCGGGTGTTTGAATTCCCTGACTTCAAGGCTGCGATGCAGTTTGTAAATAAAATCGCCGAAGCGGCGGAGCAGGCGAACCATCACCCTGATATCGACATTCGCTACAACAAGGTGACCATGGCGCTCGTTTCGCACGACTCAGGGGGAGTTACGGAAAGAGACGTCCGGATGGCGGAAAAAATCAACCAGATCGCAGGCTGATCAGGCTTGGGGTTCTTCCAGCGCTTCAGAAAGGCTGTCCAGTGCATGTTGGATGGCGGCGAGTTGGTCGTCGACGAATCTGTTGAATTCGCCCAGCGGATCGCCGTGCTCAACCAGCCGCTCAAACAATCCGCGGACCTGTTCCCTGCCACGTTCGCTGGCGAAGAGCAGCCCCAGGCCGCTCACGCCTAATACCGCGATGGGTATTAACCAGTTCTTCATTTCGCAACCTCAAACCCAATCAATCAGTCAGGCAGTTGCCTGAGTACTAAGATGCACTCAGGATGGCCAAAAGTACGATATTTGTACAGTTACGTTGGTAATGTCTATTCTCCAGCGCAACAGATGAAGGGTTTACGGGTTAAAGACTCTTGACCGCGCAGGTGGATCACCAAGCTGGAAATGACAGGACTTCACTTGCCAAGCGAGCTCAATTCAGGCACCCACGAGGTAATTCTCATGAAGTTGAAATGGACGGCCCCGGTTTGCGCGTTACTGCTGGCTTTCACGCTGAGCGCTGCAGCCCAAAATGAAGCAAGCGGAACATCCAATAATCCACAAGATGGTCCAGTGCTCAAAACCCGTCCTCAGGCGCCCCCGAGCCAGCCAGACCCCGGCGTGTACACACCGCCTCCGGTGAATGCAGCGCCTCCCGATGCTGTTCCTGAAGGCAAACGCTTCATCATCAAGCTCAAAGACACTCTGGATACAAAGAAGCTGAATGACGGCAAACACTTTAAGGCCGAGCTGCGGGAAGACCTGGTGACTCCCAGTGGACTGATCATTCCCAAAGGAAGAACGATTAAAGGTCATGTTGCCCAGTATGAGCATGGTTACACCGGTGCTCGCCTGATGCTGGCCATGGATGAAATCGAAACCCGCCATGGGTGGGTCCCGCTGATCGCAACGGTAACAGGCGTTCCCGGAGATCCCTCCATCAAATCCACTGGAGATGAAGGTGAGCTGATGAAGAAGGGACCGGATAAGAGACGGATGATCACAAACGCTGCCATCGGGGCTGGTGTGGGTGCCGTGAGCGGGTCGGTAATCGGCGGTGGTAAAGGAGCGGCCGTTGGCGCTGCCGTTGGGGCAGGCCTGGGAACTGGCACCAGCCTTCTGATCAAGGGTAACGACATGAAGCTGGATAAGGGGACACAGCTTGAAGTCCGGCTGGAAAGAGATTTAGCGGTGCCACGTTAAAGTACAGGATGAACTGCTGTACGGGGAGCTGAGGCTCCCCGTTTTTCGTTGTCCACTCGTCAAGCCCCACTGTAGAGCTGCCCCAATTCAAGTGCAGGAATTAAAGGATGGCTTACAAGTTAAGAACTTATTGGTTATGCAAGCATCTAAAAAGGCTATGGCTCGAAAGAGAATCACAAGTCATCCCGGTAAAAGCTTCGCCATCAGCATGCTTGTGCTTCTAATGTTTCTGATTGTTCTGGTCTTTTCCATTGCCAGACACGTCAGCAGCGTACCCCACTCAGGCCCGCTTCCCAATCAGCAACTGCAGCACTGATTTGCCCTTTTCGCTCTGCCCGGCTACACTCACCTGTTTTTGCCTAGCTTACGTCTAAATTCAGCGGAGTCACTCAATGACGCTTCGTCGTGCCGTCCCATCACTTTATTTCGTTCTTGTTCTGCTTCTTCTTTCCACCGTTGCCAGCGCGCAGCGAAACCGGCCAGCAGCACAGCCCACAGCGTCTCCGGCACCGTCTGAAGCAGGAGCCAAGCCAGCGGCTCCTCCGGCAGAGCCCAAGCATGAGGCTCCGGAAGTGCCGCCAGTGGTGACCCATCATGAGATCCACGTGGGTGGCAAAACCCTGCGTTATACAGCCACAACGGGAATGATGCCCCTCAAAAACGCGGATACGGGCGAGGTGGAAGCGCATATTTTCTTCATTGCCTACACGCTGGATGGACAATCGCCGGAGAAGCGTCCTTTGACGTTTTCATTTAATGGTGGCCCCGGTTCAGCCTCTGTCTGGCTTCATCTGGGCGCCATTGGACCCAAGCGGGTACGCATGCAGCCGGAAGGCATGATGCCGGCTCCGCCGTATCAGCTTGTCGATAACGAGTACACATGGCTTGACCAGACCGATTTGGTGTTCATCGATCCTGTTGGCACTGGCTACAGCCGGGCAGTCAAGCGCGACCAGACGAAGAAATTTATCGGACTGCGCGGGGACATCCAGTCAGTGGGCGAGTTCATTCAACTTTACCTCGGACGCTACGAGCGCTGGTCATCGCCACTTTTCATGGTAGGCGAGAGCTACGGCACCACCAGGGCCGCCGGCCTCTCCGGATACCTGGTGGAGCATGGGGTCGCATTCAACGGGATCATGCTGATCTCCAGCATCATGAATTTCCAGACCACTGATTTCGCGGTGGGCAATGACCTGCCTTATGTGCTGTTCCTGCCCAGTTACGCTGACATTGCCTGGTATCACAAGAAGTTAGGCCGGGAATTTCCGAACCTTGGATAAGCTCCATGCCGAAGTGGAAGCGTGGGCAATTGGTCCTTACAATGATTCGCTGGCCAAAGGCGACCGGCTTACGGCGCAGGAGCGGGCTGACGTGGTTGACCATCTGGCGCGCTATACGGGACTGAACAAGAAGTTCATTGAGCAGCACAATTTGCGGGTTACGGAAGGCGATTTCACTACGGAGCTTTTGCGGGACGAGGGAAAAGTCGTCGGTAGGCTCGATGGCCGTTTTACGGGTGACTCGCGGGAGAGCAGCAACGACTCAGGTCCCGGAGCCGCCGGCACCACGTTCCCTCTTTCTGATCCGAGCATGAGCGCCATCCGGCCTCCATACACGGCCATGTTCAACCAATATGTGCGCACGGAGCTGGGCTATAAATCAGACCTTGAGTATTACATCCTGGGCGGCGGCTTCCGCTTTGACGAGTGGGATTGGGGCGTGCAGCGCGGCGGCTTCCCCGATACTGCTCAGTCACTCAAAGATGCCTTCGACAAAAATCCGTTCATGAAGCTGTTCATCGGCTCGGGATTTTATGACCTGGCCACTCCCTATTTCGGCACGCAATACACCATCAACCACATGGACCTGAACGCGAACGAGCACAAGCGCATCACGCTCGGCTTCTACGACGCCGGCCACATGATGTACATCAAGGACCAGTCACTGGGAGAGCTGAAGAAGGACGTGGGGGCATTTATTTCCGCCGCACTGAAATGATGGGCGGGAATTCAGGCGTCTTGCTGCGGGCATTCTTGGCGCCTATTTGGGAGGAGTGCACAGCCAGCCTTGCCTCCCTGCTTGAATGCCCAGGTGGCTGCTCAGTGCAGCTCAGCCGGCTTCAAAGCTGACATCAGGGCGTCCGCACCACGGTCATGAGAGTTGTCATAGATTCGGGGTAATATTGATGCCTATCGTCGTCCAAGCCACTTACTAATCGGCGCATCTGGGAATTCAGTCACAAGCTTTTCTACTTGTTGTTCTTCATCCCGCTCTCTGCCTGGTCTTTGCCCAGATCGCCGAACGGCCACATGCCTTCTGCTTTCAGGAAGATGTCGTCCTTCTTCTCTACCAGCATTTTTGCTGTCTTTTCCGGAGGCCATGGGTTGGCCAAACGCTCTGGACGGTCAGCAATCCAAAACGACGTCAACGCCATCATGGTGGCATCACGAATCAGAAGGTCGGGCTGCACTTTGTCGAATGTATCCACCGCAGAATGGTGGGTATATTTGTACTCGGGAGAATCCTGCCCCATGTTGATTCCGGGCAGCCCGGCGAGAATGAAAGGGCCGGCATCAGTCCCAAACACGGGATTGTCATCCACCTTCACTTCACCGAATGCCTTAGTGGAATTGGTGAACTTGTTCATGGCAGGGATCAGATCATCATGGCCGCCCATATCCAGTCTTACCACTGGACCCTGGCCGTTATCGAGCACCACGGCGGCGACATGATCTTTGAGTTCATCCTTGTGCATCTTGGTGTAAGCCAGTGAGCCCAGCAGTCCCTGCTCTTCTCCCGTGAAGAGAACGAAACGAATGGTGCGTCTGGGCCTGAAGCCACTTAGTCTGATGGCCTTGGCTGCTCCCAAAGTAGTAGCCACGCCGCAGCCATCATCTGTAGCACCGTCTGCAAGGTCCCAGGAATCAAGATGACCGCCCACGACAATGACCTGCTCTGGATGCTCGCTGCCTCGGATCTCTCCCACCACATTCGCTGAATCTACCGGTCCGCTCGTGACTTTGTTCTGCACGTCAATCTTCATGCGCAAGTTCTTTCCCTGATCAAGAAAGCGTTCCAGTTGCTGCTGGTCTTCCGCAATCATGCTGACTACTGGAATTTCAAAATAGGTGTCAAATCCAAGAGCTCCCGTGTGAGTTAGTCTCATCCCCTGCGCCAGTGCGCCGCCTTGTCCGCCAATTATTGCAACAGCGTGTACCTCCTCAGCTTTCTTCAGTATGTTGGCGAACTTGAGAAAGAGAGCGCGCGCCTCCGGGCCCGCTGGAGGCGTCCCTTTCCGCACGATGAGCAGAACTTTTCCTGTCCATGAACCCGAGTTACTCTTGAGTTCGTCGTCCACTTTCAAAAGGTTCACTGGAACCACCTCAGCTTCCACTCCGCCAGGACGGGTTGAACCAACCCAGCCCATTGAGTCCACCAGCAGCCGCTTGTGGACAGGAGCGATCAATTCAGCACTCGCAGCGCCACGAGTCCATCCGCGCGAGATCTGCCATTTTTCCGCATGCACATTTTCGAGGCCGATGGCCTTCATCCTGGCAATTCCCCACTCAATGGCCTTCTCAGCCTGAGGCGATCCTGTAACGCGCCCACCGATGTAATCAGAAAGCTCTTCCAGGTCAGTAAACGATTCATCGTTCATCATTCCCTGCCCAGCAATGGCGGCAAGCGCAGGCATGGTACCGTCTTTTTCCGGTGAAGCCGGTTCCGTCGAAGTTGACGGACCAGAAGCTGCCCGTGACGAAAAACTGAGAGTCAGGAACAAACACAACGACAAAACGCCATAACCAAATCTGCGCATTTAAGATCTCCTGCAAACCACGAGAGTTTCCGATTTATTATGCTCTTCTCTGCCACATTTGTAATCACCCGCAACTTGCAAGCAGAGTGGCCTTGGTAGGATTGCCGCGCCGGTGGCGACGCAATTTCAGTGGTCTCGAAACGCTTAAAAGATTTCCCTTCACGCATTTCCGCTCACGTGTCCCGGTAAGCCTGTGCAAGAGCCGGTTCAATCCTTAGTGTGGCGCTCCTGTTCGAAGTAAAATGCAAATACACCGAGGGGGATAAACTCCGGCAAGGCCTTTCGACAGAATCTGTATCACACGCACTGGCCTGAGCCATTGAGCAGTTGAGGAACCACAATGACCAAAGATGAAGTTCTCAAGAAACACAAACAGTATCTCTTCCCTTCCATCACCACTTATTACGCAGATCCGCTGGTTACAGACCACGCCAGCATGCAATACCTCTGGGATGTGGAAGGCAAGAAGTACCTGGATTTTTTTGGCGGCATTGTCACGATTTCAGTTGGTCACTCAAACCCTCGTATCACCAGCAAAATCAAAGATCAGGTTGAAAAGCTCCAGCACGCCTCCACTGTCTTTCCCAATGAAGCTGTAGTGGCGCTGGCTGAGAAGCTGGCGCAGATTACGCCCGGTCAGATCAGCCAAACCTTTCCTTCGAATAGCGGCACGGAGGCGAATGAAACAGCGATCCAACTTGCGAGGATGTACACCGGGCACTTTGAGATTGTGGGACTGCGTCATGGCTATAGCGGTCGCTCCAACCTCGCGCAATCGCTTGCCGGCCAGAACACCTGGCGCAGATCTCTGCCCACGCCAGCGCCGGGTTTTGTTCATGCACTGAATCCCTATTGCTATCGCTGCCCGTTGGGGAAGACGTATCCCAGTTGTGAGGTGGCTTGTGCAAAAGACGTTGAAGCTGTAATCCAAACCACGACTTCAGGACAAATCGCAGCCTTCCTGGCTGAACCCATTCAGGGTGTTGCTGGCTTTGTAACGCCGCCGAAGGAATATTTCAAAATTGTCTTCAAGATCGTCAAGGATTACGGTGGTCTCTTTATTGCAGATGAAGTTCAAACGGCGTGGGGCAGAACGGGAAAACGGTGGTTCGGGATCGAGCAATGGGAGGTCACGCCCGACATCATCACATCTGCAAAAGGACTGGGTAATGGCGTTCCCATCGGCGTTACCATGACACGCCCGGAGATTGCGGGCAGTTTTAAGGGATTGCAGATTTCCACGTTCGGTGGCAATCCGGTAACTTCAGTGGCAGCCAAAGCCGTCATAGACTTGATTGAAGAAGACCGGCTGATGGAAAACGCGTACACGGTGGGCAACTACTTCCGCCAGGGACTGGAATCCCTGAAACACAAATTCAGCCAGGTAGGCGATGTTCGGGGGATGGGACTGATGCAGGCGCTGGAGTTCGTCAAAGATCCGGTCAGCAAGGAGCCTGATCCTGGCGCAACGAATCAGTTCATGGAGGAGTGCCGCAAGCGTGGGCTTCTGGTGGGCAAGGGTGGGCTCTACGGAAATGTGGTGCGCACTTCACCACCTCTGAACATTACAAAATCCGATGTAGATGAGGCCATCCGCATCATGGACCAGGCACTCACGATCATGTCGCCAGCGCTGGCCGGAGCGGCAAACTCACGCTGAGTTGCAGTGCTGCTGTAATATGTTTTGTACTGAGGAAGGACGATGTCCACAATGGTCTATTGCACAGCATGCGGTAAACAGATCCACGAGTCCGCGGTGAGTTGTCCAGCGTGTGGAGCAGTACAAGAGAACAGGCCCACTGTAGCTGCTATGGCAATGCCGGCCATCGCATCGGCTACTGACAAGCGGATACTTCCCGCGTTTCTGCTCTGTTTTTTTGTGGGAATCTTTGGCGCACACCGCTTTTATGTCGGCAAAGTAGGCACCGGTATAGCGCAGATCTTCACCATCGGCGGCCTGGGTATTTGGACCCTGATCGACCTTATCATGATCCTTACCGGAAGCTTTACTGACAAAAACGGAGTGCGGATCAGGGAATGGACATAAGAAGCCGCCATTGCTGACGTCCCAGCTTAGCCGACTGGTAGTTATGGTGGGCAGATGGCATTACCTTCAATCCTGGGATCGCACTTCTTCAACGCACCCTTGCGCCCCGCAAGAATTGAAAAGCCGGTTGGCTTCGTCCTGAGTTCAATCACGCTCAGACGCTCTTGTTTTGACAAGCGTTGATAAGTTCCAAGCAACGCCGTTGAACCGAGCATCTCTTTCTCTGACATCGTCACATCGGGATTGCCTCGTCCTTCCAGATCGATAAGCGTGCTCGAATTCTTGTTGGTTATACCGTTGATAGCAAGCCAATCCACCTCAGCATTGCTGAATAAAGCGAGGGCTTCTGAAAATCTGTACGCATGCACAATTGGATTCAGAAAGGCGTCAGCATCCAGGGTCATCTGGCTAGAATCATCTTTCGATAAAAGGCTTGCTCCATACTGCTCAGGATTGAGGCTGATTCTCAGCTCAGAAAGCACGTTCGCGCCAGCCTCAAGGCTTGCCGGACCAGAACCAGCCAGAGTCAGCACCAGCTCACGCTGCAAAAGACGTTCAAATTCGCCGAAGCGATGATAGAGCCAGAGCAACATCATCCCGTGGGGTGAGAGCAGATGGCATAATTTCCTTACGCCGACAGCCGGGTCAGGCAGATGGTGGATCACTCCTGTAGAAATAATGAGATCAAATTGCTGGTCCATGACGAGTTGGGCTATATCACCTTGCAAGAACTGTAAATTCTTGAGCTGGTGTTTTTCGGCAAGCTGCCGCCCTACGTCTAAAGCAGCATGGGAGATGTCCAGACCGGTGAATTGCGCCTTGCGGTAGGCTTTTGCCACGGCTGCCAGCCGATGACCCGTTCCGCACCCCGCATCCAGAATTCTCCAGCCAGCAAGGTCCTGTCCAGGAAATAAAAACCACAGGATGCCAACCATGTCTCGCAAAAGTGAATCGCCTGCATTGGGGCTGGGATAAGGATGTTTTTCATAGAGCTGCTTTACAGCAGCGGAAGTAGCTACGGCATTCATGGCTTTCTCCTCTTTCTCTCTTTAAAAATCGTCAAGCGCAGAGGCGTGGATGCACACACAGTTCAAAACGGGTGCGAGTACCCGCAGCTCCATTGCATCCGCGTTGAAAAATCTGGCGAGGCGGCCTTCGCCGCTCGCCATTCGTAATGTGAGAGTTGTGATAGTCTATTCGTGCCGCAAGGCGGCTATGGGCGTGATCTTTGTCGCGCGTCGGGCTGGGATGTAGCAGGCAACCAGCGCTGCCAGGGCCAGCAGTCCGCAGACCGCCGCCAGCGTCACAGGATCGCCAGGAGTAACATGGAACAGGAAAGTCTTCAGCGGGCCAATCATGGCAATTGCAATCACCAGACCAGAGACCAACCCAATACCCACCAGGAACATTCCCTGCTTCACGATAAGTTGGAGCACATCCGCTGGCTGAGCGCCCAGCGCCAAACGGATACCAATCTCCTTCACACGCTGGCTTACGGACAAAGCCAGTACGCCTGTAATTCCTGAAATTGCCACAATCAGCGCAAGTCCGGCAAACAGGCCAAGCATGCTGGTCATAACCTGAGGAGACGATAGAGTGTCATCGCGGGCCTGGCCAAGAGTTTCAAGATAGCTGATGGCAGTTTGGGGCGCAGCTTCGTCAATAGTTTTTCGAACTTGTGGGATGATGGAATTCGGTTCCTGTTCCGTTCGGATCAATAGGCTCTGCCAAACAGGCACCTGGTCTACTGGGTAGTAGGCCTCATCCGCGAGATTTTCTCTCAGGCTGAATTCTCGCGTGTTGCCCACTACACCAATAATAGTCAGCCATGTCTTGCCGTTATCCCAGGAGATTCGCTTTCCGATAGGATCGGTCGTTTTGAGACGATGCTGTACAAATGCCTGATTCACGATTGCCACACCCGGAGCGGTCTTGGTATCCGAAGGCAAAAAAGTCCTGCCCTGCAGCAGCGGTATTCCCAAGGTCTTGAAATAATCTCGAGTCGCCACTCGATAGGCAGTCAGCGGCACCACGTCTCCGGCGTGCACAGGCTGGTCTTCAATCTGGATACGCGAGCTGTACCAGCCGGTAGCATCAAAACCTTGCGAGATCGCGTCCGGATCCATGGGGAAACTCGAGCTGACGGCGGCGCTCACAACCCCGGGGATCGTCTCAATCCTGTCCACAATTGCATGAGCAACAATTGTCTGGTCGGCTGGAGTGGAATACTTTGAGTCGTTCAGGTCCAGCGCCATGGTGAGAACTTTTTCCGGCACAAAACCAGGCTGAACATTCTGCAGCTTCATCAAACTGCGCATCATCAGGCCGGCGCCGATCAGCAAAGCCAGGGAAAACGCCACCTGGGCGACGATCAAAGTGTTACGCGCGCGCCGTTGTCCGGCGCTTGCAGTAGTTTGTCTCGCCACATCTTTAAGACCGGACGCCGTTTGGTACTTGGAGGAAAGCGCCAGGAGTGAGCCTGTGATAACGGCAGCCAGAATGGCTGCTGCCATGGCAAAGAGCAACACCCAAATATCGATGTGGATGTCACTGGCGCGCGGGCTGAGGCGCGAGACAAACTGTACCAGCAAGGTCTGACTGCCGTAGGCAAGCACCAATCCGAGAAGCGCTGCGAATAAACCGAGGATCAAACTCTCCGTAAGCAATTGCCGGAACAAACGCGTCCTGCCTGCGCCGAGCGCTGAACGCAAAGTGAGTTCCTGATCTCTCTGAGACAGGCGCGCCAGGGTAAAATTTGCCACGTTTGCGCATGCGATCAGCAGGACAAAAGCAGCTGCGGCTATCAGCACCCACAGAACAGGCCGCGCTTTACTCGTCAACTCTTCCGAGAGAGGATGAACAAAAGCACGAAAACCTGCTTCCGCCGGATAAGCCTCCGGGTACTGTTGCTGCAGGCGATTGGCAATCAATTCCACGTCATTGCCGGCTTGCTGCATTGTCACTCCCGGTTTCACTCTGCCAAAAAGGCGGGAGAACCGGCGGATGCGCCCGCTCACTCGCGCCGGGACCATACGAAATGGACACGACGTGGTAGTCATATAAATATCGTTGTCGTCAGGATATTGCGGCAGGTGGGGCAGCACGCCAATTACCGTATGGAGCCGGTCATTGATCTTCACCGTCTTCCCAACAATGTTTGCGTCTCCACCTTTCGATCTTTGCCAATATTCATAGCTGAGCAGGATCACGGGAGGAGCATCCGGCTTCTCATCCGACGGCAGAAATGATCTGCCCATGATGGGCTTAACACCGAACAAATCAAAAAAATCAAATGACACCACGCCGGCTCTCACCCGCTCCGCCCGACCCTGGTCTTGCATGACGAAGCGAATGTTGTGATACTCAACCATTCCGTCAAACGTCGTGTTCTGCTGGCGATAATCGTTCATCTCCGGCACGGAGAAAACCATCAGCGCAGAGTCTTTTTTGGCAAATTGCTGTTCGATCAATGCAATCTGCCCGGCATGCTTGTACGGCAGAGGACGCAGAATGACGCCGTTCAAAATGCTGAAAATTGCCGTGTTCACGCCAACGCCGAGTGCAAGAGTAATTACTGCAATCGCGGTAAAGCCGGGGTTCTTGCTCATCATACGGAGGGCGTAGCGACTGTCCTGCTTCAGCATCTGCCAATGCTCTCCAGGCGAAGTATGAAAAAATTCTTTGATGATATCGATCAAACCTTTGAACATCTCGGTTCTCCTGAAAATACCTGAAACTATTACATCTCCGCTGCGTCTAGCTATCACTTCCATTCATTGCTTCATGCCAGATCGCTCATCGCAGATACAGCATTACCGCGTTCGGGCATTGTATACCGCTAAATCACACTGGATGACGTGTTTGGGGAAGGGTTTCTGCTTGTAGAAAAAGACAACGTTGTTAGCCCGCCACTGCTATTGCCGGCATACGCCGCCCACTCTCTTCCAGCAGTATCTCCTTTTCGCCAAACAGCCTCTCCGCTATGATCCCGCGCTCCCGGCATGCCTGAATAAGGCGATTGGATTCAACAATGGGTCGCGAGTCAGCGGTGTACTTGATGCTCATGATGTAGTTCAGCCAGGGCTCCTGCCCCATGGCATAAACATAAGCTTCGCGGCAATGAAACAGGTCAATGATGCTCATGCCCTGCTCAAAATTTGAACCGGCCAGCCGCCGCGACTCGTCCATGGAACGGTCGATGCGTTGCGTGAGCAGCGGCCCATAAAGCCAGCTTAAGGGAGCGCCATCGCATTCCATGCCGAGAAAGAGAGCGTCAACATCGCCAACTTCACGGTGAATATGCTTGTAAAGCTCGGGTTCAATGTTGCAGGAATCCGCGGCAAAGAGAAGGGTATTCGATCCAATCCTAACGAGCCAGGCCATCTTACTTAGAATATCCAGATCGGCATGCTCTCCGAAAAATGGCAAGCCCGTGATTCTTACATTGCGATCCTGGATCTCCTGCATCTCCGAAACCTCAATTACGTTCTTGAACCCGCAATTCTCAAGCAGGAGTTTCAATGACGGGTCCTGCAAATGACCTCCGCTATTGCGTGGAACGATCACGTTCTTGACCTTATGACGGATCTGCAGCAGGGTTTCAAACAGTACGTGATCCTGATGGTTATGGGTAATAAGCACGTAGTCAATCGTGTCCGGAAGGTCGAGGTAGGTATAGCGCGAAATGTCATTCTCATAGGTGTAGCTGAGAACGGGATCAAACAACATTGAAACGCCATTCGATTCAATGAGAATGCATGCGTGTCCAAAGTATCGCCAGCGTACTCCTTGGCCTTCGTAGGCAGCGTAGCGTGGCGGACCCTCAGTAGTAAGGAAGGATATGGCAAGCTCATCCTGTTCATTCGGCAGTTCCAGCGTGTCCTTGATCACCTCCCACGGCTGCGGCCGGTTCTTGAGTTGGAACAGGAAGTCAACCAACTCATGATCAAAAGGATGACGCAGCGGCAGAGTACCCTCAGATTCCAGCCGGGGAGTGCTCAGCACGAAGGGCCGCGCATCGTTCTGAATGACCGAGAGAAACAGGCTTTGCTGTGAGCGATCGTAATATCTGCTGCGATAAAGCAGTGGTTCCACAAGACGAAACGAAGGAGAGTTATTCAGGTCATAAACCAGTTCTACGTATCCGCGAAGGATCTCCGGGACCTTGGCGTAAAGAGACTGGAGGGAGTGTCCCTTGGCGCTCTCCCGCAACATCGCGTCAAGGGCAGCAATCGCTGATGACAACTCCAGGAGATGAGCCCGTTCCTTCCGAATCTTGTCCCGCAAGGCACGAATCTCATCCACACGTTTGCCACCGTGATCGATAAATGGACCGCCCAGCATCTTGGGATTCTTGACGGCGTTGGCGTGAATCTGCGGATTGCTGATGTAAGAATCCATGATCTTCAGGTGACGCTCCGTGATGTTTCTTGCGGCAGTAGCGGGAGGAATCAGGTGAGGCCATGCATACCAGTGATCAATGAGTGGCTCTACTTCAATGTTCTGTCGTAAATAAAACTTTTCGCTGTGTCCCATGTCGACGCTCCCTACAGTACTGGATTTTAGGAGACCATTCGGGCTGCCAGACTTTTATTTCCGGCTTCACCCATGAATGTTTGAATGTGCGCGGCAATCTGCCGAACGAAGGGTTGGTTGAGCAGTTGTGAGTGCTGTCCAACAACATGCCTGACTTCAAGAGCGGAAGAAACAAATCTTCTCCAGGCTTCGATGTTCTCCGCAGGACTGGCTTCTGCCGCGAAGAGCACGACGTTTCCCTGATATGGTTGCGGGAGATATGAGTTGGCAGCATGCAAATTGTTCTTCACTACGGCCAGTCTGCGACGTCCCAGTTCCAGGCTGTAGTTCTTCGGCACCAGCCCGCGCTGTTTGAGCTTTTCAATTGCGAGTGCCAGTTGAGCGTCACCTTGCAGCTTCGCAAGTTCTTCCTGATCTCCGTCCAAACCGCCATCCGCCATGAATGTGATCAGGTTAAGATCGCTCGCGTGCCATGGCAGCCGTCCTGGAGCCGCAGTGTCCAGCATCATGACTGCTGCTACTTCCTCGCCCATCTCTGTCAGGATGCGTGCAGCCTCAAATGCAATGTGACCACCTGAAGAACGGCCGATAAGCCAGTACGGGCCCGACTTCTGGACCGAGCGAATCAGGTCCACGTAGTACGCAGCCATAGCTTCTACCGTGGTGTGGCGGATGGTTTCGCTCAGTGCAAACCCTTCGGATTGCAATCCGTACAGCGATACTCCGGGTAACAGCTCAATCAGAGTTGTAAAAGACGAAACTCCCCCGCCCAGGGGATGGAAGCAGAATAATGTCTCACCACCGTCAACCACACGAATAGGCACAAGAGAGGATGGAAGCTCAGGAGCCTTGTCGCCAGGATTCTCGCGTAAGGCAAGCAGTGCAGGCGCCAACTGCGCGATCGTTGGAAGTTCAAACAACCGTCGTAACGGCAACGAAGTATTGAATGCGGCACTCATCCGCGCTACCAACTGTGTCGCCAATAGTGAGTTTCCACCAACGCTGAAGAAGCTGTCATGGATCCCGATCGGCTTCTTCTCCAGCGTCTCTTCCCAGATCTCCACCAGCCGCGCCTCTTCCTCCGTCCGTGCTGACGTGTATTCCGTCTCTCCCGCTGCCTGCACCAGCTTCCTCACCAGCGCTCCGCGATCAATCTCTCCGCCCTTCCTCCGCGGCCACTCCTCCACCTCAATCACCCGCTGCGGTACCATCGCCTCCGGCAACTCCCGCTTCATCTCCTTCAGCAATTCTTCGACAAAGAAACCGTTCTGGCTCGTTATCTTGTCACTCCTCTCCACCCACGCCGTGATCTCTGTCCGCCCTGTCAGCTTCCCATCTTTGTTCCCATTCACTCCGATCACCACCGCCGCTTCCGCTACCCCGGCCGTCTTCCTCAATACCGCTTCGATCTCCTCCTCGTGCACCCGCACTCCTCCCACCATGGCCTGACGGTCTTTCCTCCCGACATGCTCCAGCACTCCATCCTTCCTCCTCCGCCCCAGGTCCCCCGTCCGGTACAACCGCGCTCCGGCTCGCTCACTCCACTGGTCCGGCACCCAACTCCAGGCCGTCTCTTCTCCATCTCCTCGCCACAGTCCCTGCTCCTCTCCTCCGATATAGATCTCTCCCACCAATCCCTCCGGCACTCCCCTCATCTCCCCGTCCAGCACATACACCCGCTTGCCTGCTGCTACTCCGTTCATCCTTATCCCCGCACGCTCGCCGTTCCCCCTCATCTCACGCAACCCATACAGCACTCCCGCTCCTCCTGTTTCCACCGTCCCATATGTCCCGTACACCCGTTCCAGCAGTTCCTCAGGCAATGCTTCCGCCGCCCATCTCTGCCCTTCCCATCCTTCCACGCATATCACGGCTCGCACCTGCTCCAGGCTCCCAGCAAACTCCCGGCCCAAACGCTCCAACTCCGCTCCCTTCCCCCACATTACCGTGCTCCCCTGCTCTTCCAGCATCTCCGCCATCTTCCGTGGCGCTCGCACCAGCGCCTTGCTCATCTCCAGCACACAACCTCCCGCTGCAATCACCCGCAGCAGCTCCAGCACTCCGACTTCGTCTTCCACACTCAGCCGCAATGCCACCCGGTCCTCTTCTCCAACCCGCAATGCTCCCGTTCCGCACAGCGTCCGCTGGTTCAGCCAGATGCTCTCTGGTTTTCCTCTCCTTCCCGACCGGTACATCACACACGCCACACTCGCTCCATCAATCACCACCGATTCACGGCTGCCGATCTTCTTGCTTCCGTCCTTCGTCCTTCTTCTGCTGCTTCCATGAGCGCATTCACGTGCAGCAGCTTTACCCCTGAATTCGCTGTTTGCGAGTTTGAGAGCTCTTCTTCCGTGATCACCCACGCCCCACCTGCATCCTTCAGCATCTGCTCTCGCCTGCTTGCCGGGCCTGCAGCCTCCACTGGCAGGAACACTCCACCTGCCTTCAACACACCCACTGCTGCAATCAGCCATTCCCTCATCCCTTCCACCCAGATCCCCACAACAGCTCCTGCTCTCACTCCTTCTCTCCGCAGACGCTTGCTTACCAAGCTCGATGCCCGCTCCAACTCCGCATAACTCAACTCCTCTCCATCTCCACTCACCAGCGCTGTGCTCTCCGGCTTTTGTTCCGCCCAATACTCCACCAACTCAGGCAACGTCTCTTTTACCCGCTGAACCACTGCCGGCCCGCTCCAACCGCTCTCCAACTGTTCGCGTTCAGCCAGGCTCAGCAGACCAACGGCATCAATCGACTGCTGCGGATTCTCTGCCACTTCCTCCAGCAGATGCTCCAGCCGCCGCATCATCACCACCATCGTCTCTTCTTCAAACAACTCCGCGTAATACTGCATGCTCGCCACCAGCGCATCCTGTACATCACCAATCGCCAGCAGCAGTTCGAACTTGGCCGCCATACCTGTGCCTACGTTCAGCCCTTCCAGTTTCAAGCCACCGCCAAGATCAAGCTCAGCACCTAGCCCGGCATTCTGGAAGGCAAACATCGCCTGGAACAATGGTGAGCGATTGACATTACGCTCGATCTGCAGCGAATCCACCAGACGTTCAAACGGCACATCCTGGTGCGCGTACGCTCCCATCGTCTTGGTCTTCATCCGCTGCAGCACCTGCCGGAAACTCGGCCCTCCTCCCACCTCCGCCGGCAGCACCAGCGTGTTCACAAAAAACCCGATCAACGGCTCAGTCTCCGTCGCCGTTCGTCCCGCTATCGGCGTCCCTACCGCAAAATCCTCCTGCCCGCTGTACCGGTACAGCAGCACCTGGAAGGCCGCCATCAGCGTCATGAACATCGTCACCCCTTCACGCTGACTCAGCTCCTTCACCTTCGCCGTTTCTGCCTGCGCCATCCTGAATCGGGCAAAACCGCTCTTCGCCGTAGTCTGTGCCGTCCATGGACGATCTGTCGGCATCCTCAGCGCTTTTACTCCTCCCAGTTCCTGTTTCCAGTACGCTGTCTGCTCCTCCAGCACCTCCCCTTTCAGCCACCCTCGCTGCCAAGCCGCGTAATCGGCATACTGAATCGCAAGTTCCTGCAATGGCGATTCTTTCCTTTCTCTATACGCCGCATACAATGCCGTCAGCTCCCGCACCGCGACGGCGGTCGACACTGCGTCTGAAACGATATGGTGCATGGTCATCAGCAAAGCATGATCCTGCTCACCCACCCGCACCAGTCCCACCCGCACCATCGGCCCTTTTTCCAGATCAAACGGCTTCTGCGCTTCTTCCACCGCCAGCCGCAACAGAGCTTCATCCCGTTCTGCCGCAGCCACGCTTTCCAGGTCCACCACCTCCAGATCCAGATCGATCTCCGGCTCGATGATCTGTCGCGGCCTGCCATTCACCGTCTCAAACCGTGTGCGCAGCACTTCATGACGGCGCACAATCTCGCGAATGCTCCGCTTCAGCGCTTCCAGATCAAGTTCACCCCGCATGCGCAATGCCATGGGAATGTTGTAGGAGGTGTTGCCCGGCATCACCTGCATCAGGAACCACAAACGCTGCTGCGCGAAGGAAAGTTCCAGTTCGCCGTCACGTGATATTTTCTGGATCGGCGGCTTCCTCCATCCGCCCTTCTGCTTCAGCTCTGTCACCACCGGCGCCAATTGCGCAATTGTGGGCAATTCAAACAATCGTCGCAATGGCAGCTCTACTTCCAGCGCCGCACTCATCCTCGCTACCAACTGCGTCGCCAGCAATGAGTCACCGCCAATGCTGAAGAAGCTGTCATGCACCCCGATCGGCTTCTTCTCCAGCGTCTCTTCCCAGATCCCCACCAGCCGCGCCTCTTCCTCCGTCCGTGCTGGCGTGTATTCCGTCTCTCCCGCTGCCTGCACCAGCTTCCTCGCCAGCGCTCCGCGATCAATCTCTCCGCCCTTCCTCCGCGGCCACTCCTCCACCTCAATCACCCGCTGCGGCACCATCGCCTCCGGCAACTCCCGCTTCATCTCCTTCAGCAATTCTTCGACAAAGAAACCGTTCTGGCTCGTTATCTTGTCACTCCTCTCCACCCACGCCGTGATCTCTGTCCGCCCTGTCAGCTTCCCATCTTTGTTCCCATTCACTCCGATCACCACCGCCGCTTCCGCTACCCCGGCCGTCTTCCTCAATACCGCTTCGATCTCCTCCTCGTGCACCCGCACTCCTCCCACCATGGCCTGACGGTCTTTCCTCCCTACATGCTCCAGCACTCCATCCTTCCTCCTCCGCCCCAGGTCCCCCGTCCGGTACAACCGCGCTCCCGCTCGCTCACTCCACTGGTCCGGCACCCAACTCCAGGCCGTCTCTTCCCCATCTCCTCGCCACAGTCCCTGCTCCTCTCCTCCGATATAGATCTCTCCCACCAATCCCTCCGGCACTCCCCTCATCTCCCCGTCCAGCACATACACCCGCTTGCCTGCTGCTACTCCGTTCATCCTTATCCCCGCACGCTCGCCGTTCCCTCTCATCTCACGCAACCCATACAGCACTCCCGCTCCTCCTGTTTCCACCGTCCCATATGTCCCGTACACCCGTTCCAGCAGTTCCTCAGGCAATGCTTCCGCCGCCCATCTCTGCCCTTCCCATCCTTCCACGCATACCACGGCTCGCACCTGCTCCAGGCTCTCAGCAAACTCCCGGCCCAAACGCTCCAACTCCGCTCCCTTCCCCCACACTACCGTGCTCCCCTGCTCTTCCAGCATCTCCGCCATCTTCCGTGGCGCTCGCACCAGCGCCTTGCTCATCTCCAGCACACAACCTCCCGCTGCAATCACCCGCAGCAGCTCCAGCACTCCGGCTTCTTCCTCCACACTCAGCCGCAATGCCACCCGGTCCTCTTCCCCAACCCGCAATGCTCCCGTTCCGCACAGCATCCGCTGGTTCAGCCAGATGCTCTCTGGGTTTCCTCTCCTTCCCGACCGGTACATCACACACGCCACACTCGCTCCATCAATCACCACCGCCACGGACTCCAGATCCTCTTGCTTCCTTTCTTCTGTTGCTGCTTCGTCCTCTCCCATCAGCTCATTCACACGCAGCAGCTTTACCCCTGAATTCGCTGTTTGCGAGTTTGAGAGCTCTTCTTCCGTGATCAGCCACGCGCCACCTGCATCCTTCAGCATCTGCTCTCGCCTGCTTGCCGGGCCTGCAGCCTCCACTGGCAGAAACACTCCACCTGCCTTCAACACACCCACCGCTGCAATCACCCATTCCCTCATCCCTTCCACCCAGATCCCCACAACAGCTCCTGCTCTCACTCCTTCTTTCCGCAGACGCCTGCCGACCAAGCTCGACGCCCGCTCCAACTCCGCATAACTCAACTCCTCTCCATCTCCACTCACCAGCGCTGCTGCTCTCCGGCTTTTGTTCCGCCCAATACTCCACCAACTCAGGCAACGTCTCTTTTACCCGCTGAACCACTGCCGGCCCGCTCCAACCGCTCTCCAACTGTTCGCGTTCAGCCAGGCTCAGCAGACCAACGGCATCAATCGACTGCTGCGGATTCTCTGCCACTTCCTCCAGCAGATGCTCCAGCCGCCGCATCATCACCACCATCGTCTCTTCTTCAAACAACTCCGCGTAATACTGCATGCTGCCCACCATTTTTTCTTCAACATCTTTGATCGCTAGCAACAGCTCAAATTTGGCAGCCATACTGCTGTTTGTGTTCAGGCCTTCGAGTTTCAGGCCACCGCCGAGGTCCAGTTGCGCGCCTAGCCCGGCGTTCTGAAAGGCAAACATCGCCTGGAACAATGGTGAGCGATTGACGTTGCGCTCGATCTGCAGCGAGTCCACCAGACGCTCAAACGGCACATCCTGGTGCGCGTACGCTCCCATCGTCTTCGTCTTCATCCGCTGCAGCACCTGCCGGAAACTCGGCCCTCCTCCCACCTCCGCCGGCAGCACCAGCGTGTTCACAAAAAACCCGATCAGCGGCTCGGTTTCCGTCGCCGTTCGTCCCGCTATCGGCGTCCCTACCGCAAAATCCTCCTGCCCGCTGTACCGGTACAGCAGCACCTGGAAGGCCGCCATCAGCGTCATGAACATCGTCACCCCTTCACGCTGACTGAAATCCTTCAACTTGCTGCTCAATGAGGTACTCAGGGTGAAATAAACGAAACCGCTCTTTGCACTCGTATTAGCACTCAGCGGACGGTCAGTTGGAACCCGCAGAGGTTTTATGTTTCCCAGCTCTTGAGTCCAGTACGCTGTCTGCTCCTCCAGCACCTCCCCTTTCAGCCACCCTCGCTGCCAAGCCGCGTAATCGGCATACTGGATCGCAAGTTCCTGCAATGGCGATTCTTTCCCTTCTCGATACGCCGCATACAATCCCGTCAGCTCCCGCACCGCGACGGCGGTCGACACTGCGTCTGAAACGATATGGTGCATGGTCATCAGCAAAGCATGATCCTGCTCGCCCACCCGCACCAGTCCCACCCGCACCATCGGCCCTTTTTCCAGATCAAACGGCTTCTGCGCTTCTTCCACCGCCAGCCGCAGCAGAGCTTCATCCCGTTCTGCCGCAGCCACGCTTTCCAGATCCACCACCTCCAGATCCAGATCGATCTCCGGCTCGATGATCTGTCGCGGCCTGCCATTCACCGTCTCAAACCGTGTGCGCAGCACTTCGTGGCGGCGCACAATCTCGCGAATGCTCCGCTTCAGCGCCTCCAGATCAAGTGGCCCATGCAGTCGGATCGTTAGCGGAATGTGATAGGAGGTGCTCCCGGGCATCATTTGGTTGAGGAACCACAGCCGCTGCTGCGCGAACGACAGTTCCATTTCGCCGTCACGTGATATTCTCTGGATCGGCGGCTTCCTCCATCCACCCTTCTGCTTCAGCTCTGTCACCACCGGCGCCAATTGCGCAATTGTGGGCAATTCAAACAATCGTCGCAATGGCAGCTCTACTTCCAGCGCCGCACTCATCCTCGCTACCAACTGCGTCGCCAGCAATGAGTCACCGCCAATGCTGAAGAAGCTGTCATGCACCCCGATCGGCTTCTTCTCCAGCGTCTCTTCCCAGATCCCCACCAGCCGCGCCTCTTCCTCCGTCCGTGCTGGCGTGTATTCCGTCTCTCCCGCTGCCTGCACCAGCTTCCTCACCAGCGCTCCGCGATCAATCTCTCCGCCATTCCTCCGCGGCCACTCCTCCACCTCAATCACCCGCTGCGGCACCATCGCCTCCGGCAACTCCCGCTTCATCTCCTTCAGCAATTCTTCGACAAAGAAACCGTTCTGGCTCGTTATCTTGTCACTCCTCTCCACCCACGCCGTGATCTCTGTCCGCCCTGTCAGCTTCCCATCTTTGTTCCCATTCACTCCGATCACCACCGCCGCTTCCGCTACCCCGGCCGTCTTCCTCAATACCGCTTCGATCTCCTCCTCGTGCACCCGCACTCCTCCCACCATGGCCTGACGGTCTTTCCTCCCTACATGCTCCAGCACTCCATCCTTCCTCCTCCGCCCCAGGTCCCCCGTCCGGTACAACCGCGCTCCCGCTCGCTCACTCCACTGGTCCGGCACCCAACTCCAGGCCGTCTCTTCCCCATCTCCTCGCCACAGTCCCTGCTCCTCTCCTCCGATATAGATCTCTCCCACCAATCCCTCCGGCACTCCCCTCATCTCCCCGTCCAGCACATACACCCGCTTGCCTGCTGCTACTCCGTTCATCCTTATCCCCGCACGCTCGCCGTTCCCTCTCATCTCACGCAACCCATACAGCACTCCCGCTCCTCCTGTTTCCACCGTCCCATATGTCCCGTACACCCGTTCCAGCAGTTCCTCAGGCAATGCTTCCGCCGCCCATCTCTGCCCTTCCCATCCTTCCACGCATACCACGGCTCGCACCTGCTCCAGGCTCTCAGCAAACTCCCGGCCCAAACGCTCCAACTCCGCTCCCTTCCCCCACACTACCGTGCTCCCCTGCTCTTCCAGCATCTCCGCCATCTTCCGTGGCGCTCGCACCAGCGCCTTGCTCATCTCCAGCACACAACCTCCCGCTGCAATCACCCGCAGCAGCTCCAGCACTCCGGCTTCTTCCTCCACACTCAGCCGCAATGCCACCCGGTCCTCTTCCCCAACCCGCAATGCTCCCGTTCCGCACAGCGTCCGCTGGTTCAGCCAGATGCTCTCTGGGTTTCCTCTCCTTCCCGACCGGTACATCACACACGCCACACTCGCTCCATCAATCACCACCGCCACGGACTCCAGATCCTCTTGCTTCCTTTCTTCTGTTGCTGCTTCGTCCTCTCCCATCAGCTCATTCACACGCAGCAGCTTTATGCCCGAACCTTCAGCTCTCTGCCTCAACCAGCTCTCTCTTCCGTGATCAGCCACGCGGCACCTGCATCCTTCAGCATCTGCTCTCGCCTGCTTGCCGGGCCTGCAGCCTCCACTGGCAGAAACACTCCACCTGCCTTCAACACACCCACCGCTGCAATCAGCCATTCCCTCATCCCTTCCACCCAGATCCCCACAACAGCTCCTGCTCTCACTCCTTCTTTCCGCAGACGCTTGCTTACCAAGCTCGATGCCCGCTCCAACTCCGCATAACTCAACTCCTCTCCATCTCCACTCACCAGCGCTGTGCTCTCCGGCTTTTGTTCCGCCCAATACTCCACCAACTCAGGCAACGTCTCTTTTACCCGCTGAACCACTGCCGGCCCGCTCCAACCGCTCTCCAACTGTTCGCGTTCAGCCAGGCTCAGCAGACCAACGGCATCAATCGACTGCTGCGGATTCTCTGCCACTTCCTCCAGCAGATGCTCCAGCCGCCGCATCATCACCACCATCGTCTCTTCTTCAAACAACTCCGCGTAATACTGCATGTTGCCCACCAACATGCCTTGCACATTCCCGATCGCCAGCAGCAATTCAAATTTAGCGGTGAGGTTTTGTAGTTCAATGTTTTGCAGCCTTACCCCTCCCAGATCGAGAGTGCCCAGATCGACATTCTGGAAAACGAGTGACGCCTGGAACAATGGTGAGCGATTGACATTACGCTCGATCTGCAGCGAGTCCACCAGACGCTCAAACGGCACATCCTGGTGCGCGTACGCTCCCATCGTCTTGGTCTTCATCCGCTGCAGCACCTGCCGGAAACTCGGCCCTCCTCCCACCTCCGCCGGCAGCACCAGCGTGTTCACAAAAAACCCGATCAGCGGCTCAGTTTCCGTCGCCGTTCGTCCCGCTATCGGCGTCCCTACCGCAAAATCCTCCTGCCCGCTGTACCGGTACAGCAGCACCTGGAAGGCCGCCATCAGCGTCATGAACATCGTCACCCCTTCACGCTGACTCAGCTCCTTCACCTTCGCCGTTTCTGCCTGCGCCATCCTGAATCGGGCAAAACCGCTCTTCGCCGTAGTCTGTGCCGTCCATGGACGATCTGTCGGCATCCTCAGCGCTTTTACTCCTCCCAGTTCCTGTTTCCAGTACGCTGTCTGCTCCTCCAGCACCTCCCCTTTCAGCCACCCTCGCTGCCAAGCCGCGTAATCGGCATACTGGATCGCAAGTTCCTGCAATGGCGATTCTTTCCCTTCTCTATACGCCGCATACAATGCCGTCAGCTCCCGCACCGCGACGGCGGTCGACACTGCGTCTGAAACGATATGGTGCATGGTCATCAGCAAAGCATGGTCCTGCTCGCCCACCCGCACCAGTCCCACCCGCACCATCGGCCCTTTTTCCAGATCAAACGGCTTCTGCGCTTCTTCCACCGCCAGCCGCAACAGAGCTTCATCCCGTTCTGCCTCAGCCACGCTTTCCAGATCCACCACCTCCAGATCCAGATCGATCTCCGGCTCGATGATCTGTCGCGGCCTGCCATTCACCGTCTCAAACCGTGTGCGCAGCACTTCGTGACGGCGCACAATCTCGCGAATGCTCCCTTTCAGCGCTTCCAGATCAAGTTCACCCCGCATCCGCAGTGCCATGGGGATGTTGTAGGAGGTGTTGCCCGGCATCACCTGCATCAGGAACCACAACCGCTGCTGCGCGAACGACAGTTCCAGTTCACTGCCACGCACTACCGCATTGATTGCAGGCTTCTTGGCTTTTGTGCCCTGTGTGCGCAGATGGATCACGCGCTCGGCCAAGCCAGCGACCGTGGGGGTTTCAAACAGTGCCCGAACCGGCAGATCGACATTGAACACCGATCTTGTACGCGAAATGACCTGCATCGCCAGCAAAGAATGGCCACCCGCCTGGAAGAAGTTTTCTTCTACGTAAACGTGAGGCCGATGCAATGCCTGAGCGACAATGCCGGCGAGAATTTCTTCTTCTGCATTTTGAGGCGCACGGCACGGAGGAGCATTATCAGCAGTTTCAAAATTCGGCTCCGGTAAAGCCTTGCGATCCACCTTCCCGTTCGGCGTCAGCGGCATCTCCTCCACCGCCACCAGCACCGTCGGCACCATGTACTCCGGCAACTCCCGCCTCAGTGACTCCAGCACTTCACTCCTGTTGAACTCCTCTTTCTTCCCCTTCACCCCGACATAGCCCACCAGCTGCTTGCCTCCGCTTCCATCCTCCCGCGCCACCACCACCGCCTGCTCCACCTGCTCCTGCCTCTGCAGCACCTCCTCGATCTCTCCCAGCTCAATCCGGTACCCCCTCACCTTTACCTGATGGTCCATCCGCCCCAGAAACTCCAGTCGCCCTTCCCGGTTCCATCTCACCCGGTCTCCTGTCCGGTACAATCTCTGCCCTGCCACTCGACTCAACCCGTGCGGCACAAACCTCTCCGCCGTCAGTTCCGGACGCTTCAGATATCCTCGCGCCAGTCCTGCTCCTCCCAGGTACAGCTCCCCGGCCACTCCCGCCGGCAACGCCTGCCCTCCTTCATCCAGCACATACGCTTCCGTGTTCGCTATCGGCATCCCGATCGCAACACCACCCTTCCGCTCCTCCTTCCCTAGCTCTTCGTAAGTGGAGTATGTCGTGTCCTCCGATGGCCCATAGAGATTCACCACCCGCTCCACCTTCGTCTGCCGGTAAATCCCCTCCACCAGACTGCGCTGCAAGGCTTCGCCCGCCAGGTTCACCACCCGCACCGAAGCCGGTACTCCTCCCATCCGCAACAGCTCCGTCATCGCCGACGGCACCGTGTTCACCAGTTTCACCGCATCCTTATCCGCCCACTCCGGCAACTCCAGTGCATTCCTCACCAGCAGCACCGTCCCGCCCCAGCTCAAGGGCAGGAACAACTCAAATATCGAAAGGTCAAAGCAGATTGAGGTTGACGCCAGCACTCCCTTCAGCTCTTCCGCTCCGAATACCTCCCGTCCCCAGTGCAGCAGTACATTGGCACTGCTGTGGGTAATCGCTACTCCCTTCGGCCGTCCCGTTGATCCCGAGGTGTAGATCACATAGGCCAAGATTCTGCCGCTGCGGTTGTACTGCTTAACTCTGCACTGCTCTCTAGCTCGATCTGCTTCCGTTCTTCATCCATCACCAGCACTCTGATTGCAGTGTTCGCGAACTGTTGCGCAAACCTGCTCTCCGTCAGCAGAACTGCAGCCTCTGAGTCCTCCACCATGAACCGGAGCCGCTCTTGCGGATATGCAGGATCGAGCGGCACATACGCTCCTCCCGCCTTCAGCACCGCTAAGAGCGCCGCCACCATCTCCACGCTCCGCTCCAGGCATACCGCCACCCGCACCTCCGGCCCCACTCCCTGCTGCCTCAGGTAATGCCCCAGCTGATTCGCTCTCGCGTTCAGCTCCTCATAACTTAGCTTCTCCCCGCCACACACCACCGCTATAGCTTCCGGCGTTCTCTCCGCCTGGCCCGCAAACAGCTCATGGATCGTCCTTGATGGATACTCCCGCTCCGTCCGGTTCCACTCCACCAGCACCTGCTGCTTCTCTTCCTCTCCCAGCAGACACAGCTCCCCGATCCTCTGCTCCGGATCCCTCACCATCTCCTCCAGCACCAATTCAAAATGTTTCACCAGGCGGTGGATTGTCTCTGGCACGAACAAATCAAGTGCATAGCTGATCTCACCAATCAATCCATGCGTGCTCTCACTGAGGGCCAGGAGAAGATCGAATTTGGCCACACTGAATTCAAGGTTGTAAGGCACAACCTGCAGCCCGGCAATTTCCATCTGTGGCGCTTCAATGTTTTGCAACGTCATCATCACCTGGAACAGTGGCGACCGACTCAGGTGCCGGTCCGGATGAAGCTCTTCAACAATCTTTTCGAATGGCACGTCTTGATGCTGATATGCTCCCAGCGTCACCTGCCTTACTCGCTGCAGCACTTCCCTGAAGCTCGGATTTCCACCCAGATTGCTTCTCAGTACAAGGGTGTTCACAAAAAAGCCAATCAGTGCTTCCGTTTCGATCTTTCTACGGTTTGCGATTGGAGTGCCCACAGCGATGTCATGTTGACCCGCATAGATCTTCATCAATATCTGAAAAGCGGCAAGAAGGACCATGAAAGGTGTGGCGCCTTCAGCCTGGCTGAACTGCTTCAGGCGCATGGTGAGCGCCTCATCGAACGTGAGCTTTATGGAGGCTCCTTTGTCGCTCATCGTCACAGGGCGCGCATAATCCGTTGGAAGATCCAGTGTTTCCAGGCCAGACAACTGCTGTTGCCAGTATTTGAGCTGCTGGTTGAGGAATTCACCTTTCAGCAAGGTGCGCTGCCACAGGACATAATCAGCATATTGAACAGGCAATTCCGCCAGCGGAGATACCTCACCCTGCGAGAAGGCCTGATAAAGTGCCGCAAATTCGCGGATGAAGATTGCTTTTGACCAGCCATCGCTCACGATGTGGTGCATCGTGGCTTCGACTGCATGTTCGAGTTCACCTAGCTTAAGCACCTTGATCCTCAACAAGGGCCCATGTGCGAGATCAAACGGCTTTTGTGCTTCTTCGTTGACCAGTTGCTCGGTCTTTAACTCACGCTCCTGAGCATCCAAAATAGTCAGGTCATCCCAAAACACCAGCACGCTTTCTGCTGGCCCTATCTCCTGCCAAATTTCTCCGTCTTCCATGCGATATGTAGTCCGCAAAACTTCATGCCGTCTAACGATCTCGTTTACCGCCTGCTGCAACACCCTAGTGTCAAATTTCCCCCTGATGCGCAATGCCACGGGCACGTTATAGAGCGCGCTTTCGGGTTTCAGATGGTGCAGAAACCACAGCCGCTGCTGAGCAAAGGACAAAGGTAGGCGGGATGAAGTATTGGCCCGCTGCAGAGGCGGTATTTTGAGTTTTTCAGCTTTCTTTAGTTCCAGTAGTTTGCGTTGTTTAGGAGAAAGCTTTTCAATACGCGAGAGAATATTACTCATCTGGTATGCCTCTTACATAATTCAAGGACGCATCACTTCGGCGCGGGCGTCGCAAAAACACATAGCGGCACGTGCCATTTTTTGATTATTTGAAAGATATTGGCGAACAGCCAAGAACTCGGAAAGCGCTGTCAGTTTGTTTCGTTTTCTGCGTCTAAAGTCAGGAAAGATTCAATCTCATCGTCGGAAAGAGATTCCACCTCAGCCAGCAACTGCTCGAGGTTCAAGCCTTGCTGCCGAAGCCGCTCAGCCAGACCAGCGACTGTGGGGGCTTCAAAGAGAAGATGCAACGGCAATTCAATTCCGAAGACATCGCTAATTCGCGCAACCACTTGCGTTGCCAGAAGCGAATGGCCACCCAATTCAAAAAAATTGTCTTCCACGCCTACCTGTGCGACAGCAAGCACCTCTCCCCAGATATTCGCAATCGTGTCCTCCACTGCATCCCGGGGAGCAACATAATTTTTTTCCTCTCCTTTGATATCGGCAACAGGCAATGCCCTCCGGTTCACCTTGCCATTGGGGAGGAGTGGCATGGAATCAAGCACCACCAGTTTCGCAGGTACCATATAGTCGGGCAGGCGTTCCTGGAGATAGCTCCGAAGTTCGCTCGCGTGCAGCTCTCTTTCACCGGATTTTCCAACGACATATCCAACCAGGCGCTTACCTGCCGATGCATCCTGCTGCACCACGACCATGGCTTCTTTTACTCCGGCGTGCTCGCGCAGGATTGCAGTAATTTCTCCCGGTTCAATGCGGTAACCACGAATCTTGACCTGCTCGTCTATTCTCCCCAGATATTCGAGATCCCCATCAATTCGCCATCTCGCCCGATCACCGGTGCGATACAGCCGTTCTCCCGGACTGCTGCCGAAGGGGTTTGGCACGAATTTTTCAGCCGTAAGCTCTGGTCTGTTCAGATATCCTCGTGCCAGACCGGCACCACCGATGTACAGTTCACCTGCCACTCCTACAGGCACCAGCCGCATCTGATGGTCCAATACGTAGGTCTCACTGTTGCTGATGCCGCGCCCGATTGGAACTCTTCCGTGTTTTGCGTCGGGCGAGTTAGCGATGTTGTAAGCTGTGACCCCAATTGTGGATTCCGTGGGACCATAGTGATTCCAAATCTCGCGCTGCGGATCCAGGCTGCGTAGCCACTGCACCCATTGCAGCTCTGACGCTTCACCGCCGATCACCAGCCTCTTGCGTGGCAAGACTCGGGCCTTCCCTTCTTTATCGATCATTGCGCGAAGGTGGGTAGGAGTGATCTTGAGACAATCGACATTGGTTTTCTCGAGATATTCCTGCATCTTCCCGCTCTCCCAATCCGGAGCAAGATGCAGCCGCGCCCCGTTGGCAATGGCTGGATACAATGCGGTATATCCCAGATCTGCCGCCAGGCTGGATACGAGGCAAAAGCTGGCACATTGATCAAGGCCAAGCTTCTCGCCCATTGTGCGGACATAATGACTGAGCTGACGATGAGCTATGCCAACCGCCTTCGCTTTCCCAGTCGAGCCTGACGTGTAAATCGCGTACGCGAGGTTGTCTGGGTCTGGTCTCTCAACCAAGGCTTCGGTGCTTTCTTTTTCAATCTCATGCCAATCGCTGTCGAGGCAAACGGTCTGAATCCAATATCCAGGTACGGCTTCGCGATATTGAGATTCGGTCACAACCACCCCGATTCCGAGTTCCTCTATCATCCAGCCCAGCCTCTCCTTCGGGCAGTCGCCATCAAGTGGTACATAGGCACCACCTGACTTGAGAATGCCAAAGAGACCCACAATCATCTCTATGCAGCGATTACCGTACAGGCCAACTCGGGCCTCCGGCCCGACTCCGATTGCACGCAGATAGTGTGCAAGCTGGTTCGACCGGCGGTTCAACTCACTGTAGGTGCACCTCCCCCCATCCCACTCAATTGCCATGGCATTGGGGTCAACTTGTGCGTGCTCCGCCAACATTTCATGCACGAACTTGAGATCTGAATCGAACTGTTGCTTCCCGTTCCACTCAAATAACAATTGCTCGCGCTCTTTGTCTGTAACCAGCTCAAATTCGTCAACCGGCAGATCGATTTGCCCGGGCAACGCGTTCAACAATACCTGTACATGAGTGGCTAAACGTTCTGCTGTAGATTGGTTGAAAAGGTCCTGACTGTACGTAAGGAGTCCCGTGATCCCATTCTGGGCAGGCATAAACATCAAGTGCAGATCGACTTTAATTGTGTCCCCGAGTTCTTCATGGAAGGGGGAGAACTCGAGCCCTTCAATATTGATCTGGGTGTCGTGAGGGGCGTTCTGCAAAACCAGCTTTACCTGGAACAAGGGAGCCCGATTGAGTTCTCTTTGCGGCTCGAGTTCCTCCACTAGCTTTTCGAACGGCACATTTTGGTGTTCATAAGCGCCAAGGAGCGTCTCACGCACGTGGCGTAACAATTCTTTAAAGGTGACTCCATCGCTCCAGTGGCTGCGTAGTACCAGCTGGTTCACGAAGAAGCCAATCAGATTTTCCGTTTCCAGCCGATTCCTGTTCGCAATATCTGTTCCTACAACCACATCTCGTTGCCCGGCCCAACGCCCTAAAACCACCTGGAAAGCCACCAATAAATTCATAAAGAGAGTGACATTCTGTTTTCGGGCAACAGCTTCGAGATCAGTGACCTCCTCAGCCGAAATGTGGAATTGGATTCTCCCACCACGTCTCGTCAGAACCGCAGGCCGTGGATTGTCCGTGGGCAACTCAAGTGTTTCCAGCCCTTCCAGCTGGGTTCTCCAGTATTGCAATTCTTTGTCCAGCACATCGCCTTGAAGCCAATTTCTTTGCCATACGGCATAGTCGGGATATTGGATAGGCAATTCCGGGAGCGCCGGGGCTGCATCATCTCTCAAAGCTGCGTAGATGGTCGCGAACTCGCGAACAAAAATTGCTATTGACCAACCATCACTCACAATGTGGTGCATGGTAACAAGGATCACGTGCTCCGCCTCATGAAGACGCAGCACGCTGATTCGCACCAGGGGACCACGTTCGAGATTGAACGGCGTGCGGATTTCTTCCCGAGCCAAAAGATCTGCTTGAGATGTTTTGTGAACATCTGGCAACGCACTCAGGTCATGCGCAGAAATGGGAAGTTCTTGCTGGTGTTCAACGTACTGCCTGACTTCGCCATCGATGAATTTGTATGTTGTTCGCAGTACTTCGTGACGGTCTACAATCCCGTTCACTGCCTGTTTAAATAGCTGTATATCAAGCTTTCCCTTTACTCGCAAAGCGATAGGCACGTTAAATGCTGTGCTCTGCGGATCCAGCTGATTCAGGAACCAGAGACGCTGCTGGGCAAACGACAGAGGTAATGCGCCCGCTCTCTCTACCGCAAGCAAGGGCGGAGCCGCTGCGTGAGTGATCGTTCTGGTCTGTCGTACTTTTGCCGTCAACTGTGCCACAGTCGGTGACTCGAACAAGCTTCGCAACGGAAGTTCTACTCCGAACACGCTGCGCACACGCGATATGACCTGGGTTGCCAGCAGTGAGTGCCCGCCCAGGGTAAAGAAGTTCTCCTCCGCTCCTACCTCTTTCCTCTTCAGCACCCCCGCCATGATCCCGGCTACAATCTCCTCTTCCGCATCCTTCGCTCTTCTGCTCTCTCTTCCTCCTGCTTCACTCCATGCTTCCACTTCCATGCTCAGCAAAGCCTTGCGATCCACCTTCCCGTTCGGCGTCAGCGGCATCTCCTCCACCGCCACCAGCACCGTCGGAACCATGTACTCCGGCAACTCCCGCCTCAGTGACTCCAGCACTTCATTCCTGTTGAACTCCTCTTTCTTCCCCTTCACCCCGACGTAGCCCACCAGCTGCTTGCCTCCGCTTCCATCCTCCCGCGCCACCACCACCGCCTGATCCACCTGCTCCTGCCTTTGCAGCACCTCCTCAATCTCTCCCAGCTCAATCCGGTACCCCCTCACCTTCACCTGATGGTCCATCCGCCCCAGAAACTCCAATCGCCCTTCCCGGTTCCACCTCACCCGGTCTCCTGTCCGGTACAATCTCTGCCCTGCCACTCGACTCAACCCATGCGGCACAAACCTCTCCGCCGTCAGTTCCGGACGGTTCAGATACCCTCGCGCCAGTCCTGCTCCTCCCAGGTACAACTCCCCGGCCACTCCCGCCGGCAACGCCTGCCCTCCTTCATCCAGCACATACGCTTCCGTGTTCGCTATCGGCATCCCGATCGCAACACCACCCTTCCGCTCCTCTTTCCCTAGCTCTTCGTAAGTGGAGTAGGTCGTGTCTTCCGATGGCCCATAGAGATTCACCACCCGCTCCACCTTCGTCTGCCGGTAAATCCCCTCCACCAGACTGCGCTGCAAGGCTTCGCCCGCCAGGTTCACCACCCGCACCGAAGCCGGCACTCCTCCTATCCGCAACAGCTCCGTCATCGCCGACGGCACCGTGTTCACCAGCTTCACCGCATCCTTATCCGCCCACTCCGGCAGCTCCAGTGCATTCCTCACCAGCAGCACCGTCCCGCCCCAGCTCAAGGGCAGGAACAACTCAAATATCGAAAGGTCAAAGCAGATCGAGGTTGACGCCAGCACTCCCTTCAACTCTTCCGCTCCGAATACCTCCCGTCCCCAGTGCAGCAGTACATTGGCACTGCTGTGGGTAATCGCTACTCCCTTCGGCCGTCCCGTTGATCCGGAGGTGTAAATCACATAGGCCAAGTTCTCCGGTGCCGAGGCACTGCTTAACTCTGCACTGCTCTGCTGCTCGATCTGTTCCCCTTCTTCATCCATCACCAGCACTCTGATTGCAGTGTTCGCGAACTGTTGCGCAAACCTGCTCTCCGTCAGCAGAACTGCAGCCTCTGAATCCTCCACCATGAACTTGAGCCGCTCTTGCGGATACGCAGGATCGAGCGGCACATACGCTCCTCCCGCCTTCAGCACCGCTAAGAGCGCCACCACCATCTCCACGCTCCGCTCCAGGCATACCGCCACCCGCACCTCCGGCCCTACTCCCTGCTGCCTCAGGTAATGCCCCAGCTGATTCGCTCTCGCGTTCAGCTCCTCATAACTCAGCTTCTCCCCGCCACACACCACCGCTATAGCTTCCGGCGTCCTCCCCGCCTGGCTCGCAAACAGCTCATGGATCGTCCTCGATGGATACTCCCGCTCCGTCCGGTTCCACTCCACCAGCACCTGCTGCTTCTCTTCCTCTCCCAGCAGACACAGCTCCCCGATCCTCTGCTCCGGATCCCTCACCATCTCTTCCACCACGAACCGAAAATGGCTTACTAGCCGCTCGATCGTCTCGTCTTCGTACAAGTCCGTCGCATAGCCCACCTCGCCCTGCAAACCGTTTGCACTCTCCCTGAGACTGAACTGCAGATCGAACTTCGTTGTCTCTGTCTCAATGGCAAATGGGCTCGCCTCCAGCCCCGCCATCTCCAGCTTCCACTCCTCCGTGTTCTCCAATGCCACCATCACCTGGAACAACGGCGACCGGCTCATGTCTCTCCCCGGCTGCAACTCCTCCACCACCTTCTCAAACGGCACATCCTGGTGCTGATACGCCCCCAGCGTCACCTCCCTCACTCTCTGCTGTACCTGCTTGAACCCTGGATTGCCGCTCACATCCGTCCGCAACACCAGCGTGTTCACAAAAAATCCGATCAGCTCCTCCAACTCCTCCCGCCTCCGGTTCGCCACCACCGTCCCCACCGCCACTTCCTCCTGCCCCGCGTACTTGCTCAGCAATACCTGCAGCCCACTCACCACGCTCATGAACAGCGTCACTCCCTCTCCCCGGCTCTCCTCCTTCAATCTCTCCGTCAGCTCTCGCGCAAGAGAAAAGCTCTTCGTCCCTCCACGCTGGCTCATCACCGCCGGCCTTCCATGGTCCGTCGGCAGCTCCAAAGCCTCCAGTCCCTTCAACTGCTCCCGCCAGTACTCCAGCTGCTCCTCCAGCTCTCCTCCCTCCAGCCACTCCCGCTGCCACTCCGCATAATCCCCGTACTGCACCTTTAACTCTTCCAGCCTCGCCTCTTCTCCCTTCACCCCTGCTCCGTACAGCTCCGCAAACTCCCTCACCATCACCCCCGCCGACCATCCGTCACTCACGATGTGGTGCATCGTCACCTGCAGCACATGCTCCTCCTCCCCCACCTGCACCAGCCTCACTCGCAGCAGCGGACTCTCCTCCAGCCGGAATGGCATTCCCGCTTCTTCCTTCACCAATCTCTTCAGCTCCCGCTCTCTCTCCTCTCCTGCCTCTATTCCTCGCAGATCTTCGATCCCTACTTTCACCGCGGCCTCCCCCGCGATCCTCTGCACCTCCTCTCCCTCTTTCACCCCAAAGCTCGTCCGCAGCACCTCGTGCCGCTTCACCATCTCATTCAAACTCCTCTCCGCCACCTCCCTCTTCAACTCTCCCCTCAGCCGCACCGCAAACGTCATGTTGTAGGCCGCACTCTCCGGTTCCAGTTGCTGCAGAAACCACATCCGCTCCTGCGCATACGACAGCGGCAACTCTCCTCCATGCTCCCGCTTCTCCAATCGCGGCACCCTCTTCTTGCTTCCTCCCACTTCCCTCGCCTGCCTCACCGCTTCCGCCACTCCCGCCACCGTCGCCCGCTCAAACAGCACCCGCAACGGCAACTCCACTCCAAACACCTTCCCTACTCGCGCCATCACCTGGGTCGCCAGCAGCGAGTGCCCGCCCAGAACAAAAAAGTTCTCCTCCGCTCCTACCTCTTTCCTCTTCAGCACTCCCGCCATGATCCCGGCTACAATCTCCTCTTCCGCATCCTTCGCTCTTCTGCTCTCTCTTCCTCCTGCTTCACTCCATGCTTCCACTTCCATGCTCAGCAAAGCCTTGCGATCCACCTTCCCGTTCGGCGTCAGCGGCATCTCCTCCACCGCCACCAGCACCGTCGGAACCATGTACTCCGGCAACTCCCGCCTCAGTGACTCCAGCACTTCACTCCTGTTGAACTCCTCTTTCTTCCCCTTCACCCCGACATAGCCCACCAGCTGCTTGCCTCCGCTTCCATCCTCCCGCGCCACCACCACCGCCTGATCCACCTGCTCCTGCCTTTGCAGCACCTCCTCAATCTCTCCCAGCTCAATCCGGTACCCCCTCACCTTCACCTGATGGTCCATCCGCCCCAGAAACTCCAGTCGCCCTTCCCGGTTCCACCTCGCCCGGTCTCCCGTCCGGTACAATCTCTGCCCTGCCACTCGACTCAACCCGTGCGGCACAAACCTCTCCGCCGTCAGTTCCGGACGGTTCAGATACCCTCGCGCCAGTCCTGCTCCTCCCAGGTACAGCTCCCCGGCCACTCCCGCCGGCAACGCCTGCCCTCCTTCATCCAGCACATACGCTTCCGTGTTCGCTATCGGCATCCCGATCGCAACACCACCCTTCCGCTCCTCTTTCCCTAGCTCTTCGTAAGTGGAGTACGTCGTGTCTTCCGACGGCCCATAGAGATTCACCACCCGCTCCACCTTCGTCTGCCGGTAAATCCCCTCCACCAGACTGCGCTGCAAGGCTTCGCCCGCCAGGTTCACCACCCGCACCGAAGCCGGCACTCCTCCTATCCGCAACAGCTCCGTCATCGCCGACGGCACCGTGTTCACCAGCTTCACCGCATCCTTATCCGCCCACTCCGGCAGCTCCAGTGCATTCCTCACCAGCAGCACCGTCCCGCCCCAGCTCAAGGGCAGGAACAACTCAAATATCGAAAGGTCAAAACAGATCGAGGTTGACGCCAGCACTCCCTTCAACTCTTCCGCTCCGAATACCTCCCGTCCCCAGTGCAGCAGTACATTGGCACTGCTGTGGGTAATCGCTACTCCCTTCGGCCGTCCCGTTGATCCCGAGGTGTAGATCACATAGGCCAAGTTCTCCGGTGCCGAGGCACTGCTTAACTCTGCACTGCTCTCTAGCTCGATCTGTTCCCGTTCTTCATCGATCACAACTGCCCGTGCCGCACTGCTCGCGAACCGCTCAGTAAACTTGTTTTCCGTCAGCAGAACTGCAGCCTCTGAATCCTCCACCATGAACCTGAGCCGTTCTTGCGGGTACGCAGGATCGAGCGGCACATACGCTCCTCCCGCCTTCAGCACCGCTAAGAGCGCCACCACCATCTCCACGCTCCGCTCCAGGCATACCGCCACCCGCACCTCCGGCCCTACTCCCTGCTGCCTCAGGTAATGCCCCAGCTGATTCGCTCTCGCGTTCAGCGCCTCATAACTCAGCTTCTCCCCGCCACACACCACCGCTATAGCTTCCGGCGTCCTCCCCGCCTGCTCGGCAAACAGCTCATGGATCGTCCTCGATGGATACTCCCGCTCCGTCCGGTTCCACTCCACCAGCACCTGCTGCTTCTCTTCCTCTCCCAGCAGACACAGCTCCCCGATCCTCTGCTCCGGATCCCTCACCATCTCTTCCACCACCCGCAGGTAATGCCTCAGCATCTGCTCTATCGTCGCCTCTTCAAACAAGTCCGTCGCATAGCCCAACCGTCCGGTCAGCCCTTCCGATGTTTCTCTCAGACTGAGTAAGAGATCGAACTGCGACACCTCCGTTTCAACGGGAAACTCACTCGCCTCCAGCCCCGCCATCTCCAGCTTCCACTCCTCCGTGTTCTCCAGTGCCACCATTACCTGGAACAACGGCGACCGGCTCATGTCTCTCCCCGGCTGCAACTCCTCCACCACCTTCTCAAACGGCACATCCTGGTGCTGATACGCCCCCAGCGTCACCTCCCTCACTCTCTGCTGTACCTGCTTGAATCCTGGATTGCCGCTCACATCCGTCCGCAACACCAGCGTGTTCACAAAAAATCCGATCAGCTCCTCCAACTCCTCCCGCCTCCGGTTCGCCACCACCGTCCCCACCGCCACTTCCTCCTGCCCCGCGTACTTGCTCAGCAATACCTGCAGCCCGCTCACCACGCTCATGAACAGCGTCACTCCCTCCCCCCGGCTCTCCTCCTTCAATCTCTCCGTCAGCTCTCGCCCCAGCACAAACCTCTTCGTCCCTCCACGCTGGCTCATCACCGCCGGCCTTCCATGGTCCGTCGGCAGCTCCAAAGCCTCCAGTCCCTTCAACTGCTCCCGCCAGTACTCCAGCTGCTCCTTCAGCTCTCCTCCCTCCAGCCACTCCCGCTGCCACTCCGCATAATCCCCGTACTGCACCTTTAACTCTTCCAGCCTCGCCTCTTCTCCCTTCACCCCTGCTCCGTACAGCTCCGCAAACTCCCTCACCATCACCCCCGCCGACCATCCGTCACTCACGATGTGGTGCATCGTCACCTGCAGCACATGCTCCTCCTCCCCCACCTGCACCAGCCTCACTCGCAGCAGCGGGCTCTCCTCCAGCCGGAATGGCATTCCCGCTTCTTCCTTCACCAATCTCTTCAGCTCCCGCTCTCTCTCCTCTCCTGCCTCTATTCCTCGCAGATCTTCGATCCCTATTTTCACCGCGGCCTCCCCCGCGATCCTCTGCACCGCCTCTCCCTCTTTCACCCCAAAGCTCGTCCGCAGCACCTCGTGCCGCTTCACCATCTCATTCAAACTCCTCTCCGCCACCTCCCTCTTCAACTCTCCCCTCAGCCGCACCGCAAACGTCATGTTGTAGGCCGCACTCTCCGGTTCCAGTTGCTGCAGAAACCACATCCGCTCCTGCGCATACGACAGCGGCAACTCTCCTCCATGCTCCCGCTTCTCCAATCGCGGCACCCTCTTCTTGCTTCCTCCCACTTCCCTCGCCTGCCTCACCGCTTCCGCCACTCCTGCCACCGTCGCCCGCTCAAACAGCACCCGCAACGGCAACTCCACTCCAAACACCTTCCCTACTCGCGCCATCACCTGGGTCGCCAGCAGCGAGTGCCCGCCCAGAACAAAAAAGTTCTCCTCCGCTCCTACCTCTTTCCTCTTCAGCACCCCGCCATGATCCCGGCTACAATCTCCTCTTCCGCATCCTTCGCTCTTCTGCTCTCTCTTCCTCCTGCTTCACTCCATGCTTCCACTTCCATGCTCAGCAAAGCCTTGCGATCCACCTTCCCGTTCGGCGTCAGCGGCATCTCCTCCACCGCCACCAGCACCGTCGGAACCATGTACTCCGGCAACTCCCGCCTCAGTGACTCCAGCACTTCACTCCTGTTGAACTCCTCTTTCTTCCCCTTCACCCCGACATAGCCCACCAGCTGCTTGCCTCCGCTTCCATCCTCCCGCGCCACCACCACAGCCTGATCCACCTGCTCCTGCCTTTGCAGCACCTCCTCAATCTCTCCCAGCTCAATCCGGTACCCCCTCACCTTCACCTGATGGTCCATCCGCCCCAGAAACTCCAGTCGCCCTTCCCGGTTCCACCTCGCCCGGTCTCCCGTCCGGTACAATCTCTGCCCTGCCACTCGACTCAACCCATGCGGCACAAACCTCTCCGCCGTCAGTTCCGGACGGTTCAGATATCCTCGCGCCAGTCCTGCTCCTCCCAGGTACAACTCCCCTGCCACTCCCGCCGGCAACGCCTGCCCTCCTTCATCCAGCACATACGCTTCCGTGTTCGCTATCGGCATCCCGATCAAGGGCGCTTTATCCATCCCCCACGGCACAACTTCCATGCTGGCCACCACCGTGTTCTCCGTCGGTCCGTAATGGTTCACCAGCACAAAATCGTGCCCTCCACCATTGACCGCATGCAGCTGGTCGCCTCCCGTCAGCAGATATCGCAGACTCGTTTCCACCGGCCACTCCGCTTTCAACACCGCTTCGGCTGCCGGTGTCGGCAGAAAACTCAGCGTGATCCTCTGCTCCGCCAGCCACTGCACGTATCTCTGCGCGTCTACCCGCAACTCCTCAGCAACAACATGCAGGCTTGCACCCGCCGTCAAGCGCCGACCAGATCTCCCACACCGCCGCATCAAAGCTCGTTCCGGCAAACTGCGTCATCCGGTCCTGGCTGTCCATCTGGTACTGCGCCCGATGCCAGCTCACCAGGTTGGCCACGCTCTGATGCGATACTCCGACTCCCTTCGGCCGTCCCGTTGATCCCGAGGTGTAGATCACATAGGCAAGGTTCTGCCCTGTGGTTGTACTGCTTAACTCTGCACTGCTCTGCTGCTCGATCTGCTTCCGCTCTTCATCGATCACCAACTGCCTGTGCCGCACTGTTCGCGAACTGCTCAGTAAACTTGCTCTCCGTCAGCAGAACTGCAGCCTCTGAATCCTCCACCATGAACCGGAGCCGCTCTTCCGGATATGCAGGATCCAAGGGCACATACGCTCCTCCCGCCTTCAGCACCGCTAAGAGCGCCGCCACCATCTCCACGCTCCGCTCCAGGCATACCGCCACCCGCACCTCCGGCCCTACTCCCTGCTGCCTCAGGTAATGCCCCAGCTGATTCGCTCTCGCGTTCAGCTCCTCATAACTCAGCTTCTCCCCGCCACACACCACCGCTATAGCTTCCGGCGTCCTCCCCGCCTGGCTCGCAAACAGCTCATGGATCGTCCTCGATGGATACTCCCGCTCCGTCCGGTTCCACTCCACCAGCACCTGCTGCTTCTCTTCCTCTCCCAGCAGACACAGCTCCCCGATCCTCTGCTCCGGATCCCTCACCATCTCTTCCACCACGAACCGAAAATGGCTTACTAGCCGCTCGATCGTCTCGTCTTCGTACAAGTCCGTCGCATAGCCCACCTCGCCCTGCAAACCGTTTGCACTCTCCCTGAGACTGAACTGCAGATCGAACTTCGTTGTCTCTGTCTCAATGGCAAATGGGCTCGCCTCCAGCCCCGCCATCTCCAGCTTCCACTCCTCCGTGTTCTCCAGTGCCACCATCACCTGGAACAACGGCGACCGGCTCATGTCTCTCCCCGGCTGCAACTCCTCCACCACCTTCTCAAACGGCACATCCTGGTGCTGATACGCCCCCAGCGTCACCTCCCTCACTCTCTGCTGTACCTGCTTGAATCCTGGATTGCCGCTCACATCCGTCCGCAACACCAGCGTGTTCACAAAAAACCCGATCAGCTCCTCCAACTCCTCCCGCCTCCGGTTCGCCACCACCGTCCCCACCGCCACTTCCTCCTGCCCCGCGTACTTGCTCAGCAATACCTGCAACCCACTCACCACGCTCATGAACAGCGTCACTCCCTCTCCCCGGCTCTCCTCCTTCAATCTCTCCGTCAGCTCTCGCGAAAGAGAAAAGCTCTTCGTCCCTCCACGCTGGCTCATCACCGCCGGCCTTCCATGGTCCGTCGGCAGCTCCAAAGCCTCCAGTCCCTTCAACTGCTCCCGCCAGTACTCCAGCTGCTCCTCCAGCTCTCCTCCCTCCAGCCACTCCCGCTGCCACTCCGCATAATCCCCGTACTGCACCTTTAACTCTTCCAGCCTCGCCTCTTCTCCCTTCACCCCTGCTCCGTACAGCTCCGCAAACTCCCTCACCATCACCCCCGCCGACCATCCGTCACTCACGATGTGGTGCATCGTCACCTGCAGCACATGCTCCTCCTCCCCCACCTGCACCAGCCTCACTCGCAGCAGCGGACTCTCCTCCAGCCGGAATGGCATTCCCGCTTCTTCCTTCACCAATCTCTTCAGCTCCCGCTCTCTCTCCTCTCCTGCCTCTATTCCTCGCAGATCTTCGATCCCTACTTTCACCGCGGCCTCCCCCGCGATCCTCTGCACCGCCTCTCCCTCTTTCACCCCAAAGCTCGTCCGCAGCACCTCGTGCCGCTTCACCATCTCATTCAAACTCCTCTCCGCCACCTCCCTCTTCAACTCTCCCCTCAGCCGCACCGCAAACGTCATGTTGTAGGCCGCACTCTCCGGTTCCAGTTGCTGCAGAAACCACATCCGCTCCTGCGCATACGACAGCGGCAACTCTCCTCCATGCTCCCGCTTCTCCAATCGCGGCACCCTCTTCTTGCTTCCTCCCACTTCCCTCGCCTGCCTCACTGCTTCCGCCACTCCCGCCACCGTCGCCCGCTCAAACAGCACCCGCAACGGCAACTCCACTCCAAACACCTTCCCTACTCGCGCCATCACCTGGGTCGCCAGCAGCGAGTGCCCGCCCAGAACAAAAAAGTTCTCCTCCGCTCCTACCTCTTTCCTCTTCAGCACTCCCGCCATGATCCCGGCTACAATCTCCTCTTCCGCATCCTTCGCTCTTCTGCTCTCTCTTCCTCCTGCTTCACTCCATGCTTCCACTTCCATGCTCAGCAAAGCCTTGCGATCCACCTTCCCGTTCGGCGTCAGCGGCATCTCCTCCACCGCCACCAGCACCGTCGGAACCATGTACTCCGGCAACTCCCGCCTCAGTGACTCCAGCACTTCACTCCTGTTGAACTCCTCTTTCTTCCCCTTCACCCCGACATAGCCCACCAGCTGCTTGCCTCCGCTTCCATCCTCCCGCGCCACCACCACAGCCTGATCCACCTGCTCCTGCCTTTGCAGCACCTCCTCAATCTCTCCCAGCTCAATCCGGTACCCCCTCACCTTTACCTGATGGTCCATCCGCCCCAGAAACTCCAGCCGCCCTTCCCGGTTCCACCTCGCCCGGTCTCCCGTCCGGTACAATCTCTGCCCTGCCACTCGACTCAGCCCATGCGGCACAAACCTCTCCGCCGTCAGCTCCGGACGGTTCAGATATCCTCGCGCCAGTCCTGCTCCTCCCAGGTACAACTCCCCTGCCACTCCCGCCGGCAACGCCTGCCCTCCTTCATCCAGCACATACGCTTCCGTGTTCGCTATCGGCATCCCGATCAAGGGCGCTTTATCCATCCCCCACGGCACAACTTCCATGCTGGCCACCACCGTGTTCTCCGTCGGTCCGTAATGGTTCACCAGCACAAAATCGTGCCCTCCACCATTGACCGCATGCAGCTGGTCGCCTCCCGTCAGCAGATATCGCAGACTCGTTTCCACCGGCCACTCCGCTTTCAACACCGCTTCGGCTGCCGGTGTGGGCAGAAAACTCAGCGTGATCCTCTGCTCCGCCAGCCACTGCACGTATCTCTGCGCGTCTACCCGCAACTCCTCAGCAACAACATGCAGGCTTGCACCTGCCGTCAGCGCCGACCAGATCTCCCACACCGCCGCGTCAAAGCTCGTTCCGGCAAACTGCGTCATCCGGTCCTGGCTGTCCATCTGGTACTGCGCCTGATGCCAGCTCACCAGGTTGGCCACGCTCTGATGCGATACTCCGACTCCCTTCGGCCGTCCGGTCGATCCCGAGGTGTAGATCACATAGGCAAGGTTCTGCCCTGTGGTTGTACTGCTTAACTCTGCACTGCTCTGCTGCTCGATCTGCTTCCGCTCTTCATCGATCACCAGCACTCTGATTGCAGTGTTCGCGAACTGTTGCAGCAAACCTGCTCTCCGTCAGCAGAACTGCAGCCTCTGAATCCTCCACCATGAACCGGAGCCGCTCTTCCGGATATGCAGGATCCAAGGGCACATACGCTCCTCCCGCCTTCAGCACCGCTAAGAGCGCCGCCACCATCTCCACGCTCCGCTCCAGGCATACCGCCACCCGCACCTCCGGCCCTACTCCCTGCTGCCTCAGGTAATGCCCCAGCTGATTCGCTCTCGCGTTCAGCTCCTCATAACTCAGCTTCTCCCCGCCACACACCACCGCTATAGCTTCCGGCGTCCTCCCCGCCTGGCTCGCAAACAGCTCATGGATCGTCCTCGATGGATACTCCCGCTCCGTCCGGTTCCACTCCACCAGCACCTGCTGCTTCTCTTCCTCTCCCAGCAGACACAGCTCCCCGATCCTCTGCTCCGGATCCCTCACCATCTCTTCCAGCACCCGCAGGTAATGTCCAACCATGTTTCCGATCGTGGAGCCTTCAAAAATATCGGCGTTGTAACCGAAGCAGCACCGCAGACCGGACAGTGTTTCAGCAACGCGCAATTCCAAATCAAACTTCACTATTTCCGAATTGAATTCAGGAAAATCAAAGAAGACGTCGCCAACTTCCAGTGATTGCTCCATTTTCGGCTGCATTGCGAGCGCTACCTGGAACAAAGGCGAGCGGCTCAAATCCCGCTCCGGCTGCAACTCCTCCACCACCTTCTCGAATGGCATATCCTGGTGCTGATACGCCTCCAGAGCTACCTGACGTACTCGCTCCAGCAATTGGGCGAGCGTCAAGTCTCCGGTTACCTGCGTGCGCATAACGAGAGTGTTCACAAAAAAGCCAACCAAATCTTCCGTCTCACTATTACGGTTGGCTACAGGCGTACCAACGATGACATCATCTTGCCCGGCATACTTGCTCAGGAGAATCTGAAAAGCTCCCAGCACCGTCATGAAGAGAGTCGCGCTGTTGCGTTGTCCTAACTCTTTCAATGCGTCCGTCAACGCACTTCCAATCAAGAACGCTTTTGCTCCACCGCGGTGGCTCATCACCGCAGGCCGCGGATGGTCTGCCGGCAGTTCCAATGGCGTCACGCCATCCAGTTGCGTCCTCCAATATTCAAGCTGCTGTTCTGCAGTGCGCGTCTTGAGCCACTCGCTCTGCCAGATGGCAAAATCCGAATACTGGGACGTAAGCTCATTGAGCGGCGTTCCTTTGCCTGCAACGTACGCTTGATAGAGCCTGGTCAGTTCCTGAACAAAGACGCGCAGGGAGGCTCCGTCGCAAGCGATGTGATGAGCCACAGTAAGGAGAAAATGTTCGTGCGTGCTGTGCCGCAGCAGTGAGAAGCGGACTGGAAAATCGGTCTCGAGTAGGAATGGCTTTTCTGTCTTTGCCACAACAAGCGCGCGTACCACAAGAGAAGTATCTACAGCGCCAACCAGATCTGTTGTCGATAGAAATACTTTCGGCCCGCGTCCACCGGGTGAACGGTCTGATAAGGCCGCCCTTCAGCTTGAGGGAAAGTGGAACGCAACACCTCGTGGCGTTGGACGATGTCACTGATTGCGCGATGCAGGGCTTCTAATTGCAAGGGGCCAACCATGCGTATCAAAAGATGCTCGTTATACGCACAGCTCTCCGGCAATAGCTGCTGTAGTAACCATACCTGCTGCTGCGAGCAGGATAGAGCTATCCGACCCGAGCGGTACTCTGAACGGGAAGGCAGCTCCTGAGTCTTTGCATTTTGCGCAACGCGCTCGACAATCAGCTCTGCAATCTGCTCGATGTTGCGGGTTAACAGTTCAGCGATGGGAATAGCGACTTTAAGATCCCGCCCAATCCGATGCATCAGCTCGAAGCCAGCGAGAGAATCTGTCCCCAAGCCGATCAACGACTGTGCTTCAGTTACATCTCCGATGGAGCAATGCAAGCAATGGGCGACGTGACGCCGCACATAATCGAGTACTATCGCGTGTTTGGCGCTTGATTCCAGCACAAACACTCGATCGCGCGTGAGTTCTTGTTGTGGCTCAAGGAGATCAGCACCTTGCAAAAGACTCTGGCTGACAACCGGAAGCTCGCTTTTGGTCCATTTCTGTTTACAGGCATGGCGCTGCACCTTACCGCTTGAGGTGCGGGGCAAACTGCCTGATTTGATGAATACAATAGCAAAAGCCTGGATATCGTGCGTCTGAGTGATTGCGGAGCGCACAGCCTGCGCTGCTTCTTCAGGATTGCTTCGGCTTTTGCGATTGAGTTCGCTAACGACTACGAGTCGCTCCTGACCATCCCGCTCCACAGAAAACACAGCCGTTCCGTTTCTGCGTAGCGCCGGGTGTGCAGCCTCGGCCGTTCTTTCAATGTCCTGGGGATAATGATTTCGCCCTCGAATGATGATGCAATCCTTGCGGCGCCCGGTAATAAACAGCTCGCCCTCGGACATGAAGCCCAGATCGCCTGTGCGAAGATAAGGGCCCTGACCGGTGCTCAAAAAAGCCTGGAAAGTCTTGCGTGTGGCTTCAGGGTTTTTCCAATAACCGGCTGCCACGCTCCGACCTTTGACCCAGATTTCACCCACGTGGCGCGGCTGACGAGCTACTTTGCCGCGAGGATCAACAATCACGACCTCATGATCAAAGCTCGGTTTGCCGCAACTCACCAATGAGAGAGCATCGCTGTTTGTCTCCGGTGATACCGCTTTACCTTTCGCGAGCTGCGCAGCATCAACTGCACATGTCTTTGCTCCAACGCCTGGTTCAACGCTGGTAACCTTGAGACTGGCCTCAGCCAAACCATAAACAGGATAGAAAGCGTCACTCCGAAAACCACAGCTTAAAAACTCAGTTGCAAAACGCCTCAGTGTTTCATCGCGAACCGGTTCAGCCCCGTTAAAGGCCACCTGCCAACAACTCAAATTGAGTGCCTGTTTTTCCTCATGGGAAATTCGTTCGACGCAAAGATCGTAAGCAAAGTTGGGCCCCCCGCAGTGGGTCCCCCGATAGCGCGAGATTGCAGCCAGCCAACGCAACGGACGGTGGATGAAAGTGGCAGGCGAAAGGAGCACAGCCGGAAACCGATTGAAGAGAGGCTGCAAGAATCCGTAAATCAGACCCATGTCATGAAAATGGGGCAGCCAACTGACTGAAACACTAGAATCGGTGAAGTTGCCATGCGCCGCAATAGACTCCATGTTTGCAAGCACGTTGGCGTGCGTGACCATCACGCCCTTGGGAGCCGAAGTGGAGCCCGACGTATATTGAAGGTAGGCCACGTGCGATGGGTCTATTTCAGGCTGGCGCCAATTGTTCCCCAACTCTGTCGGCACAGTATCAGTTGCGCAACTAACGCAGTCGTGGGCAGCACGCGCGAGTACCTCAGAAACCACAGGCAGAGAATCTGCAGCCGTCAGCGTGACACCGCAATCAGAGTCCCGGAGAATGCCTTCAATTCGTGGATATTCACGACTTGAGCCGGGAACATACGCGGGAACTGCCACCCAACCGGCATACAAGCAGCCAAACAGAGCCTCGATGAAGTTGAGCCCAGGACCATAGAGGAGAACCGCCCTCTTGCGAGACAGTTCTAAGGTCTGGAGATGGGCTGCAATGGCTCGTGCCCGCAGGTGCAATTCGGCATAGGAAAATGAGGCTGATTCGCGGTCGCCATCCGAAAGCCAGATGTACAACTTCTCTGAAGGGCATTGCTGCGCTCGATCCTGTAGCAAGCTCGCCAGAGTTCTTTCGGGGTAGGCTGCGCGAACCACCTGAGCTGACATTCGAGATCTCCTCAATGGGTACAACGGTTTGAAATTTGTTGATCGATCCTGAACTGAGTTATGCGTTCAATGGGCTGGAGATTTCAGTTTGGTTTGAGAGGTGCGATACCAAGTATTAAGCGAAGCAGATGCAGGGACAAGAAGCAGGAAAGTCAGAATTAAAGCGGAGCTCAGACAGACTGCCGTCACGCTGAGTTACGAACGCGGAGTGAAAGTCTCCAAAACACGAGAAGTAATCCGGCAGCCACTACATAGGCGCAATCGGCTGCGGTTTCAAGGCCAAAAGACTACTGCGTCAGTTGCCTTGTTGCAACGAAATAATGACAAAGAAGCCTTCATTGAATAGAGAATGTCTTTGTTTCGAGAGTAGAGTCATTGAACCGAACCGGCAACGGGCTTGCAGACGCCGGACGCGGAGATATTTGACTCGTTGCAGACTCAGGAAGACCCTCTGCAACGTCGGTCACTTGCAGCTTGAATGCTCCTCCTGATTTGAGTCTCAGGCGTAGATCGATTCCTTCCGAACGCATTCCAAAATATTGCAGCGTCCAAGCTCCTTGAATGGTTTTTGACGCATGAAGCTCGTGGCCATTCAGGCTCGCGCTCAACACCGGTATTTCCGAAGGAACAAAAAGGAGTGCAGCCGAGGCATGACGAGGCGAAAGGATCTGGAGATGCACCTGACGTTCCGCGCCTGCTACTTTGTTGTCCAATACATTTAGCTCCGGAGGCGCAACCGATGCTGAGGGCGCAGGCGCTTGCATGAAAATACGCGAATTGGCTGGCAATGCCTGAGACAGTGTTGCCCGTTTGACCGCGCCACGAAACACCTGCGAAGTCCATTGATCTGGCTGTCTGTCATAACTTGCCCAGACCTGAGTTCCTGAATCAGCGTTAGACACGTACATGAGACTGTCCAGGCGGGGATGCTGGCGGTCAAAGCGAGGTGAGAACGTCATTGCGCCAAAGAGCAGAACGGCAGAGAACGCATATAGCCCCCCTGGCAGCAGCCATGCTCGTTGGCTCACGCTTGGCGTAAGCTGGTGCACACATAGAGCGGCCAACAATGCCAGCATGATGCTGATCAACACGTGAGAACCAAGATCAAAGGCCGTGAAGATCTTATGAAGCATCGGCACCACCAAAATGAGCGCAGCCGCGGAGGCGAGGTTCAATAAAATCGCACTGCCTTCTGATCCGGACCGATACAGTGTCACGTTCCATGCGACAAGCACGACAAGCGCTGGCCATAACAGAAGAAAAGTACCACCAGGCGCGAGGACACTAATGGCTAGCAAAAAGATAAACCATAAGGAAAGCCCTGCCATGGCAAGATTGTGCGAGCCCAGCCGTCTGGCAGCGATTGTGTAAAGCAGCAAGGCCGTGGCCAGGGCTGCCATTCCAAACGAGCATACATAAACTCCGGAGTTATAAAATTCTCCGGAAAGGACCGCTGATGAACGAGGACCCAGCAGTGCCACCACATACTGCAGGACAAAAGAGGTAATCGCAGCTCCGATGATTCCGAGCAGTATGGCACCCAGGCTCAAAATAACTTTCTTGGAGGTTATCAACTTTTTTCGAGAAGCCTGTGTCAAAGCTCCCGCGAGTAACAGGCCAGTCAGAATTAGAAGCAGGGTGCCTGTTGCTGATGAATAACGGACAAGCTTCATGCCGAGAATATCGAAATAGACGGCGTTCCCTCCCACCTGAAAACTTTGGTCATCAGAACCAGCAAAGTGCCGGGTCAACTCCAGCGCATAATCCCCTTGTTGTTGCAGACTCCCGTGATCCAGATTTTGCAAGTTGTCCATCAGGGTGTGGTAGTGGACAAGACCATCAATAAAGGCAAAGTTCAACCCAGGGTAGCCGGCCCGCTTGAAGACACTGAAATCAGTATCATTGGGCAGGCGCTTGTAAATCTCGTACGAAAGAGAGTTTGCAACCGGCGCACGCACTGAACTGCTCACCGCGTTAATGAGCTTTGCGTTCCGGTTACTCGTCTCGAACAGGATGGCAGGGCCGCTTGTTCCTCTCGCTTCAAAGTTGAGTACCAGGCCAACGTTGGCGGCAAGCGGATTTTCAGCGACGAAGGCCTGCGCTCCAAGGAGTCCAAGCTCCTCTCCATCAGAGAACAGAAAGGTCACATCGTGTTTCATCTGCGGCAATGCTTTCAGCATGCGCGCTGTTTCGAGCAGTACCGCCACAGAGGCGCCATCATCGCTGGCGCCAAAACTGGTGGGAACGGAATCATAATGGGCCACCAGAAGCACTGATTTACCGCCGCCGCTGCCCGGTAGTCGAGCGACAATATTCTCGACAGAAGCTGCTACAGGGCCGGTTGCACTCACCGCCGTGGTGGCTTGCACTTCTGGCGAGAGCCCAGTTGCAGAAAGAGCATCAAGAATGTACTGCTTGACCACGGTGTGTTCGGCCGAGCCGACCGGGTGAGGGGTTTTGCTGATTGCCTGGACATCCTTGATTGCTCTCTCAGCTGAAAACCGGCCTGCCGGGCCTGTTGCCGGTATTGCCCGAGGGGGCGTATCTACATAGATCAGTAGAAACCCAAGAGCGATCAGCAACACAAGACTGAACGCGCTTGTTGGAGAGGAATGGCGAACTGGAATCCGCGGAGACTTTATCACTTCCAAGGTTTGCTGGGGCGTAGCATTCGTCATGAGAGCACCAAATCAGAAAGTAAGTTGGGAATGAAGTTTCTGCGTTCACTAGGCGACTGCAGCCTGTTCACGCACGACGTCAAACATATCAATGTCAACTGCGATTGATTTCATAATCAAATCCACGGATATAACCAGGCGGTGGCGATTCCTGATTTGTGTAAGGATTCCCGTGACCCCGGCCATAGGGCCGCTGTTAATCCGAACTCTTTCACCAATTTTCAGATATGGAATTGGTTCTATGTTGCTGGAAGCCGCCACTCTCCGAATGGCTTCAATCTCTTCCTCAGCGATCGGATAAGGCTTTCCGCTGAAGCCAACAACCCGCATGGCTCCCGGGGTTGTAAGGATGAGCGCATCGGTGGACTGCTGCCCGGTTCGGCAAAATACATATCCTGGGAACATCGGTTGGTCGATGGTTTTGATTCGGTCTGACCACTTCCTGCGCGACTGGTAAGTTGGCAGGAAATGCTCATACCCCTTGTACTCCAGAATTGTGGCCACCTTCTTCTCATGGCGGGGCGCGACCTGGACAGCAAACCATGGTTCGGAAACATACGCAGACATGGATGCAACCTCGCAAAATAAAATTTGTGATCTGTCGATACTGCAGAGATGGGATCTGAGCGCACTGCCGTCATGGCGAGTTACAAATCTCACCTTCTTATCGATTGGGCTTGCTGGTATTTTGGGTCGAACAGTTTCACTGAGCAGTCAGGTAGATCAGCTATAGCTCAGCTATTGAGGGCTGGATTATAAGCAACTGTTTTTGGAGCTCGCAATCCAAGACTACGCTTCAACTAAACCTTTTTTCATAAATGGACCAAAACGGGAATGTAATTTTTAGTTTTTCCTTAAATAGCACTCGATGTGTTCCAGAATGGAACGGATTTGAACCGTTTTGCTCCTGGGATGCAGCGCTTAGGCTGCATGGCTTAGTACTTTCGGCCATCATGATTTTGGCTCTGGATCGGCACAGATATTCGATCAATAGCGGATGGAGGAGCGACCGTTGAATGTTTTCCAAAAGAGCACCTGAGAGTGATTCCTTCCCGATGAATGCAGTTCGACTCATGTATCTCTTCGGATTTAAACCCTGTCTTTGCCTCATCGCTCCCGCTCATTTTTTCCTTCGTTCAACAGCAAGCCTTCAAGATGTACGGCGCGCGAAACGTGATTCGCTGCCCCATGGCCCCTTTGCAAAACGGGTACATGCGATTGAGAGGACCTCTGAGGCGGTTGAGGGCCGCGGGTTCCAATCACAAACGCGTGTCCATGTTCATCTAAACTATGAACGGGCAAGGAGGCAAAACATGAGCGCAGAGCGCGCAATCGAAATTGGCAGGCGCAGTCTGGCCAGCATTAGTCCTACGACGGAGGAGCTGCTGCGAGAGTATGAACAGCATACCGACCACGCAGTGGAGAGAAAACTGCAGCTTGCGGAACATTGCTTCTCTTCTTTTCGCAAACTCGGATTCGCAAAGCGCGCCTCAATGATGACGAAAGCTGCAGAGATCCTGGAGAAAGAAAAGCAGACATTCGGGCGATTGATGACTGCGGAAATGGGTAAAACTTTGGCGTCGGCTATCCAGGAAGCAGAGAAATGTGCTTTTGGTTGCCGTTACTATGCTGAAAACGCTGAGCGTTTTCTGGCAGAAGAGCAGGCTCAAACGAATGCTAAACGAAGCTTTGTCCGGTATCAGCCTCTGGGCCCCGTGCTGGCTGTGATGCCATGGAATTTTCCCTTCTGGCAGGTATTTCGCTTTGCCGCTCCCGCGCTAATGGCCGGCAATGTGGGCCTGCTGAAACATGCGTCAAACGTCCCGCAATGCGCGCTTGCCATTGAGGAAATTTTCCGCAATGCTGGTTTTCCAGAAGGAGCTTTTCAAACCCTCCTTATTGACTCAAAGCGCGTACCCGGATTTATTGCAGACCCGCGCATTGCTGCAGTCACGCTGACCGGAAGCGTAGGAGCGGGAAGCAGTGTGGCCGAAACCGCGGGTAAACAGATCAAGAAGACCGTGCTTGAACTCGGTGGAAGTGATCCTTTCATCGTGATGCCGAGCGCCAATCTGGACAAGGCGATTGAAACAGCGGTGCAAGCCAGAATCATTAACAATGGACAGTCCTGCATTGCGGCCAAACGCTTCATTGTCGACCGGCGCATTGCTGAGAATTTCGAACGGAAATTTGTGGAAACAATGAAATCGCTGAAAGTTGGAGATCCAATGGATCCTTCTACGCACGTGGGGCCGTTAGCTACAGAAGATGGGCTCAAGACCTTGGAAGCGCAGGTGAAAGAGACAGTGCAGATGGGCGCCCGGGTTCTCCTCGGCGGCAAGAGGCTGAATCGAAAAGGATATTTCTTTGAACCGACAGTTCTTACCGACATCCCGGCCGGCTCGCCGGTCTGGGAAGACGAACTCTTTGGCCCCGTCGCTTCTCTTTTCCGCTGCGACGGAATGGAAGACGCGATCCGGATTGCGAACGGTACAAAATTTGGTTTGGGCGCTTCCGCATGGACGAATGATGAAAGCGAACGTGAGATGTTCATCAATGAAATTCAATCCGGGTTGGCGTTCATCAACGCCATGGTCGCGTCTGACCCGCGCATTCCTTTTGGTGGAGTCAAGCAGTCCGGCTACGGACGGGAACTGAGTTACCACGGAATTCGCGAGTTTGTGAACGTGAAAAGCGTGGCAGTTTATGAGGTGAAAGAAAACCGGAGTGGGACGGAATAACTTTGCTCGGTGCTTAATCGTGTGAAAAGAAAACAGCGCACCGGCGCAGCCGGTGCGCAATATTTTGAAAGTTGAAAGTTAGAACTGCAGCTTCAACGCCATCTGCAGCTGTCTGGAAGACCCTGAATCGCCTGTTGGGAAGCGCGTGCTGTTGATGGTGAAGAGCGAGCCGATTTGCTGCGGGGTACCGGTAACACGACTCAGAACCCGACCCGGTTGCCCGTAATTGGGATGGTTCAGCAGATCGAAGGCATCTACACGGAACTGTACGTTCATTTTTTCCGTGATTTTCGTGTTCTTCACCAAAGACAGGTCGGCATCGGCAAAGCCGGGGCCGTAGATCGCGTTCCTGCCGAGATTGCCCAATGTGTTGGTTGGGATCTGGAAGGTGTTGGCGAAAGAGGGATTACCACTCGCGTCAACTCCCGTCGGAACGATCCATTGCCCAAGTGGATTGCCGGTGACATTGATCGGGCCCAGTACGATTGGAGTGACTGTGTTTCCCACGCCGGTAATACCCGAGCCCGGAACGACAATGTTAAACGGATTTCCGGTCTGAACGCTTACAATCGAGGCAACTTCCCAACCACTGATTGCTCGGTTTCCTTTGAATGGCAGATCGTAGATTGCATTCACAACGAAGCGGTGCCGCGCATCGAAGTCCGAGTTTCCGCGGCCGCTGGCGACATCAAAGCTATCCGGAACTACGATCCCGTTCGCATTGCGGGAGACATCGTCAATGGAATGTGACCAAGTGTAAGAAGCGTTGAATTGTAAGTTGTGAGAGAGATGCCTATTCATTGTTACCCATAGTGCGTTGTAGTTCGAGTTCGAATTACTGTCGCGCTCCGTAATCGTCCCCAAACGTACATTTGGCAGAATCGGGCTGGTGGGGGATAGCGCAAAGAATGGAACATTGGGTGCACCAGGAGTGTTGGCGACACCAAAATTCAGGAGTTGGTTGATGTTTCTATCAATCTCCAAATGCGTCCCTTTGCTGCCGAAATAACCAACCATCAATGCTGTGTCCCTGCCAATTTGCTGCTGGATATTCAGATTCCAGGACTGCACATTGGCATCCCTAAAGTTCGGGTTGATTATCAGAGGTGAGGTAGTCGTGGGGGTACCGTTGAAGGAGGAGGTCAGGACTCCAAATGAGGATGTCGTGTTCACTGAAATTGGCAGCGCCAAAGGAGGATTGGAGGTGAGGCCGGTCACAAAACCGGTGATCGGCTGGTCGACCTGGTATGCATAGCCGCCACGGAGAATCGTGTTTCCAGTGTGAAACATATCCCATGAGAAACCAACCCTTGGCTGGAAGTTCTTGTTGTTCTGCGCGTATGGCTCAGTGACAGGGATCAAGGAAACGGTTGCAGGATCGAAGGTCACAAATCGATCCTTCGCCTCTGATGGTGACATGTTCCAGGCATAACGAAGACCGAGCTCAAGAGTGAGGTAGGGTCTGAATTTAAAACTATCCTGGGCAAAGAAGTCCAGTGCCGCCTGGTTGAGCCGGTTGGCCACGTTGCCCACAGTTCTGGCCGCCGAGTCTGGCGTGTCATTAATGAAGCTTGCCGGAGAATTGTAGACGAGCTGACCTGGGTCACTGTTGAAGTTGTTGTTGCGAAAATCACGCCACTCGCTGCCGAACTTCCAGGAATGACGGCCGTTGATCCAGCTTACAGTGTCCGCGAGAACGAATGTTGTATCTCCGCGTCCCTGTGGGAAGGCCCGCTCAGCGCCGAATGTCGTAGGGTTGCTGAAAAAATTGAGCACAATCGTGGGCATGAAAGCTTCATTCGGGCCCAATGCGCTAGCTAAACCGAGAGAGCCCGGATCTGTTGTGTTGTTTGGAGAAAAGTTAATGAGGATGCGGTTTGCTCCGAGTCTCGCTTCGTTCACGAGAGTGGGGCTGAAGACGTGCGACTCATTCACAGTCAATACCTGACGATGCCCGTCACGCGTGTCGCCAAAACCGGGCAAACTCGTCCCGGCGGCCGCTTCAAACCGGTGATCGCGCTGGTATACCCAATATCCGTGTAAGCTGTCTGCATTGCTGATTTTGTGGTAAATATCTGCCGTGCCCTGATCAATGTCTACGGGAGCAACCCCTGAACCGAGGAATGCCGGCGCGTTATTCAACGTTCCGTTCGCCTGAGGAATCAGACCCAACAAGGCCTTGGCGACAGGATTCGTCCCGGCTTGAATGGTAGCGCGAGTTGCGTCGTCTAAAACATTCGCCGCAAATGGTAACCCTTGGCGCTGGCGCAATCCTTCATAGCTTAAGAAGAAAAAGGTCTTGTCTTTGAGAATCGGTCCGCCAAAGTCGCCGCCAAACTGGTTGCGCTTGAACGACGCCATCGGATTAGGAACCTGCAATCCGGTGTTAGTGTCTGTGACTGTTTTGGTGTTGAAAGCATTGCGCGCATCAAAAAAATCGTTGCGCAAATAATCGTATCCTTCGCCATGGAACTGGTTGGTGCCCGAGCGAGTAGCGATATTCACGATGGCACCGGAATTCCGCCCGTACTCTGCGCTGTAAGTGGAGTTGTCAACTTTGAATTCTGAAACTGTATTGATCGTCGGCTGGAACGTGACCTGGTTCTGCACCATGTCATTCAGATTGATGCCGTTGATCATGAAATTGACGGAGTCTTCACGATTGCCCGCAGTGTTGAAAGCGAACGAACCCTGCCCACGAAGTGGCGCTGTGAGGAATCCATTCTGAGGAGGAGTGACTGTGCCTGGGATCAGAAGTGCGAGATCAACAAAGTGCCGGCCATTGAGAGGTATCTCTTGAACCGTTTTCTGATCGATCGTCTGTCCCACCGTCATCGTGGTGCTTTCGATGACCGGTGCGGTTGCCTCAACGGTGACTGTTTCTGTTGTCGAAGCCACACTCAGCTTGAAGCTCTGGACAGTATTCTTGCTGACTTCCAGCATGACGTTCTTGGCTTGCAGAGGCTGAAAACCCTGCATCTCAACCCCAACAGAATATGTTCCGGGCTTTAACGCGGGAACTTCATAGTCCCCCTCGGAATTGGTCTGGGTGGTACGGGTGATCCCCAAATCCACATTCGTCACAGTTACTTTTGCGCCCGCAACCGCCGCTCCGCTTGAGTCTGTAACGGTACCTTTGATGCTGGCCGTATTTTGCCCAAATGCCGCTATGGTGAACACGAACATCAATCACCATAGCAGCCAGGGGGAAAAGGCTACCTTTCTCGACATCTCTCGCTCCTCCTTTGGAAAGTACTGCAGAAATCTAAAGTGAAAATTGCCATTTATCATTGAAGCATTAACAGTTGAGTAAAACTCGCATTGATTGCTTGCGCAGGCCACCAGCAGCTTAGTGGGATATAGTTGCACCCGATCTTCCAGATTTGAAATAGGAACACTACTTTAGAAATCAACCAGTTAGCCCGGTATGTGGTGATTGCGTCTATGAAAATTGGGAGGAAAAATGGGAGTGTTTCCCGAATTAGGGACTAAATTAGGAAAAAATCTGTAATCGTAAACTTTATTTTTGTTAAGTCTGGGATCTTCTGGTTCGTCTCACAATCGAGATTTGCGTTTACTGCGGCGACCGTTTGGGCGCTGGGAGTCTGTGCGAGTTTGTGATCCGCGGCCGAACATCGTTATCCGCAGCCTGCGCGGAGTCAGGATGATTGACTTCCACCGTCAATGGCCGCTGCAGAACCATCTCTAATGAAGTTCCCTGTCCTATGCGGACGTCCTGACCGCGGCTGAACAGGACCTGTCCCAGTCCAACAGCAGCGCCCGCCAAGCCCCCAATCGCAGCTCCTGTTCCTGTGCGCGTTGCCACTGTCCCCACGACCGCGCCGGTGGCACCCGTCTTGGCGACTGTACCCGCATCTTTACCTTTTTGGCCGTTAGCCCTCACTGTGCCCTCCTCATCGCTGACGGTTGAATTCGCAGCGCCTGGCTCGTTCTTGAGTGCTCCCGGGATATCCACGGTATAGCCGTTGGGAAAGATCATGGTGTTGAAGTGAAACAGGATTTGCGCCCGGCCTCTAATGCGTCCTGCACGTTCCACCTGGGCAATCTCGCCCTTCACGTATGTGCCCGCCGGAATGACTACCACGTTGTCCTGAGTTACTGGGAAAGAAGTCTGGCAGTAAACGCCATCACCTACGTGCGCGCTCTTTGTATCGATGGGGCTTTTGAGCTGCAGCAATACCTTGGTTCCGTCCGGAACGGTTATGCCTCGTGCTGAAGGCGGCGCAGTGGCGGCCGGCTCCAAAGTTTTCAGTTCCTGGTGCGAGGGTGAACCCGCAGATATCTCGTTTTGATCAGCAGCGGCCAGGGTGATGGCGCCGGAGAGCAGAACGGCTGCAAGGATGCGCATAGGACTCATCTCCGCATTTTTTCGGACTCTTAAATTGTCAGGTGAAACTGAGGATTGAGGATTATAGATGTATCCAGCTACTCGCTTGGCTGCCTGATAGCGTCCCTTGTGATTCCCGCCATCTTCACCGCAGCTTCCATTTCATGAATGATGTCGCCGGCAGCCTTTGCCGGATCAGTGGCATGGGTTATCGGTCGTCCGACAACGACATGAGTGGCGCCGGAGGCGATTGCTTCTCCGGGAGTGGCAACTCGCTGCTGATCATTCAACGCAGCCCCCCGAGGCCGCACTCCGGGAGTGACTATGGCAAAACCTTCTCCCAGTGATTGTCGTATCTGGGCAGCCTCCCTGGGAGATGTAACAACTCCACAGAAACCCGCTGATTTCGCCATGGCAGCCACCCGCAAGACCTGATCCACTACCCGTCCGGCGACTCCAACTTCCTGCAAACCTTCATCGCTCATGCTGGTAAGAACGGTTACGGCCAGCAGCTGCAGGCGGCCAGATGCGGCTTCGGCGGCTGCCTTCAGCATGGCCGAACCGCCCGAACCATGAATGGTAAGCATATAAACGCCGAGCTCTGCTGCCTGGCTTACGGCCAAGCCGACAGTATTTGGAATGTCATGGAATTTAAGATCGAGGAAGACCTTGCGCCCGGATGCAACCAGTTCACGCACGAACCCTGCACCTTCGGCAGTAAACAACTGCAGGCCGACTTTGTAAATGCCGGCCGCAGCTCCAATGCGTAAAACAAGGTCACGCGCTTCCCTTGCGCTGGGAACGTCCAAAGCGACAATAAGGCGATCCCGCATGGTGGTGGGTGCCGCCGTAGCTATGGCCAGAGTCTGTGAGGGCATCCTCTTCAGTATAGTACCCGAAGCGGGGGCTAGTTCCCTCCGAAACCCTGGTTTGCAGCCGAGGCCACTGCCGGGGGATCGATCAGGTCAATACGGATCGGCTCAACTCCGTCACGGAAATTCAACATGCGCGCTGCGCTGTAGCTGAGATCCATGATTCGGGTACCCACATAAGGTCCGCGGTCGTTGACCCGAACAATGACCCACTTCCCGTTTCTGAGGTTCGTGACCTTAACGTAGCTTCCCAGCGGGAGCTTTTTGTGGGCCGCGGTGAGCTCGAACATGTCAAAGTCTTCGCCGCTGGCCGTAGTCCTGCCGTGAAACTGCTTTCCGTACCAGGAAGCCATGCCCACCTGGTAGGGTTTGGCTGTCGCTTTGCGCTTCTTCGCTGTGGCCGTTTTTGAGGGTTGATTGCTCCTTGGGGTATTTGAGCTGTTAGTGACCTTGGGGTCGGTCGATGTTTTGGCTTGGGGCTTCAGGTGGTCGTGAACGGGAGCCGCCCCCACGTTGGTAGCTATAAAGCAAGCTACCGCCAGAATGGACAGTACTCGAGTCATGCACACTCCTTGACTTCGTAATTTTTAGGGTCCCCCAACTACTCGTCATGGTTCGGTAATTCTATGATTTTGCTGGATAAAATAGCAATCGCCTTATATTCACCACAAACATTTAGTGTTGCTTTTCTGCCACATCCATGCTATCCGTTCTCAGACCTTCTTCCCACCAGCCTCCCCTCTGCAGCTTGTGTTTTTGATGTACCCAGTGTCTCTGTCGTTAGCTGACCTGCATGAATAATGCAAATTATTAATGCATATGCACCCAAGTGTCGGCTTCACAGTGCGCCTTGATCCTGCCTGGATGAGGGCATACCCCCTGTTACACTGGTGGGTTAGGAGGGTTCTGAGACGTGCAGGATGTATACATTTTATCGGCTGTGCGGACCCCAATTGGGAAGTTTGGGGGCAAGCTGGCTGGCTTCACTTCCCCTGAACTAGGGGTCGTGGCGGCCCAAGCCGCCATGCACAAAGCAGGGGTGGACGGCAGCCAGATAGAGGAAACGATCTTCGGCTCTGCGCGGCAGGCTGGCAACGGACCCAACCCAGCCCGCCAGATTTCAGTTCGCAGCGGCGTGCCGAAGGAGTCGCCGGCCTATACCGTGAATCAGGCCTGCGCCTCGGGCATGAAGGCAATCGCCCTCGGCTTCCAGGAGATTGCTGCCGGGAACATGGATTGCGCCTTAGTCGGAGGAACAGAATCCATGTCCCGAGTTCCCTACTATCTCGATGGCGGCCGGTGGGGGTATCGGCTGGGGAACCAGGAACTGGTGGATGGAATGTACCGCGACGGCTTTCTGTGCAAGATCTGCAACATGGTGATGGGCGAAACGGCAGAAATCCTTGCCGAACAGTACAAGATTGGAAGGGACGAACAGGACCAGTTCGCCCTGCGCTCGCAGCAAAAGGCGGAAAGCGCCATCAAGGCCGCCCGGTTCAGTGAGGAAATTGCCCCGGTTACGATCAAAGGCAAGAAAGGTGATGAAGTCTTTGCCCACGACGAACATCCCTTTTTGGGGGCTACGTTGGAGAAAATGGCTAAGCTGGCGCCAGTCTTCTCAAAGACCGGGAGCGTAACGGCCGCGAACTCGTCCGGGATCACCGATGGAGCAGCAGCCATGGTTCTGGCCGGTGAAACGTTTGCCAAAAAGAATGGGCTCAAGCCCCTTGCACGCATCATTGCAGCATCGTCGGCTGGCGTGGATCCGAAGACCATGGGGATAGGACCTGTTCCGGCCATGGCCAAGCTGGAAAAGAAGACCGGCCTGAAGCTGAACGACTACGACCTGGTGGAACTGAATGAGGCGTTTGCCGCTCAGGTCATCGCCTGCGACCGCGAGCTGCATCTTGACCCGGAAAAGCTAAACGTAAACGGAGGAGCAATCGCTCTGGGACACCCCATTGGCTGTACCGGCACTCGGATATCTGTGACCCTGCTGCATGAAATGCTCAAGCGTAAGGCGAAGCGGGGCGCGGCCACCCTGTGCGTCAGCGGCGGGATGGGAATGGCTCTGGCTTTGGAGCGGACATAATATGTCTTCCAACCACGAGGTTGAGATCAAATTTCGGATTGCTGACTTTGACGCGCTGACTGCGTCTCTCCAGTCTGCCCGGTTTCAGCTGCTCACCCCTCGCACCCACGAGATGAACACGCTTTACGACCTTCCCGGCGGGGAGCTGCTGGCGCGGGGAGCACTCCTTCGCCTGCGACAATACGGGGACAAGTGGACCATTACTTACAAGGACAAAGCGGCCACGCAGGGGAAGCACAAGTCGCGCCCGGAAATTGAGACCCCGGTAGAAAATGGCCCGGCCATGGATCAAATTTTGCAGGGTTTGGGATTTCGGCCGTCCTTCAGCTATGAAAAGTTCCGCGCCGAATGGACTGACCAGCGCGGTCACGTGGTGCTGGATGAGACGCCGGTAGGCAACTTCGGCGAAATTGAGGGCAGCCCGGAGTGGATTGACCGCACTGCCTCCCAGCTTGGCTTAGCAGAAAGCCAATACATCAAACTGTCATACACGGAACTCTTCCGAGAGTGGAAGCGAGCGACAGGCAGTTCCGCCGAGAACATGCTCTTTGCCAAATAGCCCAAAAAGGTCGAACCACTCTTTCCCAAACTTCCCTTTCATTCGTCTAAGACGACATGGCCTCACGACCAACTTCAGCTAAACAGGTTGATCGGACGATTGGGCCGGGGATTTCTAAGTCTCAGCAACAGGCTTTTCAGCGCTACAATTCTGACCAAATCCAAGGAGATCCGCGAATGTACGATTACATTATTGTCGGAGCGGGTTCGGCTGGATGTGTTCTGGCCAACCGGCTGAGTGAGGATCCCAATATAAAGGTTCTGCTGCTGGAAGCAGGCGGATCTGACACACGCAAGGAAATCCACATTCCGGTGGCATTTTCAAAATTGTTCAAGACGCCCTGCGATTGGGCTTACTACACGGAACCAGAAGCTCAACTGGACAACCGCAACTTGTATTGGCCTCGGGGGAAGGTGCTCGGCGGCAGCAGTTCCATTAACGCCATGATCTACATTCGCGGCCATCAATCTGACTACGACGGCTGGCGCGACCTGGGAAATCCGGGCTGGGGCTATGGCGACGTGCTGCCGTATTTCAAGAAGTCAGAAGATCAGGAGAACGGCGCATCAGAATTTCACGGTGCTGGTGGGCCGCTGCACGTAACCAATCTGCGGTCGCCCAACCCGTTGGCAGAAGCGTTCGTGGAGGCTGCGGAGCAATGCGGCTACTCGCGCAATCACGATTTTAACGGCGGTCAGCAGGAGGGCTTTGGCTTCTATCAGGTCACCCAGTTCGAGGGCAAGCGATGCAGTGCTGCCGCGGCTTTTCTCCAGCCCATTATGAAGCGTCCCAACCTGACCGTCCGCACTGGTGTTCAGGTGTTTGACATCATTGTTGAGAAGCGCCGCGCGGTGGCATTAAGTTTCCAGCAAGGCGAAGGCAGCACACAGGAGCATGTCGAGCGTGAAATCATTATCAGCGCCGGCGCTATCGGCTCGCCACAACTATTGATGCTCGCCGGCATTGGTCCCGCAGATCATTTGCGTTCTCTTGGTATTCCGGTTACCTGCGACCTTCCCGGAGTGGGCGGCAATCTTCAGGACCATCTAGCCGTACCCATCGTCTACCAGTGCACGCAGCCCATCACCCTGGCGAATGCTGAGAGTGTAAAAAGCCTGGCGAAATACATGTGCTTCAAGAATGGCATGCTGACGTCAAATATTGCCGAGGCGGGCGGCTTCACCGCCACAAACCCGGCCTCGCCGGCTCCGGATCTTCAATTCCACTTCGGTCCGGGTTACTACGTAGACCATGGCTTCGCAACCTTTAAAGGACACGCATATACCTTCGGGCCAACTATCATTCGGCCGTACAGCCGTGGCCGCATTGCATTACGCTCCAGCAATCCCCTGGATTCTCCTGTGATTCGAGCTAGCTACCTCCAGGACCAACGGGACATGGACGTGATGTTGCAAGGAGTGAAGCTGGCGCGCTCTCTAGCGGCAGCCAAAGCCTTTGACAGATATCGCGGGCGTGAAATGCATCCGGGGCCTGATGCTGTCACCGACAAAGCCCTGCTGGATCACATTGCCAAATATGCGGCAACGCTCTATCACCCGGTCGGCACTTGCAAGATGGGCAATGATGGCGAGGCGGTGGTGGATCCCAAGCTCCGCGTGCATGGGATTGAAGGGCTGCGCGTTGTGGACGCTTCGGTTATGCCTACGGTAATCGGCGGCAACACCAACGCACCTGCCATCATGATCGCGGAAAAAGCTGCGGACATGATCAAAGGAACAGTTTCAACACGGAATCCGGCAGATTCCATCCTCAGCACCGCCTGAACATTTTCTGTGGCAACGAGGGCAAAGATCAAGAAGTGGAAACGGGCGTGTTTACTGTCGATCCAGAGCTGCTGTTTCACTCATCGCTTGGACGATGTTCTCCAGGTTCTTGAAAACTCGACATTTATAATTCGCTGCCAGCGGTTCACGGCGGGACTAAAATGTTAGTGGTAAGTTATCTTTCCCAACGGGTTAATGCTATGAAACGGGTGCTGTTTTTTGCGGTACTTGGAGTTGTTTTCCTCATTCCAGCTCAGGCGCAAATGCGCGGCGGCATGCGCGGGGGTTTCTCCGGCGCTCGCATAAGTTCTGGTTTCCGTTCCGGTCCGGTGATGCCGGCTCGCGGCTTTGCTCCCCGGAGCCGTGCGTTTTCGGTTCGTCCAGGCTTCGCACCGCGCGGCATAGTCGCAAGATCGCGATTCGCTTCTTCAGGCGCGACTTTCAGATTTAACCCAAGGCGTGCGCGCGGGCACGTGATTTCCTTTCCTAATTGCATCGGCTTCCCCTGCTTCCCGGGCCGCCATCATTTCTTCAGGAACTCATTCTTTTTCGGAAGTCCATTCTTCGGAAATCCATTTCTCTTCGGCAGTCCGTTTTTTTCGTCATTTGCGACCGCCGGTTACATCCCTGGGTTCGATTATCCCTCCGACTACTATAACCAGCCACAGCAGCAACCCGTAGTGGTGCAGTCCGATAATGGCGGTGATACGCAGCTTGCCATGGAAGTGCAGCGGCTCTCTGACGAGATTTCTGATTTGCGCGGCGAGCAGGCCCTGCAGGAGATTCGCAACCGGCCTGCTCCTCCTCCGGGAACTTCGATGTCCGCAGTCTCACCCGCAGCAGAGACCACGTTTGTTTTCCGCGATGGACACCGGTTAACTGCAGAGAACTACGCCATCACCGGCCAGACTCTGTGGATTTTGAACGAGCACGCGGCCAAGAAATTCGCTATTTCCGACCTTGATCAAGCAGCGACAGAACAAGTGAATTCGGCAAACGGCGTGGAACTGCACTTGCCAGAGCCAGCAAAGCACTAGTTCCAGCAGAAAGAACCAGAAGCGTCACACCCCGGTGTGGCGCTTCTTTTTTGTCGCCGCCGTAAGTCGCAGCGCCGCTGGTCCCCGTGTTATTCTCACGAGTTTCCACTCTCGAACAGAATTACACGGGTATCATGAGCCAACTTTTGCTGGTTCGGCATGGGCAAGCGTCTTTCCTTGAGGAGAACTATGACAAGCTCTCCGCCAAAGGAGAAGCGCAGAGCCGGCTCCTGGGAAGATACTGGGCTGAAATAAAACTGCCCATCGATCGTGTCTTCACCGGGCCACGGGTACGGCAGCGGGACACAGCCCGTCTTGTTGGTGAAGTATACACAGAATCAGGATTGCGCTGGCCTGACGTGGAAGTTACGGAAGCTTTTGATGAATTCAAAGCGGAAGCCGTGGTGGAACAGGCTCTCCCTCCACTGGTCAAGAGCGACCCTCATATTCGTGGCATGTATCAGGATTTTGATAAGGCCCAGGGACAGGCGGAGCGATTCAAAACGTTTCAACGCATGTTTGAAGTGGTAATTGGACGCTGGGCTGCGGGTGAACTTCCTGTCCCTGGAATCGAACCGTGGTCTGACTTTTGTAATCGCGTGCAGAGTGGATTTGCCAGATTGACCAGCAATGGCACCCGCTCCCAGCGCGTTGTAATTTTTTCTTCCGGCGGACCGACGGGTGTCGCCATGCAACGTGCTCTCAACCTCTCCACGGAAGCAACACTCAAAACCGCATGGATGGTCGCGAATTCGGCTTACAGCCAGTTTCTTTTCTCCGGCAACCGCTTCACCCTGGCCTCGTATAATTCCTATCCGCACATCACTGATCGCGAATTTCTCACCTACAGGTAAGGAGACGCACATGGATTTCGCCATCTCGCCACAAATGCAGAAGACGCTGAATGACATTCAGCAATTCGTGGAGCGCGAACTCTACCCGCTGGAGTCGCAAGTGGGGAGCAAAGGTTTTCGCGCCACGCTACCCAGGCTCAAATCCGTGCGGCAGAAGGTGAAGGAACTGGGCTGGTGGTGTCCGCAGATTCCCAAAGAGCATGGCGGCATGGGGCTCAACCTGATGGAGCACGGTATGGTCAGCGCGGTGCTTGGGCGTACGCTCCTCGGTCACTACGCGTTCAACTGCCAGGCGCCCGATGCAGGCAACATGGAAATCCTTTTGGAGCATGGAACACCGGAACAAAAGAAAACTTATCTTGAGCCGTTGCTCAAAGGCGATATCCGGAGCTGCTTTGCCATGACGGAACCGGAGCACGCCGGATCCAATCCCACATGGATGAGCACGACTGCAGTAAAAGAAGGCGATGACTATGTGATCAACGGCCATAAATGGTTCACCTCTTCTGCCGATGGAGCTACGTTCGCAGTCACTATGGCCGTTACGAATCCCGACGCGCCGCCGCATCAGCGGGCCAGCCAGATTCTGGTTCCCACCGATACTCCGGGGTTCAAGCTCATAACAAACCTCAGCGTGATGGGACATGTGGGTGAAGACCATGCCAGCCACGCGGAGGTCCGTTTTGAAAACTGCCGCGTTCCGCAAAAGAACCTGCTGGGCAAGGAGGGCGCGGGATTTGCGATTGCGCAGGAAAGGCTGGGAGCGGGACGCATTCACCATTGCATGCGCTGGCTGGGCATCTGCGAACGCGCCTTTGACCTGATGTGTAAGCGCGCAGCACAGCGAGAACTTGCACCGGGAAAGCCGTTGGGTACAAGACAGATGGTGCAAGCATGGATTGCTGAGAGCCGTGCCGAGATGAATGCCTCCAGATTGATGGTCCTGGAAGCCGCCTGGAAAATACAGAACTTCGGGCAGCTAGAAGCGCGTGAGGAGATTTCCTGTATCAAGTTCTACGTGGCCGGAGTGCTCTTAAAAACGCTTGATCGGGCGATTCAAACGCACGGGGCGATGGGGCTCACCCCGGAAACCCCGCTGGCCGCCTTCTACGCAGCAGAGCGCGGCGCCCGCATCTACGATGGCCCGGACGAGGTCCACAAGATGGTGGTGGCCCGCCAACGCTTGAAAAAATACGGCCTGCAGGTCTCAACATAATGGCCCCAGATTTTCAGGACCAGTCCCGCGAAGTCCGGCAGGGAGAAGAGCTGGACATTGCTCAGCTCGAGTCCTACTTGCGGAATCATCTTCCCGATGAAGACGGGTCACTGGCGATTCGGCAGTTCCCTTCCGGACATTCAAATTTGACTTATGCGGTGACTCTTGGCGGGCGGGAAATGGTTTTGCGCCGTCCACCGTTCGGCAGCAAGGTAAAGTCAGCTCATGACATGGGTCGCGAGTTTCACGTGCTGTCGCGATTGCATGGCGTGTATCCCGCGCCCAAGCCTCTGCTGTATTGCACGGATGACAGCGTAATCGGCACGCCTTTTTATCTGATGGAGCGCGTACGCGGCGTCATCCTGCGGCGCAATTTGCCCGAGGGCTTCACGTTGGATCCTGCTACGGCACGCAGGCTCAGCCAGTCATTCATTGACAACCTGGCGGCGCTTCACGCACTCGACTACACGGCAATTGGACTGGGAGAACTGGGCAGACCGGCCGGCTATCTGGAGCGGCAAGTAAAAGGATGGATAGAGCGCTATCACGGCTCCAAAACAGAGGAACTGACGGAAATTGAGCATATCTCAGCGTGGTTGGACAAGCACATGCCCGCCCAGAGCGACTCCACGATAATCCATAACGACTACAAGTACGACAACATGATCCTGGCGGAAGATGACATCACACGAATCAAAGCCGTGCTCGATTGGGAGATGTGCACGCTGGGTGATCCCTTGACGGACCTAGGAACGGCGCTGGCATACTGGGTGAATGCAGATGATCCGCCTGAAGTGCAGATGGTGCGCTGGGGACCGACATCGGTCGGCGGCAGCCTCACACGCCAGGAACTCGCGCATCGTTATGTGGAAAAGACCGGCCGCAGCCTTGACCATATTCTTTTCTATTACGTCTTCGCGCTGTTCAAAGTGGCCGTGATCATCCAGCAGATTTATTACCGCTATTACCACGGTCTCACCAAAGACCAGCGTTTCGCAACGCTGGGCGATGTTGCCAGGATGCTTTTGCAGGTGGGGTTGGGAGCGGCACAGCGCGGCTCAATTTGAGTTGGACCTTCAGTTAACGATAAAGCCTGACCAGCCAATCCGCGACACAGGCGGGCTTTGTACCGCCCTCGGATTCGACTGTAGCGTTATAAAGCGCTTCCACTCCGTTTCCGTCAACCTCCTTGACCGAGGTCAGAGTAAAGCGAGCGCGAATCTTTGAACCCACGCGCACCGGGGAAACCCAGCGGGCTTTGTTAAGGCCGTAGTTCAAGCCCATACGAACACCGCTCTTGATTGCGACGGCCTCTCCCATGAAATAGGCAAGCAGTGAGAGCGTAAGGAACCCGTGTGCAATCGTCTCCTTGAAAGGCGATTCACGCCGCGCGCGCTCAACATCCACATGGATCCAGTTGTGGTCACCGGTAGCGTCGGCGAACTGCTGCACGCGATCCTGCGTGACCGTGAGCCAGTCAGTCACAGCAACTTCCTGTCCAATGGACTGCTTGAGCTCTTCTATGGATTCAAAGATGTGTTTGGGCATGTCTGTTTGCGTATTGCGATCTCGTGAGAATCCCTGAATCAGCATGGTAGCGAATTTGCATCTTCGGGATCCTTCCACTCATTCTCCGTCGCGCTGCTCCGTCGAATTTCGCTCAGGATGACTAGCCTGAAACAATCACGCCTGCGGTAAATCCATCACAATCCGCCAGCAACTTCCAGCACCTGGCCCGAGACATAATCAGAAAGCGGCGAAGCGAAGAAGAGCACCGCGCCCGCTGCCTCATGCGGAGTGCCTGAACGTCCCATAGGGATCATTTTGGACATAACTTGGAGGTTGTTGGCGGGGATGCCAAGTTCGATTTCGACGTTTTCACGCTTGATCCTGACCTGCTCCTCTTTGGCGTGGGTAAGCCGTGTATCGATCCAGCCGAAGGCCACAGCGTTCGCCTGCACATTGAACATGCCCCACTCTTTGGCCAGAGTTTTCGCCAGTCCAATTACTCCGGACTTGCCGGAAGAGTAATTTGCCTGTCCTGCGTTGCCGCGGGTTCCTGAAGTAGAGCTGATGCAGATGATCTTGCGCGCCCGCGCTTTTCCCTGTTCGGCTTGTTCCTTCTTCGCTGTCTCGCGGATAAAGCTGGATGCGGCGCGGATAATCCTGAATGGCGCAGTCAGATGGCAGTCAAGGATGGCTTGCCACTGCTGGTCTGTCATTTTGTGAATCACGCCGTCCCAGGTGTAACCGGCATTGTTAACGATGATATCGAGCCCGCTGAACTTTTCCAGGCTAGCTTTGATCAGGCGATCAGGAAATTGAGGATCGGTCACGTCTCCGGCGAAAGCCAACACCTGTCCACCCGATTTTTCGATAACGGCGGCTGCCTCGTTCAATGGGCCGGGATCGATATCAGACATCACAACTTTGGCGCCATGCTGGGCAAAAAGTGCCGCTGTTGCCTGCCCAATGCCGCGTGCCGCTCCAGTGATGATGGCTACTTTACCTTCAAGAAGCTTCATTCCGTAACCTTTCAGAATCACACCCACCATCGGAGGCACGGAGACACGGAGAACTGCAAAGTTTTCTATTCTGTACCCTTACGCTGCTCGCCGGACCTCGCAAAAATCGTGGTTCCGTCCATCAACGTAAGAATTATTTCTGTTTTTCTCCGTGCCTCTGTGTTTCCGTGGTGAGAAGTTATTTCCTTGTCGCCATTTCCGGACGAATGCTCTCCGTTCCGGACCAGTACTTCTTGCGCAATTCTTTCTTCAGGATCTTGCCGGTGCCGGTCTTTGGCAGTACTGCCATGAATTCGATAGACCGTGGGCATTTGTAGTGTGACAGCCGGCTGCGCGTAAATTCCATCAACTCGCTTTCGCCTAACTGCATTCCCGGCTTCAGGGAGACAATCGCCTTGGGCACTTCGCCCCAGCGTTCGTCGGGAACAGGGATGACAGCCACTTCATAAACAGCAGGATGCGCGAGCATGGCCTTTTCCACTTCCAGGGATGAAATGTTTTCCCCGCCGCTCACGATGATGTCTTTCTTGCGGTCGACGATAAGAACGTAACCGTTTTCATCCATGGTGGCCATATCACCGGTATGAAACCAGCCATTGCGCATAACGGCTGCCGTAGCTTCAGGCTGCTTCCAATAACCCGCCATTACACCGTCGCTGCGTGCGACAATTTCGCCGATGCTCACGCCATCATGAGGCACGTCGTGATCTCCGGCGTCCACAATCCGAATTTCCACTCCGGGCAGGGAATAACCGGTGCGGGACTGACCCTCAAACCGCTCTTCACCCCGCCACTCAACTCCCGCCTTGACCTGTGCTGTGGTAAGCACAGGGCAAGTTTCAGTAAGGCCGTAGCCGGAAAAACAGATGCAGCCGATACGTTCCTCCACCTGCCGCACCAGCGTGGGCGAAGCGGCAGCGCCGCCGAGCGTGATCCGCTTGAGACTGCTCAGGTCATATTTAGGCCGCTCAGGGCAGTTCACCAGCGCGGTAGCCATAGTAGGCACCAGACTGCAGGCGTGGACCTTCTCCTGTTCGATGAGACGAAAAACTTCGGGTGGATCAAACTTGCCGATCATCACGTGAGTGGCGCCGACGAGCGTAAGCGAATGAGCCACGCCCCATCCATTGGCATGAAATAGCGGAATGGTGTGCAACTCCACCGTGTCTGCTCCGGTGTTGAAGACGACAATCACGTTCAACGCATGCAAATAAATGTTGCGATGCGTGAGCATCACACCCTTCGGATTGGCGCTGGTGCCGCTGGTGTAAAACAGCTCCGCCAGGGCGTTCTCATCCACCTGCATGATGTCTGTATGATAAGGAGCAGCGGCGGCGATCAAATCCTCATAACTCTGCTGTACCGCCCAGCTCTGCGATGCTGCGTGATCCAACCCGACAAACTTTTTCACACTGTGCAGCTCACTGCGGAACCCTTCAACAATCGGAGAAAACTGCTCCTGAAAAAGAAGAACTTTGGCTCCGGAATCGTTGAGGATGTAAGCCAGCTCATTCGGCGTGAGCCGGATATTGAGCGGCAGCAAGACCGCGCCGGCGTCAAGCACTCCGTAATAAGCCTCAAGCAGCCGATGGCAATTGCCGCTCAAATAGGCTACGCGATCTCCGGGCTGCACACCCATTTCACGCAGCGCGCCGGCAAGCCGCGAAACCCGCGAAGCAAATTGCCGCGTAAGTCAGGCGCTCATTACCGCAGATTACAGCCGTCTTAGCGGGAAATTGCTGAGCGGCATAACGCAGGAACCGGATTGGAGTAAGTGGAATATTCATGGCACCCAAAAACCTCAGGCCGTCTGGCCTCCGTCAACCACCAGCACATGCCCGGTCACGTAATCAGATGCGGCGGATGCAAGAAAAACGGCAGCCCCTTTGAGGTCATGGTCGCTGCCAAAGCGCCGCAAAGGAATGTGCGGCAGCAGATCTTCTTTCTTGTGCTCGATCACCCATGTGGACATATGCGTGGGAAACCAACCGGGCGCCAACGCATTTACCTGGATATTGTGTTGCGCCCACTTCCAGGCAAGGTCTTTGGTGAACGATATTACCCCGCCTTTGCTGGCGTGATATCCGGTGGCCATTACATGTTCCGGTGGCGCTCCGCGCAGGCCCGCGACGGAAGCCACGTTGATGATCTTCCCGCTTTTCTGGCCGATCATGATCTTCCCTGCAGCCTGCGAACAAAGAAACGTTCCGGTCAAGTTTGTGTCCAGGACTTTTTGCCAGTCCGCCAGCTTCATCTCTTCCACCGGCGCACCCCAGGAAATTCCGGCGTTATTGATGAGAATGTCGATTCGTCCAAACTGAGCCATCACGCCATCAATCATTTGCTGCACGCTGGCAGGGTCCTTCACATCACAGGCGTAGGCTGCCGCGCGGACGCCAAGCTTTTCTACGTGATGCGCAGTCTCTTCACAGCGCTCTTTTTTCCGCGCGGAGAGCGCCAGATTCGCTCCCATCTCAGCCAGGCCCTCAGCCATTTGCCGCCCCAGGCCAATGGATCCGCCAGTAATAACAGCAACGCGCCCAGTGAGATCAAAAAGGTCTTTTACATTCTTGGATGGTTGCGTGGACATCGGTCAGCTATTTTTGCTCCTTCATGGAAATTCCCGTTGGCCGCGGGATAGCGCCAACTTCCCACGGCGCCTGCAGTCTGGTTCGCCATTCGAGCAGCGCGGGGCCGGGCTCATTGAGCCACGAGGTTAACTTGTTGTCGAGTTCGTCCAGACTCGTAACGCGAGAAGCGCTGATGCCGTAAGCTTCAGCAACAGCGCAGAAATCAGGGTTCTTGAGGTCACTTTCGTAGGTCTGGCCAAAGAGTGATCGCTGCAAAAATCCAATCACGCCATAGGCATTATCGTTGACGAGGAGAATTTTCACTGGAAGCTCGTATTGCTTGAGCGTTGCCAGTTCATGCAGCGTGTACTGGAAACCGCCATCGCCAGCAATGCAGATGATTTTCTGTTTCGAGCCGGATTGGCGAATGCCAACAGAGGCTCCAATCGCAGCAGGAAGGCCGTAACCCAAAGTCCCAGATCCCGCGGGATAAAGAAACGTGCGCGGCTCGCGGACGGGAAAGAAAGCTGACGCCCAATAGTTAAGAATTGACTGATCGTTGACTACCACGTCATCCGGACTTAATGCATTGCGCAGCAATTCCAGCGCACGGTACGCATCAGAATTGATGGCTTCCAGGCGTTGCTGTTCGCGGGTAGATGCGCCAGCGATGTCGAACCAGCACGAGCGCGGGGTCGTTTCCTGCGCCGCAAGCGCAGTCGCGGTGACCGCAACATTACCTGCAAGAACCAGCGAAGCCGGGAATCTGGAGCCTGGGTATTCCGGCGAGTCAACAATCTGAAGATGCTTTTGAGGCAGCTTCAGGCCGAAGCGCCCGGTATCGAATTCTGTGAGCCGCACTCCCGCAGAAATCAGCAGATCAGCTTGCTCCAGCAGCTCCTGAACGGAACCCAGCCGCGACATGCATCCGAAAGCCAGCGCATGGTTCCCCAGAAAGTTTCCCTTCCCCGTGGTGGTGGTTAAAACCGGTGCACCAAGTTTTTCTGCAAGCTGGCGGATTTCAGCCACTGCCCCGTGAATGCCTGAGCCTACCAGAAGCACCGGGCGGCGGCATTCGATAAGCATGGCTACAGCGCGAGCGATCTCCTGCGGAGTAGCGGCAATGGCGGCTGTCTTTTGGCGCTCGGTGTGAGCAGAACCAGCAGAAAGCGGTGCGGCCAGCAAATCATGCGCAATCTCAATGAATGCCGGACCGGCTGTGGGGCCGTGCAGCATGCTCCCAGCTTCGGCAAAAGCCTGCGGAATCTCATCTGCGCTGGTTACGCGGCGGGCATATCGCGTGAGAGGCCGAATGATCTCAATCTGCTGAGGAGTTTCATGCAATCCGCCACCCTGCTTCAACTGCAAAGTCGAAGCGATATTTGTACCTACCAGCAAAATGGGAGTGTTGGTCTGCAGACTCTCAAGCAGCGGCACAAGCGTGAAAAGATTGCCCGGCCCCGTTGATGCAAATACCGCGGCCACACGTCCGCTTTGGCGGTAAAAACCGTCAGCTGCGAAACCGGCAGCCTGCTCATGGCGGACCACCCAGTGATGAAATTGCCGCGCCTGACGAACACCTTCATAGATGGCAATGTTGTGAATGCTGGGAATGCCAAAGCCGCAGTCAATTCCTGCGCGAAAAAGGCCTTCAACCACCGCTTGAGCGCCGAGCCCAGGAGCGGTAGCCGCCGTTTGGGATGAAGTTGACATTGTCACAAGGACAGTTTCGAAATGGCGCGGGAACGTCTACGGCAAACCAGTCTAAAAAATAACAGAACGGCGGACAATAGGTCCGCCGTTCTCAAAAGTTGGGAGTTAGAACCCCAAGCGCAACCCAAGCTGCAGCTGACGGGCCGGGAATGCAGAGGTAAACGCCAGAGGAGCATTGGTGATGGGCTGCACCGATCCGTGTACGTTAAAAGTTCCGGCGCCAAGGAACGCCTGCCCACCCAAGGCAGCCGGCAAGCCAAAGTTCGGACCAACCACGTTGTTCACGCTAGCGAAATTAGTCCGGTTCAACAAGTTGAAGCCCTCCGCTACGAATTGCACATCAGTCCTCTCTGTCATTTTGAAGCGACGACTGACGCGCATATCGAACGACATAAAGTCTGGTCCCAGGCCGGTGTTGCGCGCTGCTCCGATGGGACGGTCGTTAGTGGAATGACGATCGCCGTTTACGTCAGTCCCAGCCAGCAGATTGAAGGGATGCCCGCTGTTGTAACGGAAGATAGGTGCTATCTGGAAACCGGAACTGAAACGTCCCAAGGCTGAGGCTCCACGATTACCCGTATCAACGATGGCGGTGGCAACCACTTTGTGCCGCTGGTCAAAGTCAGAAAGCGAGCGCTCGCCGGCGAGGTTCGTATTGTCTTCAGGACCGAAATCACTGTTGAAATCGGTTGTGGTATCGAAGGCCTTGCTCAGCGTGTAGCTGCCGAACAAAGAGAGATGATCGCTGAACCGTTTTTTCACTTCCAGGATGCCGCCTTCATACAAGGCCGAGCCGAGTGACGAGTACTGGTTGCCCTGCAGAAGAAGAGGATTGGCAAAGCAGTTCAAAATCCCGGCGCCAGCGCATGCAGGACCAGCCCAGTTACGGAACGTAGCGGTGGCACCGTTGGCTAGCGGCACGCTGGTAAATGGCGCAGGCAGAGCATTGGTGTCAACCGCTACAGGCAGCCCGATGGTGTGGACATAGATTCCGCTGAGTGAGATAGACATACTGTTGCCGACCTGCCGCTCGATTCCTACTTCCGCCTGCTGCGAATAGGGATTGCGGTAGCCCGGCTGGGCGCTGAACAGAACGCTCAATGGCGGAACCGGTCCTGTATGGGTGATGTTAATCCCAAACTGCGTCAGGTCACCGGGGGTAATACAGGAGACATTAGGAGCGGTCGCAGAAGGACAGGTTACCTTCCCTTGCGCAAACAGAGTTTGGAAGATCGCTGCTGAGGTGAGGCTCGGCGGGGCGCCCGGTACTCCGGTGAGCGGCACAAATACCTGCGCAATTTGGCGTACTCCATTTACTAACCCCAGAGTCTTTACCACGTCTGCGATCTGCCCATAGATGGGCGAGTAGTAGACTCCGTAGCCGGCACGGACCACTGTCTTGTGGTCGCCTGTGGGATCCCACGCGATTGAGAGCCGGGGAGCAACATTATTCTTGTCGGTCGGCAACGCGCCGTACTGACCATCCACTTCATATCGCACTCCGGCATTCAGAGTGAAATTTGACGTCATAGCCCATGAGTCAGAGAAATAGACTGACCCGTATGGACGCGGATAGTTGTACACAGGATCGCCGAAGCCCTGCTGATAAAACTGCGGCAAACCTAGTGAGAGCGACTGGAGGGAGTTGATCGCCGCTGGAGTAATTGGCTGATTAGTCGCGGGGTCAACGGTCAAGCCGCACGCTGCTGGAACCTGCAGGCACGGACTGAGGATTCCGCCCGGCAGGTTACCGAAAACGAACCGGCCTGGGAAGAACGTATCTGATTCGGTGTGATTTCCGCGATAGAGGAATACGCCGCCCATCTTCAGGGTGTGCTTGCCACGAATCAGGCTGAGATTATCCGCGGCTTCGTAACGGCGCATGATGGTCTTGCTGGGGATGAATATGTTCGACCCGAAATTGCCGAATCCAGGAACGTCCAACCCGACTTGGCCAGGGAAGTTCGGGATCACGTTAAAGTTGCTGTAATTCCACTGCAAACGCGCTTCATTTTGTGTGCTTGCGCTGAACTGGTGGAACCACGCTCCAAGTAGAGTGTTGTCAATGGCAGGATTGATGGAACTGCCACGCGAGAAGCCGGTCAACGACTGGACGTCAGGATTTTCTTCGCGGTCGTGCCCATAGTTGTAGCGGATGAACATGCTGTCGCGATCACTGAACGTGTGATCGAGGCGCGCGGAGGCCAGGTATTCGCGAGTGTTGTAGGGGAATAGCCCACCGTTGTTCTCGAACTGATTAACGATAAAGCCGCCTGGAGCAGATGCCGGATTTATCGTCAGGACATTACTCAGAATTCCGGCGCAAATTGCTGCGGGAAGTGCAGGCTGTCCTGTAAGGCACGGCACGTTCGGGTTTCCGGGCAGAGTTGCCAGATTGTTGATGATCCCCTGCTGATCGTTGAAGGTGTTGTTGTCAGGACGAAAGATTGAGGTGCTTTGCAGGAGTGGAACCGCGTTCTGAGCGTTGGACATCAAACCTTCAAACGAGCCGAAGAAAAATGTCTTCTCCTTTTTGATGGGGAAACCAATGCTGCCGCCAAATTGCTGCCTGCTCAGTGAATCTTTGATGTGTGTTCCGCTGACATCCGGCCCCAAAGGATTAAATGCCTGTCCCGGTTGCAACGCCTGACTGATGGCAAATGGATTTGCCGCATCCAGAGCATCATTGCGGAACAGCGCAAACAACGAGCCATGAACGTTATTGGTTCCGGACTTGCTCACGATGTTGATGGTTGCGCCGCTTGCACCGCCCAGATCAGCCCCATAATTGCTCCGGTTTATTTGAAATTCTTGTACTGCCTCCTGGCCCAGGTTTAAACGGACCCCTCCAGCGTCATCATTCGCTTCACCCCCATCAACAGTCACACTGTTGCCGCGCCCGTTGCTTCCATAAAACGAAAGGCCGCTCTGGGGCGTCTGCTTGACCCGGAAATCCTGGTCAGAAGCCAGCCGTGTGGAATCCGACACCGCAGGAGCGAGCAGGGTGAACGTCAAGTAGTCCCTTCGGTTGATGGGAAGGTCCGTAATAGCCTGTTGGTTGATCACCTCAGACTGGCTGCCCCTTTGCGTTTCCACCACCGGGACTTCCGCCGTGACCTCCACAGACTCGGAGACCTGCGACACCTTCAACTGAAAATTGACGACTGATGTTTGCCCGATGGTGACGGTCACTGTTTTCGCGATCTCAGGCTGAAATCCCGTCTTACTCACGCCCACGCTATACGTCGATGGCATCAGTCCAACGACGTGGTACTCGCCACTCGGACTGGTTATAACACTGTGCTTGGTACCTTTCCCCACGTCCGTGACAGTTACATTCGCGCCAGCCACAATCGCGCCGGACGGATCCGTAACCGTCCCGCTTACGTCACCGGACGCACCAACTCCCTGCGCGCGCATCAGTCCTGTGAGCAGAATACAGACAAAGAAAACTTTAAAGAGATTGAACGACCTCATCGATCCTCCTATCCAAAGCGTAGGACATCGGTTCCGTTGAACAAACAGTGTTGCCGACCGCTATTAAACTCGCGGCGCTCTCTGAATGAGTCCTCATTCACTTACAATTCGCGGCCCGATGATTTGCACCTGACGGCATTCAGTTCTTTCGCGACCTCAACAGTACGTGAAATCAAACATTTTGAATCTTTGCAATATTTTCGGCGTGGAATTATGTCTCTCTTGGGGCCATTTGTCAAAAGACTTAACGGACACCGTATTGCGCCAATCACTCCCCGGATGTGAGACTCGGCCTCGGCTGTCGCCCTTTCGCTCCGCGTTACCTACGATACCCTCCATTTGCGTACTCCGCCCAAGCTGCGAGCGAAACATCTGAAAAGATGGTCTCCGTTTTTGTGTGTTCCTAATCGCGGCGAATTATACAGCAAAGCAAAGTCTCAAATTCAATGTTAAGGTAACTTTCCCAGCTCCAAAAATATTTTTCTTACTATTAGTAAATAGATGCTCACTCTTCGACCGAATCCGGCTGTTTTGCTGCATTGTGGCGGGTATAATTTTCCGGCACTCTTTGAACTCCCGATTTTGGGATTGGGGAATCCCGCTGTGAATAAGAGGTTCATCCACTTTGGCGTCGCGACACTCTGAACTCAAAAGTGAAGTTATCGCCCTGAAGCGCAAGCGAATCGTAGATGCCGCTCGCCGTCTCTTCTACGAAAAGGGCTACGAGCGCACCACTCTGGATGACATTGCTGAGCTCCTTCAGGTCACCAAGCCTTTCATCTATTCTTATTACAAGACCAAGAGCGAACTCCTTCATGAAATTGCGCAACAGTGCATCAGTGAGTGCCTGGAAACGCAAACGCGCATCCTGAGCAGCAAGGTTCCTATTGCGGTGAAGCTGGCCCGCATTGTGGAAGAAGTCGCGCAGGTGATCATCGACAATCAGGCCAACACCATCATTTACCTACGCGAAGAAATGAACCTGGACTGGCGTGTGGCCCAGAAGATCCGCGAACAACGCAACGATTTTGATCACAAGAACATGAAGCTGCTCAAGGACGGAGCGCGTTCAGGCTCGCTCACAGTGGTGGATGAGCGAGTTACGGCGCGATGCATCGGTGGCATCCTCGTCTGGTGTGCGCTGTGGTACCGCGACCTGGGCGTCCTTTCCCGCTCTGCGATTGCTCATTTGGTGAGTGAAACGGTAATGCGCATGGTTGGCGCATCGAGCAAACATGGCCGCGCGCCCAACGCACCTGCTTCGCGCAAACGCACTTAGGTGAATCCGATGATTAGTGATGGTGGATTGAATCCCCGTGAATCAGTTTGATCAGTGTAATCAACCGTATGGTTTGCGCGGGGCGGCCTTGCATTTAACCCTTCGCGGCGCCCATCGCGCGAACAGCCTGTTCTCTGCGCTTGCCAAGCCAATTGGCCAACATGGCTCCGGCACGTGCGGGAAAGAGCCGCGCAATGCGGTCGATGCGATAAGCATCCGACCCAATCAGGATGCGGTCTTTATCCTGCTGTATTCCACGCACGATCGTCGTGGCAACTTCTTGCGGGGTGATGCGGGCCAGGCGATTGAACAGTTCCCTTGCCTGCACCTGGCCTTGCGGATCACTGGCCGCCGCCGCTCGTGCGTTATTGGCGATGTTCGTGCTCACTCCCGCCGGATGCACGCACGTTAGCCTCACTCCGCTGCCGCGCAACTCTTCCCGCAATGATTCGCTAAAGCCGCGAATTGCGTATTTACTTGACCCGTAGGCTGTCTGTCCCGGAGGAGCAATCAGCCCGAACACACTGGAGATATTCACAATGCGAGCGTCTTTTTGCTGGTGCAGCAGGGGCAGGAAGAACTTGCAACAGTGAACCACTCCCCAGAAATTGATGCGAAAGAGCCACTCAAAATCTGCCAGAGAGAGCTCTTCAAACAGGCCATATAATGCCACGCCGGCGTTGTTGATCAGAATAGACACGTGGCCAATATCCTGGCGCACCTTGCGTGCAACAGCTTCCACAGAAGAAGGATCTCCCACATCCATCATGTAGGTACCCGCTTTGGCGTTTCCCAGCAGGCTGCGGGTTTCCTCAAGCACAGCTGTATCAATGTCGGCCAGCGCAAGCTGCGCGCCCCGGCCGGCAAATTCCCTGGCGAGAGCCCGGCCTATGCCGGAACCTGCGCCGGTAATCACAACCACTGCATTGCTGAAATTACGCATCCATCAAACTCCCTGCCCTGATGTTGTGCTGATGTCCCTTAAATCCATCGGCAACTCTGTGCGCAAACCTCGACACTTTAGCATTATCGCTGTCATAAATGAATGTGGATTCAATCTTGACATATCATCTCCTGCCCACGAGAATGAAGCGCCATGGCTGAGACTTACAGCGCCCGGCTCGCCGGCATCACACTTCCGGATGTCGATGGCAAACCTGTCCGGCTGGGTTCTCTATGGAGTGATGCGCCTGCCGTCATCGTTTTTCTTCGTCATTACGGCTGAATCTTCTGCCGTGAGCACGTCGCGCAGTTGCGCGAGTTCGAACAGGAGTTTCGCAAGAAAGGTGCTCGCCTGGCCGCCGTGGGACTGGGCGATGTGAGTTATGCCCGCCACTTCCGCGAGCAGACTGGCATCACCTTTCCTCTTTTGATTGACGACCAGCGCCAGGCGTATCAGACCGTGGGCCTCAAGAAAGCCAACCTGCTTCACCTTCTCCGCGGAGACAACGCCCGCGCTCGCAAGCGGGCGAAAGCAATTGGCGTGCGCCAGCATCGCCTGGGCAAAGATCCATTTCAACTTGGCGGCAGCTTTGTGTTCGCGCCCGGCAACGTCGATCGCTTTGTCCACGTGAGTGAAACTTTCGGCGATAATGCTCAACCCAGAGATTTGCTGGCGGCAGTACCCTGACTTTCCTGATCTCTGAATAACGAAAATCCGCCGTTTACCCAATCGCCGATTCAAGTGATAAGCCTTTAGCCTCACTCATCAACCAAAATGCCAGGGACTCAGTGTTCATTCACTCGCTTGTATTCCTCCACCAGCGCCCGCTCCACTGGCTCTGACCGCCTCTCGCCTTTTGCCACCCGGCTCACATAGCTGCGATGTACTCCCAGGCGTTGCGCCACTCGCGAATAAATTCCGCAGACTGTATCCACTAAGCGGTTCAGCCTCTTCAATTTTGCAGGTGTCACCTGCTCCCCCGTGTTCGTCTTATTGCGCTTCACTGTTTATTCCCTTTAGGCTTTAGATGCGTTCCATTGTTTGCACTTGCGGACGTTCAATGCCCCAACTCTCGATTTGTCACGCTTGTTGCCAACCTTTCGCCTGTTTTAGGTGTCTCACAGGCCAAGGAGGTTTCTCGTCGTCAAACCCCACGCAGCAAAGGCCTGAACACGTCTAAAGGGAGGGACTTTGCGCCACGTACTTTTACTTTCCATAGGGTTGCTGGACAGAGACGAGAACGAGGGACAGATTTGGCCCGCAGCCGCGTGGCCTGACCCGCCCGGCGGCCATTAAATTTCTCGCAAGCAAGAGCGCTTCCATTTCAGTTGCCGGGAGAATCAAACGTGCAGGAGAACTTGCGGGCTACTAACGATAGCGTCCAGACCTTTGAGATTCTTGCACGTATCCTTGATGGATGTATCGCCTTTGATCCCTACTCTCGCGTTCTGCTTAGCACAACAGATTTCACCACCACGGACTTTCGCATCGTAGTTGGCCCGGAACGTCGTCGTGGACTCTTCATTATTCCCGGCGGTCGTACCTGATGCTTCTGATCTTCTGACAAGATATGCCCCCCTCCACATTGATACATGATTCGGAGAAACGAGTGCGTCGTCTCAATCCTATCTGCTCGCTCTACTTTTACGCGCAGCCTGCTTCGGCCTCCGGTCAGGCGTAAGGACCGCAATTCCGTCGATTCGTCTGAGTTCTCTCGGGTCTCAGCGGTACAGCCCCGCGTCCGACGCCTGGGGAACTCTGGAAGTAACAGACGGAGCCTCTTGTGCCAACTGATTTTACGAGTGTGACCGCGGCGGCCCCTGCAAATACCTCCGGACAGCTTTTGCAGGGCTCGGGATGGACTCTGGATCTGGCATCGGGCTGGCATGTTGAGGACCGAGACCCAACGGTTATGTTGTTCAAAGGCAATAACCGTAACAAGGACCGGCTGACTTCATTGTGCGGTTCATGCGCCAGAATAATCTTGTTTTCCGATTGCGTCGATCACGTGTGATAACGAGAATTTTGACATTCCTCTGCGCTCTCTCCCTTCTCCGCGGTGAGGACCTAATTCCGTTGCACCCTTTGCGTCATTTGAGGTAAATACTTTTTATTCACTAACGTCTTAGACCGCCGGTAATGTGACCCAGAAAACGCTTTATCCATTCATTTATATTGATCTTTCATGCTCTTTCGTCTTCGTACCTTCATATTCCTTGCGGCCATTCTCGCGATCAGCGCTTTCCCTCTCGCGGCCCAGCCCCAAGACCAGCAGCAAAACATGCCGGACATGCCCGGCATGCACCACGACCACCCACGGCAGCAGCACAATCAGGCTTCGCGTTCGCCGGAGTTCATCCGTCGGATTCTGGCCCATGAGACATCCGGCACCAGCATTGAACCGGAATATCGTCCGCTCCAGTTCCCCATGGTCATGAAGGAACATGGCAACTGGTCACTCATGTTTCATGGACAGTTCTTTCTCAACGCGTTGCAGCAGAGCGGGCCGCGTGGGTATGACAAGGTATTCTCCACCAACTGGTTCATGCCCATGGCCCAGCGGTCGCTCGGCCCCGGACAGCTCACGCTGCGCACCATGTTGAGCCTGGAGCCTGCCACAGTCACGCATCGCTTCTACCCGGAACTCTTCCAGCAGGGTGAAACGGCTTTTGGGCGGCCCATCAATGATGGCCAGCATCCCCATGATTTTCTGATGGAGATCGGCGCGCTTTACGACTGGAAGTTGAATGACCAGACGCTGCTTTCTTTTTATGCTGCTCCGGTGGGCGATCCCGCTATGGGACCCGTGGCTTACTCGCATCGTTCATCTGCCATGGAAAATCCTTTGGCCGCGCTGGGCCATCACCTGGAAGATTCCACCCACATCGCCGATGACGTGTTTACAACGGGCCTCGCCTGGAAGCTTGCGCGCCTTGAAGCCTCTGGTTTTCACGGACGCGAGCCCGATGAAAATCGGTGGAACATTGATTCCGGCAGCATTGATTCCTGGTCCACGCGGCTTACGCTTCAGCCGGGGCAGAACTGGATAACGCAGTACTCCTTTGCCCACCTCACCAGCCCGGAATCTCTGCACCCATTTGAAGATCTGCAGCGCATGACCGCGTCAGTTTCTTACGACGTTTGGCCCGGCGAAGCACAGAATTTTGCCGCCACGCTGCTGTGGGGACGCAATCATTCATTGGAGACAGGCGAAAACTTTAACGGCTACCTGGCCGAAGCCACGCTGCGGGTTGCGCCGCACAACTTCTGGGCGCGCATTGAAAACGTGGATCGCACCAACGAATTGCTGCTGGGTAAAAGTCCCGAGCCCGTTGGATTTGAAGAGCAGTTTGTGGCCCGCGTGCAGGCTTACACTCTCGGCTACGACCACGAATTCAATCTGGTCCGCAACTTTTCCACCGCCGTCGGCGGACAAGTCACGCTCTATCACGCGCCGCCCTTTCTCTCGTCCATCTACGGCGATCATCCCACTGGCATGGTGCTCTTCCTGCGCGTACGACCCATGGGAACGGTGCATCGGCACTAACAGCGCATCCCTGATAGGCTTCACGCGAAAAATTTGGCCCGCGATTAGCGGGCTCGTTCAAAAAGGAGAAATGCACAAGAGAGAGGACTTACAAGGGCAGTACAACCTTGTTTCCGTTCAGCACGTACTCAAGCTGGTATTTCACTCGCTTTTTTTGCGGAACGGCAAAATACAAATAACCGGCGACGGGCGCCACGGCTGGTACCCGGGTCCGGTACGCGCGGTTTGCCAATTCCCACCCCTACTCCGGCCGATGTCACCACGCCTCCGCGTCGCGGTTGTCCGGTAATGGGATCGACGCCTCCGGTCTCGTACCCAATTCCGGTAGTAGGCGAGATCACAACGTCGCGGTCGCCCGGCTGGTCTGACTTTGGCGGCGGCTGAAGTTTGCCTGCCACTACCTGGGCGCTGGTAGGTTTGAAGGCAATGTCTTTCCCTGCTGGTCTTGATTTTCAATCACCAATTACCAACTTACTCAATTACCCACTCGTGTTTACCTGGTTGGGTCCAGCGCAATGCCGTTCACGCCGTTGGCCACAAGTCCGGTTGATGTCCCGCTGATGCTGCGCGCTGGAGGTAGATTTCCGTTGGCCAGAGTGATATTGCTGAAAACCAGCACAGCCGCGCCCAGCGGATCAGCCACGGACAGTTCTCCGTTATTGGAACTGGAATTGAGTACGATCTGGTCTGGTCCGGAGAGCAGGGTTGCCGGCCCGCTGATGGTTGCCACCGGCGTCGCATTGCCGTTCGCGGTGGACGCGCTGGAATAAATCGTAATCGACTTTCCCGCCGCATTGCTTACCAGTAACCTGTCAGTCGAGTCCAGCGCCAGCCCTTGCGGACGCGCCAATGCTGTGGCGGCTCCGCTGATGGTCGCGGCGATCACCGGCGTTCCATCCTGCAGGCTTGCTCCCTCAAGGCGGTCAATTGCGTTGCCCGACGTATCGGCAACATAGAGGCGGTTGTTGTTCACATCAAGCGCAATTGCCCCAACAGCAAAGCCCATGCTGATGTTGTGAATGGGCGGAACGTTCCCGCTGGCGGTGCTGGCCGATTGGAAAACCAGAATCTGCGTACCGTCAGCCACGTAAAGAGCGTTGTTCACGGTGTCGAGCGCCAGATCGTGCGGCACGACAAGCAACGTCGCCGAACCGGAGATAGTGCGCGTTGGCGGCGTATTTCCGGTAACGCTTGCGACTGTCTCATAAACCAGAATGGAGCTTGCTCCCGAATTCGCTATGAAGAGGCGGTTGGCTGTGGGATCAACAAGAAGGTGCTGCGGCGATGAGAGCGTGGTCGCGGCGCCAGAGATGGTAGCAGTGGGCGTGACGTTTCCTGTGGCTGCCAGGGCGTTGCTGAAGTGCAGAATGCTGGAATTGGACGCGACATAGAGCTGCCCCAGGCCGCTGCCCCCGCCACCTCCAAGCGAGCCGCCATTTCGTCCACTGGAACAACCGGCGACCGCCAATAATGCCAGAAAAGTCAGGCACAGCCACTTGCGCATACTTCACCTCAATGGGAAGCCAGATCTCGCCAACACGATATGATGATAACCGCAGAAACCTTTGAGACGATGCCCAGAATCTACCTTGCCACCACCAACCCGGGCAAGCTCCGCGAGCTGCGCGAAGCCGCACAACCGTGCAACCTTGAGGTAGAACCTTTGCCTGCCCTTGCTGAGCTACCACCGGCAATTGAAGACGGCAAAACGTTTGAAGAAAACGCCCGCATCAAGGCGGAATACTACAGCCGCCATGCCAATGGCGGGTTGGTGCTGGCCGAGGACTCAGGGCTGGAGGTAGACCAGCTTAAAGGAGCGCCGGGCGTCCACTCCGCACGCTACGCGGCGGTCCTGGCGCATGGCGTCGCAGGCCATGAGAACTCTGACGATCAAGCCAACAACCAGGCCCTGATCTCGCAGCTCCAGCGCCTTCCCACAGGCCCGCATCGCGGAAGATATGTTTGCGTAATAGCTCTGGCAAAGGACGGCCAGACATTAAAAACGTTCCGTGGCGAAGCCGAAGGCGAGCTGATTACCAACCCGCGCGGGACAGGGGGCTTTGGATATGACCCTCTTTTTTACTTCCCAACGCTCGGCAGGACCTTTGCTGAGCTTCCCCTTGCGGAGAAGCGCCGCCACAGCCACCGGGGCGCTGCCTTTAAGCAATTTCTTGAGTGGGACCTGCATTCGGCGACATGAACCTAACTTTCAGGTTGAAGTTCCCTGCAAATCCAAGTAAATTCAAGGTTTCCTACCTGTGAAACGGCCAGCGACCAGCAACTCCAAAACGGTGAATGGCGCTTCAGACAAGCACCAGCGCATTCTGGATGCCGCGATTGAAGTAATTGCCGAGCACGGTTTCTTTCATTCTCGCGTGGCGGAAATCGCCGACCGCGCTGGTGTAGCTGACGGCACGATCTATCTTTATTTCAAGAACAAAGACGAACTGCTGATGTCGGCCATTGACTCGGCATTCCACCGTTTCATACACCGTGCTCAATCGGCGCTGAACCAACTTAGCGATCCCCGGGAAAAGCTACGCCGCATGGCGTTTCTGCACCTGGAAGGCCTGGGCTCCAATCGCGATCTTGCCATAGTCTTTCAGACCGAACTGCGCCACAGCGCCAAGTTTTTAGGTGAGTTTTCCCACAACCTGATGGGTGAATACTTTGATCTTATTAAGGGCGTGCTGCGGGACGGTCAAGCTACCGGAGTGTTCCGCTCTGATATTTCCGTGACCATTGCCGCTCATTGTTTCTTTGGCGCCGTGGATGAAATTGTCACCACGTGGATTTTGTCTGAACGCGAACGGGAACGCGAAGACTACCACCTTTCGAGTCTTACGGATGCAGTGGTTTCCGTTATTCTGAAGGGTGTGGAAATAGGCACTTAAGTATGGAACCCAGGACCCTGGCCGACATCTTCTTCGCCTCGGTAGCCCACCACCTTGACCGTCACGTGATGATAAAGCGTGGCGCCGAATGGCAGGTCATCTCTTCCCGCCAGCTCTACGGATATGTCTCTACCATGGCGCGCATTTTCAAGCAGTGGGGAGTGACCAAAGGCGATCGTGTAGCCATCCTTAGCGAAAATCGGCCGGAGTGGATGATCGTTGACTTTGCCTGCGTGACTACCGGCCTGGTTGACGTTCCTATCTACGCCACGCTTACCGCGGAGCAAACCCTCTACGTTCTTGAAAATTCCGGGGCGCGCGTGGTTTGCGTCTCATCTCAGGATCAGCTTAAAAAAGTTCAATCGATCCTGTCGCGCACCAAGATAGAAAAAGTTGTTGTGATGGATGACATTGCCGAGATCAACGTCATTCCTATCTGGCCGCTGCTGAACGGATCTTCCTTCGACCAAGATAATGAATGGGAAGCGCAGGCCCGCAGTATCTCTCCCGATGATCTTGCCACCCTGATTTACACCTCCGGGACTACAGGAAATTCGAAGGGCGTGATGCTGACGCACGGCAATCTCACGTCCAACGCCAACATGTCCACGCGCAACGCTGAATGGCGTCCCGGCGATTTGTATCTTTCTTTCCTGCCGCTGTCGCATGTAACAGCGCGTCACCTCGATTACGTCTGCTATCTGAACGGCGTCACCGTTGCCTACTGCCCGTTTTTTGACCAGTTGCCGCAAATGCTGCAGGAAGCCAAGCCGACGATTATCGTGGCTGTGCCGCGCGTGTATGAGAAGGTGCGCCAGGAAGTTGAGCGCCAGGCTGCCGGAGGCCTCAAGCGCAGAATCTTCAATTGGGCCCTGCGCGTGGGCCGTCGCCACAAAGCTGAGATTGAACGCGGTGACACACCCACAAGTTCTACGTGGACTCTGGCCGACAAACTGGTCTATTCCAAGATTCGCCAGGGCTTTGGCGGCCGCGGCCGTGTTTATTTCTCCGGCGGCGCTCCGCTGGGCTATGACATGTCAGACTGGTTTTGCTGCATGGGCATTCCCATCTTTGAGGGCTATGGCCTAACCGAGACATCGCCGGTGATTTCCGGCAATCGCCTTGGCGCATTCAAGATTGGCACCGTCGGCAAAGTACACGAAGGGCTTGAGGTAAAGATTGCTGAGGACGGAGAGATTCTGGTCAAAGGTCCCACAGTTTTCAAAGGCTACTGGCAAATGCCGGAAGAGACGCGCGCAGCGTTTCAAGACGGCTGGTTTAAGACGGGCGACATCGGCCAAATGGACGCCGATGGCTTCCTCAGCATCACGGACCGGAAGAAGGACCTGCTGAAAACCTCCGGCGGAAAATTCATTGCGCCGCAGCCAATCGAAAACGCGCTGAAAGCCAATGTACTGATCGCCCAGGCGGCCCTCATCGGTGACCGACGCAAGTACGCTTCCGTCATCATATCGCCTCATTTCCCGCTGCTGGAAGACTGGGCACGCGCGAATGGCGTGACATTCCACAACAATCAGGAACTCGTAGGAAATTCCAGAGTGCGCGAACTTTATCGCGGCATCATTGAAGACCTGAATAAAAAACTGGCGCATTTTGAAACGATTAAGAAAATCCTGGTGGTGCCGGATGAATTCACCGTTGCCGGCGGCGAGATCACACCCACGCTCAAGTTGAAGCGCCGCATCGTTGAAGCCAAATACAAGCAGCAAATTGAAGAGCTTTATCAGGAACCGCACCCTATTGAGACCGCTCCTGTAGGTTAGACGAGAGCTCGCGCCAGCCGCATCCTGCTCTTCAATCAGAATTTGTTTGATGCACCTGTCCAGCCGCACGCATTCAAGCTGATTGTGATGGATTCGCGAGAAACAGCGCAACTTTGGCGCGCCACGAACATCCCATACAATCGAAGCGATGAATGATATGGGCCTTTTCAGCGGCAACGAGCGCAAAGAAAAAGAGCGCGAGATGAAGAACGCGGGGCGTCTTCCCGCGGGACAGTCGCTCACCCTGAAGTGGCCGGTGCTGCACTACGGCTCTGTGCCACGCTTCGATGCGGCAAGGTGGGGCTTCAAAATTTGGGGGCTGGTGGAAAAACCAGTCCGGCTCACCTGGGACGAGTTCAGCAAACTTCCGCGTGTCCACAGCAAGAGTGACTTCCACTGCGTAACCCGCTGGAGCCGCTTTGACAACGAATGGGATGGCGTCGCATTCAAAGATGTGCTTCAGCTTGTTCAGGTCAAACCTGACGCAAAGTATGTTCTGGTCCATGCGGAGCAAGGCTTCACCGCCAATATCCCTCTCGCCGGCCTCAATCGCGATGGTGTTCTGTTTGCCACACACCACAATGGTGAGCCGCTGTCCGCAGATCATGGTTTTCCTCTGCGCCTGATCGTGCCCCACCTTTATGCGTGGAAATCAGTGAAGTGGGTCCGAGGGCTGGAGTTTCTGGATCATGATGTCCCGGGTTTCTGGGAGCAGAACGGCTATCACATGTATGGTGATCCCTTTAAGGAGCAGCGGTACGACAGAGATTAACAATCAGCAACTGGCAATGCCATCGGCACAGCTAAAAGCAGAACCGACACTCCTTCCGCGAAATGCTTCTTTCCGCTTTGGCTATCTGCTAATTCCGAACTGCTGAATGTTTGCTCAGTGCTTCACAATCGCGTTATACCCGTCCGCCGATAATCGGTTCTTCATGGTCTCTGCATCCGGCTGATTGGAAAACGGACCTACCTGCACATGGAATAACGCATCCCCCACTGAACTGGCGATAAACACCGGATATTGCTTCTTACGCAATGCGGTAGCCAGGATATCCGCATCTTCCTGCTTGGTCACCGCGGCTACCTGCACGGTATAAGAACCTCCCGGACTGCTCTTGATCTCAGTAGCAGCAGGAGCGGAGGACGCCTGTGCTGCCGGTGCGCTTGTTGGGGCGTTGTTCGACCCGCTACTCTGCTGAGCTGTTGCGTCAGGTGATGGCGCGGCTGCCGGCGCTTCCGACGCTTTGTTTACGGCTGACGGCTTTCCTGCCGAGTTGCCACCGCTCGGCGCGGCGCCTGCAATCACCGTGTGACTGCCATTGGCTGTACTCTTGCCCAGCACATATCCCATGGTGAAAAACACGGCGCAGAGGATGGTCAGGGCAAAAAAGATCCCCAACAGCTTCCCCGTGCCCAAAGTAATTTCTGTATCTCTGGGATCATCCAGATCGTCCAGCAAGCTTGATCTCACTCGTTCCGTCCCGGTTTCGGCCATTTTCACTCCAGCTCTGGTTTTTCTTTGAGTCTAACCCTATTTCGGATTCTTACCCGCGTATTTTTCCATTGCCGCAGTCAGGGAAGACAGAATGTCAATGGGCAGGGGAAAGATAATAGTCGTGTTTTTTTCCACGCCGATTTCAGTCAGGGTCTGCAGATAGCGCAACTGCATGGTGAGCGGCTCTTGGGCGAGAACGTGCGCCGCCTCCGTGAGCCGCTGGGAAGCAGCAAATTCTCCCTCAGCATGAATGATCTTGGCCCGCTTCTCACGCTCGGCTTCTGCCTGCTTGGCCATGGCGCGAAGCATGGATTCAGGCAGGTCAACCTGCTTGACTTCCACGTTGGCCACTTTTACCCCGTAGGGCGAGGTGTGCTGGTCCAGAATGCTCTGGATGCGGGCATTCAGCTTGTCGCGATGCGCCAGCAGTTCATCCAGTTCAACTTCGCCCAGCACAGAGCGCAAGGTCGTCTGGGCGAACTGTTGCGTCTGCCAATAGTAGTTCTGCACCTGGACTACTGCTTGCGGCGCGTTCACCACGCGCCAATAGATCACGGCATTCACTTTGAGGGTGACGTTATCACGGGTGATGATGTCCTGCGGCGGAACTTCCAGCGCTTGCTGCCGAAGGTCAACCCGGACCATGCGATCGATCGGGGTGAATATAAGTACCACGCCCGGGCCCTTTGCTTCCTGTTGCAGATGGCCAAGGCGAAAAATCACCGCACGTTCGTATTCGCGCAGGATCTTGATGCAGTTAAGGACGTACAGCGCAATGATAACGACGATGACGAGAAGAGCAATTCCCGGCACAAGGCCTCCATCGTGGGTCAGGTTCAATAGTTAGTCGTGTTCGGATTTTATGGCATCCGAGCTGTTCCAGAAACAAAAATCAGGACTTCGCCGCCAGCGGCGCAGATTGAGCTGCCGGCTCCACGTGCAAGACAAGGTCCTTCACGTAGCGGATCACCACCGGCTGGCCAATTTCCACATGGGCGCCAGCGACGGCATCCCATAGTTCGCCACGCACAAAAACTTTTCCCGCCGGCGTAAGAGCTGATCGCACGGTGCCAATCTCACCTATCAAGCCCTCTTCTCCCATTACCACTTTATTGCGCCGTGCTCTGAGGGCAATGGTCATGAGAAAGACTGTGATCACGGCGAGCGGAATACTGACGGAAAGCGCCGTCCACCACTTCACCCGCATCTGCGGAATGGGCCCGTCCACCAGCAGAAGCGACCCCAGGATCATCATGATGGCGCCGCCAATCGCCAGCACACCGTGCGTCTGGAACTTGGCTTCAAGCGCAAAAAATCCAAACGCGCAGATGATCAGCACCAGGGAAATAGTGCGGAACGGCAGCATGTCCAGGGCGTAAATGGCCAGCAAAACGGCGATGAACCCAACTGCGCCCGGAACCACTGCGCCGGGATGATTAAATTCGAAGTAAATACACAAGAGCCCGATGGCAAGCAGCAGAAGCGTGATGTTGGGGTCCATCAGCACGGAGAGAATCTGCTCGCGCAACGTCATGTCATATACGCGCATGGGCTGATTGGCTAAGCGCAAAACAATTTTTGTGCCGTCAAAACGGGTGATGGTTTTGCCATCGAGCTGATGAAACAAATCCGCATCGTCTTTAGCAATGTAATCAATCAGGTGCTGAGACAGCGCCTCGTCCGCTGTGAATGCCTTGGACTGGCGCACCGCGCTTTCCGCGACTTCCACATTTCGGCCACGTTTGCTGACGTAAGAGCGCATTAATGAGGCCGCGTAATTTTCTACCTTCTCCTTCATCACCGGGTCCATGGTGCGGCCGTCGCCCCACACTGGATGCGCTGCTCCCGTATTGGTTCCCGGTGCCATGGCGGCGACGTCGGCCGATTCCAGAATGAAGAAGCCGGCTGAGGCCGCTCCGCTGCCTGACGGAGTCACATAGATGATCACCGGAACTTGCGAAGAAAGAATTTTATGGATGATGTCTTCCATGGAAGACATCAGTCCGCCCGGTGTGCGCAGCTCAATCAGCAGCGCTTCCGCATGCGTTTTCTGTGCTTCCTGGATGGCGCGATCAAAGCGCTCCTCAGAGAGCGGCTGGATGGTTCCATCAATCACCAATTTCAACACGTCAGCCGAGGCAGCCAATGGCGCCAACCCCAGAATGAGTATGAGAACGAACTTCCAAACCAGCCGGACGCGCATAAGGCTTACCTCATCCTTACTCTTACTTCTACTTCGGTTTATTGGCCGATCTCGCTGTCAGATCGTGCTTAAACTCAAGGGCTGCCGCATTTGATGGATCGAGCGCCAGCGCCTGCTCTACATTTTTTCCCGCATCGCCGGCATGGTCCTGTACCAGATCGAGCCGGGCCAGCACCATGTAAGCCTCCGGTGAAGGCTTCAACTTGAGTGAAGCTCGAGCCTCATCGCGCGCTCCGGCGGCGTTCTGTTTTGCTTCCAGCACCTGAGCCAGCCCCGTATGCGCTCCGGCATTGGTGGGATCCAAAGCCACAGCTTCTCGAAACTCCTTTTCCGCCTGGCTGATCAGTCCCTGGTCCAGCAACTCCTGGCCGTGTTGGACGTGAAATGCTGCGTGATGTGCAGGATCTGTATGTGCCAGCCGCGCTTCTTCAGCATTCTGCAATTCCAGAGCAAGCTGACGGAAGCTGGATTCATCATAATTGCTCTTGATTCTCTCCAGCGGCAAACGGGGAACAGTAGTGGTGCCAGAGGAAATAGTGTCCAGGAAGCCTTTGGCTTCAGGATCGTTGCGCAGTTCAAGCGAAGATCGTAATTCGCGAACTGACGACTGCGTGTCACCTTCGCGATATAACTCTACCGCGAGATTAAAGTGGTAGTCAGGATCGCTGGGCTCAGTTTGAACACTCTTTTCAAAATAGCTGCGAGCCAGCTTGCTTCCGCGGCGCGCTTCCACGACCCCAATATCGTTATAAATTTCAGTCAAAGGCAAACGTGTTGAAAGGTCCTGAAATGCAGCGGCAGCCTTTTCCAACTGACCCGCGTAAAAAGCGGCCAGGCCGAGATAGAACTCGGCTTCATTACTGTTGGTATCGCTTTGGGGAACCTTTGCCAGCCAGTTGACGGCCTGTTCGTAATTGCGCGTCTCATAGTAGGCCTTGCCCAGATGCAACATGGCCAGAGAGTGACTGGGTTCCAGCCGGAGCACCTGCTGAAACCGCCTGATCTTTTCCTGCGGACTGCTGGCCAGCACGCCGCGAACATAATTTTCCAACGCATCCAGACGCACGGGCGCAAACTGCGCGACAAAGTCGGCTTTCGCCATTGTGCCGGGCACTTTCAAGTTGTCCAGAATATCCCAGGCAAGCGCGGTCTGGATTTTGATCAGGTCATTGAGCGGGCCGCTCTCGGTGAGTTCAGGACTCAGGCGGAGCCGGCTTGCATCCATCACATGTGCATTCGCCGTGAAGGTCTGCCCATCGAAGCGGAAATGCCCCATGATTACGTAATCAGCATCCAACTCCTGCGCTACCTGATACACCGTGGCACGGGAAGGCTTGGCCGAAGATGGAATCCCCATGCGGTCAAACGCCGCAAGCCGGTCAGCCCGGCTGACGATGAACAGCGGGCCTGCATTCAGCCGCTGCCCAAGCACTTCAGGAAACGCTTCTCCAATCCAGTCAATACCAGGAACAGTGGAGCTGTTTTCAAAAGGCATGATCAGAAGCATCTGGCTCTGGCGCGAGGGTTCTATCTCCTGCGCCCAAAGCTGCAGAGGTGGTGCCGTGGCGCACAGAAGCAGCGAAAATAAGACGACAGCAAATAGCTTGGTCAACTTGAGAAAATTATAGGCCAGTCAGACGCTTCCCGGGTGTCCAGAATCACTCAAGAGTAACAGTGAAATACCCCAATGAGCCGGGGTTTTACCCCTGAAATGCCTCTTTGTTGAGCACGTACGGCATCTTGCTGATGTCGCCACCGTACAGGGCCGATTCGCCAACCACCGGTCCCAGCGACCCGTTGATCAGGTAGGCATCCTTGCGCATCATGCGCAATGTCTTCTCAAATGATCAGGTGAAATGTGGGAGTGCTCGACTCGCCCTCACATCGAGCGCAGCTCCCGCGATCCAGCGCTCCTTCAACGCTTTGTAGCCTTTTTCACGAAGTAGATTTTCAGCGGGCTCGCCGATATGACAGGTAGCAAAAACTCGGAATCTTCTTTCAGGCATGGGAGAAAGTTGATGGGCCTCAGATGAAAACTGATGCACGCTGATCAGAACTCATTATGAAAGACGCTTCGAAGAACGTAATGCGGCTGCGATAACTCTCAAACGGCAAACGTCTTCAGTTGAATCAGCGCTTATCAGTGTTCATCTGCGGCAAAAAATTTATCCGGTAAGAAATTCTACAGGTTCTTCTTCGCCCAGTCGCCCACGCGATCCAGCGCCAAATCCAGGTTCTCCATGGAGTTGGCGATGCTGAACCTCAAGTAGCCTTCGCCGAACTGGCCGAATGCCGTCCCTGCAAGACAAGCAACACCAGCATCCTGCAGCAGGGCATCAGCCAATTTCCGGGAAGTCCAGCCGGTCTTCTTGATATTTGGGAATGCGTAAAACGCGCCGTGCGGGGTAGTGCAGCTGAACCCTGGAATCTTGTTCAGCCCGGCGATGAACTTATCGCGCCGCAGTTTGAACTGTTGGCACATGTGCTGCACGGACGTTTGGTCGCCCTTTACAGCTTCAATTCCTGCCACCTGCGTGAAACCGGCGCTGCAGGAGTTCACATTCGTCATCAGGCGGCCGAAATGCATGGCCAATTCCTTGCGCATCACGCCGTAGCCCAGGCGCCAGCCAGTCATGGCAAACGTCTTGGAGAAGCCATCCAGCATGATTACGCGATCTTTCCAGCCATCCAGCGACATCAGCGAAAAATGCTCGCCTTCAAAGATCAGTCGGCTGTAGATTTCGTCTGACAGTACCATGATGTCGCGATCGCCAATGGCAGCCGCAATGTCTTTCACGTCCTGTTTGGTCAGCACGCTGCCCGTAGGATTGTGCGGCGAATTAATGACAATCAGCTTGGTGCGGTCCGTAATCAGGTCCGCGAGTTCATTCGGATCCAGGCGGAAGTCTTTCTCTTCGCGCAGTTGCAGCGGCACAGCCTTGGCGCCGGTAAAGTTGATCAGCGACTCGTAAATTGGGAAACCGGGGTTGGGATAAATCACCTCATCGCCTTCTTCCACCAAAGCAGTGAAAGTGAAATAGATGGTCGGCTTGCCTCCGGGAACAATCACCACTTCTTCCGGCGCAACCTTCACGCCACGCGACTTGCTTACGTCTTCGGCAATCGTCTCGCGCAACGCAGGCAGCCCGGCCGATGGCGTGTAATGCGTCCATCCACCGCGCATCGCCTTTACTCCGGCATCAATTACGTTGCTGGGCGTATCAAAATCGGGCTCGCCGATTTCCAGGTGAACAATGTTCCGGCCCTGCGCCTCCAGGGCGCGCGCCTTAGCCAGTACTTCAAAAGCTGTTTCCGTTCCCAGGCGGCCCATGCGTTTCGCCAGCCGCAGTTCCGTTTGCGTAGTCAGTCCTGTGCTCATGTTTAAATCGATATCCAAATTCTAAGATGCTATTCGTTGACAGCTTGTTCCTGGCTCTGTGAACGAAGTACGTGCGCCACCGTATAAGGCACTCGTCGGGCAGGCTCCTGAAAGTTACGCACCTGCAGATCACCCAGCAATCCCAGCGCCAGCATCTGCCCGCCAAAAACGATCAGCACAGCGGCAAAGATGGTCAATGGACCATGCTCTCCCATTACGCTCATGTGCATGAAAAGCTTGCTGAGCATCAGCCAGAATGCGATACCGAGTCCGCTGAACAATGACAGCATGCCCACACTGCCGAACAGGTGCAGCGGCCGGTACATATATTTCAGCAGGAAACGAATGGTGATCAGGTCAAAAAATACGCGGAAGGTCCGCGAAATTCCGTAATGTGAAGCGCCCTTCGGCCTGACGATATTTTTGATCGGGATCTCACAAATTGACGCGCCATACCAAGATGCCAGTGCCGGGATAAACCGGTGCAGTTCCCCGTAAAGCGGAAGCTGCTGAATGATCTCGCGGCGATAGGCTTTGTAAGTCGTCCCGAAGTCGTGGATGTCCACGCCGCTCAGTTTGGCCATGCTCCAGTTTGCAATCCGCGATGGCAGCCGCCGCATTACAAAGTTGTCCACCCGCTCTTTGCGCCACCCGCTGACCAGATCGTAGCCCTGCTCCAGCATCTCAATGAACTTGGGAATCTCGTCCGGGTCGTGCTGCAGGTCGCCATCCATGGCGATCACAAATTCTCCCTGCGCATGGGCAAAGCCCGCCGCCAGTGCGGAAGTCTGGCCGAAGTTGCGGCGCAGCTTCACTACCACCACGCGACTATCAATGGTCACAATCTCGCGCAGCAACTTGTAAGTGCGATCCAGGCTACCGTCATCCACAAAAACCAGCTCAAAACTGTCGCCGGTGGCTTCCATGACGGCCTTCAATCGATCATAGAGAGCGGTTACACTCTCCTGCTCGTTATGGAATGGAACAACAATTGAATACTTCGGCATCGTTCTGAAATTATACCTCGCAGCTTTCTGGGTCAGACACCTTAAATTCCACCGAAAGTAACATCCCGCCATTTCATGTTTCCCATGCAGACCCCCTGACTCCTCTTATAATCCCAAATTTCGGCCGGATTCACTCCGTCGCGCTTTTACAGACTCACATCCCTGTGCTGGCACAAGCTCGAATTCCAGCTCCGTCATGACATCCACGGTTTTGCCCCCATCATCCCACGGCTATATCCCAAAGGAGTTTCTATCGCATGGCATTTCCTAGCAGCACGAGTGTGACCGGGCAGCGTGAAGACGAGTTCACCTCCCGAATCGAATCTCAGACCTCCAGAATTCCATCGTCTGGTTATCTCGGCGCCGCCATCGGCGCAATGGCTGGATCCGCCGTACTGAAAATCGTCGGCAAGGATAACTGGGCTCTGTTCGTAGGTCAATGGGCCCCAGCATTCCTGATCATGGGTGTGTACAACAAACTGGTAAAACAACACGGCTCTGATCGATTCAGCCGCGCCGCTTAATTCTTTTCCGGAGCGCGGCGGCACCAATCTCCGCCGCGCCCCGCCAGTTTCCATGCTGGAAGTCACTCTCACCCGCGTTTCTTCGCACTCATCACGGCCGTTTTCCGATGTCCCGATGTCCCGACCACCGGATGCACCGATGCGCTATATTTCTCCCTGATTTTCACTGTCCGGTCGAGCTCATCTTTTACTTCCAAGATCTTCAGCTGCAGATCATGATCGAGCTTCGCCGTCTTCAAGAAATCGTCAACCTGGGTTTGTGCCTGGGCTGATTGCTGCCCCCCGATAAACGCGTTCAGCCAACCCAGGACAAAGAAAATCTTGCGCTGTTGCTTCACCTGCGGGAGAGCATCCAGCGCCGGACGCAGATACGGCAAGGTCAACTCCGGATGGTTCCAGTAGTTGAACGCTCCCAGGCTGATTGCCACCCAGTCTTCCGGACGCTTCGCATCATGCAGGTAATCATCAAAATACTGCTTCTTGGCTCCCGCATCCGGACGCGCCGCCTTCACCATGAAAGCGTATTTCTGCCCTTCGCCCGAGGGATCGCGCTTCTCTTCCGCCGCCAGTACCGCGTCCGCATCTGGATCGTTCAATGCAATCAGCGACTCCACCATGTTCCAGCGGTCAAGCTGCCTTAACTCCACTCCCGGAATCGTCAGCTTCCCTGCCAGCAGGTCTTTTAATTCCTGACGAGCTTTGGGCGTCTCCGCTGAAGCACGCAACGCGCGGAACCAGATGATGCGCATGTCCTGCTCCGGAGAATGCAGCATTTGCTCGGACGCCAGCGCCTCCATTCTGGGCGCCAGTGCGGCTCGTGTATCTGCCGGCACATAGCGATGCAGCGCTGTAATCGTGCGTCCAATCACGCTCTGCGCCAGCTCTTCATCTTTCTCCCTAGGCAGCAGCCGCAGCGCCAAATTGATATATGCCCGTGGATCAAGCTCCGCCTGCCGCACGGAATCCCACAAAGAACCCCACAGCAGCGAGCGCTCAAACACATCGTGGATTCCGCCCAGCTCCGTCATCACCACCTTGCGGCTCTTGGCATCCAGCAGAAAACGGCCGTAGGCATAGTCATTATCGTTGGCAAAAACAAACGCCGGACAGGCCTTCCCCACTGCCTGCTTCACTTCCGCCTTTGCGCCATCAAGCTGTACCCGCAGTCGCACCGGTTTCAATCTCGGATAGCTCAGCAACACCTGTGTTGCAATCGGCCACACGCCGCCTTCGCCCAGCACACCATGTTGTGAAAGTGAGAGCCGGCTGATCTTGTTCTGCGGAGTGCAACTCCACGTCACGTCCACCTGTGGCATGCCTCTGTGCTTGATGTAGGCATCCGCCCACTTCTGCAACTGCTTGCCCGATGATTTTTCAAACGACTTCACGAGGTCGCTCCATTCGGCGTTGCCATAGGCGTGGTCACGCAGGTAGCTGCGCAGCCCGTCGCGGAACTTGTCTTCGCCAATTACATAGTTGAGCTGCCGCATCACTCCCGGCGCTTTGGAATAGACAATCGCCCCGTAGGCTGACTTGGCATCTTTCAGGTTTGTAATGTCCTGATAAATCGGCGTCGTACCTTGCGTGGAATCAATGGCGTACGCTGCAGGCTTGGTGCCCTGATAGAAGCGCTTCCAAACATCTTCTTTCGGCTTCAGGTCGGCCAAGGCATGGTATGCCATGTAATTGGCAAAGCCCTCTTTGAGCCACAGGTCGTCAAACCAGCGCATGGTCACCAGGTCACCGAACCACTGATGCGTCAATTCATGCAGCAGCAGGATGTCCCGGTTCAGCAGGTCGCTGTGCGTGGGGGCTGTGCGGAAAAGCACAGATTCTTCCCGCAGGAACGTCGCACCGGCATGCTCCATGCCGCCATAGGCGAATCCGGGGATCAGCACCATCTCGTATTTGGAGAACGGATAAGGCTGGTCAAAATATTCGGCCAGGTAATCCATTCCCTGCTTGGTGACCTGCTGGAGTTCGTCAGCCTCTGGCTGGGCGCGCTTCAACTGCGACTGGCGGACGTAGACGTCAGGATATCCCGGGCGCGGGCGAACACGCGAAAACGGTCCGGCAGCAAAAGCAAACAGATACGTGCTGATCGGCTTGGTGCGTTCAAAGATCGTTAACCGCTTGCCCGGCTCGGACGAATACAAGTTCTCCACGTCAGAATTTGAGATCACCACCCATTCTTCCGGCGCGGTCACGCGCAGATAAAACTCTGCTTTCAGGTCTGGCTGGTCAAAGCACGGAAACGCCATGCTCGCGTCCATAGGCACAAACAGGGTGTAGATATATTCGCTGTTGTCGTCCTTGTCTTCAAAGCGGGTCAGCGCTTTGCCCGCGGCCGCAATCGGCGCTGTGAAACTGATCTTAATGATGTTGTCGTCCGGACTGTCAGGGATTCTCGCGCCCGGCTTGGCTCCCACCGGCCGGCCCAGATTATCCGTCGCCGTCGTGCTCTGCCGCGCCTCTGCCTGGCCCTGGCTTTCCGTCTTCTTCGTGATTCTCAGCAATTCCTCCGGGATTTCAATGTGCCCGTTCTCCATCTTCACCGGAAGATCTTTGCCGTTGACGACCATCTTGCTGATGGTGCCTGCGCGAAAGTCGAGCAACAGCGGTCCGGGTTCTGTCGGCCGCAGAGGACCATTGCTCAGCAACTGTTGCGGCTTGTAACGAAACTTGATCTCCTCTTCACCGGCTGTCGAATCCGCCTTGGCCACCAGTGTGTACTCAAGCTCATACCGGACATCCACAATCCGTTGGGCGCGCTCCCGCGCCAGATCCCGAGGAACCCCCACCGGAGCCTGCGCTGATGAAACTGCTACTGCCGCGGAAATAAGACTGATCCACATACCAAGCCGGATTCCGTTCCCGGCGATTACTTCGATCACGCTGCGTACTCGGCGATTCTTCACTACTGCTCCCCTCTCACCATTCAACCCCGAATTTAAAGGACTTACGCGATTCAGCCACTGGGTAAACCCATCCCAACCCAGCGTTAAATCAACCAACCCGGCCGCCCGGCATCCCAATTCCGGATTGCCAGGGTTAGATGTGTCTTCGCGTAAACCATTGCAAACAAAAGGTTTATAGTAGCACCAAATCAGCAGAAAAGCAAGTGGAAGTTGCAGGCGGACTTGCGACAACTGGAACAAATGATCATTGGCTCCCAGCCATGCGGTCCCGTCATACAGAGCAAATTGCGCCGGACTTCAATCTTTAGTGCATTCGGCAACTAAAGTTTTGTCGCGGTTGGGGTATGCGGAATTGGTTGAGAGCCTTGCGGATGAATTCTTCAGGAAAGGCGAGCATAGATACGCGCGAGGCAGTGGGAAGACCATGGTCCGATCTTGTTATTGATCACCAGATATTAGAACTGGCGCTCCAGCTCAAATGTCCGGAACTCAGCGTCTATTGCACTCGGTCAGACCACGGTCTACATCACTGCGCGCTTAGTGTTGTCGGAGCGCAGGCATTGGTAAAGGAATACTGTAGGTTTTCGCGCCAACACCCACTCCTCCCTGGCAGCTATTGGGTGGCGTGGTACAGACGTTCCTGGTGGAGGGACACTCCGCTGCCCAGAACATATAACCCAGCATGCCGGCAGTTGTGCCCGCGCCATTGGGCGCAACCGTTTGCACGAAGGTTCCGGTTGAATCTTCCAGCGACGAACTGAAATTTGTACATTCGGGAAGGGGGTTGTGCCCACTGGTGATGTAGAGGCTGCCGGCAAATTTGGCGGGCGCCAGCGGCAAAATGGGTGGTGCAAAATTGGATTTGCCATCCACGTGTTCCTGCCAATTGCCTTCGGCAGATGACGCATTGGTCGGCTGTTTGCTTGGCACCAGGGCATTGGCGTAATCGAGCACCGGATTCGCCGTGGTCAGCCAGTCGCTGGTGGCTTTGCGGTCCAGATCTATCAGAAACCGGTCGCCCGCTCCCACGTCTATGGTCAATCGCGCCGCGGCGTTCGCTCCGGTCGCATCATAGGGCAACTGCGAACGATAGGCATTGATGAATGATTGCATCCCCGTCAGGTTGGGCGAGGTGTTTTCTTCGTAATCAATTTCTATGCCGACGCCCAGGCTTTTGGCCACCGCAGCGGCATTCAAGCCCAATTGCGTCGGGTTGGTCGATAGTGCTGTGTCCCAGTTGGTCACAAAAGTAATCCCGCCAATGGCCAGCATCACTCGGATATTGTGGCTTGTGAAATAGCTGACGATTTGTTGATTCATCCCTATCGGCACACCATTCACGGTTTGAGCGTCATTGGTTTGATTGAGCAGCTTCAGGGGATCAACAAATGACAGCACCACCAGATTCACTGAAGGTACGCCATCTCCACGGTCGATCAGCCAGTGATTCTTGGCGTCGAAATCAGTGATGTTGCGCACCGTGCCCCAGGTGCAGGCATCATTGCCGCAATGCCACGCTCCGTAAATTTGAATGGGTGTGGCAACCGCGGCGGTGCTGATAAGAAGCAATGTGAACAGGAGCAAAAACGGTTTTTTCATGAGAACAGGTAGTACACACTGCATAGCGGACTCCTTTCGTGCGGAACAGTCAGTGTGAGCTGGCCTTTCCCCATTTACGCCAAAGGATCGGCCAGGGTTGGAAATTAACAGCGAGGCAGGATCATTGACTCGTTGTTACTTGTTGTGTCTTTCTTCATCCTCCAGAAATCGCCAGGGGATTACGAATGCTGAACAATGCACTGCACCACCATCCATCTGCTTTCGCCTGACAAAAATCTCCTTTCACTCCACAACCACTGACTTGGACAAATGCCGGGGACGATCTACATCGCGTCCGCAGAGAACAGCAATGTGGTACGCCAGAAGTTGCAGAGGAATAACCTCCACAACGGGCTGTAAGAGCACTGGGATTTTCGGTATGTGAAGTACAGAGGGCGCAATCTTTTCTATCTCCGTATCCGAAGACGTGACGATCGAGACAACCGGAATTTCACGCTCCACAAATTCACGGATGTTGGAGACAGTGCGCTCATACCGTACCGTTGACTCCACATCAGATTCATCCTGTGCCGCCAGGACCACGACCGGCATTTCGTCGCTAACCAGGGCTGTTGGACCGTGTTTGAGCTCCCCCGTCGGATAGCCCTCTGCATGGATATAGGAAACTTCTTTGAGCTTTAATGCCCCTTCCAATGCAATGGGGTAATCAATATCTCTGCCGACAAAAATGAAATCCTTTGATTTGTAAAGCTGGTCGGCATAGCTGCGGCACATCTCATCCGTCCCCAGCGCTTCTTCGATCCACCCGGGAATCTCGTGCAAACTCTCAAGCGCCTGCCGGCCAGCACTGGTAAGAGTCCCCCGAAACTGTCCAAAGTACGCTGCCAGGAGAAACATGGCAGTCAATTGGGAAGTGAAGCTCTTGGTGGCGGCAATCGAGACTTCTTCTCCTGCATGGGTCAGAAGCGTGGCGTCCGCCATTTGGGTCAACGGCGTTTCAGGAACGTTGCAGATCGCGAGTGACGTTGCTCCCTTTCGGCGCGCCACCTGCAATGCTGTAACCGTGTCAATCGTAGTCCCGGACTGCGAGAGAAACACCGTTAACTCCTGCTGGCCAACCAGCGGGTCGCGGTAGCAGTACTGGCTGGCGAAATCGACCTTCACCTGAATGCCCGCCATGCGTTCGAACATGAATTCGCCGGCCATTCCGGCGTGACGGCTGGATCCGCTGGCGGCGATGGTGATTTTTGAAAATGAGCGGATCTGCGCAGCAGTAAAACGGAGTTCAGGCATCCTCACTTGCCCGGAACCGTCAAGGTGGTCCTTGAGTACCCGCCGGACAACACCTGGCTGTTCGTAGATTTCCTTCAGCATGAAATGTGGAAATCTTGTACCCGTTTTGGAAGAGTTGATAGACACAGTCGCCCCTTTGCTTTGATCCTTCCCGGACTTACCTGGCAGAGCACAAGATATCTGCCGCTTTTCCGGCCCAACCCAAGATTGCTTGGGTCGCGGAGAGCTAGTGGCGGAGCCGCTGTTTTTAGCAGCAGCTCCGTCATAGCGAGCGAGGCGGTCATCACTAAGCTTGGCTAGAAGCGGAATTTCAATCCAAGCTGCATGTTTCGTGCGCCCTGGGAACTGCTAATCTGGCCAAAGTTCGCTGCGCCCTGTGTATGTTGTCCGCCGAATTCGTCACCAAAGTTGAAGATCGGCGTATTGAATACGTTGACTGCATCGATACGAAATTCCAGGCTTTGTCTTTCTGTCAGGGAGAACGATTTTCCCAGACCCATGTCCACTGATTTGTACCCGGGACCTCGAAAAGCGCCCACAGGACAATTGCCAAATGTCCCCGGGCCAGGTTGAGTCACAGCCGCTGGATTGAGGAAATTAAATCGCGGGGTTCCTGCTGCTACCGAAGCCGGATCAGGTGCAAATGGAAGCGTCTGCGGCACTCCTGGAACACAATTGGGTCGCGTAGAGAAGCCTCCTGTTCCTGAGAGGTCCTGAGCGGCGAAAATAGTCTGCGCGAACCCTGTATGGAAATTGAACCCGGAACTGATGCGCCATCCACCGGCAACCGCATCGATGGCCTTGTTTACGTCAGATCCGAAGTGTCGTCCGTGACCAAAAGGCAAATCGTAAACCACATATCCGTTAAAGAGAGAAGCTACGTCCTGCGGGCACCGGCCATAGTCGCCACGCTGGTTGTAGGGGTCCTGAGGGAAAGCCCAGCCACCAATGGTTTGCGCTTGCGTGCCGACATTATCTCCAAACTGACCGAAGAAGCCCGGAGTATCACTAAGGCATTTCGACCACGTATAATTGGCTTCAGCCTGCAATCCGTTTTTGAAACGCTCCTGAAAAACCGTCTGCAGAGCATGATAGTTGGAAACTCCATTTGAGAGTGTGAATCGGGCCTGGCCGACCTCACTCAAAAGTGTGGGATTCAGGAACGGACTGGGCGACACGCTGCCATCCGGATTGAGCTGTTTTTGCTGCAGCATGATGATGTTGGATAGGTGCTGATTGGCCTGACCCACGTAGCCAATCTGCACGGTGGTGGCGGACCCAAACTGATGCTCGATGCTGAGATTCCAGGCATAGTGCACGGTCGGACGCAGATCAACATCGAAAGCGTGAATATTCACGCCGCTGAAACAGGTTGGAGAGAAAGCAATAGCAAGTGGGAGGGTGCAACCCGTCGGAAATCCCGTGAAGCCCTGGTCCAGAGTGCTACCCGGCGCCGCCGAGCCCGCCGGGAACGTAACGTTATGTGCCGTCTCGAAGGGCGGGTTCTGCGTGAGCAGATTGTTTACGCCGTTGCTTTCGGTGAAATTCGACATTCCGTAGGCGGCGCGGATCACTGTGTTCTTCATGAAATCCGGTTGCCACGCCAGCCCTATCCTCGGCTGGAAATTGGCAATGCCGTTGTACGTGTGATAAAGGGCGTCTCCCAACCCATTGTTGTTGGAGGGCAATATCAGTTGTCCACCAAACAAAGCGTAATTCACTGCGTTTCCGTCCTGGGCGGCACGTGCCGTGTTAACTTCCCAGCGCAGGCCCAGGTTCAAGGTCAAATCGCGCCGGATGCGCCAGTTATCCTGAACGAAGACTGAGTAGAGGCTGTTATTCACATGGCGATTGCCAACTCCCTGGCCAATTCCCAGACTGTTGGGTAAGCCCAGCATGAAGTCGGCTGACCCGGAACCCGTGTATTGACCGTTGAAGCTGAACTGGCCAGCTAATCCTTCGTTGCCGGGATACAGGAAGTTGTCGCGGTAGCGGTTGAACTGAAATCCAGCATGGAACTCGTGAAGCCCATGCGTGAGCAGGACCGAATCCCCAATTTGAATCACAGTATCCGCAAACACGTTGGTCTGCGCCAGGTTGTTGCCGAAGGGGCTTATGCCATCCTGGAATCCGCCGATGGAAGGCAGAAACGTGCTCGGCGAACCTGGAATGCCGAAAGCTTGAGGCAGGTTCTGTCCTGTGGGATTGGAGAAGCCCTGGAAAACCGGGAAATGGCTGACACCGATTCGGAAATCGTTAAGCAGAGTTGGGCTAAACGTTCGTGTCCAGTCAGCAACCGCATTCTTGAGCGGATAGCTGAAGTTCGTAATCCCGTTGGAGGCGAACACAAATGTTTCAGTGGTCGGATTTTCTACATCCTGTTGAGAGTACCGTCCATAGAAGTGGTCTTTTTCAGATGGAGTCCAATCAAGCTTGATGTCCCCTTGGTTCGCGTTATTCTCTGTGCGTTGGGTGTAGAGGAGGCCATTGGTTCCATTGTTCGGCAGCGGATAGAACGGCGAATTCACAATTGCCTGAGCCGCAGGGCTCAATGCCAAACCGGCCGCCGCGAGATTGTTTCCTGGTATCGGCGTGTTAGTTCCTGGAAAATGAAGTTGAACCCCTATTGCACTGAAATCACCTGCGCGCTCAGCCGCGCTCAGGACGCTCGCCGATTGGGTTGAGGGCGTAACCATCCTCTGGCCCTGATAATCGACAAAGAAGAAGAGCTTGTCTTTGATGATGGGGCCGCCAAAAGTAGCTCCAAACTGGTTATAGCGCAGCCTTGGCCTCGGCACTTTCTCATGCCCATTGGCATCATCTCCAAACAGATTGTTGCTCCACTCGTTGGCATTGAAAATGTCGTTGCGCAGGAATTCGAATGCGCTGCCGTGGTAGGAATTTGTTCCCGATTTCAGTGTGGTATTAACGATTCCCCCGAGAAAGTTGCCAAATTCGGCGGAAGGGTTCTGAGTGATCAGGTTGAATTCCTGGATCGCATCCACGTTTGGCGCGTACCCGACTTCATTGTTGTCGTTCTGGTTGTTGTCCATTCCATCCAGAATGTAATTGTTCGTCTGCTCCCGGTTGCCGTTGATATACGGCCTGCCTACCTGAAACGTCGATTGTCCCGAGACAAACGAGCCCGGGTTGGTGCTCACCGCGCCCGGCGTGAGCAGCGTAAGCTGGTTATAGTTTCTGGTAATAAGGGGCAGATTCTCAGTAGCAACTGAGTCGATGTGTGTGCTTATTTCCGTTGTGTCGGTATTCAGCAGCGGCGGAGCCGCATTGACCTCAACCGACTCCGATGTCTGCCCGACTTTCATGTCAATATTCAGCCGCGCAGTCTGGTTCAATACAAGGTCGAACGCCGGCTTTACCGCAGTTTGAAATCCCGTGCGCTCCACTTTTACTTCATATCTTCCTATCGGCACGCGCTCAATGCGGAATGAACCTGTGTTGTCCGTCTTTGTGGAAAGAACTGTTCCTTTTCTAACCTCGCGAGCGGTGACTGTAGCATCGGACAGCGCCGCTCCGGTTTGGTCCAGCACAGTGCCCACGATGGAGCCGGTCACCTCCTGCCCTGTCGCCGCGGGCGGCAGCAGAACGATGCAGGTAAACAAAGCAAGGATGAGAGCGCTCGCACCGAACGCCCCGGGGAAATTGTTTTTTGAAACGGCAACCTTCAGCGAACGGCAGGTTGACTGGAGACCCGACAGCGAAAACCTGATGCGCAGCATTTGACCTCCAAAAGTGCGGGTGTGAGTCACACCGTGCAGCACTGGGCGTTTTATTGAACGGTACGAGTGTTTATTGAAACGATTTCATAAACACGGCTCGAAATTTTCCCAGACTGCATCTGGCTGTGTCAAGAGGCTTTCGAGGAATTTTTTATTTCAGGGATGTTACTAGGTAAGTTTCTTAAGCACCAGGGGCCTAAACTGCCATGGAACAGCAGCGGTCAGGACGCAAAATTACAGGCAAGCGAGCTGCTCCCAGCAGCCCCGCACGGTCTTTGAGCGCGGCCGGCACCACTTCAGTGGCACGGTGCGTTCTCTTTTGCTCTTCCCCGGCGCGAAACACGATGGAGCGCGTCCTCAGTTGTTCGAACATGGCGGGAGCAAACTGGTCCCAGGCACGCGAAACGCCGCCTCCAATCACGTAAAGAGGCAGGTTGAAGGCATTGATCAGGTTGGCCAACGCAATGCCCAGCGCGGAACCTGCCATGGCAAAGATGCGCACGGCCGCAGGATCTCCTGCCTGGGCGCACGCGTAAACGGTGCGCGCTGTCAGTGCCGAATCCTGCTTCCACGCCGCAGCCAATGCAGGTGACTCACCAGAATCCACCGCTTCCATGGCAGCCCTGCGGATCGCCGTCGCCGAAGCGTATTGCTCGAGGCAGCCGTGATTTCCGCACAGGCAGGGCCGCCCTTCAGGGAGCACCGTCATGTGGCCGATTTCACCCGCCATCCCCAGCACCCCATGCCACGGCTTGCCATTTACTACAAATCCGCCACCCACTCCCGTTCCCAGCGTGATCATGCAAAGGTCATCCACGTGGCTTCCCGCTCCCAGCCACTTCTCTCCCAGGGCGGCGCAGTTGGCATCGTTATCAAGGAATACGGCCGAATCAAGGCGCTGAGACAGATCATCTCGCACGTTGTAGGACTGCCAGCCCGGCAAATTTGCCGCGGAGTGAAGTGTTCCACTCTCCACGTCAATGATCCCGGGCAGCCCGACACCAACCCCCAGGAAGGCGTGGGAACGACTGTATTTATCGCGCAAAAGAGTTGTGGAAGCTGTGATGTCAGCCGCCACAAATTCTCTTCCCCGGCTGACCTCCGTGGGACTGGAGATGGCTTCCAGTTGGCGCCCGTCTTGATCAATTGCGGCAACGCGGAGGTTCGTACCTCCCAGATCGATCCCGATCGTGAATGCCGGCATCAATCACCCCTGACATCCTAAAATTATAGCGAAACGTTTCAATAAAACAAGTGACATTTCATTTCCGAAATAACTAAAATTTATTGAACAAATAGCTCCGGCTAATGCGAGAATAGCCGGAATAGCCCTGTTCGAATGCTCGTGGATTTCCCAGGCCCGAGAGAAGAGATGAAAAAGCTAATTTCAAAGAAGGCGTCGGTGACCATTCGGGACGTGGCCCGGGAAAGCGGGTTCGCGGCAAGTACTGTCTCCATTGTCCTCAACAACGCGCCCCTCGCCCGCTATATTCCTCCCGCCACGAAAGCGCGGATTCAGAAAGCCGCAAAAAGCCTGGGCTATCACCCCAACATTTTTGCCAAGTCCCTGCGCAGCAAACGTAATCACACCGTGGGTGTGATTCTTTTCGATATCACCGATCCCTACTGCACCTTGATCTTGCGAGGCATCGAAAAGTCTCTCTACCAGGAATCGTATCTTGCGATTCTCGCCGATGCCCACAATGAGCGCGCCCGGTTCGAGCGCTATCTGGAAATGATGCTGGAGAGACGTGTGGAAGGTCTCCTCGTGCTGGCAAACTGGCTTTATCTGGATATCAATGTGTTGGCCGATCTGGAGCGCGGCAAAATTCCCACCGCAATCATCGGCCGGGAATTGGAATCAAATGCCACAAGCTCCGTAACTGTCGACGATGAAGGCGGAGCCTATTCCGCCGTTGCCCATCTGTATTCTCTTGGCCACCGCAAAATTGCCTTCATCCGGGGTCCCAAAGCACTTTCCAGCAGTAAGGCAAGATGGAAAGGCGTGCAACGGTTTGCCAAGGACACCAAACTGGATCTGGATCCAAGACTCATCGTAGACCTGCCGGATCAGTTAAATTTAAGCGCCGGGGCGGATGACGCTTTTCGCGTCACGGAAGAGCTGTTGAAAATGAAGCGCTCATTTACAGCGCTGATGGCTTATGACGACATGACAGCGTTTGGGGCCTTACGCGCGCTCACCAAAGCCGGCATCAGAGTGCCCCAGGACTGTTCGATTATCGGTTTTGATGACGTGAACCCATCCCACCTATTTGTGCCTGCTCTCACCACCGTACGCCAGCCGATGGAGACAATGGGCGCGGCGGCCGTCAGCATCCTCATTGAAGCCATCACAGCGGCTGCAGAAAACAGGAGCGGATCTGCTGTTCACCGCAAACTCCCCTCTGAACTGGTGATTCGGGAATCTACTCGCGCTGTCCCTTAATTCAATTGCGAATCGTTTCTTGCAATGACCCACGCATCGCGCAGGTCCTTTATCCCGCCCTCAATCCTGGGATTTTGACCGGCAACTTGCCTCGAAACACGACATGGCCAAAAAGAGCGTCGGCCAGTGCTTCCATGGTCGGGGGCAAAATACTATAGGTGCAGACGTAAGTGGGCACGGCCGGGTAGCAGGAGATATCATAGGGCAGGCGCAATGCCACCGCGACTATCCGGCGGCCCCGTTTTTGCAATCTCTCGACTAAAACCGCCTGCCCGACATTGGCATTCGCGTTAATCGTTCCGACAACAATCAGATCGTAGCCACTCAGTTGATTCGAAAGATGCTCAATCTCATCGAAACGTGGATTCATGTCAAACGAAAAACCATCAACATGAGGATGGTAACGGCGAATAGATTCTGCGAGTTCCGGCTGCTCGTACGAAGAGGTATCGGCTGGAGTGAGGTCCTCTGGCCGCGGTGCTACCACGGCAATCCGTTCCTCCGAGCGGAGCCGCAGGGGTAGCAAACCGGCCGAGTTGCGTACCAGCGTAATCGACCTTCGCGCAACCTCCCGCGCGAGCTGCAGATGCTCTCTGGAGCGAACAGCTCTAAGCGGCGGCTGGGGCCAACGGGTAATCCAGTTCTTAAGAGAGATAATCCGCTTTGCCGAAAGCTGTATTTCATCAGCAGAGAGCAGTCCCCTGCGAGCCGCTTGAATCAGATTTCTCCACGCTCCATCCACTCGTGATAGATCATGGTTGAAGAGCAGCAAGTCGATTCCGGATGAGACGGCGGCGATCACTTCAGCAATGTAGCCTGGGCCTTGCTCCATGGCATGCATATCCAAGGCGTCCGAGACCACAATGCCTTGAAATCCCATTCGAGCTCGCAGCAACTCGCGGAGAATTTGCCGCGACATTGTGGCTGGAAGGTCGTGGATCTTCCCGTTGAGTGCCGGCATCACGATATGCGCAGGCATCATCAGCCGAGTCTGGCTTTTTACTGCCGCTCGAAACGGAGCCAGCTCTACATCATGGATTCGTCTGCGGTCATGATTTACCAGAGGAGCCCGATGATGCGAGTCAGTAGAAGTATCGCCGTGCCCTGGAAAATGTTTTGCCGTGGCGGCAACACCGGCGCTTTGCAAACCCCGAATCATCGCGGATGCAAGCCGCGCCACCAGCTTTGGCTCGGCACCAAACGAACGTGTGCCAATCACCGGATTTTGAGGATTAACATTGACATCGCACACCGGGGCAAAGTCTACGTTGATTCCGGCTGCGGCCAGTTCAACAGCCAGCGCCCGCCCTACCTTATAGGCAAGAGTTTCTGATCCCGTGGCCCCAAGCGCCATATTCCCGGGGAAAGGCGTCCCATGGCCCAAGGCCATCAGTTGTCCGCCTTCCTGGTCCGCTGCAATCAGTAACTCCAGGCTGGCCTGTCTGCCGCGCAGCCTTTTGCAGAGCGCGAGTAAGGTTGCGAACCTCCGCCAGGCTACCCATGTTCTTGTGCCGGAACAGGACCACTCCACCCACCTGCTGGCGGCGAAGAACCTCAAGCAATTCCTGGGGCAATCTGTCCTTGCCTTCAAATGAAAGCAAGAACTGCTGCCCTGTCGCCTGTTCTAGTGTCAAAGCCATGTCGATTCGATCTCTGCCCTACCTGTCAGCTTCAGCAAATGCCCGCGACGGTTGCGTTGCGTCTGCCTTTGAACGTCCGATTGGAACAAACCTTGCCATCACAAGCGCCGGAATCGCGGAAATCAACACCCAGACAAAGAACATCCGGTAGCCCATCCATTTCTGTACGTATCCGCTGATGGCTCCGGGGATCACCAGCCCCAGATTCATCAGCGAATTTGCGAATGCATAATGCGCGGCCTGGTAGTTGCCGGGAGCAATCTCCTGCATCATGAGCAGAATCACGCCAACAAATCCAAAGCCGTATCCGAACATTTCCACGCACAAGGCTGCGGCGACAACCGGAATGTTTGCCGGAAGAACCATGCTGAGATAGACGTATGCCACGTTCGGCAAGTTCATGATGATGATGAGCGGCAAAATCGCGCGCTTCAGCCCCAGCCACGACGTGAAATATCCTCCCAGAACCGTACCGGCAATGAACGCCGCCGTTCCGAAGGTTCCATAAATCGTCCCAAATTGCGCTGTGGTCAAGCCGAGCCCGCCATCTCGCGCGCAATGATTTGAGGAACAACGGCCCGATTTTCACCAGCTGCCCTTCTCCCGCGCGATAGAGAAATATGAAGATCAGCAGAAGCAGAATGTTTGGTTTGCGGAAAAAACTTACAACAACATCTCCGTACGTCCTTATCGCATCCCTCAGGTTCTGCGTGTGACGTCTCTCGGCCTCTTTGGGCAACACGCGTGCATGGTAGAGACCCAGCACCACCAGCATCAGTCCGATGCCTGCAAAGATAGTCATCCACGCGCGCACAACCGGAATGCGGTTCTCGAGATAGCCCGCAAGGATAATCAATCCTCCCTGGGCAAAGAAGCGAGCAACGTTATAAAAGCCTCCCTGCCAGCCGGCAAATGCAGACTGCTGCCGGGGTTCAAGGCTGGCGATGTAGAGCCCGTCAGCCACAATGTCGTGGGAAGCTGAGCAGAATGCAAGAATCGCAAAAAACGCGATCGAGTAGCGCAGATATCCGGCCCAGGGTAGAGCCAATGCGAGCAAGCCTAGGCTGACCCCGCCAAGCACCTCGAAACATACGACGAAGAACTTCTTCGTCTTGTACATCTCCAGAAACGGACTCCACAGCGGCTTGAGCGACCATGGAATGGCCAGCAGGCTCGTGGCAAGCGCAATCACTTCATTGCGAACACCCATGCGCTGATAAAAAATCAACGCAATCAATCCGACCGTGTAAAAAGGGAGCCCTTCCGCAAAGTAGAGCGTAGGCACCCATCGTGCAGGAGCGGCGTGCTCGCGGTTATTTGTGAAATTCACAGAGCTAAATTTTGTCCTTAAGTTCTAAGGATGGCGTCCGCGGCAGTTTTCCGCTGACGCCATCCGGGTTTAATTGTTTATGGCACGCCCAGGCTGTTCATGTACTCATGCGTATAAGCAAGAGCTGGATTCGTGGTGCCGCTACTAGAGCTGCCGCCGGCGCCGGGCGTATCGCGATCGAAAGCCCAGAAGCGTGAGGTCGGCAGGTGGTTGGAGATCACGAAAGCATTCACCGTATCTATATCGTGCAAGCTTGTGATCTCGTCCTGGGTATCGGCTTTTCCGATCATCATCGTGAGTCCGATGTGATTAAAGGGTATGCCGGATTGCGCGTTGAGCGCCTGCGCTGCGGCGATCGCGGAATTCCCCATATCGCACGCATTGTTTACCACCACGCAGTTGCTAGTAGTGGTGGAACCGTAGTCAAAGGTCATGAGGTTGACAACGTAGTTGCCGGTTAACCCAAGACGCTTGATCTCATTCACCACCGTCGTGCCGGCACTTCCTCCCGTGATGGGGTTGGCCGACATGGAGCCGAGAGACTGGATGGTAAAGCTGAATTGCAGGTTGGGGAATGTCTGCATCGCCGTCTTGGTCGCGTTGATCAGATCGTCAATGAGCGTCTGCGATTGGCCCAGTTCGATATCGTAATCAATGCCGACAAGGTTTGGCGAGTTATAACGATTGATAAAGTTGATCAGCCCCTGACCGCTGGAGCAATCGAACGAGCCATTGGCTCCACCAGTGCTGATGATGTACTTCTTGCCCGCATTGACGAATGCCTGAACATTCGTCGCTTCCTGAGCTGGTGTGATTCCTGCCCACGATTCCGCATCGCAGGTGCCGGTGGCAAAAGACCAGATCAGCGTCGAGTTCGGCATGGCGCTGGTCACCGGCTGGACGGTGCCCGTTACCGCTGACCGCTGCAGTCCGGTATTGAAGTCGGCATTGAGCGTCACGTCCTTATACGCAGCGAAGATCACGCTGCCCGGCGGCGGAGGAGTTGGCGTGGGAGTGGCCTTGGGTGTTGGAGTGGGAGTTGGCGTAGGCGTCGGCGCGCCCGTGGTGCAAGCGACGCCGGTAAACCATGGATCGCCGGAGCCGGCTGGACCGGCGTGGCCGGCGATCGTCGGGTCCTGACCCTGATTCCAGAATTGAGCAGTAAAGTTCAAACCATTCTTGCTGGCCTTGTTTCCGCCATTGCAAGTGGTAGTGGAAGTATTGCAATAAGCCAGGCTGGGATTCCAAGCCGGAGCGCATGAGCCTCCACCGCCCGGCGGAGGAGTTGGGGTCGGCGTGGCCGTGGGAGTTGGCGTGGGGGTGGCTGTGGGCGTCGGAGTTGGCGTGGGCGCGCCGCTTACCGGCGTCCACAGAGCCGGCACGTTAGGCGGCTCCCAGCCAACTTGTGAAGTGTGGGCCTGAATACATTTGTATTCAATGTTCTGGTACATCACCAGTGCACCAACAGCGTATGCGGTATTGGGCGCCCAATTGGGGACCGTCTGACTGAATGAAGGTAGGGATGCGAGACACAAAACCACTGCCACACCCAGGAAACCTGCGCGACGTTGTTTCATTGGCGGAGACTCCTAATCTTCCTTTTGGGTTGCGGGATGGCCATTTACTACGTGGCCGGTTGAGGTCAAAAATTGCGGGTACTGGAGCGATTCCCAAACAGCACACAGCGGGGTACCCGAAAAGGCCCCAACAAGATATACTTTTCCACGAATCGATTCAATGAATTTCAACGAATCGTTTTTGTACTCGTGCCAAATTGGAAGAGAGTGGCTGGTCGCGCGCCCATGCAGAACTGCCGCTATGGCACCGCACCCAGCATCGCTTACTATTAACGGGTTCAGGAAACCGCGTTCATGCCATTGATCGTTACCGCGAGCCAGCTATTCACACCTCTTGAGTCGATTCCGTCGCCGTACATCGTGATTGAAGACGGAAAGGTTACAAGCGTGGGGTCGCAACACCGAACGGAGATTCCTAAGGGAAAGACTCTCGACTTCAACGACAAGGTATTAGCGCCAGCCTATCTCGACATCCATCTTCATGGCAGCAGCGGTCATGACGTAATGGAAGCAGATGACGCAGCACTCATGGCGATTGAAAGCATGCTGGCGTCGCGTGGGGTTGCGGCCTACCTTCCAACAACCGTCACTGCATCGGAAGATCGCACCTTGCGAGCGTTGGAGCATTTGGGGAAAGCCATCCGCAAAGGCGCTCAACCCGGCCGCAGCACTCCCTTGGGAATTCATCTGGAGGGCCCCTTTATCAGTTGCGCTAAGCGAGGGGTGCATCCTCCAGAGCATCTGGTCGCTCCCTCGCCAGAAAAATTGCAACGCTATTGGGAAGCTTCAGCGGGAACCCTGCGGATGTTGACGATTGCGCCAGAAATTCCTGGAGCCATTGAAACCATCCGCCATGCTCGTCAGCTCGGAATCCACTGCAGCCTCGGACATTCAAACGCGAACCTACGAAGAAGCCACAGCCGGCATTGCCGCTGGAGCCAATCATGCAACGCACACTTTCAACGCGATGCGGGCCCTGGATCATCGTGACCCGGGAATACTGGGTGCAGTTCTTCAGCATCGCGAACTGACGGCCGATATCATCGCGGATGGAATTCACGTCCATCCCGCTGTGGTTGATCTGTTCATTCGGGCAAAGGGCCTGGACCGCGCAATCCTTATCACAGATGCAATCAGTGCCACCGGCATGCCGGAGGGACGTTACGATTTGGGAGGTTTGGAGGTTGAAGTTAAAAACCAGCGCTGCGAGTACAACGGCAAACTCGCCGGCAGCGTTCTTACGCTTGAACGCGCTGTTCGAAACATTATGAGCTTTGCCCGGGTGACACTGCAGGACGCGCTGAGGTTGGCGACCGTGAATCCGGCAGCGCTCATCGGCGCAAGCCACGAACGAGGGTCACTGAAGCCCGGTTCTCGGGCTGACATCGTGGTGCTTACTCCGGAAGGGCAACTGACGCAAACAATCCTGGGCGGTGAGGTGGTATGAAGCAGTTCCTCCTTTGCACAATAGCATTGTTATGCGTCCTGCTTGTGCCGCAGCTTTCAGCAGCAAAGGAACACCGATCAGAACAGATCATCGGCTACTTCACAGAATGGGGTGCCAATGCTCCTTCAAACTCGAACCCATACACGCTCAAAAATGTCGCCTCCAGCGGCGCGGCAAAGATTTTGACGCAACTGGATTACGCTTTCGGGAAAGTCGTTGATGACCGTTGTCAGCTTGCAAACAGCGAAATAGCTCTCCAGCATCGTTACGATGCTGCAAGCAGCGTGAACGGAAGCAATGATCCCGAGGGGCCAAATCAACTACGGGGAACTTTTCATCAGCTGAAAGAATTGAAGCAGCTCTACCCTTCTCTGAAGATCATAATTTCCCTTGGCGGCTGGGGCGGATCTGCAGGTTTTTTCAGCGCAGCCGAGCCCGACCACGTCAGCGAGTTTGTCCATTCGTGTGTCGACCTGTTCATCCGAGGTCATTTTTCCGCAGATATCACAGAAGAAGGGGTATTCGATGGCATTGATCTGGATTGGGAGTATCCCGTGGATGGAGGCCTGCAACCGGGCAAACCGGAGGACAAGCAGGATTTCACCGCATTGGCCGCTGAATTTCGGCGTCAGCTCGATGCGGTTCGCCCCGGACTGCTGCTGACGGCAGCATTGCCGGCGGAGCCCGAGTACTATGGGCATTTCGATCTTCCGCAGATCAGCCACTATCTTGATTACATATCAATCATGGCTTATGACCTGCACTGGAACACGGAAAAACAAACCAATTTTCACAGTGCTCTCTACCACGCGCATGCCGATCCTTCCCTGCCGCCTTTGAATCAGCGTTTTGGCGATTTTGCCGTGCGAGGATTTCTTGCCGCTGGCGTTCCAGCCTCCAAGATCGTTCTTGGGGTACCGTTTTATGGCAAAGGCTGGTCCGGTGTGCCAGACAAGAACCATGGTCTCTATCAAAGCGCCACCTCTCCCGCCCAGGAGGGAGGCAGCTTTTGCGATCTGAATGCCCTTCCCAGAGATGCCGACAGGCGATATTACAAGCAAGCCGTGAGCTGTACCGTCTGGTACAACAACGTATTTTGGAGCTACGACTGCAAGCGCTCCATGCGCCAAAAGACCAAATATGTCCGCCACAAGAAACTGGGCGGGATGATGTTCTGGGAGTTGAGCCAGGATACCGCCGGAATCGAGTTGCTTCACACGATACAAAACGGACTGATTCGCTGAATACGTTAAAAAGATCAGGCGCGACGTTGAGTCGCGCCTGGTAGATGCCATTCAAATTTCTTACTGGCCATTAGAGTTTCCATCATGCCCGCCACAACCTTTCCCATCAGTAACGGAAGTCAGCAATCCTGTGGCTGCCGTGATCGTGCGGCTGAAGCAGCCATTTTCAGAATCCCGTGAGAAGAATTGCTGAGTGCTCTGCTGACCGGTGCTTCCGGTTATGTTGAAGTTGGCATCGAACAGCAGCGTATCGCTCGGTGTTACGGTATTGGACACAAGGCTGAAATGGTCTTTGCCATCATCTCCGTTGCCCGTCTGAAGGCTCAAGAACTGCTGTTTAATTTTGGTGGTCTGGGAGCCACTTCCGTCAGGATTGATGATGAAAGAGAAACCCAGGTTCAACGGCCACTGGAAGCGCTGTAATGACGTGCGCGTTGAATCTCCTCGTCCATTCGCATGGACCGTGGTTTGGGAAGAGATATTCGTGCTCTGGGTGATATTTTGCACCAATGCGTTATTCGTGACGTTGAAAGTCTGGTTGTTGGAGAAGTCGATGTCCTGCCTCACGGTAGTATCAACCCGCCCGTGCGACGTGCGCACAAAACCTTCCACCACAAAGTGGCGGCCAGAGGTCACGCTGACATTGCCGGTAATGTTGCCGCTGGCATCAGTCGTCAGGTTCTCAACCACGTCAGGATTGGGACCAGAGCCGATAGTATTTTGCGTCATTTCACCGGTCACGACATTTGCTCCATGATCCTGGAACAAGAGAAGAGTGGCCGTGGTGGAGAAGCCATTATTAGAGTTGAAGACGCTGAGCGAAACCTGGTGCGGCTGGCCGTTGCTGAGCAATCCGGCAAATGGCGTTAGATCCACTCGATATGGAACAAAATTCAGCGTTTGCACGCCCGGAATAGGCCGCCACAACAGCGGATCGATGCCGCCGGTGTAAATCCACGGATAGACCGGAGCCACGCCCGCAGGTTGTCCGTCGATGGTGACTTCTGTCTCACGGAATCCTGTGCTACCACAGCTTTGCAGTTCACCGGCAACATCGTTGGGCACACAGGTATACCAAAACTCATCGCCCGCCTGACTCTGGGCGACCACATCAAGGTAGGCCCGCTCAACGTTGGTGGGCAGGGTGAAGCTTTTAGACAGAGTGCTGGCGGGAGTGGATAGGAATGTGGTTCCGGCGAAAGGGTCTGACGTCATGGGCAGAACCTGGTCTGCTGTAACTGGAGCGGAATTGTGATGCTCCAGCGGGTAGAACTGCAATTCGGCGGTGCCGAACAGACTGCTGGTGAATGTGGAATTAACCAGGTTGCCCAGGTCCACGTGTCCGCTTTGTGTGCTGTTGAACAGAGCTGTGTAATCCGTGAGATCACGCTCAATATGCCAGGAACGCGCGACGGTGCCTGAGGGCTCTGAAGTAGTTCCAAAATAGACATTCACGCCGCCGATCCAGATGTTGGCCGTGCGATCAAACTGCCGTCCCGCCTGAATGGAGAAGTCAGCATTCAGCACGACTTTCTGCCACGGGCCGGGGCAGCCTGCGGGCGGCGTAAAAGTAAACGGTTTGGGACTGAAATCGGCAAAAACATCATTGCTGAAAAGAGTTACAACGCATGGAGTAGTGTCGGGACGTGGCACCGGAGGATCGGCAATTGCGGTGTTGGCTGATCCAATCACAAGACCGGGTGCTGGAATGTTCTGTGCGAAAAGCATGGAAGCGATTAACAAAAAACTCGCTGTAATCACGATCTCTATGATTGGTATTGAAAATGAGTTGAGGTTTTTTCTTAATTGGTGGGAAGAGTTCATCGAGGCCTCCAAGGTAAGCGGCCAATTCTAGTCAGGAGGCGGAAAGGCCGTCAACTGAGAGAACAAAAAACTCCCATTTTCCCCCGGAAACCCGGTGCACAGTCTGATAAGAAAAAACATTCCGAAGGGCTCAGGGAAGAACCTTGATACAGCGGAAGAAACCCGCAGATAGATCAAGTCACAACTTCAGGCCGTACAACTCGATCAATCCGTGAAGCTTTCGCGCTCCAATATCACCAGATATTCTGCTCTTCCTGAGTTGAAGGTCAGGTGCGTGATCGTATACTCCTTGGGAACAAAGTTGGTGTCGTTCAACTTAGCTTCAAGTTCCTGGGCGTCTTTGGCAAAGATCACCCGATAGCGAGCGCGGCCAATTTGAGCTGGACTCATGACTTAGAGAGTCTAAGGCATCGCCTCATGGCTGGCAACTCCTGCTGCTCGGGCCTTCAGGTCAACAAACGCAAAGCGCAACTCGCTGGTGTAGCTCATGTCTTTTCCATCCCGCAACCATAACTGGTTGAGGTCTGGAAGCATTTCTGAAAATGCAAATTCAGTTTGCCCTTCCGCCAATGATTGTGCCACGCGCAAGTAATGAGACAAGCCTTCTACGAAAATCGGGGTGTCCCAATCAAGATAAAAAGGCTTAACTTCTGTCGCAGATCTTACAAACATGCGTCGAGGCAGGCCGTTTTCTTTCATCCACCTTCGTGCTTCCAGAAAGCGCCTGCTCTCGTCTTTCTCCCTGGCGAACTCGAGTTCATTAGCAGAAAAACGCCACGTGGCGCGCCGAATCACCAAATTGTCAATCAATATGCGTGGAGTGTATCGCAATGGAGGGATCCACGAACCTTTGTTCATGACGAAAGGAGAAAATAGATCGGAGAACACTTCCAGGATATGGAAGCGCTGCCCACCGCGTCGACTCACCACGTACAGTTCGCCGCCCTGCTCATGGATGGTGAATTCACTGATGGGATGAGAAATGAATCCGCTTGGCGGAACGGAATCCGGCGTGGTGGCCACCAGATAGTCTGAAGCGCAGAGCAATGCATTGCTGGTGCGAACTGTTGTTGTTTCAACCTGCTGGGTATCCAGGATTTTGAATCGAGGTGTTCCCCAGTCCCATTCAGTGGCTTGCATCAGTTGCTGAAGATCAGGATGTTGTTGCACCAGCGCTGCATGGCCCAGCGTATTCTTGCCTGAGTGCACTTCTGCTAGAACATAAAGCACGTCGCCTCGGTTTATGGCATCGACGCTTTCAGCAGCAAGCATTAGATCAGGGCAAAAATAGCGCACCGGACAATAGGCGGGATCGATCTCCGGGAACATCTGACCCACTGCGGTTTTTAGCTCGTTGCTGTTAAAAGACATAATGCTCTTACCACCCTCAATTTTCAGGACATCTGCCCACTTTTGTGTAAAGAGCTTTTCCAATACAGAGATTGAGGCCGTGTTTAACAACTTTGGCTCGGTATGCAGCCACCAATCAAGTAATGGCAATTCTTTTGCTGTTTTTCTCTCAACAAGCTCCCCAAACGAATTTCGAAATAAGACAATCAGTTGCTTGGCAATAGAGCGAACCAGCCAACGTAAACTTTGGAAAAGCAATGAAAGCGCCGGCACGACCGGTTTTATGAATTCGGGCGTGATTTTAAGAGAGAAATCTCTTCGGCAATCCTCATAGAAGATGGTCCGAGCGCCGTACGTTGCGCCAGGATTGCGAGACCCGGACGATTGCGTGATTTCCGCAAAGGTTTGTTCCGCTTTGGCCAATGCTTCATTTAGTCTCCCCGGATTGCCCGCAGCTTTGCTTGTGGCCTCGCGGGCAGCTTCCAGGCGATTCAGTTGCTTCATCGCCGTCTCACGCAGCTTCACGTCGCCAATTCGTTGCAGTTGCTGCCGCAGATTCAGCTCAGAATTGATCTCAACCGGAACCAGAAATCTCCAGACCAGAATCCCCTCAGCTGCATTTGCCTCGAGGAATTCCTGGAGTGGTTGTTTTGTCGTGACGGCAAGGTTTGTTGTTCCACTTAATTTGGTGAGAATTTCATCCGGAAGTCTTCTTCCGTCACAAAGCTGAAGAATAGTGCTTTCAAATTGCGTAAGCTGCATGATTGAGCCAGGACGCTGCAGCATGCCACCCTCGATGCGGATATCAGGCGCAAGACGTGGCGGAATCCACCACTGCATCCCCTCCACCAGCGACAGGCTCGCCGCAAGCCGGTCGATTGCCCATGCTTCGAAGTATGTACGTCGTCCTTCAAACAGTGACGCTCCGGGGACAGCTTTCAAGGCCTGCTCATCTGGCTCTATACGTCCCCAGACGGCAGGACCAAAAAATCCGATCGTGTCATTCTTAACGCAGTAGCGTTGTGCATATTTTGCAACGGTCTCTTCGCGGTGACGTTGCCTTTGATTTCTTGCGGAACTCCGCGGCAGCGCGGAAAACGGCTCTACGCTGGTCTCAAATGCCGGGCGATTCTGCCACACCATTGCCTCCTGAAACATGGCATCACCAGCCAGCAATTGCAGAGCTTCGCTTTGGCGTACAACAGCCTCGGAAAAAGCACGCTCATATTCAGAGCGGGCTCGGTCTCTCTGCAATTCCGCAGTATTGATTTCTTTGAGTGCGTTTCCCAAGTCAGACGGCAGATCAATGTTCTGTGGAACCTTTTGCTCAGCCAGTCGGTTCCGCGCTTTCAGCACTTTTCTGAATGCTATATCGCGACTGTGGTATCCCTGTGCTTTAAGCTGATCGAGAACAGCATCCGCCTGAACTATCGCTGCTGCGAATGCACTCTCCAATCTTTCTTCCTTCGCAAATAACGCGTCCGCAGCTGCGCCACAACCCGGCTGGGAAAGATCCTCAATCAAACGGGCTGGAAATCCCGCGCCCCGTAGCACAAACCATCGCCAAATTCCCCACTCGCCGGGAACGAGATCTATAAGGCGGGCAGGATCAACAAATGTCTCTTGAGAAGACGTCATTAGATAGATGAGGGGGCCATGGATTTATGGTCAGCATTCTCTCAGGCGGTCGATTACTATACTACCGCATGGTGTTGCGCCCTACGTCTAATACCGCAATCTCACCGCAATCTGTTTTCCCGTTTCTCCTGGCTTGGGCATTGGTCATTGTTTTTGCGGTAATCGCAGTCAAAGAGCTCAGGCCACCTTCGCCTCTGCCTGCGAATGCTCCTGAAAATGAATTCTCTTCCCAGCGTGCAATCGTGCACGTACGAGAAATAGCTCGCGTGCCTCATCCTCTCGGCACGGACGCGAATACAACAGTCAGAAAATATCTACTTTCAGAGTTGTCGGCTTTCGGAGTGCAAACCAGCGTCTTTTCTGATTTAGGGATCAATGCCTCGGGGCCAATTGTGGTTGCCGGACGTGTCAATGACATCGTCGGGCTTCTTCCCGGTGCCAGTCCTGGGTCGGCCATCCTTTTGATGGCCCATTATGATTCAGTTCCTCGTGCTCCAGGAGCAGGCGACGATGGCTCGGGAGTCGCCACAATCCTTGAGATCGTTCGCGCTCTTCATGCTGCGCCGCGTCTTCAACGCGACGTAATCATTCTCCTTACAGAGGGCGAAGAAGACGGGCTGCTTGGAGCGGAGGCTTTCGCTCATTCGCACCCGTGGATGTCGAATGTTGGCCTGATCTTGAATTTCGAGACGCGAGGAAACCACGGCCCATCTTTGCTGTTTGAAACCAGTTCAGGTAATTCCACGCTCATAGATGCTGTGGCGCGGGTGACGCCTCACCCCATCGGCTCTTCTCTTTTTTATGCTCTTTACAAGCTGCTTCCAAACGATACAGACTTCACTGTCTTCCGGCCTTTCAATATCGCCGGTCTGAACTTTGCTTTCGGCGAAGGGCTGAATGCTTATCATTCACCCTTGGATACTCCCGAGAATCTCAGCCTTTCATCGCTTCAGCATGACGGTTCTTACGGGCTGGCACTGGTGCGCTATTTCGGGCAGCTCGACTTGACCGGTTTGAAACGCCAGCATGAGGATGACGTCTTTTTTGACTGGTTTGGCGCCAGGCTGATTGCATACAAGCAAAGATGGGTGGTTCCCGGAGAAATCCTGCTCACACTCCTTTTGCTTATAAGCTTCGTTCAGGCATTCCGGAAAAGCGAGTCAACATTTAAAGGTCTTGCATTCTGCTCTGCTTGTGCCCTCTTCGTGTTGCTTCTAGTCACCATCACTGCAGGCGCGGGATGGTGGATCATTTCCCGTATTCTGGGGTCGCGCAGAATCATAACAGATTGCTCACCGAACCTACTCCTTCTGAGCGGACTCATGCTGCTGAGCGCTTGCGCCGGAATCGCGATGATCTCCTGGCTGAGAAGGAAATTTAAAGTGCAGGAAATCTGCCTTGCCGGGTTTTTCCTGTGCCTGGTGTTCAGCTGGCTGTTCGCGCTCGGTTTACCTGCTGGAAGCTATCTGCTCTTCTGGCCACTGTTGTTGGCGATTGTTGGCAACTTGTCTGCAAGTCGTTCAGGCACGAGTACTACAGTCTGGCTGACAAATGTTCCGGCTACGGTCTGCACGGTACTGCTTTTTGCGCCTGTCGCATATCTTTTATATATATTTTTGACCTTGCAGTTGGTCTCAGTAGCAGCGTGCGCTGTTTTACTGGCTCTTTTTCTCCTTATCTCATTTCCGTTTTTTGCGGCTGCTCTTTCGCTGCCGTCGCGCTGGTCCTCAAGCATCCTGGCAATAGGAGCCATGGCCTGCATTGTTCCAGGAATTGTTCTGTCCGGGTATGGGCCGGAACTTCCGCGGCCTGACAGCATCGTCTACGGACTCGACGCCGATGACAACTCAGCAGTCTGGATCACCTACGATCAAAAGGCTGACGCCTGGACTAGACAATTTCTGCCGCCCGGGGCAAGCAAAGCTCAGTCTGTCCAGAAATATTTGGCAGGCTTTTCGCGTCCGCTGATCTCGGCCGTTGCGCCTGCTCTGCCACTCACACCTCCACTCGTTGAAGTTGTGGCACAGGATAAGGGTAGCGATGGTACTCACCGGGTGAGATTGAACATTCATTCACAGCGAAACGCCGATGCCCTTTTGCTCAGGTTTGCGGAACCGATTCGACCTGCTTCAGTGAGAATCGCAGGTAGGGATGTTGCTTTATCTAAAGCCGGGCTCAAAGGACTTAATCTTTACGCTATGGGAGAGCAGGGTGTGGAAGTGGAGTTAGCGTTCAACGGCTCCTCCCTTGATTTCTGGTTGATGGACCGCTCTGATGGGCTGCCCGGCGTGGTTTCGCACCGTCCGCCCGGCTTGATCGTGCAGAACGGCAGCGACGTGAGCTTCGTCTGCCGCAAATACTCGCTCGCCTTCACGAATACTCCAAAGTCACTAAAGTGAGGGTACATGGCGCGCCGCGCTGCATGAGGACGCGCTCATGGACCGACGGTTATATGATTCAACGATTCAGTGACGAAAAAGCACTATGATTTCTTGCTCATCGCTTCAATCAGGCTTTTGGGCCGCATGTCAGTCCAGTTGGCTTCCACCCAGTCCAGACACTCCTTCTTTTTCCCGCGTGGGCCCACAGCTGTCCACCCGGCAGGAATTTCTCTGAACGTCGGCCACAACGAATATTGGCCCTCATGGTTCACTAAAACTAAGAATTCACCGTTCTCGTCATCAAATGGGTTTGTCATGGAGTTAACCTCTCAATAAAATTCGTATGCATCAATCAATAATCTTCAGCTTTGCGCATCTCTTGCCGCCGATGGCCTGGCTTCAGCCAGTTGGCGCAAACGTTCATTCAAAATTTTTCCTATCACTTTGAGCGGAGCCGGTTCAGTCATCTCATAGTGTTTGCAATGAACACTATGGATATCGACTTTGCCCGCAACATAGGAATTCCAAGCGCTGGGCAGGCGATGTCCTGCCTCTTTCTTATCTGCGAAAAAGAACAGGATGTCGCCATGGTATTTGCCTGCCCGGAATTTCCTCTCCAGCTTCGAGTTATGCAGCAGCATTTCCATGTTGCGGCGCGCAATCCTTTCATCAAAGTCAGGCGGAATCTCACCTGCTTTTTTTGCCTCCTCGTATACGGCCTTGAAATCCAGTCGCTTTCCCTTCAGCGCTGATTGATCAAGTCCAAGCATTGGGACAAGCTCTTCCATCAGCTTTTGTTCGGTCATCTCAGAAGATTGCCGTTCGTCGTCGGATGGGTAGCTGTCCATGATCGCTAGCAATGCCACCTGCTCACCTATTTGCTGCAAACGGCACGCCATGGCATAAGCTACGATCCCTCCAAAGGACCATCCCAGAAGGTGATAGGGACCGTGCGGTTGAACCGATCGCACCGCCCTCACATAATCTGCAGCCATTCCTTCAATGCTGGTTGCATACGGCACATCATTGCCTACTCCCGGAGTCTGAAGGCCATAGATTGGGCGCAGGATGTCGAGTTCACGCATCAATCCGGCATAGCCCCAGCTCAACCCACCCGCCGGATGCGCGCAGAACAGAGGCGGAAGTTGCCCTTTGCTTCTCAGCGGCAACAATTCCTGGAAGGCATCCTCCGGCGCACTCTGAACCTTCAGTCGTGCTGCGAGCTCTGCAACCGTGGGGGCTTCAAACAGGACTCGAATCCGCACCTCCACTCCAAACGCCTTGCGAATCTGGCTGACCAGCCTCGTCGCCAAAAGGGAGTGCCCACCCAAAGTGAAGAAGTTGTCCTCGATTCCAACCCGCCGCAGTCCAAGCACTTCTGCAAACAGCTGGCACAACAGTTGTTCCTCTGGTGTACGTGGCTCGCGATAGCCTTCCCGTTTTTCCTGAAGCGGAGATGGAAGCGCCTTTCGATCAATCTTTCCGTTGGCTGTAAGAGGCCATGCCGCCATCGGAACAATGGCCGAGGGCAGCATGTATTGCGGAATTCTCTGCCGTAGATGTTCGGTTAGATCAGCCGTGAAACCCGCATCCTTCAGGGAAAGTGCGGGCGCATTCGCAAATCTGCCATAGTGCTCTAAACCGGTTTCGGGCAAGTCTTCCTGGGCCGTCCAACGTGGATTGAAGATCACATGGTAAAGCCCATCTTTGCCAAAGCCTCTCCAGGCTGTGCGCGTTTTCAAATCGTGAGAGAGCGAGATCAGCCGATTCAAGTCCTCTCCGGACACATTCGCTATCGCAGTGCGGACCTGCTCAGCATTCATGGCATGACTTGGATCGAAAATCAGGCGCACCGTCTCAACCGCGGGTGCCACGCGGCGATCTGGTATCCCTCTGATTCCCACTGATTTTGCCTTGCCGGCTAGCCGTTCAATCAATTGTTGCTGCCACAACCCTGATTGGTCCCATGTGAGCCATACATCCGGCTCTGACGTCTTCTGTTTTGCTCCGATGCTCAGGGTCACGTCGTAGCGGAAGCGACTGAGTTCGTTATCGTAGGGGCCACTCTTTGGTTCAATGCTGGCACGCCCCACGCGAGGCCAGCGAAGACTGATTTCATGGAACATCGTGGCGTCAAGAACCAGCTCTTCTTCCTGTTGCATCGCTTGCAATGTCATTTGCCTCAGGCTCTGCGAATCGCTGGAGGCTCTTGCTTTCTCAAGTTGTACTGATGCTGAGAAGAGCTCCTGCTGCGCCCGATTGCGGACATCTCCGACGAAAAACATTCCCCTCATCAGCAGTAACGCGGACTGCCTGCGAGAGAACATGCAGCAAGTAAGTAGAGCTGGGGAAGTATTGTGCAACAGAGTTTAGAATGACCAGGTCAACGCTTCCATCGGCGAGAAAATCCAGTTCATGCGCCATTCCCTCTCGTAGTTCAACATTCTTGAGGTCCGGGCGCTTCTCAAGGTATGCGTTAAGCTGCCCAAGGACTTCTGCAGAAAAATCCAATCCGATATAGCTCTGGCACTCACCTGCGAGTCGTGTAAGCAGCAGGCCTGATCCGCAGCCGATTTCCAGAACGCGTTTGGGCTGAAGGTCCCGAATACGCGAAACCGTTTCCTCCACCCAGAGACGCATCTCCTCAGCCGGAATCGCCTCTCCGCTGTAGCTGCTTTTCCAGCCCGCCAGATTAAAATCGTCCGTGCTTTCGCTTTCAGCGTAAGTTGAGTCATACAACTGCTGCCAGTGTTCAATCCGGTCACTCTGTGCCGCAGGCGAATCAATTTCCTTTGGTACCACGTAGCCCAAAAGTTGCTTGTTGTCACTGTCACCGAGCATCAGAACCAGTGCATCGCTGACCTGTGCATGCTCTTTGAGGGCGGCCTCGATCTCTCCGGGTTCAATGCGATATCCACGGATCTTGACCTGCGCATCCACCCGGCCAAAGTACTCAAGCACGCCATCGATGCGGCGACGGACAAGGTCTCCGGTCCGGTACATTCTGCGTCCGGGTCCACCGAAGGGATTTGCGATGAACCGGTCCGCGGTAAGTCCAGGTTTATGCACATATCCGCGCGCCAAACCTGTTCCCGCAATATAGAGCTCTCCCGTGACCCCCAAGGGTACGGGCTGCAAGAATAGATCCAGAACATAGAGCTGTGTGTTCGCGATCGCACGGCCGATGGGCACAGACCCGCTGAACGGATCATCCGCGCCGACCTCATATACACAGCAGCCAACCACCGCTTCGGTGGGACCATACTCATTGATGATCCGAGTTTTCGCCGAGTGCATCCGCCAGAGTGACAGCTGCTCATAGTTCAGGGCCTCGCCACCAACAATCAGCGCACGCGCACTCTCCTTCATCTGCTCAGCTGTCAAGCTGTTGTTTAGTACTTCAACGTGCGCGGGAGTGAGCTTTACCAGGCCCAGATCTTTGGCGCTCTCCATTACTTGAGACAAGTTTTCTGCGTCTTGCTGTCCCGTGGGGATGATTACGCTTCTGCCTGTCATCAACTGCGGATAGATACTGGTCACAGTCAAATCAAAAGCGATTGAGCTGTGTGCTGGCGCACCTGTGCCCTCTTTCACGCGGTATTCCCGCAGACTCCATTGCAGGTAATTGTTAAGACCTTCATGTGTCACTACTACGCCTTTTGGCATCCCGCTGGAACCAGATGTGTAGATCACATACGCAGGATGATTGGGCAAGAGCGTGCCCCAGCGATCATCGTCGGTTGGATTGTTGTGGGGCGATTGAGTGATATTTATATCCAACCCATCTTCGTCGAAGCAAAGTGTGCTTACGCTGTCCGGGACAGTTCCGGCAAATTTGGTCTGGGTAATAACCAGGGCGCTATGCGCGTCCTTGATCATGTACCGGATCCTCGATTGTGGAGTTTCAACGTCCAGAGGCAGATAGGCTGCTCCTGCCTTCAAAATGCCCAGCAGCGCAACGATGAGGTCATCTGAAGGCTCCAGCAGGACAGCAACAACGTTTTCTGGTCCTATCCCGGCATCCATTAACGTGAATGCCAGTTGGTTGGCACTTTCGTTCAGCGTCTGATATGAAAGCTTCCTGCCCGCGTAGAGCACTGCCAGGTTGTCAGGAGCAGCGGCAACCTGCCTTTCAAAAACGTGGATTAACGTTTCCTCTTGCCATGTTTGTCCTGTCGCATTGATTTCATGAAGCAACGTATGGCGCTCTTCCTCGCTCAAGAGATCCAGCGCGTACACTGATTTTTCGGGATTCGCCACAACATCATCCAGGATCTTCACATATTGACGCGCCATCTGCTCCATTCGCGCATGATCGAACAGCCCCTGGTTGTATAGCCAGTAGAACCCGATTTCATTCTCGAATTCGAAAACGTGCAGTTCAAGATCGAACCTGACCAGCAGTTCGTCACCCGCGATTCGCTCAACCTCCAGCCCCGGAAGCTGCTGGCTCCCCATTGGCGCGTTTTGCAGCGCAAAAACAACCTGGAAGATTGGAGTCTTATTGAGGCTGCGCTCAGGAGCAATCGCTTCCACCAGACGTTCAAATGGAACATCCTGATGTTGGTATGCATCAAGCGCGGTCTTGCGCACTGAGGCGAGCAACTCGGTGAAGCTTTGGCGCTGATTCAAGCGGACGCGCATCACCAGAGAATTCACAAAGAATCCGACCAGCTCTTCCAGCCGCGCATCGCGACGGTTCGCGATGGGTGAGCCAACCACAATGTCATCCTGTCCGCTGTAGCGGCTCAGGAGCACTGCAAAGGCCGAAAGCAACGTCATGTACAGTGTTGCCTGGTGACGCTGCCCGAGTTGCTTGAGCGCGCTCATTTGTTCTGCAGAGAGCGAGGCGCTGCAATAATCGGCCTTATAAGTTTGCATTGCCGCGCGAGGATGATCTCTGGGTAACTCAAGTTGATCAGGGGTTCCCGCCAGCTGTTGTTTCCAGTATGCAATTTCTTGCGAAAGACTCTTTTCATCGAGCCACTTGCGCTGCCAAATTGCAAAATCGGCATACTGAATCGATAACGGCGGCAAAGGATTACCCTTTCCCTGCTGGAAGGCCTCATACAAAACCATGAACTCACGATTGAAAACGCTTTGCGACCAGCCGTCAGAGACAATATGGTGGAAATTTCTGAGGAGGATGTGATCGCGCTCCGCGATCTTGATCAGCTTCATCCGCAATACAGGGCCGGCTGCAAGATTGAAAGGCTGTTCCCATTGTTTCCGCATTGCCTCGAGCACACGGGTTCGTTGCTCGTCTTCAGAAAAGCCGCTGAGATCTTCAATCGGCAGGTCAACGGAATGAGGCGGCTCAATGATTTGCACTGGCTCGCCCTCAGTCTGAGCGAAATGGGTGCGCAGACTCTCATGTCGTTCGACAATCGTGTTGACCGCTCGTTGTAACGCCACCAGATCCAGATCGCCACCCAGCCGGAGTGCCTGCGGCATGTTGTACTCGGCACTCGCGCCCTCAAGCTGGTCAATGAACCACAATCTCTGCTGGGCATATGAGAGAGGTATGCGTTCCGGCCGTTGCTGGCGCACCAGCGGCGCTCGCATCCGCTCCGCTTTGGTCAGGTGCGCTGCGAGCCTGCGCACGGTTGGAGCCTCAAACAAGGCGCGGAGAGGGATATCTACTCCAAAGCTGACGCGAACCTGGCTTACCAGCCGCGTAGCCAGCAGGGAGTGTCCGCCTAAAGCAAAGAAATCATCTTCAGCGCCCACTCGGTCAAGAGACAACACCTGCGCAAATATCGAACAGAGAATCTCTTCTTCAGGGTTTGCAGGAGCGACATACATTTCGCTGCGACGGTCAGGTTCCGGCAGGGCTTTCCGGTCAATTTTGCCACTCGGCAGTAACGGCCATGAGCTGATCAACATCAACACGGATGGAACCATGTATTCCGGTAACATGCGGCGAAGATGTTCGTGGAGCTCAGGAATCAGTTTCGTATCTTCTGCTGCCAGTGCTGGCGCATTGCCAAATTGACGGTAGTAGGAATAAGGAAGCCGTTTTTCCGGCCTGCTTTCGCGCCAACGTGGGCTGAAGATGATTTCGTTAAGACCGTCCGAACCAAACCCTTGCCAGTACAGCTCAGTTCCCAATTCCTGCCCTAATAGCATCAGTTCATTCGGATCCTGACCATCTGTGACGCAACTTTTGCTCAGTTCACCTGCGGTCTGGACGGAGCGATCGCTGATCATCTGAAGAGCTTTGACTGACGAGGCAATGCGCAGATTGGGTACCCTTCGCAACCCAACCGAACCGGAGCGGTTCGTTTGTACAACCTCCTCAAGCTTCCCGCGCCAGCTTCCGTCAGCTCTCCATTCAATCCAGCGTTGGGGTTCTTCAACGGAAGTTTTTTCTCCGACTTGGATGGTCACATCAAAGCGGAACCGGCTTACCTCATTGTCATATGCGCCGGCTTTGGGACTGATCTTGATACGTCCCACCCTGTCCCAGCGCAATCCGATTTCACGGAAGAGAGCTGGATCAAGCACCAACTCTTCTTCCGTTTCCTGCATTTTTTTCATCTTGTTCTGCAGGTCATCAACTGAGGTATCAGGATGTGATGGGTGGAGCAGTACAGAAAGGTAAAAAGCGCGCAAAAGCGGAAGGCTGCGCAGGTCGCCGATGAAAATGTGGCCTCCGCTTTTGGTGATCCGCGTGGCCTGCTCCAGTACCTGCAGCAAATAATCAACGCTGGGAAAATACTGAACGACCGAATTGATGATCACCAGATCAACACTCTGGTCAGCGGCGAATCCCAGGTCGTGCGCGAGAGCATGGTGCAACACTACGTTCTTGAGATCAGGCCGCTTTTCTACCACTTCACCCAGTTTTTCAATGGCGGGTCGGGAAAAATCCAAGCCGATGTAGTGTTCGCAATGCAGCGCAATTTGTGTGAGAAGGAGACCTGAACCACAACCCACTTCAAGGACTCGTTGAGGCCGCAACTCCATCACTCCCGCCACAGTTTCAGTCACCCAGATTTCCATCTCCTCTCCGGGGATCGGTTCTCCGGTGTAACTGCTGTTCCAGCCGGCGAATTTAGCAACGGCAGCTTGTGAGGCTGGTTCACTGCGATAAGAATCGTAGAGTTGTTGCCATCGTGAAATTTGTTCTGCCTGGGCGCGTAGTTGAACTTCAGGATCAGGTTGCGTGATTACGTATCCCAGGATCCGCCTTTGGCCACCCTGGTCATCGCGGGTAATTGCAAGCGCTTCGCGAACCCTGGGATGTTTCATTAACGCAGATTCAATTTCTCCCAGCTCTACCCTGAAACCACGGATTTTGATCTGTTGGTCAGTCCGACCAATGAATTCCAGATCGCCGTTCCTGCGCCAACGCACCAGATCCCCACTGCGATACATCCGCGAACCAGGCGATCCGTGAGGGTTGGCAACAAATCTGTCAGAAGTTACGGCCGGCCGATTGAGATAACCACGAGCCAAACCGGGGCCGCCGATGTATAACTCGCCCGGCACACCCACCGCCACGGGCTGCAACCAGTGATCCAGCACGTAAACTTGCGCATTCAAAATCGGCTTTCCGATGGGAGGAATTTCGCGATTCTGAAGAGGCGCGCTCATGGTCGAAACAATCGTTGTCTCCGTTGGCCCGTAGGCATGAATCAGAACGCGTCCGCGTGACCATTTCTCGACCAGATCTGCTGACAAGGCCTCGCTGCCTACTACCAGATGCGTGATTGGCAGTTGTTGTGGATCATCAATGGTCGGCAAGACCACCGGAGGAAGAGAAGCATGCGTCACGCCATAATTGATCAGAACCTCACGCAAAGGCGTACCGCTTCTCTCGTCGTCCCGCAACAAAACCAGCGCCGCGCCGGTAGCGAATGCCATGATGATTTCCACTACGGATACGTCAAAACTCAGCGATGAAAATTGCAACACTCGCGATGCCGGACTAAGTTTCAGACGCTCACGTCGGGTTTGCGCGACAGAAGGCAACCCCGCGTGGGTAATCACTGCACCCTTGGGAATTCCAGTGGATCCTGACGTGTAAATCACATATGCCGGATGCCCGGCCAGCAGCGGTCGCACGCGTTCACTGTCACTCGGGTTTCGATCCTCTAGATTTTCGAGAACCTTCGTCACCTCCTCGGAATCAATGACACAGCACTTCTGCCCGGTCAGCTTTAAGCTCACATTCTTCGTCGTTATGACGCACGCCGAATGTGCATCTTCCAGCATCAGTTGCAGTCGTTCCTCGGGATAAGAAGTGTCGAGCGGCAGGTATGCCGCGCCGGACTTGAGCACAGCGACCAGCGCAACCATCATCTCCACAGAGCGATGCAGCGCGAGTGCGACGAAATCCTCAGGGCCAATCCCCTCCTCTATTAGCCAACGTGCCACGCGGTTGGCGCGCCGATTCAGTTCCTGGTAGCTGATCGATTGCTCCCCAAAGATCACAGCAGTGGCATTGGGAGTATCTGAGACCTGCTGCTCAAAAATGGCAGTTAATGTTGGGCCGGGGACCTCACGGGCTGTGTCGTTCCATTCCGCCAGGATCTGAATCTGCTCTTGCTTCGTGAGCAGATCTATTTCCCTCAATCTGTGCTGGGGAGCCTCCATCGCAGCCTGCAGCACGCGTATGTAGTGCTCCGCCATCTGCTCCATGCGCCAGCGATCAAACAGATCACGGCTGTAAAGCCAATGGAATTCCAGAACCCCGTTGTGTTCGATGGCGTGCACTTCAAGGTCAATTCGGACCTTGGGCTCGTCCGCGGCCAGTGGCTCAACCTGCAAACTCTCCAACCGTTGCTCAACAAAGGGAGCATTTTGGAGAGCAAACACCACTTGAAAGATCGGCGCGGTATTCAGGCGTCTCTCCGGTGAAATTTCCTCCACCAGTCGTTCAAAGGGCAGGTCCTGATGCTGGTAGGCGCCCAGCGCGGTATCTCGAACCCCACGCAGCAGCTCTCGAAAGCTTTCCTCCGGGTTCATGCGGAGTCGCATAATCAGGGAATTCACGAAAAAGCCGATAAGATTTTCCAGCCGTGAATCCTGACGGTTCGCAATGGGGCTACCGATAACAATATCGTTCTGTCCGCTATAACGCTGCAAAAGCGCGCCGAAGCCGGCAAGAAGCGTCATGTACAGGGTGGCGCCGTTGGCGCTGCTCAGCTTTTCGAGATCTGACAGAGTCGCCCTGGACAACGAAACTGTACAAACATCTGCCGCGTACGTGCGGCGGGCCTGGCGCGAGTGGTCTTTCGGCAATTCCAGTTGTTCTGGAATGCCGGCAAGTTGCTTCCTCCAATACTCCAGATCATTTTGAACTTTTTCTTTGGTAAGCCATTGCCGCTGCCAAAGAGCATAGTCCGCGTATTGCAGGGCCAGAGGCTGCAACGGATCCGGCTTGCCGCTGGAGATTGCGCCGTACAGCTGCATCAATTCACTGTTGAAGACCCCTTGGGACCATCCATCGGAGATGATGTGGTGCAGCGTTCGCAGAAAAACATGGTCTTGTTCCCCGAGCCTGAAGAGCTTCATCCTGAACAGCGGGCCTTGAGTCAAATCAAACGGATCGGCAAACTCCTGGTTCAATGCTTCAAGAACATGTGTTCTCTGCTCTTCAGGAGACAAACTGCTCAGATCTTCGACAGGGCAACCCACCTCCAGTTCAGGATGAATGATCTGTACCGGCTCACCGTCAAGGTATGCAAAGTGCGTTCGCAGGGTCTCATGGCGCTCCACCATGCGGGCAAGAGCTTTTCGGAGCGCCAACAAGTCCAAAGGACCACGCAGCCGCAAAGCTTCGGGCAGGTTGTATTGTGTGCTGGAACCTTCCAGTTGATCGATAAACCAAAGCCGCTGCTGGGAATTTGAGAGTGGCAGGCGCTCCGGTCTGGGCTGGGGTTCAAGTGGAATCCGCGCTTTCTCCGCCCGACTCAGGTAAGGAGCAAGATCAGCGACCGTGGGCGCCTCGAATAATCTTTTCAAGGGCAGATCTATCCCCAGAGCGGTGCGAATCTGGCTGGTCACACGCGTTGCAGTCAGGGAGTGCCCACCGAGAGAAAAGAAGTTGTCTCTTATTCCGACGCTTTCCACCCCGAGCACCTCACTGAAGATGCCGCAGAGCGTTTCCTCCTCGCGTGTCCGTGGCCCCGTGTATGTTGCTCTCTGTCTCTCTGGCGCCGGCAAAGCTCGACGGTTCAGTTTCCCGTTGGGGGTGAGTGGCAGGTGATCCATCATCACGAAAGCCGCAGGCACCATGTAGTCCGGCAATTGCGCTCTCAATCGTTGCCGCAGTTGGAGCAAATCTGCAGAATGACCGTCTGCGGGCACCAGATAGGCAATCAACTCTTTGCCGGTCCCAACCTCCTCACGAACGACTACGGCAGCCTGAGAAATTTCCGGCTGCGTTTTCAGCACCGCTTCAATCTCGCCAAGCTCGATGCGGAATCCGCGTAATTTGATCTGCTGGTCGGCCCGGCCAAGGAACTCAACGGTTCCATTGTCATGCCACCTCGCCAGATCGCCGGTGCGATACATGCGTGATCCACTGTGCCCGAATGGATTGGCGACAAAACGTTCAGCGGTGATTCCCGCACGGTTCAAGTATCCGCGCGCTAATGCGTGCCCGGCAATGTAGAGATCTCCGGCAACATTAATCGGGGTTGGCTCCAAACAATGATCCAGGACATAGATGCCATAACCCGGCAAAGGCTTGCCAATGGTTACAGTCCCGGAAGCCTCTTCTGTCACGTCGCTGCTATTCACACGGTGAATGTTCGACCATATAGTCGCTTCGGTTGGGCCATAGAGGTTCAAAACCTCACGATGGGTAGCCTGCAAGAGCTGTGCTGCAAGCTGCTTGGGCAGCGCTTCTCCTCCACTCAAGATGCGTAAATTTTTCAAGCTGGCTGGATTCTCAACCAAAAGCATTTCCCAGTGGCTGGGAGTAGCTTGCATGGAATCAACATCAGAAGAAGCCAACAAACAGCCAAGCTGGGCAGCATCGCGCGCTTGCTCGTGCGATGCGAGGACTACCTGAGCTCCACAACAGAGCGGAAGCAACAGCTCGAGAATTGAGATATCAAATCCAATCGTTGTAATCGCTAAGTGCGCCCGCCCGGGAGAGAAGATGTCCTGCTCAAGCATTGCAGTAACAAACCTTGAAAGTGCTCCATGGGAAACTACAACGCCCTTGGGACGTCCAGTGGAGCCGGAGGTATAGATCACGTAGGCAGGGTTCGCGGGGCTCAGTGATTCAAAGCGATCCTGCACGCATGGATTCGATGCGCTCTGCCCTTCCAACTCGGCGAATACTTCAGCTGACGAGAGGCACACTTCCGGCACATTCGGTGGCAAAGCGAATTTGTCAGATCCGGCCGTGAGCACCGCAACCGGTGCTGCATCAGCCACCATGTAGCTGAGGCGTTCCTCAGGAAAATGAGGATCAAGAGGCAGGTAGGCCGCACCGCTTTTTAAGATAGCCAGAATCGCAATCAGCATTTCCGGACTTCTCTCGATGCAAATTGCAACAATTCGTTCCGGGCCTGCTCCTTTATTCATCAGATGGTGTGCCAGATGGTTCGCAGAGTGGTTTAACTCAGCAAATGTCAGAGATGTTTCACCAAATCTCAGCGCAATCGCCTCAGGCGTCGTAGCTACCTGTCGTTGGAAGAGTGTTATCACGGGCTCATGCAGGGAGTCCGCCACTTCCGGATTGAGGTGGTAAATAACCTGCTGACGTTCCTCAGGACTGAGAAGCTGAAACTTGGTGATTCGCGTTTCAGGCTCGCGCAACAGGGAGTCCAGCAGAGATATCAAATGATTGGCGAGCCTGTCGATTGTTGGCGCCTCAAAAATATCGGTGTTGTATTCAAACATGAGGCTGAGCTGATCTTTCGATTCCCCGAATGTGATCTGCAGATCTACAGGAGACGTTTTGCGATCAATGCCAAATACAGTGAACTCAAATCCGGGAAGGCTAATGTCGCCTTCCGGCATTCCGGGGCTTGCCTGCACAGGACTTTCCGTACTGATGTACAGATACTCCACCTGATACAGCGGCATCCGGCTCATGTCTCGCTGTACCTTGAGCTTGTCAACCAAATGCCGGAACGGATACTCCTTGTGCGCGAAGGCGTCGAGGCATGTTGTCTTCACCCGCTCCAGCACCTTAAGGAAGGTTGGGTTGCCGGAGAGATCGGCGCGCAGAACGAGTGTGTTCAGCATGTAACCAATGAGGTTAGCTGTTTCTTCTGAGTCCCGGTCGGCTGACACCGGAGTGCCTACCACGAAATCTTCCTGTCCCGTGTAGCGCCAGAGAAAAACATTCAACGCCGCCAGCAGAGTCATGAATGAAGATGTGCCTGCCTGGCGGTTCATCGCGCGCAGCCGGCGCAATGTCTCATGCGGTATATCAAATGGAGATCGTGCTCCGCCGTGCGTTTGCACGGCAGGGCGGGCACGGTCGGCGGGCACTTCCAGGACGTGGGGAATTCCTTGAAGTTGTTGTAGCCAGTATTCTTCCTGGCTCGTGAAATCGCTGGTCTGTTCCCAGTTGTCGCGCCACGCTGCCCAGTCAGCATATTGAATAGGCAAGTCAGGCAGTGGATTGGGCAGCCCGTTCGAAAAAGCGTGGTACAAGCCCAGCAGCTCACTGTAAAAAACGTAGTAAGACCACCAATCGGTAACAATGTGGTGCAGAACTCCAACCATCACATAGTCGTCATCTGCGATTCGGACGAGGGGTACCCGAGCCAGCGGCCCTTTTTCCAGGTCGAAAGGCTCGCGGATCAGCCGGGTCACAAGTTCGTGGGCAGCAGCTTCAGGATCAGGCTCACTGCGCACGTCGGTTACGGGCGCAGAGAGTTTCATGTCAGTAACAAACTGAAAAGGCTTGCCTCCGATCTCGCGAAAGACGGTACGCAGGATCTGATGACGTTGCGCAACAACGTTCAGGCACTTCTCGAACAATTGAACATCCAGCTTTCCCTTCAGACGAAAGCCATTCCCGATGTTGTACGCAGATGTATTCGGTTCCAGTTGCTGGATAAACCACAGCGCTGTCTGGTCAGTGGATGCCGGCCAGGGGCCACTTCCTTTCAGGCGCGGAATGCGCGGCTTGGCTTTCCTCTGCAGTTCGCGAACCTTGAGTTCATAGAGCGCCCTCTGCTCCGGAGAAAGCCCGGCAATCCGTTCGGCCAGCGTCTTCTTATTTCCTTCAATCGTGGAGATTGCGCCGCTATCCTTAATGCTCATGTACTACTCTCCCCCACCCTGGGCAGCAACTACTGGTTGTGGTTGCAGGCTCTCGCGGAGAGCGGCAAGCCGATGCAATCCCTCCATTGTTGTTTCGTAATCCAGACCAAAATCCAGCAGGCACGCCAGATCGTTCACACCGGCAGATGCCAGCTGTTCGATAAGTGCAGTGCATTTTTCAGGGGTACCAAGAAGGGACGCGTGATCAAAGTAACGCTCAAAAACCGTGTCAAGCAGCCCCTGCATTTCCGGAGCCGAGGGATCAACCACGTTGTCTCCTACCATCGGTTTGAACTGATTGATGTACGCCTGTAAATAATTCTTCATTGGTTTTTCAACAATCGAGCGCACATGTTCCTCATCAGTACCGATGTAGGTGTGTAACATCAAGGACACAATTCCTGTTCGCGGGTCATGCCCGTTTTCCATACGTGCCTGGCGATACCGTTGAATGCTCTCTTTCAGGTCATCCAATGAGGTGGAAAATGCCGTAAGGACGTTGGCTCCGATTTCTCCGGCTCGCAGCCATGTTCGCTCAGAAGCGACAGTTACCCAGAACGGCAATTCGGTTTGGACGGGACGTGGCAACGTTTTTACAGGAACCTTTTTCCCTCCAACGCCTGCAATTTCCACCTCTTCTCCTGCCCAAAGCCGCTGCACAACGGAAATGTTCTGGAACATAAGTTCACGGCGGCCTTCATAATTCGCTGGAGCAATCACGTAGTCATGCTCATGCCAGCCGGTGGCAAAGGAGATGCTTACGCGGCCGTGCGAAAGGTTATCGACCAGCGCCCAATCTTCCGCCACCCGAACCGGGTTATGCAGTGGAAGCACCAGACTGCCGGCGCGAATCTGCACGTGTTGCGTGATCATGGCCAGCGCAGCGCTCAGAACCGACGGATTGGGATAGAGACCGCCAAACTCTTGAAAGTGCCTTTCCGGAGTCCATACGGCGACAAAGCCATTGGCATCCGCTAAACGCGCGCTGTCCAACAAAAGCCGGTAGCGTTCGTCCTCCGGGAGGTTGACATCAGCTGAAAAGAAAAACAGGCTGAATTCCACTTTCGCTGTTGCGCCAGAGCTAGCGCTGAGCATGTCGTGGCTCGTTTTACTCTTAAAAGAACCGGGCTCGGAATTTTGGACATCACGGAGTTGCATGCGACGGCGCAGCAACTCCTGTTGCTCCGGTGTAAGGTTTCGTATCCGGTCAGACAAGTTCGCCATGCTGTTCACTCCTTAATCCTTCGCCTTTCCGCCTAATTCTGCCCGCAACTCGTCTTCCGACATGCTTTCAATTTCCGCGAGCAACGCCTCCAGTTCGTTGCTTTCGCCGTCCTGAACCTGAGTGCCCGAGAGTTTCCCGCCCAGTTGTGCAATCGTGGGGTTCTCAAAAAGATCTTTCAGGGCAGTCTTGGCTGAAAACGTCTGGTTAATGCTCTTGAGAAGTTGCACAGCCATAAGCGAGTGCCCGCCTAGTTCAAAGAAGTTGTCATCAACGCCGATTTGGTCGCATCGAAAAGCCTCTTTCCAGATCTGAACCAGCAGTTTCTCTACTTCATTTCGCGGAGGCACGTAAGCACTGGATACATCTGGTCTGCCGTGACCTGCCTGGGCATTCGCCTTGCCAACTGCATCTGCTTGCTCCATCTGCTCCTGGAAAAAATCAGCGGTGAACAGATGTTGTTGAGCCATCAAGGCATTGAAATCGCGTGTGGAAACAATTACATTCGGCAGGCCGATAGCAATCGCCTGGAGTATGACTTTCACGCACTCCTGCTGCGTCATCCCAAAGCGCTGTCTCTTTTCTTCGAGTTGCTGTGACAGGAACGAGCTTGCATCGGGACTCTCCGCGTGTAATTCAGCCCATGATCTGGTGCCAAGTTCCACGGCCAGTGTTGAACACCGGGTAGCCGAACGCCGTTCAGCAAAATGTGCGATGACGGATGAGCGAGCCGCCTGATCTATCTGACCGATACCACCGCATTCAGCCAGGTTGCTGGAGAACAGTACAAGCAACTGATCAGGAAAATTGGCTTCCAGCACGGCGAGTTCAGCAAGATCGTTGCGAACCGCCGCAGAAGGGGAGGCGGTTTTCCCAATGATGAGCCCCGTCTTTGCGGCTCTATCGAGGTGGAAAACGCCTTGGATTTCTCCCATCTCTGCCTCAATCTGCCGCTTCAGCCTAGCAACTTGTCCGGCCTCAGAAAAACTGGCGCTAAAAATACTGGGGGCATCAGGCATGGAGCGCAAACGGATTATGTAGCGAGAAATCGGATCAGCTTCCCCCTGCATCTGCACCCATTGCTCCCATTCATGCCTGCGAGGAAAGAACGAGCGGTCCACCATGGCCACTCTGCATCCGAGAGCTCCGGTGAGATACTCCGCAAGCGAAAACCCGATCTCCTGGAGAGCGTGAGTAATCACATAAACGCCATCTCGCCTGAATGGCATCTTTATGTCAGCTGATGGCGCCATCTGTTCAACTATCGGCAACCACCGGCGTGCGGCTCTGTAAGCCACAACTGGTTCAATAATTTCCGCCGTGAGCTCGGCCAAGATGTGTTCGGCTAAATCAAGGTCATTCTGGCCAAGCTCCAGATAGACATCGACGTTCTGACACTTGATGAATGGAATCTCTTTAGGTAAGACATGCACAACACCCAGGGATGAAGCATCCTCGTCCAGCGAGAGAGGCTCATCGAGAAGCCGATACAGTCCGGAGGAGATCACTGCCAGCCGCACGGGGGCAGAGTTTGTTGAAGAAGCCAATGCCTGGGCCAGGTAGATTAAACCGTCAAAAGAGGAATTCGTGCCATTTTGTGAATTCCCTCTGGAATTCCATGCCCACACAATGTGTTTCGGGAAGCTGCTGCTGAAAGATTCAACAAGGCGCTGAAAATCCTGAGCATTAGAAGGATTGACTGTGCCATGGCCAGTTCCGTTTCGATGGAACACATTCCCGCGACGGACTTCATGAACTATGCAATTACGTTCGCGAAGCTTATCTGCTATTTGTGCGCTGATTCCCTGTCCGTCGGAGAAAATCAGCCAGCTTCTTTTCTCGCCTGTAGGTTGCGGATTCCAATTAGGCAAGTGGTTGGTTCGTTTCCAGTTCGTGCTGTAAAACCATTTTTCGAAGGGATCTTTAGCCGATAATCGATCGGCCACGGTAACGGGCACAATTGTTGCAGTAGCATTCACCCAGTACCGTTGACGTTCGAAGGGATAAGTAGGCAAGGGGACTCGTTGCCTTCTTTCGCCGCTGTAATATTCGTTCCAATCGATCTTGATCCCTTGGCACCACAGCTTTCCTAGTGACTCGGCCAGAGCTTTACAGGGGGGATCAGTTCCTAAGGAAGAGATCACGGTGGCTTGCGTATGAGTTCTGCGCACAAGATCTGTCAACACCTTGCCGGGACCAATCTCGAGCAGAACCGCATTCTCCAGAGTCAATGCAGCCTTCACAGAGTCTTCAAAACGTACCGCGCTGCGTAAGTGCCGTGCCCAGTAGTTCGGGGCGGTGGCGTCGGCTTCAGTCATCCAGGTTCCGGTAACGTTGGACAAGTAAGGGATTTTTGGCGCTCTCAATTCGACCGTTGCCGCGGCCCTGGCAAGCGGCTCCATAATTGGCTCAACCAGAACAGAATGGAAGGCATGACTTGCTTCAAGCCGGATGGGATCAAGCGAATGAATTTCCCGCTGCAGTGCGTCAATTTCCTTAACAGGACCCGCCAAGACGCAGAGTTCCGGGCCATTCACTGCAGCCAGGGCTACCCTATTCTTTATATAAGGAAGGATCTGGGCCTCAGAAACCGGTACTGCAAGCATTGCACCGGGTTCCAGCTTCTCTGTCCCGGATGCCCGTTCTGCTACCAGCTTCAGTGCGTCTTCCAGGCGGAGCACGCCGGCGACAGTTGCGGCGACATATTCGCCCAAGCTGTGCCCAATCATTGCCGCTGGCCTGATGCCCCATGACATCCAGAGCTGTGCCAGTGCATAGTCGATCATAAAGAGAGCGGGCTGCCAGAAGAGTGGCCGGTAGATCTGAGAATCTACTTTTCCCTCAGAGGTGAACATGAGTTTCCGGAGATCTGTACCAATCAGCGGGAGCAGGGTCTCCGAACAACGATTAACGGTGTCACGAAACAAAACATCAGAGCTATACAGATCTGCCCCAAGGTCCTGGTAGGCCTTGCCCTGCCCTGAAAACAGGAACACAACCGAATGCTCCCGAGAATCCGTATGGCTGTGAGGCTCTTTTTTGTTTGTAAGCGCAGCAATAGCTTCTTCATTGCTGCTGCATACAAATGATTGACGAACCGCAAACGTTTCCCGCCCTGCGTTCAGCGTGAAAGCGGCATTCGCCAGCGAGATTTCGGGATTCGCTGAAAATACTTCGACCAGCTCTTTTTTTCTTCGTTCCAGGGTGGCTTCGCTTCGGGCAGAGAGCGTTAGCAGCTTCCACCGCCGGGTCGCCGGAGATGGTAGCGGAGCAGGACCTTCTTGCAAGATCACATGAGCATTGGTTCCGCCAATTCCAAATGAACTCACGCCGGCGAATCTGTGGTCCGCTTCCCATGTTTTGGTCTGGGTATTCACGTAAAAAGGACTGTGCTCCAGATCAAGCTGAGGGTTGGGCTTGTGAAAATGCAGACTGGGAACCAGAGTGCGGTGTTCCAGGCAAAGCACTGTTTTGATCAACCCGGCAATGCCTGCCGCTGAATCGCAATGCCCGATGTTGGCCTTAACGGATCCAATCGCACAGGATTTTTCCAAACTTCCAGTCGCGCCACTCGCCGACAACGCCTGACGCAGTGCTTCGATCTCGATCGGGTCTCCCAGAGAAGTTCCCGTGCCATGAGCTTCAATGTACGAGATCTGCTGCGGATCAACTCCGGCTCTGGACAGAGCGTCCACAATTACGCGGCGCTGGCCTTCCACGCTGGGCGCGGTGTATCCAACCTTGACTGTTCCGTCATTATTAATAGCGGAGCCCTTGATTACCGCATGGACGTAATCGCCATCCGCAAGGGCCGCATCCAACGGCTTCAACAACACCAGACCCGCCCCGCTTCCTGGCACTGTGCCACGGGCCTCAGCGTCGAAAGCCTTGCAACGGCCATCGGGAGATAAAATGCTGTTCTCTTCGTAAAGATAGCCGCTCCGCGGCGCAAGCGAGACACCTCCTGCCAGCGCCATCTCGCATTCGCCATTCATAAGACTCTGGCATGCCATGTGTACGGCAACCAGTGATGTTGAGCAGGCAGTGTTCACCGGGACGCTGGGACCACGAAGATCGAGCAGGTAAGAAAGACGCGGGGCGATGTGGTCTTTGCCGGTGGCAATTGTTACCTGCAATTCTCCAAGAGTGCGGGCAAGAGATTCGTCCCTTCGAAGGAGATCACGGTAATGGCTTTCTCCCGCGCCAGCGAATACCCCAATCCGCTGCCCACGTGAAACGTAGCCTGCTGATTCCATGGCCTGCCACGCACACTCGAGCAGAAGCCGCTGCTGCGGGTCCATAGCAGTCGCTTCCGCCGGATTTAAGCCAAAGAAGGCGGCATCGAAAAGCTCAATGTTGTCCAGATACCCGCCCGCATTCACGAATCCAGGATCAGCAACGAAATCCCGCGGCAACGTGGACAATTCCTCTTGAGAAACCTCAGTGATGGAGTCGATGCCCTGTGACAGGTTTTGCCAGAACTGCTCGACTGAGCCTGCGCCTGGGAAGCGGCAGGCCATGCCGATAATCGCAATATCACCGCTTTTTCTCGGATTGAAACCTATTGATTGGAATATTCCCTGCGTAGATGAAGCTGCATCAAGCCCTTCCAGGTAGCTGGCCAACAGTGAAATTGTTGGATGTTCAAACAACTTCACCATGGGAAGTGGCTTGTCCAGCACTTTCAGCAACCTGGCATGAACCTGCGCCAACAGAAGAGAGTGCCCTCCAACATCGAAGAAGTTGTCATCCACTCCAACTGCCTCTCTTCCCAGCACCTGCTTCCAGACGTCGGCAGCCAACCGCTCGTACTTTGTGCGGGGTAAAACCAGTTGTTGGAATTCCCAAACATCAGGTTGGCGATTGGACAATGCTTTCCGATCGACTTTTCCACTATGCGTGAGCGGCAGTTGCTCCAACAGCACAATCTCAGCGGGAATCATCTGTCCTGGAAGATGTGCTCGCAGATGCCGGCGTATTTCGTCTCGATCAAGGTTAGATTGATCTTTTGCCACAACATACGCGACGATCTCTTTTCCCAGACGCGATTCACGGATAACCACAGCGCAATCAGCAACGCCTGCCAGGGACCGCAGAGCGGCTTCTATTTCTCCCAGTTCGATTCGGAAGCCACGAACCTTCACCTGATCATCCGTGCGCCCAATAAATTCAAGATTTCCATCCGCATGCCTGCGCACAAGGTCTCCCGTGCGGTACATACGTGATCCTCGAGCAGAAACATACGGATCGGCAATAAAGCGAGCTGATGTCAATCCGGGTTGTTTCAGATAACCTCGGGCCAGCCCAACACTGGCAATGTACAGCTCTCCCAGGACACCCACGGGCACAGGCTCAAGATAATCGTCGAGCACGTAAAGACGTGTATTGACCACTGGAAAGCCGATGGGTGGGGAAATGGGCTCAGAAATCGGCCGGCTGATGGCCGCGCAAACCGTACTCTCCGTCGGCCCATATGCATTGATCATGCGGCAGAGAGGAGCCCAGCGCGCAACCAGTTCAGGAGGACACTTCTCGCCTACAACAATGAGATTGTCGAGTGACCTCTGCGGATCTTGAATTGTGGCTAATACAGAAGGAGTCAGCGTTGCGTGAGTAACTTTCTGCTGCGATATCAGTTGCTGCAGTGGAACACCGCTACGTTCGCCTTCCGGCAGAACGAGAGCAGCGCCGCTCGTTAACGCCATCAGTAGTTCCCAGAATGACTGGTCAAAGTTCAGCGAGGCAAACTGCAACACCCGCGAATGCTCTGTGAGATTAAGCCGAGAGAGATGTGTCCGCGCCAGCGATGCAATACCCGCGTGGCTCACCACCACACCTTTCGGATTGCCCGTGGAACCGGAGGTATAGATCACATACGCTGCATTTCCAGGAAACAGCCGCCCTATGGGATTGCCCTCCGGCGCCCGATCCAGCTTGTTTCGTATCTCTTGCGCGTCTAGTTCGATGAAGTGAACTCCCTGAGTTTTTGGCAATCGTGGAATGAGATCATTCGTCGAAAGAATGATCTCAGGCACCGTTTCAGAGAGCATGTACTCCAAGCGGACTTGAGGATACTCAGGATCGAATGGAACGTAGGCCGCTCCAGCTTTCCACACGGCCAGGATTGCCAGAACCATCTGCGGCGAGCGGTCGAGAGCAATTCCAACAAAAGATTCTGGTCTGACCTTCAGTTGAATCAGGTGATGTGCCAAGCGATTCGCCTGCCGGTTCAGTTCGTGATACGTGAGCGCATTCCCGCCATGAATGACAGCAGTTGCACCTGGCGTGCATGCCACCTGCCGCTCAAACATTTCGACGACCTCGGCATCCAATCCGAGCTCTGACGTCTTGTTGCATTCCTCGATGAGAAAATGCTTTTCCGCCGCGCTGATAATCTCAAGTTCATGCAACGGCTTGTGTGGCTCGTTTACCGCTTGACTGAGCAGAGCTACCAGACGGGATGCGATAGACGCAATGGTAGCTGTATTGAAGATATCTTGGTTGAACTCAATCTCGCCTTCGAGACCCAGGGCATCGCCATCAGCGTCCAGTATTTCTTCCAAACCGATGCCCAGATCAAATTTGGCAGATTTGAATTCAACCGTCTCGGTTCTGGTTGAAAGCCCCGGAAACCTCAACGCGGCTTCCGGTGCGTTCTGCAGCACCAGCATCACCTGCACCAGCGGATGGCGCGCCTGCGACCTCACCGGCTGCAACGCTTCCACCAGACGCTCGAACGGCAGCTCCTCCTTCCCGTACGCCTCCAGATCGAACTTCCTCACCCGCTCGACCAACTCTACGAAGCTCGGGTCTCCCGCTACATCCGTCCTCAGCACCAGCGTGTTTACAAAAAACCCCACCAGCTCTTCCAGCTCCCGCTCACTCCTTCCCGCCACCACTGTCCCGATCCCTATGTCCTCGCCTGCTCCCAGCTTCTTGAGCAGCACCGCCAATCCCGCCTGCAGCACCATGAACAGGCTCGCTCCCGTCTCTCCTGCCAACCTCTTCATTCCCCGGTGCAGCCCGGCATCCAGCTTCAACTCCACCGTTCCACCGCGATAGCTCATCGCTTGAGGCCGCGACCGGTCCACCGGCAGCTCGATCTCTTCCGCCATCCCCTCCAGCGCCTTCCTCCAGTACTCCAGCTGCCCGCTTATCAGGCTTTCGGGATTCCCTTCCTCGCCCAGCATCTCCCGCTGCCACTCCGTATAGTCCGCGTACTGCACTGATAGAGGAACAAACTCCGGCGCTCTTCCTTCCCGCCTCGCCCCGTACGCCTCTCCCACATCTCTCGCCAGCGGCCCCAGCGACCACCCATCCCCCGCAATGTGGTGCAGCACCAGCAACAACACATGCTCTGTTTTGGTTAATTCGGAACAGCCAAGCCCTCAGCGGCAGTTCATGCTCCAACTCCATCTCCACTTCCGCCGCTTCCGCCAGCTTTCCGCTCAGCCCACTCTCTTCCACTCTCTCCAGTTTCAGCTTGACCCGCGACTCTTCTCCGCTCAGCACCTTCTGGTACGGCACTCCTTCCTCTTCCGGAAACACTGTCCGCAGCGCCTCGTGCCGCTCCACGACATCGTTCAAGGCTGCTTCCAGCGCTGCCTTATCCAGTTCTCCTTCCAGCCGCAGCGCCAGAGGAATGTTGTACGTCGCGCTCGCTCCCTCCATCCGGTACAGAAACCACAACCGCTGCTGCGCGTATGACAGCCTCTGCCTTCCTCCACGCTCATACCTCCTCAAAGCTGGCCGTGGACGACGATCTTCCTCCAACCGCTCCACCAGTTCGGCTATAGTCGGAGCTTCAAACAAGTGTCCGGATCGACACCTCTTTCCCCAGCGCCGCTCTCACTCGACTCACCAGTCGCGCCGCTAACAGCGAATGTCCGCCCAGCTCAAAAAAGTTATCTCTGATCCCGACTCGCTCCACGCCCAGCACGTCCGCATACACCGCGCACAACACCTCTTCTTCCGCCGTACGCGGCGCCACATACTCAGCCTGCGCGGCAAACTCCGGCAACGGCAGCGCCTTCCGGTCCAGCTTTCGGTTCCTTGTCAGCGGCAATTCTTCCAGCACCACCACTGCCACCGGCACCATGTGCTCCGGTAACCGCTGCTGCAACCGCTTCCTCAACTCGATGGCATTTAGCTCCGCTCCCGCCTTCTCCACCACATACCCCACCAACTGCTTCCCGCCTTGCCCATCCGCCACCGCAACCACCGCCGCCTGTCCTACTTCCGCTTCCGCCTGCAGCGCTGCCTCGATCTCTCCCAACTCGATCCGAAACCCACGCACCTTTACCTGCTGGTCCGCTCGTCCCCGGTACTCCAGCACTCCCTCTCTCCTCCACCGCCCCAGATCTCCCGTCCGATACATCCGTGCTCCGGGGTTATCGCTGTAAGGATCAGCAATAAATCTCTCCGCACTGAATCCCGCTCGCTTCAGATACCCCCGTGCGACTCCCGCTCCTCCCACATACATCTCTCCCACCACTCCCATCCCCACAGGCTCCAGATTCTCATCCAGCACATACACCCGCAGATCGGGAATGTTCCCGCCGATCACACTTCCCTGTCCTCCCTGCGCCATCTCCTCTGTAACTCGCGCGTAGCTGACATGCACTGTCGTCTCCGTGATCCCATACATGTTCACCAGCACAGGATCATTCTCCCCGTGCCGCTCATACCAGCTCCGCAACCGCCTGAGTTCCAGTGCCTCGCCTCCGAACACCACCACTCGCAACTTCAACCGCTTCCCCAGTTCCGGTTCTTCCTCCTCTGCTTCCATCAGCTGGTAAAAGGCCGACGGGGTCTGATTCAGCACCGTCACTCCTTCCTCTACCAGCAAGCGCAAAAACTCCCTCGGCCCTCGTGCCACTTCCTTCGGCACGATCACCAGCCGCCCGCCATACACCAGCGCTCCCCACATCTCCCACACCGAAAAATCAAACCCATAGGAATGAAACAGCGTCCATACATCCTCCGCTCCAAACCCGAACCATTGCTCCGTCGCACCCAGCAGCCGCGTCACATTCCCGTGTGTCACCACCACGCCCTTCGGCATTCCCGTCGAGCCCGACGTGTAGATCACATACGCCGCCTGCTCCGGCAACACTCCCGCCTTCGGGTTCTCCTCTGACATCTGCTTCAGCCTGTCTCGCACTCCCTCTTCGTCCAGACAGATCAGCTCAACGCTTCTATGTCCAGTCAGTTCCGACGCATGCTTCCCCGTCGTCATCACCACTTTCGCAGCCGCATCCTGCAGCATCGTTTCCACTCGCGCCCGCGGATACTCCGGATCGATGGGCACATACGCTCCTCCCCCCTTCACCACCGCCACCATCGCCACCACCATCTCCACCGACCGCTCCAGCAAGATTCCCACCAGCGATTCCCGTCCTATTCCCCTCTCCACCAGGTAATGCGCCAACCGGTTCGCCCTCCGATTCAACTCCCCATAGCTCACCCTCTCTCCCTGAAAGCTCAGAGCCTCCGCTTCTCCTGTTCTCTCCACCTCAGCCTCAAAAAGCCCCACCAGCGTCCCGGCTCTTATCGGCTCCTTTAATCGCCCATTGAACTCATTAAGCAACTGCTCCCGCTCTTCCTCGCTCACCACCTTCAGCTCATGCAAACGCGCTTGCGGCCTTGCTACTGCCTGGCGCAGCAGCCGCACCAGCTTCTCCGCCAGATCCTCCACCGTCTCCCGATCAAACAGATCCGCGCTGTACTCCACATATCCCGTCAACCCTTCCGCTTCGCCTTCAGCACTCACCTCCTCCGTCAGGCTGACCGTCAGATCGAATTTGGCGATGGTGTCCGGCAACACCTGCTCGCTCATCACAATCCCCGGCAACTTCAGCCTCGCTTCCGGTGCGTTCTGCAGCACCAACATCACCTGCACCAGCGGATGGCGCGCCTGCGACCTCACCGGCTGCAACGCTTCCACCAGCCGCTCGAACGGCAGCTCCTCCTTCCCGTACGCCTCCAGATCGAACTTCCTCACCCGCTCGACCAACTCTACGAAGCTCGGGTCTCCCGCTACATCCGTCCTCAGCACCAGCGTGTTTACAAAAAACCCCACCAGCTCTTCCAGCTCCCGCTCACTCCTTCCCGCCACCACCGTCCCGATCCCTATGTCCTCGCCTGCTCCCAGCTTCTTGAGCAGCACCGCCAATCCCGCCTGCAGCACCATGAACAGGCTCGCTCCCGTCTCTCCTGCCAACCTCTTCATTCCCCGGTGCAGCCCGGCATCCAGCTTCAACTCCACCGTTCCACCGCGATAGCTCATCGCTTGAGGTCGCGACCGGTCCACCGGCAGCTCGATCTCTTCCGCCATCCCCTCCAGCGCCTTCCTCCAGTACTCCAGCTGCCCGCTTATCAGGCTTTCGGGATTCCCTTCCTCGCCCAGCATCTCCCGCTGCCACTCCGTATAGTCCGCGTACTGCACTGATAGAGGAACAAACTCCGGCGCTCTTCCTTCCCGCCTCGCCCCGTACGCCTCTCCCACATCTCTCGCCAGCGGCCCCAGCGACCACCCATCCCCCGCAATGTGGTGCAGCACCAGCAACAAAACATGCTCCTGCTTTTTCATCTCGAACAGCCAAGCCCTCAGCGGCAGCTCATGCTCCAACTCCATCTCCACTCCCGCCGCTTCCGCCAGCTTCCCCCTCAGCCCACTCTCTTCCACTCTCTCCACTCTGAGCTTGACCCGTGCCTCTTCCCCGCTCAGCACCTTCTGGTACGGCACTCCTTCCTCTTCCGGAAACACTGTCCGCAGCGCCTCGTGCCGCTCCACTACATCGTTCAAGGCTGCTTCCAGCGCTGCCTTATCCAGTTCTCCTTCCAGCCGCAACGCCAGAGGAATGTTGTACGTCGCGCTCGCTCCCTCCATCCGGTACAGAAACCACAACCGCTGCTGCGCGTATGACAGCCTCTGCCTTCCTCCACGCTCATACCTCCTCAAAGCTGGCCGCGGCGTTGCGCTCTGCCTCTTGAACCACTCGATCAGCTCACTGCGGTGTTGTTTCAATTCGTTGCGGATTTCATCCGAGAGAGCACCTTTGGGGGCAGCAACTCGCAGCCGTTCATCTTGCAGCCAAACGCGCACTCCACGGTTTTGCAGTTTTAAAAGCAGCTCAACACAACTCATATTTCCTCTTCTTCCAACAATTCGGCTTCAAGGGATGGTCCGCCATCTCGCGTGGCAGTAAACTGCATTGCTTGAACCAGTCTGGCGAGCGCTTCAACCGTACCGGCGGAATAAAAGTCGCGCAGCGAGAGTGGCACTTTCAAGCTACTGGCCATACGAGATACCATGCGCATGGCACCGAGCGAATCACCGCCCAGGGCAAAGAAATCGTCGTCAACACTCACCGACTCTATTGAAAGAACTTCTGCAAACATCTCAGAGATGGCAATTTCCTCCCGCGACTGCGGAGGTCGGGAATTCGTCGGTTGCTGCACTATTGCAGGCAACATGCGACGATCCAGTTTTCCGTTTGGGCTGCGAGGAAGCCTCTCTAGCGCCACGAATACAGCAGGCAGCATGTACGTCGGAAGCTGTTCGCTTAAACGTTGTCGCAATGCGGCGGAATCAGGCATATTCCCATTCCTCGGGACTACATAAGCAACAATCTGTTTACTGGCAGGCGCGCTCTCGTGAACAAGAACTGCAGTGTCGGCGATCTCTGGCTGCGATCGCAGAGCTGCTTCTATCTCGCCTAATTCAATACGAAAGCCGCGAACTTTTACCTGTTCGTCAATACGACCAACGAATTCCAATGTGCCGTCCACGCGCCAGCGCGCGATGTCCCCCGTGCGGTACATGCGGGAACCCTTATTTAGCCCATAAGGATTGGCCACGAAGCGAGAACAAGTCAGTGATGGACGATTCAGATATCCACGAGTCAAACCTGCACCAGAGATGTAGACTTCACCAGCGACACCTATCGGCGCAGGTTCCAGATTGCTGTCAAGGATGTATACAGATGTATTGACAATCGGAGATCCAATTGTGAAATTCTCAGGAGACAATGTGAAATTCACGGTAGCGCAAACTGTAGTTTCGGTTGGACCGTAGATGTTAACCATCCCTACTTTGCGACACCATCGCTTTACCAGATCAATGCTGATTGCTTCGCCGCCGTTTACCATGTACTTCAACGGCAAACGCTCAAACCCTTCGAGGCTCCTCAGTACGGGGATTGGAAGCACTGCATGCGTAATGTGCTGCGAGGTGAGCAGGTTGTAAAAGGGTGCTCCTTGACGTTCGTCATTGGACAAAACCAGAGTCGAGCCGCTGGCCAGCGCCAATAAGATTTCCCATACCGAAGCATCGAAATTCAAAGATGCGAACTGCAGGACACGACAGCCCGGCCCCAACTCGAGCGAGGCAATGTGCTCCGAAACGAGTGAAGTCAGGCCTCTATGAGTGACGACCACTCCCTTCGGGACTCCAGTAGAACCCGATGTGTAGATTACGTAGGCCACATGATCAGGAGACATGAGCAATTCGTGGTCTCCTGCATCGCATTTCTCCAATGACGCTTTCACATCTTCGGCATCGAGAGAGATGAATTTAACTGTGTTCGAACGCGGCAAATGCGATGACGAAGCAGAGTTAGCAAGTACGATTGCAGGTTGCGCATCTTTGATCATGTGCTCGAGTCTGGCCCGCGGGTATTCCGGGTCCAGCGGAAGATAAGCTCCTCCTGCTTTCCAAGTGGCCAGAACGGCGATAATCATTTCCGGAGAACGCTCCAAGGCAATACCTACCAGTGACTCCGGACCAATTCTCTGCTTGCGCAAATAATCCGCCAGCCGGTTGGCTTCAGCATTGAGTTCCTGATAGGTGAGGACTCGATTTGCTTGAACGACGGCAGGAGAATCTGGTGTAACGGCTACTTGACGTTCAAATATCTGAGCGGCTGTCAGGCGAGGTAGAACGCGGGACGTGTTGTTGAATCCGTGCAGAATCTGATCGCGCTCTTCTTCGGAGAAAAACTCCAGACCATGCCACGGAACGTCAATGCAATTGACAGCTGAGCGCATCAGACGAACGAATTGTTCACCGACGGCCTCTGCCTGGTACCGGCTGAACTGCGCAGGATCATAGTCCAGCCTGACATGCAGACCTTCGCCTGGCGCTACCATGAGCGACATCGGATAATGCGCACCATCGAGCATCTCAACCTTACTAATGCGGATACCGCCGTATGTGTGTTTCAAGACGGAAGGATCAACCGGATAGTTTTCGAAGACAAAGAGAGTGTCAAACAGACGCTCAAAGCCAATCTCTCTCTGGATTTCAGTAAGCCCGAGATGATACGCATTCAACATCTCGGACTGGCGCTTTTGCAGATTTGTCAGAACTGAAAGGAAGGTTTCTCCCGCAGCCAGCCGGACGCGGAGAGGAACTGTATTGATGAACATTCCAATCATCTCTTCAATTCCGGCCACCTCCGCATTTCGGCCAGAGACCGTGATTCCGAAGACGATGTCTTTCTGATTGGTCCGGCGCGCAAGCAGCACAGCCCACAGGCCCTGCAGAAGTGCATTCAGAGTCAGTCCGAGGGAACGCACTTTGGCCAGCAGCGAATCCGTCAATTCGAGAGGAAGATCAACTCGCCATGAGTCCGGGATGCGTGCGCTCTCAGTAGCGGGGGAATACTGAGCAAGAATGGTGGGAGATTCCAAGTCGGCCAGGTAGTCTCTCCACAGGCTCAAGCCCGCCGAGCGGTCCTGCTTGCTCAACCAGGCGAGATAGTCTCCATACGGCCGGACTGGGGTCAGAGCGTATGGATCAAGCCCATTGTCATAGAGAGCAAGCATCTCACTGAACAGCAGAGGAGTTGACCAGCCATCGATGATGATGTGGTGATTCGTGAACACCAGGAGGTGGCGATCTGGCGCGAAGCGGATTAGGGCAATCCGTATCAGTGGGCCGGCCGAGAAATTGAATGGTTCAGCTCGCTCTTCAGAAGCGATTTGAGAGCATTTTTGTTCTCGAAGCTCCGGATTTAAATTGGAGAAGTCGTATTCATGCCACGGCAGTACAATTCCGCTAGACACAATCTGCAACGGCTTATCGGCGACTTCATTGTCAATTGAGACACGAAGGTTGGCGTGCCTCTGCAAAACAATCTCGATTGTTCGCCGGAGCCGGTTGGAAATCAGGGGACCGGTGAATTCAATATTAGTCTGAACTGTGTAGACATCTGCTTCGCCAGCATACAAGGAATGGAATAGCAGTCCCTCCTGCAGCGGAGAAAGCGGAAGAATATTTGTGAGATCAGGATGAGTCTTCTCTATCTCCTCGACCTGTTCGAGTGAGAGATTCACGAGTGCAAAGTCTGAGGAGCTGTGCCCGGTCGCAGGCCGTTTCCGAGTGTAGTCAACAATCGCCGCAAGTGCTCTTTTCCAGTAACCCGCAAAAGTGGCAATCTCTGATTCATCCAAGTGATTCCTGGCCCAGGCGAAATTCGCGGTAAGCCGTGGTCCATCCGATGCATCGCTCACGATGGCATCGATCTCCAGCAGGTACGTAAGAGGCATGGCTGCATCCGCGCCTCCAGAGAAACCGGCATCATCGCCAACAGGCTGCCAGTCAGCGCCATCCTGAGCGACGAATCGGCCAAGGTAGTTGAAAGCAATCTGCGGATGCGGCAGCGCAAAGGTTTGCTTCAATGCTCCGGGAGATAAATAGCGCAGCAGTCCATAGTCCAGGCCGTTCGCTGGAACCGCACGCAATTGTTCCTTCACGAGTTTCAGTGCTCGGCCGGTGGCATACTGTCCAGCGAAGGCTTCATCCAGATCAATCTGCTGAAGGTCCAGCCGTACCGGGAACACGGTGGTAAACCAGCCCACGGTTCGAGACAGGTCCATACCGCTATCCATCGGCTCACGGCCGTGCCCTTCAAGGTCAATCACAATGCTCGAGTCAGCAACGGAGACCCGATCGCATCTCCACCGCAGAGCAGCCAACGTCAACGCTGTCAGCAGAACGTCATTAATTTGCGCGTGGAATGCCGCCGGAACAGCACTGAGCAAGGCTTCGGTTAGCGCAACAGGCAGAGTCAAGCGCAAGGCGCCGGAGTTGGCAATACAATCCTGACCGCCATCAATCCGCGCGCCGGGAATAAGCTCCCCACCTGCGGCGGCACGCTCCCAGTGCTCGATTTCAGCGAGAATGCTTTTCCGCCGAGCACGCGCGAACAAGTACTGAGTCCAAGCAGCAAAAGATGCTGGAACGGGCTCAAGCAGAGCGGGCTTTTCAGCCAACAACATCGCCCAGCCCATAGAAAGATCTGATAAGAGAACGCGCCAGGAAATACCATCAACCGCCAAATGGTGGATCATCAATAAAAGTCGGCGTTGCTGCACAAACCAGATCGCGCGAAGCATTTGCCCTGTTTCGGGGTCCAGAGTCTCTTTGGCCTTATTCGTCGCTGCAGAAATTAATCCCGGTGTTGAAGCGGAGGAAACGATTGTCAGGCAATCTTCCGCACGAACGGATCCGCGCGGGCCAATGTGCAAGTGCCCGTTCGACTGCAAACGCAGCCGCAAACATGCATGGACATCAATCAGCGATTGCAGCAGAACAGTGAGCTTACTTTGCTCCAACGCGCCAGGAAGCTGCAGCAGTACGGACTGATGAAACGTTTTGAAACTCCCGCCCTGCTCAAACAGGGCTTGCATGACGGGGGCCGGCAGCAGCTCCCCTGTTTCATCCATTGAGAAAGTCGATTGCGGCGTAGGCGCCTGAGTTTTTGCTGCCATAGCCAGCTGTTCAGGCGTCTGGTGCTGAAAAACATCACGCGGCGTGAGAAGCAGGCCAGCTTTTCTGGCCCGGCTCACCAATTGAATGGAAAGAATACTGTCGCCGCCAAGAAAAAAGAAATTCTCGTTGGCTCCGACCTGCTCAAGTGAGAGCAACTCTGCAAACAATCGACAAAACAATTGCTCTTGTGATGTGCGTGGTGGCCGTTTGTTTTCTGCCATGCGAGATCGAGATTGAATCCGCGCCGGATTCGCAGCAGAAGCACGCTCTTGAACTACAGCACGATCCGAACGTTGTTTTGCGGATAGATCATCTGATTCGCCTGCAACCTTCAGTTCATCGATGCGTGCTTTTGGGTTTCCGACAGCGTGTTTCAGAATCTCGTCGAATTCTGATGAGAAGCGGGACACAGTTTCACGATCAAATAGATCGGAGCTGTACTCCCATACACATTTGAGGCAAGATGAATCGCCCTCAGCATCAAAAGATTCAGTAATAGTGAGCGCCAGATCGAATTGAGAACGCTGCGTGACGACGGCGCACTGTTCAAATATGAGGCCATGTAATTCCAGCCGGGCAGGCGGCACGTTCTGCAGCACCAGCATCACCTGCACCAGCGGATGCCGCGCCTGCGACCTCACCGGCTGCAACGCTTCCACCAGCCGCTCGAACGGCAGCTCCTCCTTCCCGTACGCCTCCAGATCAAACTTCCTCACCCGCTCGATCAGTTCTACGAAGCTCGGGTCTCCCGCTACATCCGTCCTCAGCACCAGCGTGTTTACAAAAAAACCCACCAGCTCTTCCAGCTCCCGCTCACTCCTTCCCGCCACCACTGTCCCGATCCCTATGTCCTCGCCTGCTCCCAGCTTTTTGAGCAGCACTGCCAACCCTGCCTGCAGCACCATGAACAGGCTCGCTCCCGTCTCTCCTGCCAACCTCTTCATTCCCCGGTGCAGCTCGGCATCCAGCTTCAACTCCACCGTTCCACCGCGATAGCTCATCGCTTGAGGTCGCGCCCGGTCCACCGGCAGCTCGATCTCTTCCGCCATCCCCTCCAGCGCCTGCCTCCAGTACTCCAGCTGCCCGCTTATCAGACTTTCGGGATTCCCTTCCTCGCCCAGCATCTCCCGCTGCCACTCCGTATAGTCCGCGTACTGCACTGATAGAGGAACAAACTCCGGCGCTCTTCCTTCCCGCCTCGCCCCGTACGCCTCTCCCAGATCTCGCGCCAGCGGCCCCAGCGACCACCCATCCCCCGCGATGTGGTGCAGCACCAGCAGCAACACATGCTCCTGCTCCTTCATCTCGAACAGCCAAACCCTCAGCGGCAGCTCATGCTCCAACTCCATCTCCACTTCCGCCGCTTCCGCCAGCTTCCCCCTCAGCTCTCTCTCTTCCACTCTCTCCACTCTGAGCTTCACCCGTGCCTCTTCTCCGCTCAGCACCTTCTGGTACGGCACTCCTTCCTCTTCCGGAAACACTGTCCGCAGCGCCTCGTGCCGCTCCACTACATCGTTCAATGCTGCTTCCAGCGCTCCTTCTTTCAGATCTCCTTGCAGCCGCAGCGCCAGCGGGATGTTATAGGTCGCGCTCGCTCCCTCCATCCGGTACAGAAACCACAACCGCTGCTGTGCATATGACAGCCTCTGCCTTTCTCCACGCTCATACCTCCTCAGAACAGGCCGCGGGCGACGGTCTTCCTGCAGCCGCTCCACCAATTCGGCTATCGTCGGCGCCTCAAACAGCGTCCGGATCGACAGCTCTTTCCCCAGCGTCGCTCTTATCCGGCTTACCAGCCGCGCAGCCAATAGCGAATGCCCGCCCAGCTCAAAAAAGTTGTCACCTATCCCAACCCGCTCCACGCCCAGCACATCCGCATACACCGCACACAACACCTCTTCCTCCGCCGTGCGCGGAAGCTGCCGCTGGTTCGTTTGCTGCTGGGGCGCCGGAAGCGCACGGCGATCAATCTTTCCGCTCGGGGTCAGCGGCCATGCAGAAAGAATGACGACTACGGCAGGGACCATGTATTCCGGAAGCCTGCTACCGAGGTACTTACGAAGATCGTCAGCGAGCGTCGAATCCTTACTTGCAGAAAGCACATAGGCGCAGAGCTGCCTGACCGCGCCTCTTTCATGAATGGTGACCATGGCGTCACTAACTTCCGTGTGTGCCCGCAAAGCACTTTCAACTTCTCCCAGCTCAATGCGGAAGCCGCGAATCTTGACCTGATGATCCACACGGCCCAGAAATTCGAGGTTTCCCGCCGGCGACCAGCGAACCAGATCGCCGGTCCTGTACATGCGGCTTCCGGCTGAGGAAGAAAATGGATCAGGAATGAATTTTTCTGCCGTAAGTCCTGGACGTTTCCAATAACCTCGTGCCACTCCCTCACCGGCGATAAAGAGTTCGCTGGCAACTCCAAGAGGCACAGGTTCAAGATGTTGATCCAGAATATACAACCTGGTATTGGCAACAGGCCGCCCAATGGGGACAGCTGAGGAGTCCGGAGTGACTCTGATGAAGGTGGATTGAACGGTTGTTTCCGTAGGACCGTAGGAATTCCAGAGCTCGGCACCAAGTACTTCGTAGAACAGCTGGACGGATTCAGGCTTGAGCGCCTCCCCGCCGCTGCACATGATTCGCAGCGACTTCCATTCGGTGATCAGCGGATGATCGAGCAAGGCATCCAGCAGAGAGGGAGCAAGATCAACATAGGTAACCCGCTTCTCCAAGGCGAATTGTAGAAGGTAATCTACATTACGCTCGCCACCGGGTTCCGCAATGGCGATCCGTGCGCCAAAAGAAAGAGGCAGGAAAATTTCCATGATCGAAGCATCGAAGCTGAACGAAGCTTTCTGCAATACGCAATCCTCTGCACCGATCCGCAGCTCTGCTCCAGCGCAGAACAGCTGGTTGCAGACCTGCCGATGTTCTACTGCAACACCTTTTGGCTGCCCTGTGGAGCCCGAAGTGTAGATGACGTACGCAAGATTTCGTTCGCTCGTACGGGTCTGCGGAGGAGAAGCCTGGTGTTGCGCAATTCGCGGCCACTCCTCGTCGATTCCAAGAACGGTTCTGCCTTTCGGGAGCGCACCTAGCAGCGAGGAATGGCTGATCACGATCCGAGCTTCGGAATCCTCCAACATATAGCGCAGGCGATCCCCGGGATAAACGGGATCGAGCGGAACGTATGCCGCGCCTGCTTTCAAAATGCCAAGTAGAGCAGTCAACAGTTCGAAGCCACGTTCCAGACAAACGCCAATTCGGTCATCTGGGCTCACCCCTAGTCCAAGGAGGTAATGGGCCATCTGATTGGCGCGAAGATTCAGTTCGCCGTAGGTGATCTCTTGTTTTGCAGTTTCTGCGGCAATTAAGTGAGGCAGTTTTGCCGCCTGCTCCTCAAACAGATTGTGGATCAAACGTTCGTGAGGGTACTCAACCGAGCTCTGGTTCCAACCAGCAAGAAGTTGCTGGCGTTCTGCAGGAGAAATCATCTCCAGCGAGTGCACCTGCGTATTCGCGCCAGCAACCATCCTTTGCAGCAGACGGCTGTAATGTATGGCCATCTGCTTGATGCGCCAGGAATCGAACAGGTCACGGTTGTAAACCCAGTAGAGATCAATTCCTCCCTCTCTGTGCCAGGCATAGATTTCCAGATCAAAGCGGGCTCGCGGCTCCGGGTCCGCAAGCACTTCAACGTCGAGTCCCTCAAGGGCGCGCGAGCTGGCTGGATTGTTTTGCAAGGCCAGCAGCACCTGAAAGACGGGCGGGTAATTGGGATTGCGATGGGACGAAATTGCTGTTGCGAGTTCCTCAAACGGAACATCCTGATGACGATAAGCATCAAGCGAAGTCGTCCTGACTTCGTCGAGCAGGTCAGAAACCGTCATCCGGGATGCAATCTGCAATCGCATCACTACGGCGCTGGAAAAATAACCGATGACTTGTTCAAGCCGCGGATCCTGCCGGTTTGCCACGGGAGAGCCGATGACGAGATCATCCTGGCCGCTATAGCGATGCAGCAGGATTCCAAATCCCGCAAGCAGCACCATATAAGGTGTGCAACCGGAGGCCCGGGCGAAACTCACGAGTTGAGATAGCTGGCTTTGAGGAAGCGCAATGTGCAAAACACTTCCGGAAAAAGTCTGCCGCAGGGGTCGCGGCCTGTCTCGCGGTAGCTCGAGCTGTTCCGGAATATCGGCTAACTGCCTGATCCAATATTCAAGGTCTTTGCGCCGTTTGATTCCATTTTGCGACAACACATAGTCAGCAAACTGCAGGGGCAACGATGGGAACGCAGGTTGCTGGTCCCGCCTGAAAAACTGGTAGGCGCTGGCGAATTCACGATAAAAGATTTCCAGTGACCATCCATCGAAAATAATGTGGTGGAAGGTAAGGAGCAGTATGTGTTCCGCGGCTGAAAACTTCAGCAGCTTGACGCGAAAAAGCGGAGCGTGGCTGAGGTCAAAAGGACGCTCCCACTCAGCGCGTAATGCGTCATCCAGCTCCTTCTGCTTTTCTGCTTCGCGTAGTCCAGTCAAATCCGCAAAGGCCAACCGCACCTTCAATTCGGGCGAAATGACTTGAGTTGGAGCCCCATCGACCTCCACGAATTGCGTGCGCAGGCTTTCGTGGCGCGCAACAATCGCGTTGATGGCGCTTTCCAGCGCTGTAGCATCGAGTTCGCCGCGCAAGCGCAGGGCCTCAGGTATATGGAAATGAGTGCTGCCCTGCAGCTTGTCGATAAACCAAAGACGTTGCTGGGAATGAGAAGCAGGCACTTGGTGTGGTCGCTGCTCAATCACCGGCCGTGGCTCTGAAATGCAATGAGAGCTGAGCTGCGCTGCCAGAGCCGCCACAGTTGGAGCATCAAAGAACGCCCGGCTGGTTACATCAACGCCGAAAGTGGAACGAACTCGGCCCAGCACTCGCATAGCCATAAGAGAATGGCCGCCGAGATCAAAGAAATTATCGTGAATGCCCACAAGCTCGCGCGAGAGCACTTCACAGAAGAAACGCGCCAGTTCTTCTTCCTGCGGTGTACGCGGTGCGGAATTGCTATGACTCAGCCACTCCGGCGCAGGCAAAGCGCGCCGATCAATTTTGCCGTTTGCCGTAAGCGGCAGGGCGGGCAGAAAAACGATTGCAGAGGGCACCATGTTGCGGGGGAGCCGCTCTGCAAGCTTCCTCTGCAAACCACCCGAGTCAATCGTGTCGACATCGTTCTGGCCCGGGACTACGTAGGCGACCAGTTGTTTACCACTTTTGCGAGTGTCTCGGGCAATGACCAAAGCCTGCTTTATGCCTGAATCTTCTTTGATGATGGCTTCAATTTCGCCGGGCTCAACCCGGAAACCACGCACCTTCACCTGATGATCGATACGGCCAAGAAATTCCAGTGATCCATCCGCTCGCCAGCGGGCAAGGTCACCTGTGCGGTACATTCTTTCGCCCTCAAGAAAGGGATCCGGAACGAAGCGCTCTGCAGTCAAATCAGAACGGTTCAGGTAACCGCGGGCCAAACCGCGGCCTGACAAATACAATTCGCCGCGAACGCCGACAGGGAGTGGCCACAGGTATTGATCCAGCACATAGGCGCGAGTATTCGAGACCGGCTTACCGATGGCAGGTTCGCGGGGATCCCGGCTGGGGCAAATGAAGAAAGTGGAGTAAGTTGTCGATTCCGATGGACCGTAGAGATTCAGGATTCGCCTGACATTTCCAAGCTGGTAGAGATCCTCTACCAATGCTCTCGGCAATGCTTCACCAGCAAGGTTCACGGTGCGAATTTCGCGCGGCAGATTGCCAGAGTCGAGCAAAGACTGCGCGGCAGATGGCACTGTGTTGATCAAGCGCAGACGGTCCCGTGCAGGAAGCTGCGGCAGATCCATGATGGAACCGGCCAGCAGCACAGTGCCGCCGTGGCTTAGAGTGGCAAACAGCTCAAACACCGAGAGATCAAAACAAATGGAGGTTGATGCCAGCACTCCTGCCCATTCATCCTTCGTAAAGACCTCACCAGACCACGAGATGAACGTCGACGCACTGCGGTGCTCAATGACAACACCTTTCGGTTTGCCGGTGGAACCGGAGGTATAGATAAGATAGGCAGGGTGTTGCGGAAGCAGCGGCGCACAACGCTCTTTATTGGTAAGGTCGCTGATAGACAAACTTGACAGCGTGTTCTTGAATTCCGAGCTGTCCACGAGAACCACTTTTGTGCCTTGGAGTAGGATCTCCGAGAGTTCAGTCGTTGTGACTACACAGGCTGGCTGCGCATCTTCGAGTACTGCCGACAGGCGCGCGCGTGGGTATTCTGGATCCAGCGGAAGATATGCAGCTCCGGATTTCAGAATGGCAAGCAGCGCTACCAACATTTCAGCGGAACGCGAGAGGCAGATTCCGACGATCGATTCGGGTCCCATACCACAGCTAACGAGATAGTGAGCCAATCGATTCGCGCGGACGTTCAGTTCCTGGTATGTCTGTCCTGTCTCGCCAAAGACGAGTGCGGTGGCGTGAGGCGTGCGTGTTACCTGAGTTTCAAACAGCTCTGCCAGCGTCAATTCGGGGAGGGGGCAGGCCGTGTCGTTGAAATCAGAAATGACAGTGCGCTCTTCGCCCGCTGACAGCAGCCTGAATTCACAAACACGGCAATCAACAGAACCCAACTGTTCCAAAAGAGCAACAAATCTTTGCTGGTGTAAGACAAGTTCATCCAGGGTGTAATGGGCAGGATTCGCATCAAAATCCAGCCGTGATGGCGAACCGTTCTGCCGATCATAGAGGACGATGGAGAAATCGTTCACAGGGCCGTTGGATAAATTGTGAGTTGTGGAAGTGCATTCCCCAAATCGCAAGTCGTAATCAAAAGACATCACATTTACGACGGTGCCGTACAGATCAGGATCATCCGGTTGCAGACCCAGATCAGCGCGCAACTGCTCCATCCGATACCGCTGGTGGCGGACCATCTCCGCTTTGCGCTTCTTTACCTGGCGCAGGAGATCAGCAAACGTCATCTGCGCTGAGAAATTGACGCGCAACGGCAAAATATTGGAGGCCATTGCCGGAATGGAACGCATCTTGCGACCTACGCGAGCCGTCAGCGTAGCGCCGAGCACAACATCACTTGCTTCGGTCAATCTATGCAGATAAAGAGCAGTTGCGGCTTCCAAAACCTGGGCAAGGCTGGCGACGCTTTGTTGAGCCGTGGTTGCCAGCACATCCGCCAATGAAGAATGGAGCGAACTGCTGTGACGAATGAATGAGCGAGACCTGCCGGGCGCCTTACCGGAAAGAGTAACCACATCCGGATAGCTATCCAGAAAGTCCAGCCAATATTTCCTGTCAGCCTGAAGTTGTCTGCTGCGGTACTCCGCCTCGTCTGCCAGCAATTCAGAGAGTGGCAAAAAGTGGCTTGGCCGAATTTCACTTTGGCGAACCAGGCCGGAATAGATACCGGCCACGCGCTTTGCAATCAGCGCGCCACCAAATCCATCCATCGCGATGTGGTGGTAGCGCACGTACCAGAGGAAATGTTCTTTCGCCAGCTGAAGCAGCGCGTAGCCAAAGAGCGACTCACGTTCCATCTGCACAGGACGCGAAAGATCTTTGCGCATCCATGACTCAGCCGCGGTGAATGGATCGGATTGCGAACTGAAATCCAGAACCAATGGTTCATATGAAAGATAGTCTTCACAATACTGCTCAGCACCTTCATTTCCCGATATGAAACGCAGGCGCAAAACATCAGTTTCATTTACAACCTGCCTGAGCGCAGCCGCAAACAGGCGCGAGTCAAGCGGTCCGCGAATGTCTACGTATTCAGCAACGTTAAAAAGCGGGCTTTCGGGATCAAGCGTCTGAGCAATCCAGATGGCAGATTGCGCTGACGAAAGTTGAAGGGTTTGAGCAGTGCGGACTGGGTTCACCTGCAGCTCCAGCAGAAACGGACCAACGTGGCCCGGCAAAAAGAGAAAGATATCTTAATAGCGGATCATTGATCGTGGAGCTCTCCGCCAAACAGTTACGAAAAATGGAACAGGCAAGCCGCTTCTTGTGCAAACAAAGTGCGGCCATTCCCCGGTTAGGCCAGATGTTTTTATATTTTTGCGCGTGCTCGGCAGTGGAATCTAGTCCGCTGTGCCTGCGTCAGTTACCAAGTTTTAAGGAGCGGAGAGAGTGCCGTCGCGCAAACGTTGCCCAAGCTTTAGTGTGCTCCAGTAAATTCAACGTTTCGGCCTCGCCGCATCAACAAAATCCTTCGTCTTCTGTGGTTAGTCTAAATATGAGGGGCATACAGCGCAAGGTCAGAGGGCGAAGAAACATGTAAAGATTTATCCATATTGGGAATGCCTCCGAGACAACTTAAAGTTAATAGTACGATTGAAGCTATACCTAACGAAATAAAGCCGCCCGGTTGCACTATTTCTCAAGCAAATTCTTCTTCACTTGCTTCCCGCAAGTTCCTCAGTCGCCATGTAGACGAATTCCACAAATTTTCCGAATCCGTTGATGTTCAACCGCTCATCGTTGCCGTGAATGCGCTTGAGGTCTTCTGCGCTTACCACAGTACCAATGTCGTACGCCTGCACTCCTTGGGCGCGCAGTTGCGCCGAATCTGTGGCGCCCACCTGCATGATGGGAAGGGCTGGTGCGGCGGGGAAAATTTTGGCAGCGGCATGCTCCAGCGCATGGAAGGCATCTGTGTTCAAGCCTGAAGGCGGGGTTGCAGGGCGAGGGTTGCTGTTTTCAGCATCCACAATAGTGATCGCTGGATCGTTGATGATGCGGGTCAACTCAGCCTTGAGAGCATCCATGTTTTCGTCGGGAAGGGCGCGCACATCAAAACGAGCTTCAGCTTCAGCAGGAATTACGTTGGAGCGGAATCCTCCTTTGATAATTGTGGGCACAATCGATGTGCGCAACATGGAGTAGTATCCTGGATTCGCTGCCCGAATTTTTTCCTGCACGGTGGGATCTTCTACATGGGAGTACATAGCCGCCTGTTCTGGCGGACTGATGGTTGCGATGATCTGAAAAAACTTGCGCGTGGTCTCATTCAGCCGCATGGGAGGAGCCCAGTGAGCAACTTTGTCTACGGCTGCCGCAAGATGCGCAATGGAATTGTCAAGCCGTGGAACAGATCCGTGTCCGCTGGTGCCGTGCGCAACCAGGCTGAAACCACGTGGAACCTTCTCCGTGGTCGCAATGGCCACATACTGGACTTGGTTTTTTTCTTTTGCAATCTCACCGCCTTCATTGAGCGCGTACTCGCACGCAATCTCATTCCAGTGATGGGCAATCATGTAATCGATGCCGAACTGGGTTGTTCCCTCTTCTCCAGCTTCGGCAAGCAGAATCACATCGCGGTCAAGAGGAACTTTCAGTCGATGCAACAGCAGGAACACTTCAAGGTTGGCCGCATCCATGCTCTTATCATCGATTGAACCGCGCCCGTACAGATAACCGTCTTTGATGACCGCGCCGAACGGATCTACCGTCCATTTGTCTCGCTCTACGCCAACAACGTCCAGATGTCCCATGAGCAGCAGCGGCTGCTTTTTGCCGTTGCCTTTGAGCCGCGCTAGCAGGTTGCCACGCCCGGGAGTTGACTCAAGAATCTGCGCAGAGATACCTTCAGCCGCGAGGACACTCTTGATGTATTCGGCTGCTCGAGTTTCGTTACCGGGAGGATTGCTGGTATCAATTTTTACCAGCTCGGACAGAAATTTGATCGCTTCATCCTGCGCTCTTTTCGAATCAAATGTTGACTGCGCACGTGATTGTGTAGCGACCAGGAAAAGGACGATGGTCAAACTGCATTTGAGCCACGTGGATGACGGCAGCATAGCCGCTCAGACTAAATCCTGCGGCTCACTTCCTGCAACAACTGTGTGAGTTGTTGAGAATCCTTTGTGCCGGGAGGAAAACCACCCTGGGCCATATCTGCGGAGCCGCCTCCACGTCCTCCCAACTGGCTGAGAGTTTCTTTGAGCAGTTGGCCCATATTGGATTTTCGGCCGGCACTCTGAGCAAACACAAGGGTGGGCTGCCCAAGCAACGACGCGAGCAGCGCGACTACGTCCATCTGCGATGCGGTCAGCTTTTGCGCGAGCAGTTTAATGAAGGCAGCATCACGATCCTGGAACACGGCAGAAACAATTTTGGGTGAAGCAGTGCTCCCCGCCAGCATGCGCTCGGCTTCAAGTGCTGCAATTTCTTCCAGAAGTTTGTGCTGGACCTTGCCGGCAGTCTTAGCATCGTCCAGCGCCTTCTTTATCTGCTGAGGAAGCTCATGGATGTGGGCTGAAAACAGAGCCGCCGCTTCAGTAAGCGTGCTGTAATCCCTGCGCGCAAGAGCTACTGCGCGATGTCCGCACACGAACTCCACCCGTACTCCCTGCTTCACTCTTTCTGTTTTGCGCAACAGGATGCACCCAATCTGGCCGGTGGAGCGCACATGCGTGCCGCCGCAGGCGCACAGATCAAAATTCTGAATGTCGATGAGGCGAAGATCACCTGTTTGTTTTGGAGGAAGCTTTCGTAATCCAAGCTGGCGCGCTTCTTCCAAAGGTACAAACCGGACATTGACAGGACGGTCTTCCGTGATGATCTGGTTTGCCAAACGTTCGGCTTCTTCAGACTGTGCAGGTGAAATAGATTCGGTTTGCAGATCAATGGTGCAGGTTTCCGCTCCCATATGAAAACTGATCGTGGGCATATTCAACAGCTCAATGAAAGCGGCTGAGAGCACGTGCTGGCCGGTGTGCTGCTGGACGTGGTCAAGCCGCCGGGATTCATCGATAAGCCCGTGAATCGCAGTATCCACCGCAATCGGCTCGGCTACGTAGTGCAATATTCGCCCCTGCTCGTCGTCAGCAACATCGGTCACAGGCACTTCGCGTCCGTCAAACAGGAGCTTTCCCACATCATGGATCTGTCCTCCGCTGGTGGGATAGAAGGCAGTGCGATCGAGAACGATAGCAGGCCTTCCTTCGATCTGGAGCGTTTCCACTACACTCCCGTCAAACTCATAAAGGAAAGAGTCGTGGTAATAAAGACGATCCGTTGCCATTTCGTTTCCTGAATCTCACCAACTAAGACTTAGTTTGGCTGAATGATTCCTCCAAGATTCCTCGCCGCAGGCACGATCTTTTCCTTTTGTGGCTGGCCTGCACTGATCTTCAGCGCATCGGCAATCACATCAATATATTTGAGACCGGAGCCGGTGTTGAAGAGTACAACCTTGTCAGTTGGTTTGAGAAAACCCTGCTTCAGCAGCATCTGGTAACCAGGCAGGCACGCTGCGCCTTCAGGCGATGCGAAAATGCCTTCCTTGCTGGCCCATTCCTTGACTCCCGCAAAAATCTGCTCGTCGCTGACCGCTACCGAAGTGCCCCGACTCTTTTGCAGGATGTCCAGAACAATGTAATCTGCATAAGGTTTAGGAACGCGAAGTCCTGCCGCGAGCGTATGCGCATTTTGCCACGGCTCAGCTACGGGCTTGTGCTCGTTCCATGCTTTCACCACCGGGGCACACCCTGCCGCCTGAACCGCGACCATCTTGGGCCGCTTGCCGCCTGTCTTCAGCCAGCCCAGTTGCTCCATCTCATCAAATGCTTTCCACATCCCAATCATTCCTACGCCACCACCCGTGGGATAGAAGATTGCGTCCGGCAGTTCCCAATTGAGTTGCTCTGCCACCTCATACCCCATCGTCTTTTTGCCTTCCACGCGGAATGGCTCTTTGGTGGTGGAGATATCAAACCAGCCTTCAGCCTGCTTGCGCTCATTCACCATGCGAGCACAGTCAGAGATGAGACCATCCACTAGGGTCACTTTTGCGCCATACGATTTGCATTCCACCAGGTTGGCCAGAGGAACATCTTGGGGCATAAAAATATTGGCTTCAATACCGGCAGCGGCCGAGTAAGCCGCAAGCGCGCTGGCAGCATTGCCGGCTGAGGGAACTGCAAGCTTTTTAAGCCCGTATTGTCGCGCCATTGTGACCGCCGCGCAGAGGCCGCGCGCTTTGAACGATCCCGTAGGATTCAGACCTTCATCTTTTATATAGACGTTCGAGTTTTCCCTGCTGCGCAGCATGGGGGTAAAGCCCTCACCCAGGCTGACAGGCTGATCCCCAGGCAGGACCTCGTGATAGCGCCACATGCTGGCGACTCGTCCACGCAGAACATCGGGCGTGAACCTGCCCTTTAGCGCCGCGAGATCGAAGCGGACATAAAGTGAGCCGCCATCCTTGGGGCAGATTGTTTGAGGTTTATCAGGACTGATGTGTTCGCCGCATTTGGAGCATTCAAAATAAGAAATTTTTGCCATCAATAAAAGTTTAGCAAACCGTGCGCAGCAGCCAGCAATTCAGTCGACACTTAATTGATCTGCAACCAGCCAACGCTGCAATGGCAATCAGAAAAAGTCAGTGCAGAGCAGCACGAGAAATCAAGAAATTTAATCTGCTTCCAGGGACTTTTTAATCTTTGCTTAGTCAGAGTCCACGAACTCTGTTCCACGTAGCAATTCTCCGTGTCTCATCCCATGTTGGTGAAAGTTCAGAGCAATCGAGATTTCAACCGCTACTGGATTCGCCAACCATTACTCGGGCCCGGCTGATCATGTTTATCCCGTGCCAATGATCCGTCGCCTGGACAAAAACACGGAGATAATCCAATGAAGAAACAGCTCTCCCCGATTTTGGGATTGATTCTCACTTTCTGCTTTTTTCTATTCATGCCGCACATGGCGAAAGCTGCAACTCCGCCAGCACCAAACCTGCTCTCACCTGCGTCTGGAGCCAGCGTAAGCGCTCCACTTGCCATTTCCTGGTCAGCAGTGACGGACCCGAGCGGGATCATCGCATACAACTGGGAGGTCAGCACATCCTCTACGTTCTCTACCATCACCGCGAATAACTCAACAATGGGCGCCACGCAGGATACGGTGAGCGGGCTGGGAAATGGGACGTACTTCTGGCGGGTGCAGTCCGTCAACAGCAACTTTGTGCAGAGCGCATGGTCAGCGGCAAGGAGCTTCACCGTAACAGGCGTAAGCTCAGGCGCTCTGGCTGCTCCGACGCTTGGACCCACAAAGGGCTATTCCGCATTTCATCCGTTGGAGGTCATGACGTTCAACTGGAACGCTGTCCAGGGAACTGCGAGCTACGTTCTTCAGGCATCGACGGATCCGAACTTCCCTGTTTCGACTAGCTTTTCAATGAACAATATCCCGAATCCAACGTATTCTTTCTCCACTCCCAACGAAGGCAATTACTTTGCCCGGGTGTTCGCGGTGGATTCCAATGGCGTGCTCAGCGCACCGTCCAACGTCATTACCTTCTCGATCTCTTACAACAATCCTCTTCCAGCGCCTCCGAACATCATCTCGCCGACCAATGCGGGAACGTTGACTCTGCCCGTGACGCTGAAGTGGAGTGATGTTGCCAATCCGCAACCGAGCGGATACGAAGTTCAAATCGCAAAGGATTCCAGCTTCCAGTCGATTGAAGAATCCGATCCGCAGCTCAATAATCCCAGCCGCACTGTTCTTTCGCTTACGCCGGGAACCAAGTATTGGCGGGTGCGCTCACATCAGGGCGACGCCTCACCCACGACCGCTGCGGTCACTAAATGGTCTGCAAGCGGCAGCTTCACTGTGAGCCAGGCTCCGGCAGCTCCAGTTTCGCTGGCGTTCACCAGCAATCCTCTCTACAGCGGCAATTCGACATTGGTGCAAATACAACTCAGCACTGCGGCGCCGTCAAGTGGAGCAGTCATCAGCTTGACCAGTTCTGATCCTAACGCGGCTCCGGTTCCGGCAACAGTAACTATGCCGGGCAACACCGCATGGATGCAGTTCCAGATGAAAGCCGGCCAGGTAACAACGGAAACGCCAGTGACTATTACGGCTTCGCTCAATTCCGGATCAGCCTCAGCACAGCTCACCGTGTTGCCACCGTCCATCAAGTCTCTTTCCATCTCGCCCACCACCTTTAACGGCGGGATTTCAGTGCAAGCCATTGCCATGCTCAATGGCATTGCGCCGGCAAACGGAGCATCCATCAGTCTCAACAGCAGCTCGCCGGCGGTTCAGGCTCCTGCGGCGGAGACAGTCGCAGCAGGAAGTCCGTCACTGGTGTTCCAGATTCCAACCAGCAGTGTTACCGCCAATACGCCTGCTACAGTGACTGCCACGTACAACGGTCAGAGCGTAGAAACGCAGATTACACTCACACCGCAAGGACAACCAAGCGCGCTGTCACTCAGTCCTTCTTCAGTGACAGGAACTGCCGGAACGCGGGGCATAGTTCAAGTGGCCACTACCGCAAACACGGATCAGATCTTCTCCGTGAGCAGCAACAACCCGGCCGCAACCGTGCCCAACACCGTGGTGATCCCTGCGGGTTTCGTAAGCGCCGGCTTCAACATCAACACCAGCCAGGTGAGCGCGCAGACTCTGGTTACAATCTCCGTTTCCGGAGGCGGCGTTACGCGCTCAGCCACCCTCACGCTCAATCCTCCGCCCCCTGCGCCTTCCACAGTCAACCTCAGCGTCACCGCAGGAGGAAGGCAAGGTGAAAGCATCAGCTCAACTCCTGCAGGAATCAAGGCAGTGGTTGGCAGCACATCAACGGCAGCATTTGCTCCTGGAACACGCATTACGTTGACGGTCTCCAGCGGACGCGATGCCATCTGGTCAGGCGCGTGCTCAAGCGGCGGCAACAAAGCCAAGAGCTGCACATTCACTCTGAACACAAACTCCACAGTGCTGGCGAACGTGCAATAAGCAGTAAAGTGCGTTCTTGGGCTCCCGCAAACAACGGGAGCCCGTTTTTTTGCTTTGCCGCGGCAAGCTTGCCCAGACAAGTTCTTCAGCGGAAGTTACTGATCCTTACGACATCACTCTTGCGCTGGCCGCGAGAAAACGCCAGGTGCTTGCCGTCAGCAGACCAGGCAAACGCATACATTTCGCCGTTAGTAAATTTTGTGAGCTGGGTGGGAGGACCTCCGGATAGCGTTGTTCTGCAGGTTGAAACCACGCGGACGAGTAACCCAGAGATAAGCGCCGGCAGCAATGGCGAGAACCACAATTGCCCCAACTGTTGCCTTCATGTCGCCCGAACAGGCCCGAGGCAAGGACCTTGACCCGCGCACGGACCTGTTCTCCTTTGGTGCAGTGCTCTTTGTTCGCCCTCAATCAGGTGACTGTGAGTGACTATATTTGCCCACGAACCGTACGGTCAATGCTTCAAATTCAATGGCTTCCTGCTGAAACCGACTGCTTGATATCAGGCCCGATTCCCTTTTCCAGACTCACGGTTTTGGTATTGTCATCCGGCACGCGATCGATCAGCAGCGCAAAAGGATCAATCCCTGCCTTTTCTGGGATGGAGTCCGTCACAAAAGTGAAAGTCGAATCCTTTTGCGTCATGTGGACGCGCTGACGATACAGCGTATCGCCATACTTTCTGCCTTTTGCCGGCCTCGCGAACGCGCCGATATCGATGTAGTCATTCACCGGCACTTCAGTTTCGTTGCCTTTAGGATCGGCTTTGAATTTCTGTGCTTGCACTCTGATGGTTACATCGTATTTGCCGTCGGCCCGCTTCTGCGCTGTGGCATTGAGCGCGCGATTGGAAAAGATGGTGATGTCTTCAAAAAGGTCTTTGATCAGATATTGCAGGTCCGGCGGAGTCTCTTCTTTTAACGCGTCAACCAGCGCGTAAGAAGTGGGATAGGGCGGAGTCGCGTAAGCGTATTGGTGAATCACCTTGCGCAACGCGCGGTTCACGGCCTCTTCACCGATCATCTCTTTCAGGTAGTAAAGCACCACACTGCCTTTGCGATAGTGGACGTAACCTTGATTGGCATCCACCGTTAGCAGCGGACGTTCTTTCAGCCGCTCTGTACCCCGAGAGCGAAGATAGTTATCCATTTCGTATTTCAGGAATTTGCGCATGGCGTCGCGGCCATATTCGTGTTCCATCACCATCAGATGCTGAGTACTGGGCCAGGGTCTCTGAAAGCAACGTTGCGCCTTCCATGTCAGCGCCAATCACCTGGTGCGCCCACCACTGATGGCCCATTTCATGCGCAACCACGTAGAAGACCATGTCTATGTCGTCAGGCTTATTGATATTCGCGATAAATCCAATCGCCTCGGAATACGGCATGGTGCCTGGAAATGCCTGGGCAAAGCGCGCTACCCGCGGAAACTCGATGATGCGTGCTTCTTTCTGGTAATACGGCCCAAAGTTCTTGGTGTAATAATCGAGAGACTTTTTGAGTGAGTTCATCATCCGCGGAACGTTCCAGGGATGCTGCGGGTCGTAGTAGACCTCAAGCTTCAAACCATTCCATTCTTCCCGGTCAACGGCGTAACGTGCCGACAGGAAGGAGTAGAAATTCAAGGCCTGATGGTCAAGCTTGTACTCGAAATACTTGCGGCCGTTCTCCTGCCATTCCCGCACCAGCGAGCCAGGCGCAATGGCAAGTTGATCAGGGGACGTGCTGATAACAGTCTGCACATCCACCCAGTCTGAGTGGCCACCCAGGTAGTTTTCACGACAGTCGTCAGTGCAGTTGCGCTCCAGCGGCGGCATCAGATCAACATCCGTGAGAGCAAACTTGCGGCGGTCATTGGGATCGGTAAGCTGGCGGCCCCGGTCGTAACCAATCACAGGCCCCACTCTGTTGTTGAAGAAAGTTCCATTCTGCACCAATTGAACGGTGGTCAAATCGTTCTCAAACCCTCGATTCTTGCTCTTCACCGTGAAGTGCATGGTGCGGGACTCATTGGGCTGCAGAGGAGAGCCAAATTTGTAAATCCTGTAGTAGAGCTGCTTATCGTCTTTGCTGAGTGAGGCCCCGGGAATATCAATATCGGTGTCGTAATTCTGGTTGATGGTGAAGTGGACCTCTTTGAGCGGAAACGAATACGGGTTCTGGATCACCTGCTCAGCGCGCATCGCGACGTTGCGTGTTTCCGGATAAATATCGATCGCGTACTTTACGCTGCGAACACGAGGTTGTGGCAGCTTCTCATATTGCTTGTACTGCTTTTCGTAATCGGCTTGTCGCCGTTGCAGGGTTTTTGGCCCGATAACGCGGTTGATGACAGCGGTGTTGTACCAGATCCATGCCCCGGTGGAGATGAATGCGACAAGGCACAGCAGCGCAGCAGAAATCCAGCCACCATGAAAGCGCAACGCAGCATTGCGGCGCCTTCCTGCCCAGCGATCCTGTTTACCACGTGGCCAGAACATGACAGTGACAATGGCGAGCACTACGGAGAAGAGTAGCCAGTAAAACGTATACCAGTCCCACGATGCACGATAAGGGGCATCGCCAAAGAAATCAGAATGCACCACATTCGGCGTTCCGGCGAACTGGACCAGGTTGGTGGCGACATTCAAAGGACGCCAGATAAAGGCATTGATGGCCAGGAAGCCGATATATCCGGCATAGCCGACGTACTTGTTGGGTGAGAGCGCATGAATGAAAAACGCCAGCACGGCCAGCAGAACAAACAGAGAGAAATCGCGCACCAGCAGTTCGTGAGCGTACAGGCCCAATTGGAAACGATGATAGCCATGCCAGGCTTGAACAGCGATACCTGCAAGCAGGGCGACTACCTGAACCAGCATGACCATCAACACCAGGGCCACCAGACGAGTGGCGTATGAAACCCATTCCGGAACCGGCGTAGCGTCAATGATTTCATCTATTCGTTCGTCTTTGTCTTTCCAGACGAGGACGCCGGCATAAAATGTGATGACAACAATAACGAAAAGGTAAAGAGTGCCTCGGATCAGATCCACCACCCAGTACGTAACCGGCAGTGTTGCATTGCCGTAGCCTTCGGTGGCATTGAAGGAAAGTGCAAGAAGGCAGTTGAGTCCGCCTGCGAGCATCACAATGATAAAAGGAATACTCACCATCATGCCACGGATGTGGATCCGCAAAGACTGAACCAGTTGCGCCCACGCCGAGGAGCTTGTAGCGGGGCTGGGAACGGGACGACCCACCGCGATTGGCTGGGCCTGGGATTCGGGTTCGGCAGGTCGTGCTTTTGAGGCCTTCTCAGAGAAGCTGAACCGGACATAGGAGAAGGCGAATATTCCAACCGCTACTCCAACCCACAGCAGCCGGTTCAGCAGCATCAACCCGGTGGCCAGGACGGGAACGCTGTTTTTCTCCGCGACCGTCCAGTACTTCGCCGTCAGCGCAAACGTGCGGATTCCGAATGGATCAGCAAAGAGGACATACTGTTCGTGACGCAGGTCCTGCAACAGGACTCCTGACAGAAGATATCCAATCAGCAGAACCAAAGCGCCGATAAACGGAACCACTTCATTGCGCGCCAGCACGGCTATGGCATAAAGGATCGCGGCAATGATCAGAGCATTCGGCAGGGCAATCACAAAAATCGCATGCAGATGCGCTGACCAGTTCACCGGGCCCCACTGGTCAGGATCAGCCCATGGCATGTACTTAGCGGCCAGGATACCGCCAGAGACGCCGAGGAGTGGGATGACTGAAACCATGGTGGCGCCGATGAAGCGGCCCAGCAGGTAGTCTCGCCGCCGCATGGGCGTGGAAAAAACGATCTGATTGGTGTTGAAGCGGAAATCGCGCAACGCCGCTGAGTTTACAAAGGCGGCAGACATCAGCAGCATAATCAGGCTCATGTAGGCGTAATAAGCGCTGATGACAAAGGGGGCATTGTGGTGCGTGTTGGTCAGTACAATGAAAAATGTGATGTCAGAAGTACTGACCGCTCCAAAAATACAGAGCGCCATCACTCCAAAAAACACCCACAGCATTTTCGATCGCAACCAGTAGGAAATCTCAAACCATGTGATTTTCCAGAACATGATGTCTCCTTAATTCCAGTTGCGAATCTTGGTGAAGAAAACATCCTCAAGATCGGGGTGACTGGCCACAAACCCGTCACCCGGCGGCTCTTCGCCGTAGACGTGGAGAAAAGGCCTTCCTCCCACGAGTTTGTTGGAGACCACCCGGAACGTCTGCTCGTAATGGGCAAGTTCAACTTTCTCGATAGTCCGGTGCCAGATGCGTCCGTTAAGCGCAGTGATTGCATCCTGCGGTTGCCCCTGATAAAGCACCTTGCCCTCATGGATGATTGCCATGTTGGTGCACAGGTCCATTACATCCTCAACAATATGAGTGGAAAGGATGACGATCACCTGCTCACCCACTTCAGCCAGCAGGTTATAAAAGCGGTTGCGCTCGCCCGGATCGAGCCCTGCGGTGGGTTCATCCACGATTAACAGCTTGGGATTACCTATGAGAGCCTGCGCGATGCCGAAGCGCTGTCGCATGCCACCGGAGAAGCCCGTAAGAGCCTTCTTGCGCATGTCATAGAGATTGCAGCGATGGAGCATGGCACCCACCACTTCTTTGCGCTCGCGTGAATTGGTAATTCCCTTCAATAGTGCGAGATGGCTGAGCATGTCCTGGGCTGAGATCCGGGGATACACGCCAAATTCCTGTGGCAGGTATCCCAGGCGGCGGCGAATCTCGTCCTTTTGCTTTAAAGCATCGATATCCCCCAGAAATACTGAGCCGGAATCAGGCTCCTGCAGAGTGGCCAGCGTACGCATCAGGGTGGATTTGCCGGCGCCGTTCGGCCCAAGAAGGCCATACATCCCCGTGGGAATCGTGAGGGACACGTTATCAAGAGCTTTAACTCCGTTTTTGTATGTTTTGAAGAGATTCGCAATCTTCAGTTCCATGCTCATGCCTTTCAGTACGCGTGGACGCGGGATAAGTTCCAACGAAATGGTGGTGTCAGGAGGATAAGATTTGGCTGATGTGCCAGATATACAGACGAAAACTGAGAAAACTGGTTATCAATAGAGCGGCCGGCGCGCGCAATTAACCCTCCTCCGCATACCCAAATCTGGCACTGGTTCAGTGCAAGCAGTTTAGCCAAGCTACGGCTTGAAATCTACTGGAGATCAAATAATTTCTATGTAGTTATGTGAAGCACAATGCTGGGCCGTTACTCCCTGCCTGCGGGTTGACCCTCATTTGCACATTCGCCAGCCTCCCGATAAGCTTTTAGCGGATTTTGAATCTATGCTGGAGCCGTTTATGAAAAAAACTGTTGGTCTCCTCCTTGCCACCATCATGCTGTCGTTTACGGCCGTCGCCCAGGAACACGAGCAGGACCGGCTTAAGAATGCCGGCGAAGTACTCACTGAAATTCTTGGCATGCCGGATTCAATTCCCAAATACTGGCTAGACCGCGCCGAGTGCGTGCTTGTGTTTCCTTCCGTCAAGAAGTTTGCCATCGGCGTCGGCGGCAATTACGGCCGCGGCGCCATGTCCTGCCGCAGCGGCGCCACATTCACCGGACCGTGGGGACCTCCTTCCATGATGGCACTGGAAGGCGCTAATATCGGTTTCCAACTCGGAGGCCAGGCCACGGACTTCGTTCTGCTGGTCGTAAACCCCAGCGGAGTGAGTTCCATTCTCCGGAGCAAGGTCAAGCTCGGCGGCGACGCCTCAGCCGCCATCGGTCCCAAAGGGCGCGATGCTGAAGCCGCAACTGATGTCACCATGCACACTGAGATTCTCACTTACTCGCGCTCCCGCGGCCTCTTCGCCGGCGTCTCGCTTGAGGGATCAACTCTGCGCCAGGACAACGGCGCCAATGAAAAAATTTACGGTCGTAAAGTCACTGCCCGCGAAATCGTTCTAGGTCATGCTGTGGGAACCACCTCGGCAGGACAGGTAATGGTCTCGGCTCTACAAAAAGCATCACCACGAAATCTGTCTGACCCCAAATCTCTTCGCAACCCTGAACCGGCTGCAACAAAAAAGAAATAGGATTAACCTGGCTGGAAGGCATGAAGTGGTACTCGGGTTCTACTCCTGAAAACCGCCATAGAACCTCGCCTTTTTTCTGGTTTGCTGAAAATACAGCTACTTAGCTAATTTTGATCCTTTGCCTGAAGCAAGAAATCTGGACTGAACCCCTAAATGAGACAAAGGAGAAACTCCCAGACCACAACATTTTGCGGCTTGGCGAGCATTTAAACACGGGCTATTATGGCGAATAAATGGAGAACATCAAGCACTCTTCCCGCGTGGAACAAATCCGCTCAGATATTGAGCGCCGCATTCCCGGCGCGTTCAAAGTCTACGGGCCTTCCAGGAGAAATTTGGTTCACACCGGCAACTCTGCGGAGCAGCAACAGAGTCCCAAGGGAGGGCTGATTGAAATCTGCGCCCGGGAAAGGTCAGCCGGGACTGCCACGGTGTTGAGACGGCTGGCGGCTGCCATCACACGCAGGAGGGCTTTCTGCGCAGTGATTGATGCTGGAGACTCTTTTGATCCCACAGGAGCGGCGCTGGCCGGAGTTGAGTTGGACCGGCTGCTCTGGGTGCGCTGCCAAAGACAGACAGGCACCGGAAAAACGCTTACGCCATTGGAGCAGGCATTCAAAGCAGCAGATATCCTGATTCAGAATGGCGGGTTTGAGCTGATTGCCGTGGATCTTGCGTCCATTCCCGAACCAGCGTTGCGCAAAGTGCCCCTCACCACATGGTTCCGCTTTGCACGAGTAGCGGAGAAGACTGAGTGCGCGCTGGTGTTCTTCTCCACATATCCTGCCGCCCGGAGTTGCGCCACCTTTACTCTGCAACTGACCAGCCACGGAGCCACATGGGCGCATGCCACTGCCGCAGGAAGAGTCCCACATGGCCGGGTGCTTACGTCAGTGAACTTCCGCCTCGACTCTGAATGCAGAGAGACCAGAAAGCCCGTGCAGCCGGTGCAGCAATCCGGAAATGATCAGGCTGCCCGGACACGATGACTGATGGCAGCCAAGGCCATGCGACCTTGCCTAACGCCACCTGATCATGCGTGTGGCAGGAATGAAGCTGCGTGGAGCGGCTCCATAGGAGTCAGTGTTGGTATGCATGTTGATTACGCTGATGCGGATATCAGGCGCGGAAAGATTGGCCTGTCCCAGCACCAGCATATTGGCCGAGCCCAGAAACAATCCTTTGTCCAGAATACGGTCGAGAAAATCCAGAAGCTCTGCGTCCTCGACTGCCACGTGTCTGCGCACTGATCTCCCCGTCTTAACAGCAACATGGCGAAGCGGCGCACGCATGGACAACTCAACGCTTCAAGGATTGTTAATTAATGATCACCATGGAGTCAAACGCAGCAACACGAATGTGAGCACAGTCACTTTGCCCGTGGTAATGAACGGATTGGCAAGTTGCGGCACCACAATGAGTTTTGCTCAAGACGGCCAAAAAGTTCTCTGCTGAGGTGATTAAGGTGCAACCAACGGCCTGAGCAACGGCTTCGAACTAAGAAAGACTTTAGTTCCAGCTTGGTTTTTCATCTAAGCAGCAGATGATGGGCTGTGACGCGGGCAGTCGGCCTGAGGTGGGGTGAACTATGCGTAAACTCGGAATTGCAGTTCTTGTGATCGTGGTGCTGGTGGTTGCGGCGGCGCTGATTGTTCCGCACGTGATTGATATAAATCAGTATCACACCCGGATCCAGGCAGAGCTGCAGAAACGCCTGGGCCGCAGCGTAACGCTGGGAGAGATGCGCCTGAGCCTCTTTCCTCCTTCCTTCCAGGTGCAGAACCCGGTGATTGGCGAAGACCCGCAATTCAGGTCAAGCGAAAACCGTCCATTTGCCACGGCAGAGAAGCTGGCTGTGAGCATCAAGCTGCTGCCTCTATTGCACAAAGACCTGGAAGTAAAATCGCTGGAGCTGGACCGCCCACATATTGAACTTGTGCGCGACCAACAGGGCACGTGGAACTTTGCCACGCTGGGGCAGGAGCCGAAACCGTCTGGCTCGCAAACAGCGCCGCCACCCGCCAAAACCGGGAGCAAGCCCCCCCAGACCACGGCCAAAACAGCTCCTCCACAGCAGCCCTCAGCTCAGCCTTCGGCGACTCCGGAATCGAGCAGCAAGCCTGCTGCGGGACAGCTCACGCTGGCCAATCTCTCGATTGTGGATGGGCAGGTGGCCATTACGGACCTGCAGAAGCACCAGTCGCGGGCGGTGTATGACCACATCGATATCAGCGTGAATGACTTTGCGCCGGACAAGCAGTTTTCCATGAAGGTGGCGGCACATTTGCCACCTGACCAGAAAACTGATGGCGGCAAACAGATAATAACGCTGCAGGGCAAAGGCGGCCCCATTCAACAGGCAGACATGTTGAACACTCCATTTGATGGATCACTGAAGCTTGACCAGGTGTCAATGGCCGGCGCGCAGAAATTTTTAAATTCGCAAGCACTGAGCGGCATGGACGCGCTGATTACGGGGGACGCGTCAGTCAAGAATTCGAGCGGAAAGCTTTCATCCAAGGGAAATATTCAGTTGCAGAAGCCGCGCATTAAGAATGTGGACGTGGGATACCCGATCACGATGAACTACGATCTCACGGACGACCTGACCAATGACGTAATCCAGATACGCAAAGGCGATCTGCGGTTGGGTGAGACGCCGGTCAGCATCTCCGGAACGCTCAATACCCGGCCCAATCCTTCCCAGGTCGACCTGAAACTTAAAGCTTCGAATGCCTCCATCGCAGAAGCGGCACGGCTGGCCTCAGCCTTTGGCGTGGCGTTTGGCGAGGGAATGGATGTGAAGGGCACGGTTAATGCCGATATAGCGGCAAAAGGCGCGGCCAACAAACCGGCCATGAACGGGCAGCTCTCGGCTCAGAATCTTGACATCAGTGGGAAAGGCATTCCGCAGCCGGTAAAGATTTCCGCCATTGATCTGGCTCTTACCCCGGACACCATCAAATCCAACGACTTCAGCGCCACCACGGGCTCAACCACGGTGAACGTAAACTTTGGGCTGAGCCAGTACACGTCTCCGAATAGTGTGATGAACGCTACCCTGCGCGCACCCAACGCGAAGGTGGCTGAGCTGTTGAACATCGCTAAAGCGGCCGGCGTTTCCGCAGCGGACAATATCAGCGGCGACGGGGTGCTCACGCTGGATGTCCACGCTCAGGGACCGACAAAAAATATATCCGCGCTGGTGTTCAACGGAACCGGCAAATTGCAAAACGCTACATTAAAGCTGGCGTCGCTCACGAAGCCGATTCAGGTGCGCAATGCGGACCTGGGATTCAGCCAGAATTCGGCCACGCTCAGCAATCTTACTGCGTCGGTGGGCCAGACGAATGCCACCGGCAACCTGACCCTCAAGAATTTCGCCGCGCCGCAGGTGCGGTTCACGTTGAATGCAGACAAAGTGGATGTGGCTGAGTTGCAGCAGCTCACCGCTGCCACGCCTGCGCCGCAGAAGCGCGCCGCGCTGGACCACAGCTTCTGGCAGATGGTGCCGGAAGCCGAAGCGCAGACCCATTCTGCGACGCCCAGCCGGCCGAGCACTGTAAACAGGCCGAATGAGCCGAACATTGTGGACAAGATGACAGGCGGAGGTACGGCGACGATTGGCTCAGTCAAGTACAACGATCTTCTGCTCTCAAATGTCCACAGCAACATTACGCTGGACCACGGCGTGGTGCGGCTCAACCCGCTCACGGCGGACCTCTACAACGGGAAAGAAACCGGAAATATCACCATTGATCTGCGCCCGGCGCAGCCGGTCTACACTGTTGCGCTCAAAACGGACAAGGTGGATGCGAACAAGCTGGTCTCATCTGTTTCCGACCTTAAGCAAACGCTTTACGGCCTGCTGAATTCGAACGTGAACGCCACGTTCAGTTCAACTTCGGCGGACGCAATTGCACGCAGCCTGAACGGGCAGCTTGCGCTTGATCTGACCAATGGCAAGCTGATGAACCTGGACCTGCTGCACGAACTGGCGTCGGTAGGAAAGTTCCTCGGTTCGGCGGGAGTGCCTGCCGCGCCGCGAGGCTTTACCAACATGGCACAGCTCTCAGGCAATTTTGATGTCAAGAACGGCCTCGCTCAGACCAACAACCTCAAAGCGGTAATCGACGGCGGGACGCTGGCAGCAACGGGCCTGGTGAATCTGGCTGATCAATCGCTCAACCTGCACGTGACGGCTGTGCTGAACAAAGCATTGAGCCAAAACGTGGGTGGAACAAAAGTAGGCGGATTTATGAATACGGCGCTCGCGAATAATCAAGGCGAGTTGGTGATTCCGGTGATTGTGACCGGAACTTTCCAGCATCCTTCCGTCGCGCCGGACGTGCAGCAGCTTGCCCAGATGAAGCTCAAAAACCTGCTGCCAACAAGTAAAAATCCTGGCCAGCTCACGAGTGGAATCATCGGCCAGATTCTTGGCAGCAAAAACCAGACCCAGAATGGAGGTCAACAGCCGCAAGGTGGGCTGAGCGGAATCCTGGGGGCAATTGGCGGCAAACAGAAACAGCAGCAACCGAACACGGCTGTGACCGGGAACGAAGGACAGCAGCCGCAAGCGCAGCCAACGCCGACCCCGAATCCACTAGGCGGGATTCTGGGAAAGGTGCTGGGTGGAAAGAAGAGCGCTTCGCCAAACCAACACCAACACCGCAACGCTAGCAATTGGCATTTAGCAGTTGGTATTTAGCCAAAATTGGGTAATTTGGGAAAGGGCAAATGAAATGGTTAGCTGCTGCAATTCTATTCGCAGGCTGACAGACTTGACTGCAATAACCAGATTACTCAATTACTTTTTGCTTCTCCCCAGCCGCCACCACCGGGCGATTCTACGCGCACTCGATCACCCTTTTTCAGCCGCGCGCTGCATTTGCCGGGAAGCTCTTGTTTTGTTCCATCACGGTGGATGATTTCAGTCCGGCCAGCGGCGCCATCGTTTCCGCCTTGGAGTCCATACGGCCCCCGCGAGCGGCGATCAGCGAGCAACGTGACATCGGCATCGCTAAGCAATTCAACTTCGCGCACGATCCCGTCTCCGCCGCGGAACTTCCCTTCACCGCCGCTGCTCTTCCGCAGCGAGTATCGCGTGACGCGCAGCGGGTAAGCATATTCCAGCGCTTCCGCCGGAGTGTTGAGCGAGTTTGTCATGTGAGTATGCACGCCGCTTACTCCGGGACGATCAGGTCGCGCTCCCATGCCGCCAGCGATGGTTTCGTAATAAGCAAATGGCTCTCCGCTTCGCTCGTCGATGCCGCCGATGGTCAGGTTGTTCATGGTTCCGGACGATCCTGCAGGCACGCGGTCCGGGACAGCCTTTGCCAGAGCCCGCAAAAGCACGTCAACAATCCTTTGCGAGGTCTCGACATTCCCTCCAGCCACGGCTGCCGGCGGCCGCGAGTTGACGATTGTACCCGAAGGCGCAATCATGCGCACCGGACGCATCAGTCCTGCGGCAGCCGGAACATCCTCCTGCAGCAGACAGCGGAAAACGTAGAAGCACGCCGAATACGCAATGGCATCCACCGCGTTGACGCTGCCGGCTACCTGTGACGAGCTGCCGCTGAAATCAACTGTGACCAACGACTTGCCTTTTGCGGGGAGGGAAAATGTCAGCGCGACCGCAATCCGCACCGGCCCGGAACCTGCACCATCGTCGTCGAGGAAGTCCTCGGCTTCGTACCGGCCGTGCGGGACCCGCCTCAGGAAAGCGCGCATAAGTTGCTCAGAATAATCCTGCAATTCCTGCATCACTTGCTGCACACGAGCAATCCCATATCGTGCGGCAATTTCCTGCAGACGTTCCGCGCCGGTATGGCAAGCCGCAATCTGCGCGTTGAGGTCGCCCTGGCGCTCCTCAGGAGTGCGTACGTTGTTAAGAAGAAGCCGCAGAACATCTTCCTGAATTTTGCCCGCGCTGATCAGCTTGATTGGCGGGATGCGTATGCCTTCCTGGTAAATTTCGCGGCAGATGCCCATGGATCCGGCATAGGCGCCGCCTACATCCGCGTGATGTGCTCGCGAAGCCACATAAAAAGCCGGCTTTGCCACGGCCCGGGAATTCTTTTCTCTGCGAGGTGACTTTTCCGCCAGAAACACAGGCGACACCAGCGTGATGTCCGGCAAATGCGTGCCGCCGCAGAAAGGATCGTTCAGAATGGCAACGTCGCCTGGCTTTAGCGTGAGCTTTTCTATCGCAGCTCGAACAGACATGGGCATCGATCCAAGATGCACGGGCATGTGATCGCCCATGGCAACTACCTCGCCGTCGCAGTCGAACACAGCACAGGAATAATCACGCCGTTCTTTGATGTTCGGAGAAAATGCCGTCCGCCGCAGTGCCGCTCCCATCTCTTCGGCAATCGAGTGGAAAAGACTTTTGAAGATTTCGAGTTCAACCGGATCACGCATGCGGAATCAGTTTAAAGGATGCACAGCCGCTGTGGAGCGCGAAGAGCTACCAGTTGAAAGTGCAGGACTCGCGATTTCTGGCTATCAAGCATTGCAGGAGTGTGCTCAGAAGCGATGCAGCAGCAGGTCAGTTGCGACAAACACAAAAAAGACGACGGAAATCACACCATTCATGGTGAAAAATGCTGCGTTCAGACGGCTGAGATCACTGGATGAAACCAGCGAATGTTCATAAGCCAGCAGCAAGGCTACCAGCGCAACGCCAACAAAGGCGATCTTGCCCAGTCCAAAGACGATCACCAACGCAACCAGCAAACCCAGCATCAGGACATGCAACGTTCGTGCCACCCAAAGCGCGCGGGCCACACCCCAGGCTTGCGGGACGGAATTCAAAGCGTTGGCACGGTCAAAATCGATGTCCTGGCAGGCATAGAGCACATCAAACCCACTCACCCAGAAAGTAACGGCCGCACTCAGCAGCAGAATGCGGGGATCGAGCGAACCACGGATGCCGATCCATGCCGCTGCAGGGGCTATTCCCAGGGCGATTCCCAGGACAATGTGAGACCAGCGGGTGAAGCGCTTAGTGTACGAGTAGAGCAGAATTACGGAAAGCGCCAATGGCGAGAGAAAAAGCGTTAGACGGTTGAGTTGCGCAGCACCGATTATAAAGATGGCGCAGGAAACGACAACAAAGACGCCCACAAATTTCTGTGAAAGCACGCCTGCGGGAATGGCGCGAGTGGCAGTGCGGGGATTCGCCGCATCTATTTGGGCGTCGGCCAAACGATTAAACGCCATGGCTGCCGAACGGGCTGACACCATGCAGAGAATAATCCAGCCAAGCTGCGCTGCGCTCGGCAGACCTCCGGCGGCTAGCATGGCGCCACAAAGGGCGAACGGGAGCGCAAAAATCGAGTGCTCCCATTTGATCATCTCCAGCGTAATTTTGATGTCGGTGAAAAGAGGCATTGAATATTGTAATAGATCGCCATTAGCAGCCAGCTGCTGGCATGGAGCGAGCCAATAGCACATGACAGAGTCGCGCAGTTCAGGCGGCGAATCCGTGCCGTCCAATGAGCGGAACAAAGCGGCAGCCTTCCAGCATGGTCCGGGAGATTGCGCCATCCGGCTGCTTGTGAAAGAGTTGCAAGGTCTGCTGATGAGCATCGCCGATGGGTATGACAAGTCTTCCACCTGAAGCCAATTGTTCCAGTAGAGCAGGAGGAATACGCGGCGCCGCCGCCGAGACGATGATTGCATCGTAAGGTGCCGCAGGCTCCCAGCCCAGTGTGCCGTCACCTTCCACCACCACCACATTGCGATAGCCAAGGCGCCGGAGCGCTTCCTGCGCTGAAGCAGCCAGAGTTCCATAGCGCTCCACGGCAATCACCTGCTTTGCAAGCTCTGCCAGCAACGCGGTCTGGTATCCCGACCCCGCGCCCACTTCCAACACTTTCTCTCCTGATTTGATCTCAGCGGCTTCAATCATTGCGGCGATAATGTAGGGTTGCGATGTAGTCTGCTGCTCCGGGATAGTCACGGGATGGTCAGCATATGCCTGTTCCCACTTCTCCTGGCTGATAAATTCATGCCGCGGAACTCGACGCATGGCCGCAAGCAGGCGCTCGTCATGAATGCCTCGCCTGCGCAACTGGTCTTCGATCATGGCGCTGCGCTCAGCCGAGAATGGCTCGTTTGGCATGGTTGACAGCATCACTTTCTGCGCCGGCGGATGCGCACATCAAATCCAAGCACCCCGTTCTCATCCCTCACAGCTACGATGGAAACATTTTTGTTGATGTTGTATTCCACCTGAACCACTGTTTCGGCAGATTGCGTCAGGCTGGTGATGTAGGTGAGCGTGATGTTGTTGTTGATGGTCTGCTCAATGGTGACTCGTGCACTTGGGTTATTTTCTGACCCGATAAATTGTGGGTCAATTTTCACCCGGCTAGCGCCAAAGAGCCGCTGCACTCGATCACTGAACGTGGCATTCAGTGCCTGCCCCAGAATGGCATTCGAGGCTGAAGAGCTGTCATTGCCAGCGGGGCCGGGCTGCGATGCCGCATAGAGTCCCTGGCTGCGCGTGCGCCCGAATGCCAGCAACGCGATGATGTCTCCATTGGAGAGTGGTGGATCAGAACGATAGGTCATGCTCAGGCTTTTGCCTGCCGCAACTGTGCCATGAAGCCCGATAGTGATGTCGTAGTCCTGCACTCGGGCTGACATCTCTACATTGACGACAGGCTCAATGGTGACCGGGTTGGTAAAGCTGATATCACCTCTCTCCAGACGATACTTGGTCCCCTGGAAGAAAATGTCCCCTTCTGCAATGTTCACGCGCCCCAGCAAAGCCGGCCTGGCTGCCGTACCGCGAAGATGAAGGTCCAGGTCACCTGAAAGCTTCGCCAGTGAGGTTTCCAATCTCAGTTCTGGAGTGGAAGTAATGTGTACATCAAGGCGCAGGTTGTCGAGAAACGGATTCAGGGTGCTGAGCGCCGGCGCCTTCCTGCTCTGCGCCAGGTAATTGGCAAAGTCAAAATTTGGATTCATGCCGAAGCGCGTCACGGTAACATCGCCCGTCAACAAAGACGCTTTCGCAGATCCTGTGTAGCGCAGGCTGGCATCAGCCGAAGCGCTTACGCCTGGTGGATAGCGCAAACGAACATCCTTGCCTGTTGCGGTCAAGTCGAAGTAGAGGCCGCTGCGGTATGCCAGGAAACCGCCGACATTCAACACTCCGCCGCCTGTTTGCGCAGTCAGCGTTTGGATTCGGACGCGATCCTGCGCGAACACCAGCGTGCCGTTGATATGACTGAGCCCGTTAGGCAGGTCAAGGAAAGAAATGCCGGCATCCACCAGGTCAACCTGTCCACTCATCTGCGGATGAGCCAAAGTACCGCTAACAGTCACCGTAAAATTCGCAGGGCCGTAGGCGATGATATTCGGGTTGTATCCCTGCAGCAGGCGTAAATCCACCCGCCCTCTGGTGCGCAAGTCAAGCGAGTGGTCACTGGAAAGCCGCATACCTCCCTGGACATACGCGTCAGTATTCTCTCCTACCAGATGAAACTGGTCCATGCGCGCATATTCTGTGTCCATGGAGAAATGCACGCGCCCATCATTGTGCAGCTTGATATGTTCCAGTTCCGCTGAGAGCTGGTCGGCTTCGCCGCTGATCACCAGATCGCGCGGCCGCCGGAACGGTCCATGAATATCAATCGTGCCGGCAATGGAGGAGTGGCCCGTGATCTGTCCCTGGAAATAAGCGCGTATGAGCGGATCAAAATCCAGATCGGCAAATTTCAACTTCATTTGGCCGGGCCAGTCGCCACGCAACTGAATGTCCCCGTCCATATTCAGCGAGGAGCCTTGGAATTGGGAGCGCCCTTGCAGCATCATGTCGGCCCCGTGCGTCTCTGCCGTGATTTTCATGGTGCCGACTGTTTCCTGGTTCAACACCAGGTCGGTCAGGTCCAACTCGCCATTGAGAACAGGTGCGTCTTCCCTGCCTGATCCGGTCACATGAAATGCGGCTTTTCCGGCAATGGTAAGCCGCGGCAATTCGAACAGGTGCATCGCCGCGAGATCAATGTTGTCCCCCGTCAGGTCAAACTCAGAATAATCAGCCGCGAAGTTATGAGAGAAGCTTCCCGTGAGGTGAGAGCCGTTGTGGACCAGCGAAATATCGTGTAATTGAATTGTATTGGCCGCAATCTGCACCTGGCTGCGAAACATGCGAAAAGGCTCGCCATACGCTGTCAGATTGGCGATCTGAACGCTGCCACTTCCACCAGGATTGGCCGGGGTGCCGCTGACCTTCAGGTCAGTTACCAGAATGCCGCTAACCGGATAATTCAGCCCGAGCAGCGGCTCAAGCTCTTCTACCGGCGCGTCCTGTAGATGTAATGTCAGGCTGATGGCGCTGGTGTTCTCATCAACGCGGCCCTGATGCAAGGCAGCGCTGGTAGAAAAAGTGGCATTCGCCTTGCCGCGATGCAGAGCCCCATTTTTCAGGGTGATGATTGAGGGAGAATAAGCCAGGTCTGCAACCAGAGAATCCCAATGAATACGCTGGGCCTGCTGCGCGCGCATCGGAGGCACCGCCGCAACCTCAAGCAGTTGTAATGGCGAAGTCACCGTATCAAAGTTCTCGAGGTCTAAACGGCCATGGATCGCGAGTGCATTGAATTTCCCGGAGATTGATCCGTTAAACGAAGCGCGCCCTTCAATCACAACCGGAATCCGTGTGCCCGGACTCAGCGCCGCCAGCATGGGCCTTACCTCAGACAAGCTGTTGCAGTTAACTGAAACTTTGGCTTGCGCCTTGTCTGAACCGAACTGGCCGGTAGCGTTCACGCGAATGGCCCGCGAAGCCATACTCAGAGCTGCTACATCCAGGATGCGGGAATCTCCACGGTAAGTCGCGCGCAACTGGCCGGCCAGGGGCATTTGCTGCGGCGCCGGATTCTGCGGAGGACTTACATCAAGGCTCATCTCCGCCACAATTTTCTGAGGGGCCCCAACCCATGTGCCTTTAACAGCGCCGGAAATGTCGCCCACCGGCTCGAGCTTTCTAATCGGTATTCCCGGTTCCGGCGCGGCATTAACCAAACGGTTCACATCCAGCCCTGAAAGCCGGAGATTGATGACTCCTTTGGGAAGCCCGGACCTGGTGCTCTGCCCGGTAGACCTCCAGTTGTTTACCTGCAAGTCTCCGTTCACCGTTCCACCCAGGACCTTTGCGGCCAGTTTGGAAAGAGTGAGCTTGTCCTGATCCAGCGTGTACGCTGCTGAACCATCCACATCTGATACGTGGAGTTCGCTATCTTTCCATTCCAGTTTTTTTACGCTGATGTTGCCGCGGCTGAGATAACGGCTGCTCTGGTAATCCAGCGTTCCTTTGAGATCGGCACGGCCGCCGCGAAGCTCCGGCGTTCCGCTCAACTTTCCCGCATCCGCTAAATCCAAGGAAACCGTGTACTCCAACTGCACTTCAGGATGGTTGTAATTATTGAGCGTACCGCCGGCCTGCAAAGTGGACCCCTGGCTGGCGATGCGCAATGACCGGATCTCCGCGTCATTGGTGCGCAGTAAGAGTTGCATGTCAATGTCGCCACGCCGGGCCGCAATGTTCCTCCACTTCGCCGATGACAGAGACATGGAGAGGTTGGTCTCGTATCCTTTTTCATTCGGGGAATAGCTGATGCCCGTGGACAGACGATCACCAGTAAGCGCAAACGGGATTTGCTCCTGGTTCAGGAGCAGAATGCCATTGCTGAGTTCAAGATGACTGACTCGAACGTTAAATAGCTGCTCCGGAGACGTGGACTCGCCGGCGGCGTGCTTTCCTGGCGGGGGCTGATTCGTTGACCCGTCCGGATAAACAATGATGTGAACGGTGGGATGTTCCACCACGACGTTGCTAAGCGCAATCTTCCGGGAGAAGAGGGAAACAATCCTTACGCTGACTCCCACCTGGTCAGCCTGGACGTAAGGCGCTTCGCCCGGCGATTCAAGACCGTGGATGGTAAGGCCGCGGGCTTCAATATGGAGTGAGGTCCATTTCCAATCCAGTGACTGCAACTCCACCTTGCCGCCCGTCATGCGCTCAAGTTGCGCCACCACCTTGTTGCGGACGACTTGCCGGAACGAATCACTGTTGAGGTAAAGAGCCGCAATTCCCAGAAAAATGAACAGGGCAACGACAACCACCCAGATTGCTCTGCGCAGGCGTTTCTTCTTTCCCGGCGGAGCCGCAACCAGAGTGCTCATGGCTGCGCCACCTGCGATGCGCCACCGGTCCCAAGCATCTTTTCAATATGCGCCTGGCCGCGCAGGGTGTCCATCCAGCGGGCAAGCATGTCATCAATGCCCTGTTCCACCAGAATCTGTTCGATTTTTGGGGAGACATCGTTCAGCGGCGGCGCCGCGGTTCCCTGTATCTTCAACTGCGGTACAAGCTTCTCGTTGTAATAGGCTTCAATGGCGCTTCGGTCCACTCTCACCAGGCCGCGAAAACGGAGATCTATGAGCCGCAGAATCCGCATTTGGGATTTGAGGTTTTCCTCCACATCCTGCTGGGTCAGCCCATAATCGTTCAGGATCTTGCGCCAGCCTTCGTCAGTCTGTGCGCCGGGGAGTTGATGGCGAATTTCCACCACCTTGTCAGCAAGTTCCCCGGGCTCGGGATCCAGCATCTCTGAGCGAACATCTTGCTGGTCCAGAAGAGAACGGTCGATCAGGCGATCGAGGGTCGCCATTCGGTCAGCCTGCTTAGCCTGTTCCAACGGCTTTCCTGCCATCAGGAATTCCAGCCGCACCTCCTGGTCCAGTTCGCTTTCCAGGATCACACGCTTGTTCACGACCGCAACCATGCGGTCAACCACCTGCGCAGAACATGCTGTGGCGATGGCCAGCATGAGCACGAGTTGGAAACGCAGCCGCATCAGAAGGTCTGCCCAATATTGAAAAAAATGTTGAACCTGTGCAGCACATCAGCCCTTGGTAGCGTGCCGTCCGTGGGCGCCGTAATGGGGAAAGCGGGCGGATTCAAATTGTAGCCCACATCCAGACTCACTGGACCAACGGGAGTCCGGTAGCGAATTCCGGCGCCGAGGGCATGGGAGACATAATCAAAATTGCAGACCGTTGTTGTGGGGGTGAGGCAGGCGCTGCGGTCTTGTTGCGTATACCGGAACAGGTTATGGACCATCTGAATAGGCGTGGTAAAGACATTTCCCATGTCGTGAAACAACACCGCGCTAAGATTGTTTCCCACCCAAGGAAACGGAAGCGGGGGAGTCCGCAACTCGAGATTGTTGATGAACAGGGCCTCGCCACCCAGAGGGAAGCCTGTTGTAAGGTCGCGCGGACCGGCCTGGTTGATGCCGAAGCCGCGATGCGTTGTGCTACCCCCGGCGAGGAATCGTTCGGGCAAAGGTATGAATGACGTTGGAGGCGGCGCGCCTGGTCCGGGAGCAGCAATGGCGGCGCTGGTGCTGCCGAAAGGTTCTTCAATGCCAATGCGGGTGGAGCGTGCAAAAACCCAGCGGCGCTTGTGGAATTGGTAATACGTGGAATTCTGCGTTACCAGCCGTGTAAAGCTGGGCTCAGATCCAAACGCGCCAGCCGCAACACCGATATCAAACGTGGTGAACGAGCCTTTGCGCGATTCGATGGGATTGTCACGGGTATCGCGGAGATAGCTGAAATCGGGCATGCCCACACGCACCGGCTGCGAGAAGAGCGGCACCAGATTGGGATCGATCACCAGGCTTGAGGTGCTGACTCGGCGGTAGATGAGACGGTAGAGCAATGTTGTGGCCCTGTCGATTTCCTGCTTAATCTCCGCTGAACCTTCCAGCCGCTTGGCGGTAAACGTCCTTACATCATTTGTCTGTTCGTAAAAGGCGGTAAGGTTCAGGGAAAGATGTTCAAAATCAAACCAGCGCGGGGCGTCATAGCCAATCAATCCCAGTTTCTCCAAATTGCCGTAACGCGTCTTCAACGTCACGGTATGGTCGCGACCGCGGAAGTTCAATCGGGTGATGTCAAATGACACGCGCGGGCTGGCGCCGGTCGTGCCTTGCGGGTTCGTGGTCCCGGTCGGCTGGCCCGTCTGCACCTCGAACCCCACACCGTAATTGAATGTGTAGCGCTTTGCTTCTGAAACTTGGAAATTAACATTCTTGTGCGTCGCGTCGCCGTCAGGATTCTGAACGGCCATATTGACTTCATTAAAAATGCCCAGATCGTAGAGGCGGCGCTGCGAGTCCAACATCTGCTGCTGGCTCAGCGGTTCGTTGGGCTGGATCTTCATCTCACGCTGCACAACAAAGCCTTTTGTGTAATGCAGGCCGGAATAAAGCACTTTATCGACAAAAATCTCTGGGCCTTCGGTGATCTTATAAGTAATGTCTACCTTCTGCGGGTCCTGTGGTTCCGGCGCAGTCTGGTACTCAAAGCGCATCTGGGGAAAACCGCGGTTGAAGTAGCCGTCGGTCACCTCCGTCTGATCGTTAATGATCATGGTATCGGAGTAGGGCTGGCCTTCGCTCGCTGAGATCATGGTGCGTATGTCATCACTGGAAACGGCAGAATTGCCTTCAATTGTGAGCTTCCCAACTGTGGTCTGCTGGCCTTCTTCTATGTTCACCGTGACCTTCAGGCTTCCGTTCTTACCCTGATAATTATCGATCACCTGGGGAGTAACCTTGGCCTCGCGAAATCCATTGTTGGCGTAAAGCGTTTGGATCGCGTCTACGTCCCGCGCCAGTAGCGACTGGCTGAAAGTTCCCCACAGCAGAAGGCCACCGGCGGGCTGCAAAGACATGCGTTCGCGAATCTCGTCCCGGCTGAAGTAGTGGTTGCCGTTGATTGCCAGTTCCACGAACTTGTGACGCTCATTGCGCTGGATGTAATAGACAACTTCACGCCGGTTGTTGTTGGGCCGGAGCTGATTGTAGCTGACCTTCACATCGAAGTAGCCCTGGCTCTGGAAATAGTCGCGGATGTTGTGCGCGCCTTCATTCAGCAGGTCATCGTCCACGGCGTTTTCTTCGTAGATGGGAACGAACTTTTTGATCTTGCCCTGGCGGAGCTTCGCGCCTTCCAGCCGAACGTCCACCACGGGCCCACGATTGATATCAAACGTGTAGTCGACCGTGTTGCTTTCGGAACGATAATTGCGTACCGTCATCACCACCTGGGCTTCCAGGCGCTTCTCTGACTGGTAATGCTTGCGCAGCTTTTGCAGAGCGTGGGTAACTCGGTCCGCAGTCACCTGATCGCCCTTGTGAAGGTGGGAAATATCGCTCACACGCTCCGGCATCAGTCCGGAATCGCCAGTGACCTTTATCACTCCCACGTGCGCCGCCCTGCCCTTGTTGACCACAAACTGGATCTTCACCTGCTGGTTGCGAGAATCCCACTCGTAAAAAGGCTGGATGGTCGCGTTGTAGTATCCCCTCTCCTGCAGCGTCCGCTGCATATGCTGAATCCCGTCCTGCACTTTCTCGTCGGTAAACAACTCGCCGAGCACCAACTTGCTGGCCGTGATGAGCTGGCTATCTGTGGGACGGGTGGTTGAGCCCTCAGAATTCAGCGAACCGATGAAGTAGTTTTCTTGCGTGGCAAAGGTGAGTGCCACCGCTCCTGCGCCCGTGTGCTGGGCTTCTACCTGAATCTCAGAAAACCGCCCGGTGTTATAAAGAGCCTGGACTGACTCCCGTACTTTGTATTTGTCCAGAGGCTCATTGATTTTTTGCGGCAGGCTCTCAAGCAGCCACTCCGGGCGTTCGACGGCCTCGCTCTTAATTTGAATGTCCGTGACCTTCTGGCCCTCTAACGCGTTGAGTCCCTGCGGAGCCTGTATGGCCGAAGGGACGGTGGCGGACGCTGGCGGTTGCTGCGCAGGAGTAGTCGGCTGCTGCTGGGCAGCGCAGACGGCAAACCACAACACGAAGGCCAGGCATAGTGGTCGGAAACGCGCCAAAAGTTGCCTCTTGTGAGTTTTTCGTGCTTTATCTACTTTGATGTCAGTAGCTTATACCTTTGTTGTACAGCAGAAGCTCTCCTAAAGTACAAGCCCTGAACTTGCTCCGCTGGCTACTTGCAATCGGCCAACACCTATAATAAACAGCGAATGGAATTCGCGGACCGATATTCGCGCCAGGTGTTCTTTCCGGGAATAGGCGCAGCCGGACAAGCCAAACTGAACGCATCGCGCGTGGCTGTGGTTGGGTGCGGCGCCACTGGAACCTGCGTTGCGTCCCTGCTGGCAAGGGCCGGAGTTGGCCACCTTAAGATCATCGATCGCGACTATGTTGAGCCCAGCAACTTGCAGAGGCAGACTTTGTTCGACGAAGCCGATGCTGCAGAGTCCCTGCCTAAAGCTGTGGCTGCCGCCCGCAAGATCGCCGCATTCAATTCTGAGGTGGAGGTCAAGCCTGAAGTAGCGGACCTCACACCGGAAAACGCTGACTCGCTGCTGAATCCTGCTGATCTAATCCTGGACGCCACCGATAACTTCGAGACCCGCTATCTGATCAATGACTTTGCCGTGAAAAACGGCAAGCCATGGATTTATGCAGCCGCGGTTGCAGCTTACGCTGTGACCATGAACATCATTCCGGGCGAAACAGCTTGCCTGTCGTGCGTCTTCCCCGCTCCACCGCAAGGCACCGTGCAGACCTGTGATACGGCGGGAATCCTGAACAGCGCGGTGAACCTGGTGGGCTCCATTGAAGCCACCGAGGCCATAAAATTTCTGGTTGACGCCCGGGACAAGCTGCGGCGCACCCTGCTCTCATTTGACGTCTGGAGCAACGAACACGCTGAAATATCAGCGGCCAGGCCGCGCGCCGGATGCCAGACCTGCCAGCAGCACGATTTTGTCCATCTGGCCGGAGAGCGGCGTCCGCAAATCACCATGTGCGGCAGGAATTCGGTCCAGATTCATGAGCGCAACCGGCCAGTCGACTTCAGTGAGATGCGTTCCCGGCTTGAGCCCCACGGGAAAGTGAAACACAATGATTTTGTCCTGAAGTTCTGGCGTGATCCCTACGAACTCACCCTGTTTCCGGACGGCCGCGCCATTATCAAGGGCACGACTGATACGGGCATAGCGCGCAGCTTGTACGCAAGATATATAGGAACCTGAACCACCTGCCGCGTGCGCACATCAGGAAGTTGGGCCCCCGCTTCGGGATCTCGCGTCACCGGAATACTTAACACTCTCTGGCAACAGCGGCCACTCAGAGGCAATCCAAGTCGTAAGTAGGTGCAGGAGTGTCCCATGTTATCCAGGATTCTGTTGGCTTTGACTCTAGCAGCGCCGATCACGGTGTTGGCGCAATACGCGACCATCGGCCCGAACGGCCAGGTTGCGCCCGCTGGGAGCACGGTTGTAGTGGTGGGAAACGGCGGTGGTCCCATTTTGAGCACGCCTAGCGTGACCTTTGGCACGCCGCAATCAACCGCGGGCATTTCACTTTCTGACCACGCCGGCATCAGCAACGCAACACCCACCAACCCGGCAATTCCCAGCACATCAGAAAGTTATCCCGTTTACAGCAACACCAACACGGCAGGAATGGGAGTACAGCCAGCCACCACGGAGGGCGTTGCAGCGGCCCCGGCGTCTGCCAACGCGGGAGGAATGATCAACGATATTGAGCCCTCTTCCTTCGCAGGTTCAGCCTACGTGAGTGGCGCTCCCGCAGTGACCGTCGCCGGAACAGTAGCCAGACCCGGCAACACGGCGAGCCTGGGAGAAGTTGCCGCCAAATACAAGGCAGCGCGTCCGCAGAACATTCGCACCTACACCAACGCTGACGCACAGCGCCTCAGCGATTCCATGGATGTGCACGGCGCCAGCGTGACTCCTGTCTCTGCCAGTAACACTGCACCCGCGACGATGCCGTCTCCAGCAACAACACAGCCTTCCTCAATGGCTGCCGGAGCACCGGTAGCGAGCAACGGACGGTCTTCGCCCGGCACCCCGGCGGTAAGCACGCAATCGGGACAAATGGCCCAGACTTCGCAAAGCCAGTCATCGCAGGCCGCGGCACAAAATGAACGGCAAAGCGCCACCACTCCGCAGGTGAGCCAGAAGAATAATGCGCAGAGCAATGGCGAGGAAGACAACACTCGCCTGCCGGCCAGTTCCACGCTGCTGCCGCTGTTTGGTGTTCTCGGTTTGGCAAGCGGCGCCGCGGGGCTATGGCTTAAGAAGCATCGCGGATAACTGATTCTCTCCTGAAACGAAAAAGGCCTGAGCGCAGCAACTCGTGCTCAGGCCAATTTTTTGTGTGCTTTTTCGTTTGCTATTTTTCCGCCGGCTTTTCAAACAGCTTGGGATTGACCGTGGGATTGAGCTGCAAATCTGTCACCGTGACCGAAGCAGCCGGTTTTCCATTGCTGGTGACTTCCTGATGGAAAGGCAGGGTTATGCCATCCACTGTTTTCCAGTCTGACTGGTCAACAACGTTGGTGGCCGGCCCCTGCTGGGTGTTGGCCTGGAACTCCGCGCGTAAAACATGGCCGCTTGCAGGATCGACATACCAGCGCACCTGCTGAGGCCCCTCATGAATATCCAGGATGGAAGCCTGCACGTCGCCAACTTTTTCGCCGCCTGCAGCAGTAAACGTGAACTGGGGATCATCAGCGTGCTGCGCCACATACCATATCTCGCGCTGCAGGCTGTTGAGGCTGTCTTTCTTCTGTGTCTCAGGCATAGGCCGCACGCCCATCGCCCCCATTGACATAAAGCTATCACCAGGCGATGCCACCATAACCATCTCGCCCTGAGGCGTCGTGATCACCGTGCGGACTTTATCCGGCGCCACCAGAGTAGACTCTGTTTCCAGCGAAATACCCTGCGCCTTCAGCTCTAACGTTGCTTTGCGACGAAGCGCCTTGATCGATTTAAGTTTGGCCTCGCCTCCGGCAGCCTCAATTACTTTGGCCAGAAGCGCTTTGCCTTGAGGGTTGGACGCGGCGGGAGCAGAAGCGGCAGAGCTGGCTCCCGGCTCCGGAATGGTGATGTCAATGGTCGTGACCTTCCCGAACGTATCCAGCTGTTTGTCAAAATCCTCCGACTTGCCGACTACAAGCACAGCGAATTTATCTTTCACCAGGTATTTCTTGGCCACGCGATCAACATCTGCGGCAGTCACCTTCTCCACGCCCTTTTGATAGCGCTGAAGGAAATCTGCCGGATAGCCGTACAGCTCATAGGTCATGCGCTCCTGCATGACTTTTTCCTTGGAATCAAATTCAAAGATGAATGAGTTCAGGATGGCATCTTTGCCGCGCTGCAATTCGACGGGAGTTACCGGCTTGGTGTGCATGAGGTCGATTTCGTTATAGAGTCCTTCCACCCCTGCGGCCGTTGTGCCGCTCTTGGTGCCGATCTGCAACCGTGCCAGGCCGGGATGATCATAAGGCGCGGAAATTCCGCCGCCCACAGAATAGGCGAGGCCGGCTTTGGTGCGGAGGTCAGTAAACAGACGCGATGAGAAGCCGCCGCCAAATATTTCATTCATGACCTCGACCGCATAGAAGTCCGGATTATCACGGCGAATGCCGGGAGCTACCATGCGAACCTCGCTCTGGTTCACGTCCTCCTTCTCAACGAAATAAATTCCCGGCTTGGCTGGATCAATGGTGGCCTTAACGTCCTGGTACGGAGCACCTTTGGGCCAGCTATCAAAGGCAGCGTGGAGCTTGGCCTCCATGGCGGCGGAGTCAAAATCCCCTGTGATGCCGAAAACGATGTTGTTGGGATGAACGTATTTTGTGTGCCAGTCCAGAAGGTCCTGGCGCGTAACGGCTGCGACAGTTGCGTATTCGGCGGTGCGGGCGTACGGACTGTTTGCGCCATAGCCAATCTTGGTCGATTCACGGCCTGCGATCTGATTGAGATCGTCATTGCGCCGCGCGATGCCAGTTTTAATATTGTTCTTGGCCAGCTCAATCTTGTCCTGGCGAAATTCAGGGTTGCGCAGCACTTCGTTGAATATGCTGAAGACGAAATCGAAATCGCCCTTTAGACAGGAGAGGCCGGCCGTAGTGAAATCAAGCCCTCCACCGGTTTCCACGCGAGCGGCACGCGTTTCCAGTTCATCGTCAAGCTGATCACCGGTTTTATCTTTGGTGCCGCCAGTACGCCATGCGCCGCCGTAGATGGAAACCAGCCCAACTTTATTTGCAGGCTCAATCTTGGAGCCGCCTTTGATGTACGCGACGGCATCAATCAGCGGCAGCTCGTGGTCTTCCTGCAGGAAGACCACCATACCGTTGGCCAGCTCAATACGCTTGGGCAGTTGCGGATGGAATTCCGGCAGAGGCGGCTTCTTCATGGCCTTGATGTCAGCCGCAGCAGGATCTTCCTGCTGTGCACTTGGGGGCGTCTTCTTTTCCGGGGGCGCAACTTGCGTTTGTACTGATGATTTCTGTTTGGCTGCAGCAGTGGTTTTTGTGGGCGCACCGCCTTGTGCAAACGAAGCCGCCGCAGTTACAAGCAGAAAGGCAAAGCCGAGAAGAGAGGATTTAATCTGTCTGACCATCATTAGTGCGTCTCCTTGGCCTGCGGCTTTTGTGTGTTTTCATTCGTTGCTGTTGGTTTGGCCGCCGGCTTGCTCTCTATCACAGCCACGGTCCGGTTTGATTCCACGAAAACTTTGTTAGCTACGCGCCGTATATCTGCCTTCGTCACTTTGTCCAGGCGGTCAACATTGCGGAAGAGCTCCCGCCAGTCGCCGTAGTTGGTCTGGAAGTAGGCAAGCTGTTCTGCGAGCCCTTCGTTGTCGGCAAGGCCGCGAATCAGGTTGGCCTTGGCCCGCGTCTTGACCATAGCGAGCTCTTCATCGGTGACGTCCTGCGTCTTGAGACGATCAATCTCTTCGTGAATCGCCTTGGCCTGCTCTTCTGGACTGTGGCCGGGAACCGGTACGGCAAAGAAGGCAAACAGGCTGGGATATTTGCTTCCCGGGAACCCACTGAAACCTGCAGCCGTGGCGGCAATTTTCTTATCGCGGACCAGCGAGCGGTACAGCCGCGAAGTCCGGCCTTCCGACATCAGATCAGAGATCACGTCGTAAACCGCATCGTCCGGGTCGTGAATGTCCGGGCGGTGATAACCCTCAAGGTAAATCGGTTGGGAGTTTTCGCGGAGGCTAACTTCCTTTTCTGCAAACTGGGGCGGCTCAACTGTGGTGAGGGGTTCTGGCTTGGGCCCGGCAGGGATGGTCCCAAAATATTTTTCTATAATCGGAAAAACCTGCGCCGGTTTGAGGTCTCCCACCAGCGCAATAACAACGTTGGAAGGGACATAGTATTTGTGGAAGAACGCTTGCGCTTCAGTGGCGGTGAGGTGATCAAGTTCTGAGGGCCAGCCCACACCAGACCGTTGGTAAGGGTGCGCAACATAAGCTGTGGCCAGGAACTGCTCCACCATCTTGCCAATGGGACTGCTGTCAGTCCGCAATCGGCGCTCTTCATGCACTACATCGCGCTCTTTATAGAACTCCCGGAAGACGGGATCGCGGAACCTCTGTGATTCCAAATACGCCCACAATTCCAACCGGTTCTCCGGCATGGAATAGAAGTATTCCGTGCTGTCCATGTTAGTGCTGGCATTCAGGCCAACACCGCCGGCTTGCTCTATGATTTCGCCAAAGCGGTTTTTAATGACGTATTGGTTGGCGTTTTCGACGGCTTTATCGAATGCGGCTTTAAGTTCAGCGACTTTCTTGGGATCGCGGCCTACTTCTTTACGGTCTTCGCGATCGAAGGCGTCATAGGCTTGCTCAACCTGTTCGAGAGCGATCTTCTCTTTGGCATAGTCCGTGGTGCCAATGCGCTGCGAGCCCTTGAACGCCATGTGCTCGAACATGTGCGCGAGGCCCGACTCGCCTTTCGGGTCCCGCACCGAACCTGCGTCGACCATGGTGAAGAAGGAGAATACGGGGGCTTCGGGGCGCTCGCAAACGATCACCGTCAAGCCGTTCTTCAGCACTTTTACTGTGGTCCGCTTTTCAAACGAGGCGATGTCCTGGGCCAGAGCGCTGGCCATGAACATGAATATGATTAAAACCAGGGAAGGAATCCTGAGGAGCCGGCGCATGCGCGCCTCCTTTTTGTTATGCGATTGCATGATGAGGATACACAAAGTAAATCGCGCCGGGGCGCCGCAAGTCAAATCAGTAAGCTGTAATAAGGCCGCTCTCAGGCAGTTAGAGCAGCACCGAATCAAGGCAGTTCACGTAATCCATTTCATCTTTCACCCAGGCTGCGCCTGGGCGGCAATCCGGCTATCAAGTGAGTTCATGAACCAAAAAATGAACCAAGGGAATGATACAAGAGGACGATGCACGGACAGGATAGAATGAGGAGCTTTTTCAAGGGAGTTAGCGCTGCAACCCTCGCGGAGCGGAGCCGCGGCAACCGATGACCACTGAGACCACGAACCAGAAATCTCAACTGCGCCGCGCCATGGGCTTTTGGGATGTTCTTCTCTTCAACATTGCTGCGGTGCTGGGACCCCGCTGGATTGCAGCGGCTGCCCACAACGGAACATCTTCCATCAGCCTCTGGATCCTGGCCGCCGTTCTGTTCTTCCTACCGACAGCCCTGGTCATCATTGAGCTTTCCACGCGATTCCCTGCGGAAGGCGGCCTCTACGTGTGGAGCAAAGAGGCGTTCGGCGATTTTCACGGCTTCGTGGCGGGATGGGCTTACTGGATTTACACGTTCTTTTATTTTCCCGGCCTGCTGACCGCCAGCGTGGCAATGTCTGTCTATATTGGCGGGCCGAAGTGGGGTTACCTGGCCTCAAACCAGCATTACCTGCTGTGGGCTTCGCTGGGATTGCTGGGCGTCGCGGTGGTGCTCAATATTGTGGGACTCGACATTGGCAAATGGTTGCAAAACGCGGGTGGTGTCTCAACCTATGTGCCGCTGCTAATGCTAATCGGGCTGGGTTGGTATCTGGCTGTGCGCCATGGAAGCGTGACTCATTTTGACTGGAAGAGTTCTCTGCCGCACTGGGACTGGGACACCGTGAATTTCTGGTCCAACATTGCCTTCGCCTTCACCGGCATGGAACTGGTATGCGCCATGAGTGAAGAGGTCCACGAGCCGCGCAAAACTTTTCCGCGCGCGATTTACGCGTCGGCGGCTTTGATTGCACTGATCTATATCATCGCGACCATCGCTCTTCTGGTGCTGTTGCCGGCGGAAGGTATTGACGTCCGTAGCGGAGTGTTTCAGGGCATCAGCGGGAGTTCGGCTCTGCTTGGGATCGGCTGGTTCGGAGTGATTGCTGCGCTGCTGGTGACGGTGGGCAATGCAGGCGGAGTTGGCGCGACGGTGGCGGGAGTAGCGAGAATTCCGTTCGTCGCTGGCATTGACAGCTATTTGCCCGCATTCTTTGGCAAAATTCACCCAAAGTGGAAGACACCTTGGATTTCCATCTTGATTCAAGCCGGAATTTCCGGAATCATCCTGGTGTTGACGCAGTTGGGTATCAAGTCAGTGATTGGGGCCTACCAGTTTCTGGTCTCCATGTCAGTGATTCTTTATTTCATCCCATTTCTTTATATGTATGCGGCGGTCATCAAGCTGGCGTACCGAGCTGACCGCGGGTCGGCCGGAGCGGTGCTGGTGCCGGGCGGAAAATTCGGCGTCTGGTTGGTGGGATTGCTGGGATTTCTGATCACCGCGGGCTCCATGGCCCTGGCGGGTGTGCCTCCGGGAGAAGAACCCGACAAATTGAAATTTGTCATGCTTCTGGTCGCGTCAACAGTGGGGTTCATCGGCTTCGGGTTGATTTTGTATTGGAGAGGGGCGAGAAAGAAATCGGCTGATCGGGTGATCGGGTGATCGCGCGTGATCGGCAAATGGTAGTGCAGTGTCGCGCCTTCCAACCGAGCAAGACTGCGTCGAAGCAGCATAATGCAGTCTGGAAAAAGATTAGCCTGGCTTGATGCCCAACACTGTTTCAGTAATCAACCGCTTAGCAATAACCGCCTCGGGTATGAAACCAAGAAGCGCTAACGTAACGAAAAAAACTAGAGCAGACAAATATCCCGCTGAGGCTCGCGTTAGCGCATCCTTCGTCATAAGAACAAGTATTCCAATAAGAAAAACGATGGTGACAAAGGGCATATGCATTGTCACTACAACACGGGATCCGTTTGGAAGGAGCAGCACTCGTCCTTTAATAGCTGGCAGGAAATCGTTCCGATAATAGATATTCCTTCGCAACTTGAAGACGTTGTCTTGCACAGACCCACAGAACATGTCGGTGTTTGGGCCAGTTCCACGCCACATGCTTTTGAACTGTTGGGAAAATGTGGGCTGTTCGCAAATGCGTTGCTGAATGCGTTGCACCACTTCCTCACGCGGGAACGCTACGTCAAAGTGAAAACGGAAAAAAGGCATGTGACCAGATAGCAAGAATATTTCATAGGAACCCAGTAGCTAATTTTTGTCCGTCATCGCCACCAGACTTTTATTGAATGCGGGCACAACTACGGCCTGCTCGATGGTGGGTTCGTAATATTTGGCGAGGCGGGCTGACATGGCAGTGGCCCGGTCAATGGCGCCGACTTTTTTGTAAGCGACAATCAGGCGCTGGAGTGAGAAAGGATTCTTGTCGTCTTCCTGCAAGTGGGCGATAGCATCATCAAATTTTCCCTGCGCCATCAGGACCGCTCCCTGCGCGCCGTTCAGAGCATACTGCACCGGACCGCTGTTGTTCTCGCCGGCAAGAACCTGCAGCTTCTTAAGCGATGCCAACGCATCTTTCATGTTGCCGTTGTGCACGGAGTGGCCGACGCGGGTGCGCAAAATCAAAGCCAATTCCTGCTCACGTGCAGCAGCGGACATCTGGTGCGGGTGCTTCAAAGCGTCTTCGGCTTTGCCAAGCATCTGCATCGCCTTGCGATTGTCAGCCTGATAAACCGACATCCGCCGCCAGGCTTCAGCTTCCAGATTACCCAGCCCATGTTCGTGCGCAGCCTGTGCCAGCTGCTGATACTCAGCATCGGCTTTGGCGAAGTTCTGTTCCCGTGCCCAGGTGGCCGCGTGCTGGAGAGAATAGCTGACGCTCTCTACGCGCGTTGTGGCTCGTGCGATGGCAATGTCATATTCCGCGCGAGCTTTTTCTTCCTCGCCCATTACGGCGTAGGTATCACCCAATCCGGCTTGCGAATCGATAAAGGTAGGATCGATCTTCAGCGAGGCGCGGTAGTGCTCCAGCGAGTCATTGAAGCGGCCGGCCAGACGCGAGATCTCGGCAAAGGAATCCTGCGGGTTGGCTTCATTGGGAAGCAGTTCCGCATAACGCTGCATGTCAGCAAACGCTTTGTCGAAGTTTCCCAGACGTGCGTAACAATAGGCTGCCTGGTTGAGCGGATCGGCAAATTTTGGATCAAGCTGGTTGGCCCGCTCAAACAACGGAATGGCACGCTCTGACTGGCGCTGATTGGTGAGCCACAGACCAGCCAGCCATGCAACGTACTTATCCTGCGGATAGTCCGCCAACGCTTCATTCATAGCCTGAATGGCAGGAACCCAGTGGCTCTGGCTGGAGTTGACAATCCAGTCGATGACGAGTTGCTCCTCCGCGCCGGCGAACGTCCGCGTAGCAATGGCCTTATCACGTTCAGCCACCTGTTCAATGGGATCACGCGAAAGGTCAGCAAGAAAGGCATGAGCCAGAGCAAAGTTGGGATCTGCTTGAGCAGCCTCGCGCCATTTTGAAAGAGCGGCTTCCCAGTGAAGGGTTTCCATCTTTGCCAGGCCCTGCTCAAAAAACGCTCGTGCCTGCGGAGACGCAGTGGTGATCTGAATAGTTGCTGCTTTTGCTTGTTCAGGCGTTTGAGGCTGTGCAGATTGCGATGCGGGCTGCTGGGCAGCGAGAGCCACTGACATGGCTGCGGCTACTAGCGCTGTGAGTGTTGCACGACAGATCCATGATATGAGGACTTCAATTTTCACTTCTGCCCTGCCTCAAACTTTAAGAATTTACTGAGTGTGACAGATATCACCCTGTAAATTCACACAGTTAGATCAGACGGGCAAGTTACAAAAGTAAGCAGCAGAACTTGGAGGAGTTTCAGGACTATCAGGGGGCCCAAAGGGAGCCAAAGGATGGACAGATGCGTCCGTCCCGGCTGATAACTGTAACTTTTGTCAGGAGTGGGGCTGCAGAGTGGGAGCAGTTTACGCAGCGTCTTCAGCTTCGTCTCCTTCATCGCGCGATGGATTTTGCTCAAGGGCAGCTTCCCGATGCGACTCTTTTTGTTGCGCGGATGCTGCGTCCTGCTCGTCCGGCCTGGGTTCACGAATTTCTTCCTCGCGCCGCGGCGTTTCCGGCTCGCGGATGTCAGCCTTGCCTGAGTCCATCACAGGAGTGGTTCCGGTCTGGCCGGAATTGGCCATCTGTCCTGAGTGGTGATCAGTGGGCGGACCCACGTGTACTTTATTGGCCTTGTCCGGCTGAGTGGTGGTATTCACCTGTCCGGAGTTGAAATTGCCGAGCCTGCCCTTCAGGTTGTCGAGCTCTTCTTTGCCTTTTTCAATTCCTTTTTCTTCCAGATCCTTTTTCAGCTTGTCGAAATCCAACTTCCACCTCCCGCGTTTGTTGAGGTTAGATGCGCTTCAATAAAAGCGGTGGGTTGGGAATCGCAGGCTGCTGAAAGGCATTTGCTTTCCCAGCGAAACGGACTCATGATGGCTTCTAGCGAATATATGGCGAATTTTAGCGGTCAACCTTGCCCGTATTGCGACGCCCGTTTCAGGCAATGGCAAGCAACGGCTCTGCGGGCGCTGACCTACTGCTGGAAGCGAGAGGGTTGATGCTTGGGCGATGCAGTCAAAATCTTGCGTGACCCAGTGGAAAAGTCTGGATCGACCCAGTGGAAAATCGGGCGTGACCCAAGGGTCGATTCGGCGTAAGTGTGTTTCCCTGCAACAAAAGTGCCGAAAATACCCGGTCCCCCGCGAATAAAGTGGCAAGTCACTTCGAATGCTGTTCCGGACTAAGGGAATCGCCGAGTGTGGGAGCTCTTTTGCCATAACAGGCAACCAAAGTTGCGGAAAACGGTTCAATTAGACTTTTGCGCTGGGCTGGAGCAATGTATTGACATACAACACAGCAGCTACTCGGCCGCATCCTATTGACCAGCGGCCTTATAAGGGCAAATTGACACAAGCAAAGAAAATCACTGCATCCGGACTGTCAGAAGCAGAGGCGATTGAACGGGCCAAAGGCGGTGACGCGGAATCGTTTGAAGCCCTGTATGGGTTGCACAAGCGTCGTGTGTATTCGTTGTGTCTGCGCATGACCGGTAACACGGCTGAGGCCGAAGACCTCACGCAGGAAGCGTTTCTGCAGTTGTACCGGAAGATTGCCACGTTCCGGGGAGAGTCAGCGTTTTCCACCTGGCTGCACCGGCTGGCAGTGAACGTGGTGCTGATGCACCTGCGCAAGAAGGGCTTGCCTGAAGTTTCGCTGGATGAGGCGCTGGAGCCCCAGCATGAAGATGGGCCGAAGAAAGACATTGGCGCTCGCGATATCGTCCTTGCGGGGTCGATTGACCGGGTCAACCTGGAGCGGGCCATTGAGAGCCTGCCGCCAGGATATCGGATTATTTTTGTGCTCCATGATGTAGAGGGCTACGAGCACAATGAGATTGCAGAGATGATGGGCTGTTCCATTGGAAACAGCAAATCACAGCTGCATAAGGCGCGCATGAAGCTGCGTGACCTGCTGAAGCTCAGCAGAGCCGAAAAGGCCGCCCGCCACTGATAGTGCGGCTGAGCCAGCACCCCAAAACGACCATTTGACAGAGGCGTTCTGGGCCGTTGGGAGAGGATGAAGAATAAAATGACTTGCCAGCAATTCCAGGAAGTGCTGCCGTACATCATTGAAAGCGGCGGGAATGAAGAACAAGAGGGGCACTTACGGTCGTGTGCAGCCTGCGCCGAACTGGTGCGGGACCTGAGATACATTGCCGAACAGGCCAAATTACTTTTACCCATGCACGATCCAAACCCGCGCGTTTGGAACAACATTGAGCAGTCCTTGCACCGAGAAGGCCTGCTCTCGGAGGGTCGAATGTCCCGCCAGGGACATTCATTGACATACCCGACCCCGACACAATCGAAAAGCTGGACGCCCCTAGGATGGATCTTGGCCCTGGCGGCCATCACGGTGTTTACTGCCGTGGTGGTGACCTATAAACCTCACTGGCCCCCGACCCAGTCAACAGCGCAAAATAGCAGCACTCAACCAGCACAACTGGAAAGCGATGACCAGCAGGTAATCATCCAGATGTCACAGCAGGACCCGCAGGTCCGTCGTGCGTACGAAACCGGATTGAAAGAAGCCAACGCGTATATTTCTGACGCCGAGAGGGCGGTCAAAATGAATCCGGAGGATGCCGCGGCGCAGGACCAACTGGTAGAGGCGCACGAACAGAAAGAAATGCTGTACCAGATGGCCGTCGACAGATCATCGCAGTAGAAGCCGGCTGAAGGGATGCCTGCCATGACCGAATCCCGTATTCCGCGGCGCTGTGAACGAGCTGCTGTTGCCCGCAAGATTGCCGTGCTTGGGGCATTTGTTTTTACCGTGGCACTCTCCTGTTTGGCAGCCGAAGCTCAGGCCCAACCCGAGACAAACCACAAAGAAGCACGGCTCGACATCGCGCCCAATGGCAGCGTCAATGTTGTTAACAATGACGGTTCGGTAACCCTGAAATCGGGAACCGGGCATCAGGTGCTGGTGGCCTATACACTTCATTCCAACAAAGTGGAAGTTGACCAGGACGGCACACCGGACAAACGCCGCATTGAGATCCGGTCCCATGCTCTACCGCAACAGGCGCCAAACTCCGACGAAGCCAAGGTTGACATGGAAGTAACTGTACCTGCTGGGACAGCGATTACGGTCAGCACGGCCACAGCGCCTATCAATGCAGATGGTTTAAGTGGCGACATTACGCTTTCATCTGACACTGGCAAAATCACCGTGAGCGGCGTTGGGCGCTCGCATTTGAATGTCCGCAGTGTGGCGGCCCCGGTAGGGTTGAGCCATATCTCACTGGGATATGTGCATGTCACATCCAGCGGTGGCGCGGTACAGATGACGGATGTGACCGGGCCTAAGGTGAATGTGGCAACCGGCAGCGGAAATATCACCTACCGGGGAGACTGCTCCGGGGTGGGTGTTTACCTTATGACCACGCACAGCGGCAACATCGATATGAGCCTGCCGGAAACTGCTTCGGTTGATTTGAACGCGCATTCCGCGTCGGGCAGCGTAGAAAATGATTTTCCCCTCCAGGCTAAGAAACACCCGGTGTTTGTACCTAAATCGGGCAGTTCCTTTGCAGGTACTTCCAACTCAGGTTCATCTTCGGTTGAGCTCCGTTCATTCAGTGGTAAAATCCGCGTAAAGAAGCAATAACAATCGCGTTTCACGCCGCGAACAAAATTTTCCCCTCATGGCGCGAGCACCATCAACCCGGCGTGTGTTTCTGGTCGGGTTCATGGGCGCCGGCAAGTCGAGCGTGGGACGTGCCCTGGCTTCGCGCGTGGGATGGCATTTCTGTGATCTTGATCAGATCATTGAGCAGCGCGAAGGCCGGACCGTGGCGGAGATTTTTGCTGAACGTGAGGAAACAGGCTTCCGCGCGGCGGAAACGCAAGCGCTGGAGGAATTGCTGCAAGATCCTGCCCGAAAAGACGATCTTGTAATAGCTCTGGGCGGCGGGACCTTTGCGCAAGCGCAGAACCGGCGCGCACTGGAACAAGGAGGGGCGATCACAATTTTGCTGGACGCTCCTGTGGATGAACTGCGGAGGAGATGCACGACAGATGGCACTGTGCGTCCGCTGGCGACTGATCAGGAGCGTTTTGCGCGTCTCTACGAAGAGCGGCTTGCGGCATACCAAATGGCAACGCACAAGGTAAATACGATGGGAAAGACGGTACAAGACGTGACTGCGGAGATTGCGCGCCTTCTCGCGTCAGTAATGCCGGAGTGGCGCTCATGAAGGCAGCAGCAATCTTCTCAATCGTTCTGGGCATGGTGCTTCTTCCCTCTTGCGCGTCCGCGAAACAGAAGGAACAAAAGGCCGCCGACGGCAAGGTTTGGGATTCAGGCAGCTTCGGCATCTTTGTGAACGGCAAGCGGGTAGGAACAGAAAAATTCAAAATCCAGCAGCGTGGAGATTCCAGCGTTACCACTTCAGAATTGAAGATGCAGCAGGGAGCCTATAAGGCCAGTCAGAAGTCGGAAATGGAGCTGGCACGCAATGGGGACCTCCAGTCGTACACGTGGGAATCAAACCAGCCGAGGAAAGAACAGTGCAAGGTGGATACGAAAGACCAGCTGCTGATTGAGCACATCACACCTGCGGACCAGAAGCCACTCGATATCCAGCACCTTCTTCCCGCTTCCACCGCCGTTCTTGACGACAACTTCTTTTCCCAGCGTGAAGTGCTGTTGTGGCATTACCTGGCCGCGTGCTCCAGAGTTTCCAACCAGCTTGCATGCAAACCCGCCACAATCCCGGTCCTAATCCCGCAACAACATATTTCCGTGGACGCAACGCTACAGCTGCTGGGGCATGGAGAAGGCAGCGCCAGCGGAGCTGAGCAGCAATTGAATAAAGTGGAACTCACCCTGCACACTCCACAACAGGTGGTCTGGATGAACGATAAGAGCAAGGATTCCGAGCTCCGCTGGGTCCTTTGGGTGGATGAGAATTACAGGATCGTGAAGATCACGGTCAGCAACAGCAATGTAGAAATCTTGCGCGATGCCGGCAACTCACCGGTGTCAATTGGGACGCTCTCAACGGCTCCTGGGAAGTAAACTCATGAATCACGTCCGCAAATTTGGTTTTATCGCATTATCAATCTTCCTGTGTGTGTGCTTTACCGGCTTTGCCTTCTCCCTGCAGAAAGACAACAAGGGCGGCAGCAGCAAGATATGGGACTCCGGCAGCTTTGGCATCTTCATGAATGGGAAGCGCGTGGGAACGGAAAAGTTCACCATTGAGCAGCGAAGCTCGCAGATGAGCGTTGCCAACTCTGAGATCACTGTCGAGGATGGCCACGGCAAGGTCACTCAGACCGCAGAGATGCATGTGGCTCCCAACGGAGAGCTACTTTCTTATGTCTGGAAGGGGCTGACGCCGCAGAAAGAGCAATCCACGGTAGAACCCAAAGAGCAGCTGCTGGTGGAACATGTGGTTCCGGCTGACCAGAAGAAAATGGATGTTCCCTACATCCTGCCGCCATCCACGGTGATTCTGGACGATAATTTTTTCTCTCAGCGCGAGTTGCTGGTATGGAGATATCTGGCCACAGGATGCATTATGAAGCCAAATGAAGGACGCATGTGCGCGCCTAGCCACTTCGGGATCCTGGTTCCGCATCAGCATACTTCCGCTTCCGCCGTGATGGAGTTGATGGGCCGCGAGAAAATCGTGTTGAAGGGTCATGAGGAAGAGCTGAACAAATTCAAGATGGAATCCGACGGGGTAGTCTGGAATTTCTGGGTGAGCGACGACTACAAGATCCTGAAAATGACAGTTCCCTCCAGCAACGTTGAGGTGGTAAGAGACTGAGGGTGGGGTAATTTGGTAAATGAGTAATTGGGTAAATGAGTAATTTGGCAGGCGGAGAGCTGTGATTTTGCAATTACCCAATTACCCAATTACCCAGTTACGAAATTCTTTGTTCTTTCTGAGCCCACTGCTATTCGACAATCGCGATAAACTACAAGAAATCCTCGCAGTATTATGAACAACCACCGCTCTGACATTCTTTTCTTTTTTGGCGTGCTGATCTCATTGTGGTTTGCGTACACGGTTCGCGACGTCCTGATGCTGATATACGTGAGCGCGCTGTTTGCGGTGGTGCTGGCGCCTGCTATCGGCTTAATCCAAAAGATGCGAATCAACGGCTGGCGCGCGGGACGCGGCTTTGCCATAGTCTTTCTCATCCTGATGATGCTTTTGCTGGGAACGCTCTTCATGATTTTCGCGTTCCCTCCGATTTACCACGATGCGCGGCAATTTTCTGCCGACTGGCCGAGGCACATGGCAAGTCTTAGTGATGAGCTAAAGCACCTGCCGTTTGGAAACAAGGTTGATCCGGCGGCACTCCAGAAATATGCGACGGAGATTGTGGGCGGGGCCAGCGGATTGTTCCTGAACCTGGCAGGAGGAATCTTTGGCCTGTTTACCGCGATCATCCTTACCGCGTACTTCATCATTGACGGTGAGCGAACGCTGCAGTGGGTGATCTCGCTGTTCCCTCTTCAACAGCAGAACCGCCTCACATCGACCTTGCTGCGCGCCAACAAACGCATGCGCAATTGGCTGATGGGACAATCCATCATGATGGCGTGCATGGGAAGTGCAAGTCTGGTGGTGTATTACTCTCTGCACCTCAGATATTTCTACATTCTGGCAATGTTCGCCGGAGTTGCCGATATCATCCCCATTGCGGGGCCTATCAGCGCGTTGGTGATTGCCAGCAGCGTGGCCGCGATGGACTCGCCGGAGAAAATGTTCGGCGTGGTCATATTTCACGCAGTTTACGCCCAGTTTGAAGCTGCATTCCTCTCACCGCGCATCATGCGCTCAACGCTCAAGCTCTCCCCTCTGGCGGTGATCATTGCCTTGTCCCTCGGCGGCTCACTGGCTGGCGTGATCGGCGCGCTGGTTTCTGTACCGACTGCGGCGTTGGTGATGGTACTGGCTGATGAATACCTGGTTAAGAAGAAGGCTGTTGCAGCAGCAACGGGTGATTGAACAGCAGCTGCAGAGATACTCCGGAAAACAATTGCCAAAATTGCCAAGACTGCCAGGATTGACAATTGTCTGAAGGCGGGTGCCGGCTCACTTTTGGAATTTTGGAATTTGGCAATTCTGGGCAATTGGCCGGCGATCATCTCTAATTCCTGAATGTTAGAATCAAAAATAGAGATCGCATGACCAACAAGATTCCAGTAGGCATTGTCGGGGCCACCGGCACCGTAGGACAGCGTTTTATCCAATTGCTTGAAGACCATCCGTGGTTTGAAGTGGCGTGGTTGGCGGCGTCTGATCGTTCCGCCGGAAAAAGCTATGTGGAAGCCGCTACATGGCGTTTGCCGACGCGCATCCCCGAAAGAATTGCGGGGCTGACGGTCAACTCGGCTGCTCCGGCAAAGGACACACCCAAGCTGGTGTTTGCCGCCCTGGACGCGGCAGCAGCTAAAGACATTGAACCCAGATTCGCCGAAGCAGGCTGCGCCGTGGTATCAAATTCCAGCGCATTCCGCATGGCTGAAGACGTTCCGCTGGTGATTCCTGAAGTTAATGCCGACCATACCGCGTTGATCAAGACCCAGCAGTGGTACAAGAAAAATGGCGGCTTCATGGTGACCAACCCGAACTGCTCCGCTATTGGGCTCGTGCTGGCTCTGGGCCCGGTGCACCGTAAATTCGGCATAGAGAAGATTTTTGTCGCCACCATGCAGGCCATAAGCGGCGCAGGCTACCCCGGCGTGCCGTCTCTCGATATCCTTGGCAACGTGATTCCATACATCGCGAATGAAGAACCGAAAATGGAGGCGGAATCCCGCAAGCTCCTGGGCACTTTGAATGGCAATCGCGTGACCCCCGCCAACACTCTCTTGAGCGCGCATTGTAACCGTGTTGCCGTGGAAGACGGCCACACTGAATCCGTCTCCATGCAACTCGGGAAAAAAGCCAGTGCAGAAGAGATCATTGGCACGTGGAACGAATTCCGCTGCACGCCGCAGAAGCTCAATTTGCCGTCAGCGCCGGAGCAGCCCGTCTACTATGATCCTGCTCCTGACCGTCCTCAGCCGCGGCTGGATCGCGATCGCGGACGCGGCATGTCTGCTGTAGTCGGGCGCCTGCGCCCTTGCAACATTTTCCACTGGCGATTCACCGTGCTCTCCCACAACACTATTCGCGGCGCTGCCGGTGCAGCCATTCTGAACGGCGAACTGCTCAAAGCGCAGGGATATCTCGATTGAGCCGGCGGGCCGGAGTGCAGCCATGATAGTGATGAAATTTGGCGGCACCTCTGTACAGGACGCTCGCGCCATCGACCGTGTGGCTGCCATTGTCCGCGAGCGGCGGGCAGAAAAGCCCGTAGTAGTGGTAAGCGCGCTGGCCAAAATCACTGACCAGCTTCTGGCCATGGCCGCCGCTGCCGGCGCCGGCAACCGCGAACAGGCGCTGGAACTCTCGCGCGCAGCGCGTGAGCGGCACTACAACACCGCTGTTGATCTGCTGGGCGCTCATGCTTTTGAACAGATTGCGCCGGAATTGGAAGCCGACTTCAATGGGCTGGATGAACTGCTGCGTGGCGTGGTGGCAGTGGGCGAACTGACGCTCCGCACCACCGATACCATTGCAGGCTTTGGAGAGCGGATATCCTGCAAAATTGCAACAGCAGCTTTTTCCCAGCGAGGCATTGAAGCTTGCCACGTTGACTCACGCAAGTGCATCGTTACAGACGAAAATTTCGGCAAAGCGGTGCCGCAGTTCGAAGAGACAGACGCGCGCCTCGCCGAAATCATCAGGCCGCTGCTGGAAAAAGGCAGAGTGCCTGTGATGGGCGGCTTCATCGGCGCGACGCGAAGCGGCGCGCCAACCACGCTGGGCCGCGGGGGATCAGATTTCAGTGCAGCCATCGTCGGGGCCGGATTAAATGCAAAGACCATTGAGATCTGGACGGACGTGGACGGCATGATGACCACCGATCCCAATCTCTGCCCTGAGGCGCGGCGCATCACAACCATCAGCTTTGAAGAAGCCGCCGAACTGGCCTATTTCGGCGCGAAGGTGCTGCATCCCGCTACGCTGCTTCCGGCCATCCACAAGAACATTCCCGTACTCATCCTGAACTCCAGCAATCCCAGGTGCGAGGGCACACGCATTACGGCGACGGCCCCTAAAAGCAAAAATGTCTTCAAGGCCATTGCCGCCAAAAAACGCATCACCGTGGTTGATGTGGTGGCTACCCGCATGCTAATGGCCCACGGATTCCTGAAAAGCATTTTTGAGGTGTTCGCCAACCATCGTTGTCCGGTGGACATGGTTTCCACCTCTGAAGTCAGCGTGTCCGTCACCGTGGATTCCAATGAATCCATTGCCGCCATTGCAGCCGACCTGAGCAAACTAGCTGATGTGAAATATGAAGGACGCAAAGCCATTGTCTGCCTGGTGGGTGAAAACATTCGCAATACGCCGGGTATCGCGGCCACTGTTTTCAGCGCAATTTCTGATGTGAACATTCAGATGATTTCCCAGGGTGCATCAGAGATCAACATCAGTTTTGTGATTGACGAGCCGGACGTGCCTAAAGTAGTGTCACGGCTGCACCAGGTTTTCTTCACTGAAGTTGATCCAGAGGTCTTCGCGTGAAACTGCTCGTGCTAGGCCAGGGAAAAACCGGCGCGCTGGTCGCCGAGATAGCCGCATCTCGCGGTCACCAGGTCCGCTCCGTGGCCGGCAGCAAGAATCCGGGCGGGCGCGGCCTTACCCTGGAGTTATTGCGGCAAACCGAGGCGGCGATTGATTTCACCACGCCTCAGGCCGTGATCCCCAACATCATCCGTTGCGCTGAGGCACGCGTCCCCGTTGTAGTGGGGACCACCGGTTGGTACCAGCACATGGCGAGCATTCGTGAATTGATCAATGAGCGCGAAGCGGCGCTTGTGGTTGGGTCCAATTTTTCGGTCGGCATGAACTTCTTTTTTAAGGCCGTGCGGGCCATTGCGCCCATACTGAGAGACCAGTATTCGGGCAACATTCTGGAACGGCATCATGTACACAAGAAAGACAAGCCTTCCGGTAGCGCCGTGACTCTGCAAAACATCTTGGAGGAACAATCCGGCGTGAAGCTGGAGATCAATTCGGTTCGTGAAGGCGAAACCATTGGCATGCACCTTATCATGCTGGATTCTGTCAATGACACCATTCTGCTGACCCATGACGCCAAATCACGCACCGGTTTTGCTGAAGGCGCGGTTCGTGCAGCGGAGTGGGTCAAGGGAAAGACAGGATTTTATGAGTTCCCGGACATTGTGGACCAACTGTAGATATCTGGTAATTGAGTAAGTTGGTGATTGGTAAATCAGGAGAGGTCAATCCTGATAATCGCCGCTGAGCATTGTCCAATTTCTCAATTGGTAATCACCCGATTAACAGAGGTGCTCAAGCTCAAACTGCGGCAGAGTTTGCCTGTTCTGCGCCCCGTGGATTTTGCTATGCTAGACAAAACGATGAAACTCCAAGGCTGCGGTACAGCGCTGATCACACCTTTTCGTGAAGATCAAACCATTGACCAGGAGCGGCTCGGGCAGCTGGTTGAATGGCAAATCAAGTCCGGAATTCACTTCCTTGTACCTTGCGGCACTACAGGTGAAACCCCGACGCTTAGCAAGGAAGAGTGGCTGCGCGTGATTGATATCACCGTTGAAGTAGCTGCCGGACGAGTACCCATCGTTGCCGGGGCAACTTCCAATGACACTGCGGATGCCGTACAGAAGGCCCGCGAGTTGAACAAACGCAAAGGTGTGGATGCCATTCTCACGGCATCGCCCTACTACAACAAGCCAACGCAGGAAGGCCAGTACCAGCACTTCAAAGCGATTGCGGAAGCAGTGAACAAGCCTCTAGTACTCTACAACGTTCCCGGGCGAACCAGTGCCAACATTGAACCCGCCACGCTGGGGAGGCTGGTGAAGCTTCCCAATATCATTGCGGTGAAGGAAGCCAGCGGAAATATCGGACAGATCGCTGAAGTGTTCAACCATGTGCCTGACACATTCCTGGTCTTTTCAGGCGACGATGCGGTCACGCTTCCGGTAATTTCCCTTGGCGGCGTGGGAATCATCTCTGTGGCTTCCAATGAAATTCCAAAAGAGATGTCAGATCTCACTGCCGCGGCGCTGAATAATGACTGGAAAAAGGCGCGCCAGATCCATCGCAAATTCCTGCCCTTGATGCAGGCAAACTTCCTGGAATCAAATCCCATGCCAGTGAAAGCTGTAGTCGCAATGATGGGAAGAGTGGAAGAAGTTTACCGGCTTCCCATGGTCCCAGTAAAGCGCGAGACGCGAGTCAAGTTGCAGCAGATTGCATCAGAGCTGGGACTGCTCGATCCAGTTGCCGCCACTGTTTCTGATTTATGAACTGACGAGCTGCGGAGACCGTTCTATTTACCGCAGCTCTTCCATCACTTCGTCCAGCACGCTCTTGGGTGGCCGAACCATTTCTTGTGGCAGAGTCCCCAGAGGCTGGTCCACCAGATTAAGCACCTCAATGAACGTGGGCGCCTGCGGATTCACGTAGAACACGCCTGTCAGTGTTTCACCTTTATCATGAGCCTCAGTCAGGATTTTCAGCGCGTTCACCCTGTCAGTGGCATCGTAATCCCGGCCCAGCTTGCGAAGCCGCAGTGATGAGCCGTCATGCAAGCGTACAGCAGTAGTTGTGCCGGCATCGTAATCCACATCAATGTTTTCGAAACTGGGAACAAAGCCCACCTCGTGCACCGGTTCATCATGGTCTTTCAGATACTTGTAGGATTTGGTCGAGCCCTCGTGATCATTGAACGTCACGCAGGGCGAAATCACGTCAATCATCACGGTGCCCCGGTGCGCGATGGCGGCTTTCAGCACAGCCAGAAGCTGTTTTTTGTCGCCGGAGAATGACCGGGCCACAAGGGTAGCTCCCAACTGGATAGCCAGAGCGCATGTATCAATCGGTGGAAGATCATTGATCACTCCGGTCTTCAGTTTGGCGCCAATGTCAGCAGTGGCTGAAAACTGGCCTTTGGTGAGGCCATACACGCCGTTGTCCTCAATGATGTAAATCACGGGAAGATTACGCCGCATCAGGTGAATGAATTGCCCAATCCCAATAGACGCAGTATCGCCGTCGCCAGAAACTCCCAGCATCATCAGCTTGTGATTGGAAAGCGCGACGCCGGTAGCGACCGAGGGCATGCGGCCGTGCACGGCATTGAATCCGTGCGAGCGATTCACGAAATACGCCGGGCTCTTGGATGAGCAGCCTATGCCACTCAGCTTGACCAGGTTCTCCGGCATCACGCCCATTTCAAAGCAGGCATCGATAATGCGTTCAGAGATGGCATTATGACCGCAGCCCGCGCACAGCGTGCTCTTGCCGCCGCGGTAATCAAGCACCGTCAAACCAATGATGTTGGTCTTTGGCGCTGGTGTTGGCGTTGAGGTCGCCGACATTTACTTGCCCTCCTGAGAAATTATCTCGTCCGTAATGGACCGCGCATCCACGGGCAGCCCGTTATAGTGCAGCACGCTTCGCAACTTCACCACCTGTTCCGCGGCGATGTCCAGCTTCAACAACTGAAACATCTGGGCGTCCCGGTTCTGCTCCACCACATAAACCCGGTCATGGTTCTTGATAAAGTCATGCACATCCTCGTTGAACGGGTAAGCGCGCAACCGGAGGTAATCAATCTTTACGCCATACTCTTTCTCGAGCTGGTCATGAGACTCATACATGGCCCAGTGCGTGGTTCCGTAGGCAATCACACCTGTTTTTGAAGTCCCGCTCACTTCTTTTGCCGGAGCAGGAACAAATTTTCTTGCTGTATCAAATTTGCGCAACAGCCGGTCCATGTTGTTTTTGTAGTCGTCAGGACGTTCGCTGTAACCGGCCTTCTCGTTGTGTCCGCTGCCTCGCGTGAAATAAGCAGCCGCAGGATGCTTCGTCCCGGGCAGAGTGCGATACGGAATTCCATCACCGTCAACGTCCTTGTAGCGGGCAAAGGTTCCCGCCTTTTCCAGTTCGGCTGCGCTCAGTACCTTTCCGCGGCTGATTGGCTTTTCAGGATATGCAAACGGCTCGCTCGCCCAGTTGTTCATACCCAAATCGAGGTCAGACATCACGAACACCGGCGTCTGGAACTTTTCCGTCAACTCAAACGCGTCCATTGCCATGGAGAAGCACTCGGTCACCGAACTCGGCAACAGCATGATGTGCTTGGTGTCCCCGTGAGACAGGAATGCAACGCTCAGGATGTCACCCTGCATGGTGCGCGTGGGCAGTCCGGTTGAGGGGCCTACGCGCTGTATATCAAAAATCACGCCCGGAATTTCAACATAATAGCCGAGCCCAACAAATTCTGACATCAATGAAATTCCCGGACCTGAGGTTGAAGTCATTGAGCGAGCCCCCGCCCAACCCGCACCCAGCACCATGCCGATAGCAGCCAGTTCGTCCTCCGCCTGCACCACCGCGAAGGTCGCCCTGCCGTCAGGGCTGATCCTGTACTCCTTCAAGTTGTCGATCAACGCCTCAACCAGCGAAGTGGATGGCGTGATTGGATACCACGTCACCACCGTGACGCCGGCGAACATGCATCCCAGGGCAGCCGCAGCATTGCCGTCAATGATGATCTTTCCCTGGTTCTCATTCATCGGCTCGATAAAGTACGGGTCCTGCTTCGTGAATGTGGCTTTCGCGTAGTCATAGCCGGCGCGCACTGCGGCAATGTTCAGCTCAGCGGCTTTTTTCTTTTTTCCGAACTGCTTGGCAACGGCCTTTTCAGATTCATTCAGGTCGATTCCCAGCAGGAAGTCCACCACGCCCACGTACAACATATTTTTCACCAGCCGGCGCAACTTGGCGTCATGGCAAACTGGCGCTACCAACTTGTCGAACGGTACGGGATAAAAACTTACATCACTGCGTAGTACGTTCAGGTTGAGGGGCTCGTCATAAACGCAGGCCGCTCCTGAAATCAGCGACATCACATCTTCTTTCGCCGTTTCAGCGTTCATCGCCACAAGAAAATCGATTTCTTTCTTGCGCGCAATATAACCTTCCTTGCTGGCGCGGATCGTATACCATGTGGGCAAGCCCGCAATATTCGAAGGAAACAGGTTCTTGCCTGAAACAGGCACGCCCATCTGGAAAATGCTGCGCAACAGCACGGTATTGGCAGACTGCGACCCTGAACCGTTGACCGTACCCACTTGAATGGAGAAATCGTTCACCTTGCGGCCGTTCTGAAAACTCTGCGCCGCTTTCTCTTGTATGCCGATGTCAAGCGTTGCCATGAAGTTTTGTTCCTATCTTGAGCCTCATCACTGGCTGTTGGCGAAGCAAGCAGCTCTTGCCGCCCGTGCAACACTGCACCCGGATGGAGCCGCAATACCCTTATTATCTACTCTTTGAGATTGGCTGTAACCTGATTTTACCGCAGTGTCGTGCGTCTCATCTGTTGACGCAGCCGGATTTTAACGTGAAGCCCTAGTCGGTTTTGTCCTTCCCCGATAACCATCTCGCGCCACAACCTGATATGGCTCCTTGTGCCCGGACTCCGTAACCACTTCAATCTTGATTTTGTGCCATGCGCCGTCTCGTGTAGTGTGAGTAGGGTGATATGTGAGGATGTACTGATTGCGAATGCTTTGCCCGACGGTGCGGATCACGTCAGCGAACTCCTGCGGCGATGTTGCGAAGAAAAACTGTCCGCCGCTCATCTGCGCAAACGACCGCATCTGGTTGGTTTCCTGACGGTGCTCCGAATTCCGGTCCGTCTCAATCGCATAAACCGCGATGCCCTTTGCAGACTGGATTTTCCTGTAGACCTCATCCAATATCTTGCGACTGAAAGTATCCACGCCGCTGGCCAGCAGAATGATGTATTTTAGGCCTTCCACAGACTGCAATCGGTCCACGGTATCGTAGAGTGCGTCAAACAGGTTTACTTCGCGTGAAAGGGGCACAACCATTGTCTGCAGGATGTTCTGCAAAACGGTCCTGTCCTGCGTGAAGTCTTGGATGATGCGAAGCCGCTTGTCAGACAACACCACGGCAGCCCAGTCATCCGGCGTCAGTGTACGCATGAAATAGAAACACGAACGTAGCGCGTCGAGTTGCAGAGCAAAGGTTTCAGCCGAGTACTCCACCAGCAACACGGCACTCACGGTCGCCCGCGACTGCGCCAGGCTGGTGATTACCTGCGGCACACCATCTTCCAGTGCGCGGAAATTTCCTTTGCTTAAATCGTTGACGAAATAGCCGTCTGGATTAGCACGCTCACATCAAGCGTCACCAACGGGACGTCTAACCGCATGGAATAGCCGGGCTTCGAACCTTCCTGATTTGCCGGTGTAGTGTTCTGCTGCGCATCACTATCTGCTTCGGGGGCTTCTGCCGTTGGGAATTGATGATGACCGAGGTTTCCGGAAGCGACCAGTAATCATTGCTCTGCGCCAGACCTGACAAAGGGACGAAAATGACTGCCCACATGGCGAATGGAGCGAGCAGCTTTAATCATGGGAACGAGCCATGACATACAACAACGCTCCGCCCTTCAGTATAGTCATCAGGACAGGCGCGGACTCCGCGCCGGAATGCCATACTCACATGGAGTGCGCAAACCATGCCTTCGGATCAATTTTTTAAAGCTGCTGTTGAAGAGGCTCGTCAGGGACTGGCGGAGGGCGGCATACCAATCGGTTCCGTGCTGGTACATCGCGGAAAGATAATCGGTCGCGGTCACAATCGCCGTGTGCAGAAGAGCAGCGCCATTCTCCACGGTGAAATGGACGCACTGGAAAATGCAGGCCGTCAGCCTGCATTTGTGTATCGCGAATCAGTGCTCTACACTACGCTCTCTCCCTGCTCCATGTGTTCCGGCGCCATCCTTCTTTATGGAATTCTCACCTTGGTTGTGGGCGAGAACCGGACCTTCATGGGCGAGGAAAAGCTTTTACGCTCCCGCGGTGTCTGCGTCGAGGTGCTTCAGGATGAAGACTGCATTCGTTTGATGCAGGATTTCACCTGCGCCAAGCCTGTCTTGTGGAACGAGGACATCGGCGAATAAAGTTGTCAGGCAGCCTCATCGTCCCTGCGGCGCGGCGGCACGTCATCCGGCCTTCCATATCCCTCATGCGTGTGAACCGGACGCTCCGGATGCGCTGCGGCATCTTCCACGCCCTCCACCGCGGCTGCTTCGATGGCCTGATCAGTAGTCGCAAGCTCTTCTACTGATTCCTCGTTCGCTTCAGCGATATCTGAGAGCCGTTGCGAATCTCCCGACTGCCCCGCACTGTCCGGGCCCACCTCTCCGGGGTCGCGTCCCAGATCGTCCAGGCCAGCTCGTTCGTCGGTCTTCAGCTCAGGTGAGCGCTCATCCTGCCAATCGTGCTGCTCTTGCTGTTTTTGTTTTTCCCGTGCCATGCCGTTGCTCCTTGTTCTCTTTTTAACCAGAGCTGCCTCTGGCATTCTCCCTGAGTGTTTGGATGCAGGATTCAAAAGTGCAACATTGGGGTGTGAGAAAGGCGGAAAACATTACTTTTGTCATAGCTTTGTTCCGGATTCAGAACAAAACACGGATACCGGAACGCTCAAACAGCGGTATGCTAACTTTGCTGCAGGGGGAAGAACACCTGTAATATATGAAAGAACCACTCCGTGGCAAGGACATGATTTACCGGGCGGCTGAAAACTTTAAACAACGCACGTTGAGCACGCTCCCCACCCTCTTAGAGCGGCTCGCCTATATCTGTTCCCTGCAGATACCGGATGGCCAGTACCGCCACTGGGGCCTGACCCGGGCCTTTGGCGCGCGCCAGGCACAGGATGCAATTCGCGCTGCTCATACTGAAATTGCCGGAGCTATGGTGGGATCACCCATCCGCGAAATTTACCGGGAGTATCAGGAAGCTGTAGGTCGCCAGGATGGGCCCGAGGTCTTGAAACCGGAGTCTTTCGTCCTTACGGCCCCGGTCAATGACGACGCACTTCTTTCGTCTCACCTTCGCCTTCTTCAGGACTCGGTTCAAGCTCTTGCTCATCAGGAGCGTACCACTCCACAAGTCGCATAGCCACTCCCACGACCTGCCCAATAACTTCGGCTTCTTGCGGATGTTTGAGGATTCGCGGTGGCACCGGTGAGAGCGGGTGCGATTGCAGTACGATCTCTCCGCGACGGACCGAGCACCAGCAGCACAAATGCCCTTCTCTGGTCTCCACAAAATAGATTGGACGCTCCAGCTCTGAGCGCCACTTGGCTTCTTCCACCCGCGTGCGCTCCTCGTCCACCTGCACGAAGGAACCAGGCAGCAACAGCGGATACATGGTGAGGTCTTCCGTTCCAATGTAGGCGTAGGTGTACTTGCGCTTGGAAAGTTCCTGCAGATATTGCAGCGGAACCACGCCCCAGTTCTCAATCATCCGGCCCATATCACTGGAACGCCGAATATCAAAACCGGGATCAAATTTCACTGGAACCTGCGCGCTGCCACGCGCCGTCACAATATCGAGCCGGTGGGTCTTGGCCGGCTTGCAGATAGCGTAATCTGACACCGTCGAACCAAGGTCAATCCCGTAAAGCTTCAGCAACTCGGCAAAATCCGCGCGGTAGATAACAGAAAGCACATATAGGCGGTAAATGCTGGGAATAACACCTTTGGTCTCAATGTCTGAGAGGCGGCTGGGGTTGATGACAAAATCTTCAATGCCCCGCGAATCAGCCAACGCAATGCTTGCGACTTCAACATCGCGCAGCGTCAGGCCTATCTGTTCACGGAGTTCGCGTAATTTCTTGCCCGCTGACAACACTCGGTTTTCCTCTTGCTCCTGCCCTCACGGCGCCGACTTGAGCAACGCGAAACCAGGAACATTGTTTAAGCCACCGGACTTGGGGAAACTACCTTAACCCATAGTTTCGTCCAGTTCAACTGAATGCTTTTCATACCTTCGCCTTATAGTAGACGAAAGTAGTTTCATTTAGTTCCATCCGCCATGCTCTGGACTTGCTCCCGGAAGTGCCGTTCAGAAGAACCTTCAATTGCGAAAAAACGTCATTTTCTCTTCAACTTCCATCTTTTGGGCCCCTGTGAGAGGGAGTAGAGGCAGCCGAGGGGGGCCGCCATAGTAGCCGTTCAGATCCATGGCGTGTTTGACTGCCGGTATGCCCATTTGCGAAACAATCCGCTTTGTGGCCGGTTCCAGCCTTTGTTGCTTTGACCGGGCCAGTTCCACGTCATTGTCTCTAAATGCGGCGTAGATTTCAAAACAAATCGTAGGGGCTGGAGCAGCGAAGCCCAAGACCCCACCGCTGGCGCCCACCTGGAGCGAATCGAGCAAAGTATGTGCTGCTCCTACAAGTATTTGGAAGCCCACTTCCTTGCTGCGCGTCTTAATCCTCGGAGGCGTAGCCACCGCGGTACCGCCGCCCGTGAGATCACCCACGCTCAGCAGTTGACCGCCATTGTCACCGGCTCGTGTTGTCAGCATCCGCTCTGTCACGGCCTGCTGCACCTCTGTTACCGTGGTGGTCCTTTTGATATGCCTGGTCGCCTGCACCATGGCCGCAATCTTCTCAACATTGCCGCCCGATTCCTTGATGCCGATGACATTGCTGTGTTCCGCGAGTTGCGTAATCACCTCAAGTGGCAGGTCATAGGTGGTAAATGGTGGCACTGTGTAAAGAATAACCGGCAGAGGTGACCGGTCTGCCACCGTCCGATAAAAGGCCAGCATGGCCTCCGGCGTCATCTGTGAGCGATAGAAGTGCGGCGTACGAACCAGTGCGGCATCAAATTTCAGACTTGCCGCAAATTCGGTCAAGCGGAGCGTCTCACTCACTGATTCCGCCCCGGTGCCCGCAATCAACACCTTTTCCGGCGAAGCCACTTCCGCTGAAATGCGCAGCACCTCACGGCGCTCCTCATCACTCAGCATTACTGCTTCCCCTGTAGATCCAAGCACCACCATGCCCGAGACCGGCGTACGGGAATAACGGTCAATGTTGTGCTCAATTTTTTTGTGGTAAAGCGCGCCGTCAGGATAAAAGGGCGTGGTCACCGCGGGGAATATTCCTTGGAGAAGCATGCTTATATTCTAAAGCACTGAACCAACTGAAAGAACTTGCTGCTAAAGCAGAAGCCCTGCGCTTCGGCAGGGCTTCCCAATCGTGCTGTTGGTGTTGAACTTAGATTGCAATCGGCAGCGGCGCCATTGTTGGCGACTGAAGCTTGCCCAGGCGCACCACATTTTCACGCAGCTTCTGGTAGTCCGGCGCCAGAAGTGCAGGAGTCAGCTGCAGGGATGGGACAGCATATTCCATCGACAGTTTAGCCAACGCCATAATGCACTGCAGGCGCAACTGGGTGGCCAGATTAACGATCTGCGTGGCGGTCCGCGCCACTTCAGGATCGGGGTTCTGGCGCGCTGCTTCTCCCAGGCCCATTACGAGCGAAGCATTGTTGGCAATCCTGCCCACATAACGCATCGTCACGGCCACACGCTGGCGCTTGATCCTGGAAAAACTCGACCGGGTCAGACGTTCCTTCAGGAACATTTCATCATCACGGTCCACCAGCGTCCGAAATGCCTTCAGGTCCACGGGGCGCACACTCTGGCCGGCACGCCGCCTGCGGCCACGCGCAGCCATATAGAACAGCCCAACGGCACCCAATGCCAATGCAATCACGATCAAAGTAATCATTGTCTTATAAGCTCCATGACCGCCTGATTCCACTGCTCCAGTTGCGACCGCTGTGGAAGCTCACCCTTCGTGGCGGAACGCTCAGGGACGAGCAGGTAACCGATCCAGATAAGAAGACTGGTATTGAAACTCAAAATACGAACCACGTTCAAAACTTCATGAACGGCCTTGCTCGTCTGTCCCCAGATTGCTACGGATGCCAGTTCAACCGCAGCATAGAGGCCCAAGCCCAGAGCAACGCCAAAAACTTGTTGCCGCCAATGCAATCCAAATGCCGATGACAAGGCGAACAAGCACATCAGCAACCCAACTTCAATAATCCTGCCAGCTTCATCAACGATCACCACTGCCGCGGCAATGCCTTTCGGGGTAATGCTCCTAAAGCCAAATGGGGTATGCTTTATCAGGACAATAATTCCAATACAGAGCAGCAGAACCAGCACACCTCTAAAGATCAAGGTTGCCAAACGGCCTAATGCTTGCTGTGTTGAGAAAACATTGCCGAAAACTTCGTACACAACCGCAAACCCAAACGCAACTCCCACCGCTTCGACAAACCAGTACGAATAAAAGAAAATTCCCCGGTGTCTCTGCACACCATAAAGAACCAACGTGCCTGCAAAGCCAGTTACGAAGTAAGAGACAAAAAGAGGAAACACTCTCCACGTCTTCTTGCAGAGCAACACTATGCCTAGAATCGCCTGGCACGCTATGCCTGCGACCCAAAGCCACTGCAATAAGGACTTCAAGGCCATGCGCTCACATAAGCATACTGTGGGGCAAACCGAGCTACAAGCCCTTTTTGAAGTTTGAAATTACTGCCGTTACCAACGAACCAAAGCGCTTGTGGAACAAGGTCCGCTCGGCGGGCAAACGGGCATGGGTACAGGAGTATCGAATTGGCTGCCGGATGTTGAAGTCACACAAGGTCCGCTCGGCGGGCAAACGGGCATTGGCACAGGGGTATCAAACTGGCTTTTTGCAAATGTCGAACCGGCGGACAGCGTTACTCCAAGAAACAGAACCAAACGGAAGGTGCTCTTCACTAGAAATCTCCTTGAAATTTATTCGCAAGTCAGTTTCTGACAGCCCGCTCCCATCCCCAACAAACAAAGGGACTTGATCTCCGTTTCCGAATCTGAAACAGAATTTCCCAAAATGGGAATGAGAGCTCTTTAAGGTCGGCCAATAGTAAAGAGCAGGTAAGCTGGATCGCAAATGGCAAAATAGGTGGTTACTGGGAGTCCGCTGGACAGCGCACCAGGAGCTGATCCCGAACTGTCCTTCAGTAACCCCGTTAATTTTGCGGATTCCTGTTCCCGAAATCGAAACGAAAATTTAAGAAAAGGATGTATCCAGGGCGTTGACTCCATGCATGTCCATGCAAGAGCCAAAATGAGGAAAGAGTTTATAAATCTATCAGATAGAGGTAGCGCTAAAAATTCTGGAAATGGAAGTGAATGGCGGCGGAGCATGGCTCCCCCGCGGAAAGCTGCAATTCTGCCAACTCTTCAATTGTTCCGCAAACCTGAACCCGGTAGCGCGTGTCAATCGGGCAATATCGTTCCGCGCCCGCATCGGGGTGCAATTGTGTGCAGATAGTTGCAATGCGCCGTTGTTCTGAATTCGTAAAATCTTGCGGCTTAAGTGTGTGAAGACTTGCTAATAAAAAAAATCAGTTCTTTACAGAACTGAAAATTTTACCTGACTACTGGCCCAAAATGGGAAATTGAGGAAAGTTTGAAATCCCGCCTTGGGTGACAGAATGCGCAATGGCAAACGGTCCCCACAGGACGGGCAAACTGGCGCAATTAAACACTTCACCATGTGACAGCCCGTTAACCGTATCCGTTTTGGGGTCGATTGGTACCTTGGGAGGTTACGCTAGGTGTGCCGGAAGACCGCCCGGATAACGAAATGTTTCGATGGTCGGCTCTAGCAGACGATTTTAGAACTTTTTTTCAGTTGGCCGCCTCGAAATCCCAAGATGCGCCTGCGGCGTTTTTTCCACAATGAGTGAAATGGCAGTGTTACGCCAGTCGACGAACGTTTTGTTTAATATGGTCGAAGCATGCGAGACAATCACGATGGTTATCCCGAACTCCTTGACGCCTATGCGCGCGACGGCTTGTACTTCGGAGCGGTGCGTGTGACTGTCGCTGACGAAGTCGCAGCATTTGAGTTCGGTGTCGAACAGCGAGGTTACGTTTCGTTAAAAAGGATTTTGCAGTTGCGCCCATTCGACGCTCTCGGACAGCATAGATACTTCTTCACGGGAATTTTCAGCAAGCCGGAGGCCGGTTCCGATGCGGTCGAGTTTCATATCCGCATTGAGCAAGGCACAAACGGTAGGAACTTCAATGATTTCCACGGACCGGTATCGCTGGTGTCCAATCTGCTTTGGTTTCAATCACTGAAGAATTTTCAGGATACCTCTGCTTTAAAACGTTTGTCGTAAAGCATTTATCGCCACAGGTCCGTCGCGCGAACGGGGATAACTGTCGCAATCAGGCGATTACACCAGCTATCTGGAGAACAGTTCGAAAGTGCGGGATGGGTACGTTTGTGAGCCTTTGAAATCACGGGCCGATTTGGATTGGTCGGGGCGAGAGGATTTGAACCTCCGACCCCCTGCGCCCAAGGCAGGTGCGCTACCAGGCTGCGCTACGCCCCGACAGATTTCATTGTAACCGAATTTCTGCAGCGCCTTGTAGCGGAACGCAACTCATTCGCGAGACCCGGCGCATGTTGGTGCTCTTCAAACCATGCCGTCACCCGCGCCTCAAATTCCTGATGCGCTGCTGTCCAGGCCATGGTATGACCAGCGCCAGAGCATCCGGCCGAAACATGCAGAGATCCTGGCAAGCGCGGCTCTGAATCGCGTGGAATTGTGGATGGTGCCCCAGACACACGAAGTAGGTTCCGGTAATGGACGCAACCGGGGAACGCTGCTGTCGCGAACGGCAGGTAATCAACGGATCGTTGAAATCCAGCAACGAATCACTGAGAAGACGAGTAGCTTCAGCAGATCTGCCACGCTGGTGCCTCTTGTCCAAGTCCCTGGGGGATTTCGAGTTCCTGAGCACTTACAGACGGTCTGAGGGAAGGAACTGTGTTGTAAGGATCATGTTCCCCGTTCCTTATTGCTTTCTTAGAAAGCAGTTAAAAAATTTAATTCACCCCAGTATTGTGCGGTCGCGGCGGTGGTGCGAAAAGCGCCGGCTGTTTAAAATCAACGGCAATGGGTTTCTCTGAATTTCATGGCAACGCTGAAGTGGTGCATCGCCTGCGCGAAATGCTGGCGCGTGACCGCTTTCCCCACGCTGTGATCCTGGCAGGTCCCCAAGGCGCCGGCAAATACACGCTGGCACTCATGTTGGCGCGCACCATGAACTGTCAGAACGCCCGCAAAACCGATGACCTGCCCGACTATTGCGGCGTATGTGAAAACTGCCGGAGAATCGGAGAGGCCGCTGACCTTGAAACTCGTTGTGCCGAGGCCGTGGAAGCACGCGAGGCTCTCCGCGAAACAGACAAGCGGGAAACGCGAATTCTGGTTCAGCCGCATCCTGATGTCCTGATCATTCCCCCGGATCCTCCGCAGATGATGATCAAGGTGGACCAGGTGCGGCATGTGAATGAAACCATTCGCTACAAGCCTGCCGAAGCCAGACGCAGGGTTTTCATCTTCAGCGATGCGGCGTTCATGAAAGAGGCGGCAAATGCGTTGCTGAAGGTACTGGAAGAGCCGCCTGAATTCGCAACTATTTTTTTACTGGCCCGCAATCCCGGTGAACTGCTTCCCACCATTCGTTCCCGTTGCGTTATCTTTACGTTGAGTGCTCTTCCGCTGGCACAGATTGAGGCATATCTCACGACCCAACGGCCAGAATGGAATGCGCGGCAACGGCAACTGGCAGCTCGCTTAAGCGGGGGCGGCATAGGGCGGGCACGATCCCTGAATCTGGAGCAGTACATGGCTTCGCGCAAGGACGCTCTCGCGCTGCTGACAACAGCCATTCGCGCCGGCGAACACTCCGATCTGTTTCGAACCACAGAAACATATCGCGGGGGCGGCGAGGGCAAGGAGAAAACTGACCAGCTTCTGTCCGCCATTTACGGGCTGCTGAAAGACCTGATGGCCCTCAACTCAGGCGCGCCCGAACTGGTGCGCAATACCGATATCGCGGCGGAACTCAAATCGCTTAGTGCGGGCATTGATTTCTCCTGGATCGCTGCGGCGTCGCAGCAGCTCGGCCGGGTGCAGAGCGGAATGCGCAGGAACGTCTTGCGGCCGCTTTCACTCGATGCATTTGCGCTTTCACTCGAACGATAAAGTTTGCTCGACATCACGTTGGCAGAAATCGACGCTTTATAAAATTAAACGGTTCATCGGACAATGACCTTCCAGTCCATTGAAACCTTTCCTTGGGCTGTGATACGTTAACAGCCAACGACCCGCACTGCGATTCCCAATACATTCATGGGATCAGCTCGGTCCCCGTCGGCGCGCTTTGGTTCAACACTGGCCGGCATGGTTCCCGCGCTGTGGGAAACGGGAGCAAAACAGCTATGAAAGACTCAATGGACGCTACCGCAGCACGTCAGGCCCCAGAACATACCGAAGAAGAATTTGTAAGCCGTAAACTTATCCGGCCATCACTCAGCACGCCGCCGCCCCGCACCGAACCGGTTTCCGAGCGCCGGGAACGTTTGGAGCGCACTGATCGCATGCATTCCAATGGTCCCCGCCGTAACGGCGCTTCCGAAACGACGCACGCGGAAAATTATTATTACCAGAAGCAGATTCAGGGCAAGACTCCGGTTGTGGTGGTACTCAAGGACGGAGAACAAGTCCAGGGACTCATCGAGTGGTACGACAAGAGCTGCATTAAGGTGGTCCGCACTAACGGTGGAAATCTGCTGATTTACAAGCCTTCCATTCGCTATATCTATAAAGCGGGAGAGGTCAACAACAAGACATAGTTCGTTGGGCTTTCCTGGCGGAGAATTTCTGCACTCAGGTTCTCCTTACATCGCTGCAGTCGATGTTTCAGAAACCGGCTCCTGCCGGGTTTTCTGTTTTAGGGCGAATCCCAACCCCAGCCACAAGGCCAGCGCAGTCCATTCCCATATGGAAAAATGTCCTGGAACCATCGGCAACACCTTCATGGAAATCAGCCCCACTGATACGGCTGCGCCGGCAATCGCCACAGCGCGCGGCCAGAATGCCTGATCAATCCTGAACAGCACCAGGCATGAGACGAACCAGCCGCAAGCTGACGCGAGCCCTCCGACCTCTGTTACAGGAATCAAAATGGCCTTGCCCAGGAAAACTCCCAGCACCGTCAAGACTCCTGTAAGCACCACGGCTGTCGCGGGCGTTTGCCTGTCGGTATGAATAGCCGCTAGTCTCCCATCCAGCATGCCTCGCCTGCCCATGGCAAAAATCAGGCGGCTGGTGGCAAGGAAGTTTGCGTTGAAGCACTTCAGCAGCGCCAACAATGCCGCAACAAGCACAAGATTGACAATCCACTGGCCCGCAACCACCTGCTGCATGGCATAGGCGGTAGCAAATGAATGAGTGATCAGGCGCTGCCAGGGATATGCGTATCCGACTACGAAAATGATCAGGCAATAGAAAACACCGCCAACCACAAGGGATCCAATAATTGCGCGATAGAAACTGCGGCTCTGGAATTTTGGGCTTGATTCCTCTGCGCACTTCCCAACCGATTCAAAGCCCGTCATGAAATAAGGAACAATCTGCAAGACCAGCAGAATTGATAGCCAGGGCGAATGGGAAAAGCCGGGCAATAAATTTTCACTCTTGCCGTGCAGCAGGCCACCACCGGCAAATACGACAAACAATCCGAGCAGCCCAAACGTGGTGATGCGCTGAAAGCGTGCGCTCATCCTCACGCCGCGGTAGTTGATCCAGGTAAGAGCTGCGGTCAATGCCACGCCTATGAGCAACTGTGGCAGAAAAACCGGCTGCCCGGCCACGCGGTAAAGTTGGAACGTTGTGAGCTGGGGAAAAATGTAAGAACAAACGCCGCCTATTGCCACACCTTCCCAGGGACAAACCACAAAGTAGGCCAGAACCATCATCCACCCACTCAGAAAGCTGACACTGCGGTTGAACACCCTGGATGCATAGGCCGCTTCTCCGCCTGCATCCGGAATGGCGATTACCAGCCGGCTATACACATATCCCACCGGCAAGAGCAGCGAAGCGCCAACAAAAAAACCCAGAATCGCGCCGATGGGGCCACCGCGTTGCAGCCAGTCATCCATCACCACCAGCCATCCGACACCGATCATTGCCCCGAAACCCACCACGAAGTAATCAATGGTTCCGAGTGTTTGCGCCAGACGCTTTATGGCCACGTCCCTGCTCCTTCCGAATCTTTAGAATGCCTCAAATTGTTTTAATGCTTCCTGGAAACGCCAACTTACGGCAGTAGATTGCGGAACGGATTGCTCATTGACAACCCCATAGAAGTCCCATAATATCTGTAATTTACGCCCCCTTGCACAGCTTCGAGGAGAGCTGAACAAGTGATCAAGCTCGATATCATTAACGAAGTAGTAACTAAGACCGGCATCACCAAGACCAAGGCTGAGCTGGCCGTGGAAACCGTTTTTGACAGCATGAAGAAAGCGCTGTCGCTGGGTGAGCGAATTGAGCTCCGCGGCTTTGGCGTTTTCAACGTCCGGCCGCGGAAGACTGGAATCGGACGCAACCCTCGCACCGGCGCGGAAGTGAATATTCCTCCCGGCAAGGCCGTGCGCTTCAAACCCGGGAAGGAGTTGCAGTCCATCGACTGAAGCAGGTCAGGCGGGCTTATCAGTTTTAAATGCCGGACAATTCTTCTCCTTCGCTCGAATACCAGATTTACGATCCTGAACGCCAGGAAATCAGAGTTGTTGTAATCCAGCCGCCCAAAAGACGTTACTGGTTGCACGCTTTGCTCTTCCTTGCCACCATCTTCAGCACGCTCTGCATTGGAGCGCGGATGCAGTTCAACTTCAATCACAATCTGCCCCTGTTCTCAACCGACACTGACTACTGGCCCTGGGGATGGGTGCTTCAGGATCTGCATCGTCTCGCGTTGGGAATTCCGTTTTCAGCTACGCTGCTGGCCATCCTTGGCGCGCATGAGATGGGACATTTCATTACGGCTGTACGCCGGCACATCGTTGCCACGCTCCCGTTTTTCATTCCGGCGCCTACACTGATCGGCACCCTGGGAGCTTTCATCCGCATCAGGTCTCCCATCCGCAGCCGCTCTGACCTTTTTGACGTCGGGGTCGCCGGGCCGATTGCAGGCTTCATCGTGGCCGTCCCTTTATTGTTTTTGGGATTGATGCTGTCACAGCCATTGACGGCCCAGTCGTCGCAAAGTGATATCGCTTTTGCACTCCCTCTCATCTTCACGCTGGCGCACTCGCTCCTGGCCACTTCAGGAAACCTCCTGGCCGGCCATTTTGCATTGAGCCACATCTATTTGCACCCGGTGGCAATCGCAGCATGGTTTGGAGTCTTTGCCACCGCCCTGAACCTTCTTCCCGGCGGCCAGCTTGACGGAGGTCATATTATTTTTGCCGTGCTACCGCAATGGCATCGCCGTGTCTCCATGGTGGCAATTGCTGTTTTGCTGGTGCTGAGCTGGTATTTCTGGGCCGGCTGGCTGTTGTGGGCCGTTGTGTTACGAATGACGGGCGCGCGCCATCCTGATGTTCCTGTAATGCCACCAATGAACCAGAAGCGCAAATGGGTGGCGACTTTAGGCCTGGTAATGCTGATTGTGTCTATCACGCCAACGGCCATTCGCGAGCGGGATGATGAAACACAGCAACTGCGAAGAAGCAGCTTGAAAAACGTACTGGAAAGCGTGCGGCAGCATCGCATGCAGAACCAGCAGCAATCTGCTCCGCCACAGACGCGCTAGAGCAATGAGAGAGCGTCCACATCCACAATCAGGTTGGTGCGCGGAATCTTCTGTTCATCCGCCGCCGCTAGCATTTTGCGCAAAGCCAGATTCAGCTTCTGGCGACTGCCGGCTTTCACGATGAAGTGATAACGATAGTCGCGCTTCAGGCGCATGATGGGCGCAACTGATGGCCCGAGCACGCGCACTCCTTCGTTGCGCGTGGATTCAAACCAGCGCCCGATTTGTCCCGTCCAGGTGAGTGCCTGCTCCAGTTTGTCACTGCGAACCAGAATGTTGGCCAGAGCACTGAAGGGGGGATAATGCATCCAGCGGCGAAAGCGCACTTCCTTTTCGTAGAATCCGGCGTAGTCGTGGCGCTGCGCAAACAACACAGCGTAATGGTCAGGGTGATAGGTTTGCAGCACTACCTTGCCGGGTGTCTCGCCGCGTCCTGCGCGGCCCGCCACCTGTGTGAGTAATTGAAATGTTTGCTCAGCCGCGCGGAAATCAGGAAAGCCCAGAGCATAATCAGCCCCAACCACGCCAACCATGGTCACGCCATGGACGTCGTGCCCTTTGGCAATCATCTGCGTCCCCACCAGCATGTTGATTTCTCCGGCATGGAACTGGTTGAGCACGCGTTCAAAATCATGGCGCGTGCGCACCGTGTCACGATCCAAACGGCCGATGCGCGCCTCCGGAAATGCCGCATGCAACCTCTCTTCCACCTTCTCTGACCCTGCGCCGAGAAAAAAAATGTATTCGCTGGCGCATGAAGGACAGACCTTGGGTACCGCTTGGCGATATCCGCAGTAATGGCATTCCATGCGGTAGCTTGATTTGTGGAAGGTGAGGGCAATGGTGCAGTTCTTGCACTGCAAAGTCTCACCGCAGGAACGGCACAGAACAATCGATGAGTATCCGCGACGGTTCAGCAGGATCATGGCCTGCTCACCTCGCGCCAGCCGCTCTGTGACTTCTTCAATCAACAGTCGCGAGAAGAGCCGGTCTTCTCCGCTCTGCTGAAAATCGAACTTCATATCCACGACTTCCACTTCCGGCAGCGGTCTGCGTTCCACCCGCTGCGTGAGTTCCAGCAGCTTGTACTTTTTGGTCTCACTGTTGTGGTACGACTCGATGGACGGAGTGGCTGAAGCGAGTACCACCGCAGCATTGCTCAGCTTCCCCCGCATCACGGCCACGTCGCGGCCGTGATAGCGCGGATTTTCCTCCTGCTTGTAAGAACGGTCGTGCTCTTCATCTACCACGATCAACGCCAGATCCCTGACCGGAGCAAAGACTGCTGAGCGAGTGCCGACCACAATCCTTGCCTCGCCGCGTCGAATCCGGTGCCACTGTTCCGCGCGTTCGTCGGCCGACAATGCGGAATGAAGAATGGCCACCTCGTCACCAAACACCTGGTGAAGATTGGCGGCAGCGGCTGGCGTGAGCCCGATTTCAGGGACCATGAGCAGAGCGGAGCGACCTGATTCGAGTACCGCCTGCATGGCTGCAAGGTAAACGGCTGTCTTCCCCGATCCCGTTACTCCGTGTAACAAAGACACTGAAAATTGTTTTTCATTGACTGAATTCTGAATGGATGTGAGCGCCGCTTTCTGCTCGGGATTGAAAATGAAATCAAGATGTGAAGGCCCGCGCTTCTTCATGCTGCTTACATTGAACTCAGCCTGTTCTTCAACCAGATCAATCAGTCCGCGCTTGATCAGCGTTTGCAAGGTCGTGCGTGGCACGGGAAGTTCCCTGATCTGCTCTAGCGGAGCGCGGTCACCGCTCTGCTGCAGGAAGTCGATAATCCTGCGCTGGTTATCATTCAGCTTGCCGCTCGAATCTTTGAGCACAGCAATCTCTACCGTTCGGCGGGCATCGCGAACTCCTGTTGCATCTTCGCGTGCAATCCATTTCTTGCGCAATAGATTGTCCAGCAGTTTTCGGTCAGCTCCCGTGGCCGAGCGCAGCGTGGACTCAAGCACATCGTCGGACATCGCCAGATAATCCAGCACCTCGTACTCACGCATCTGCGCATCAATGTCCTGCTTCGAACGCCGCGAAGACCCAATAGACGCTGATGCGTGCAGAGCTTCTTGCCCGTGCTCTGTAATGCGGTAAATCTTTGCTTTCTTGATTTCCGCGCCCAGAGGCAACATGGTGCGGATTACCTCGCCCAGAGGGGCAAGGTAATACTGGCTGATCCACTGTGCCAACTCCATCAACTTGCCATCGAGCACCGGCTCTGCATCAAGGACCTGCAACACGGACTTCGCCTGCATGGATGGCTCGCGATCATGCAATGCCGTTACGATGCCAGAGAGGCGATCATTGCGGAATGGAACCAGCACACGCCCGCCGGCAATCGGCTGCTGGTTGCCGATGCGGTAGGTGAACACCATGTCCAGTGGGACCGGCAGGGCTACATCACAGAATGTGGGCATGAGCGGTTCTTGAGTCAAGCTTGCATTCTCACCTTACCACGGAAGAATCGCCGTGATCGCCGACCATCGGAAAACACCCACCACGGAGATGGCATGAATAAAGGTGCAGGTTCTGAGGCGGTATGCTCCAAAGAGTTGAAATGGGGCAGACATGTTGCAGGCGGAGATTAGTCAGACCTGCGGATCGAAGCGTCACCGTAAGGCCGGTATGAGCTTGAATGGGAGTGTGGTGATCGCCTAAGAGCTGCGTCTACTCCAGAACCAAGACAAAGAGGAGAGACGAGGATGAAACGTTATCTGGGAGTGGATTTGCATCGCACACAGTTTGTAGTATGCACCCGGTGGGAGAACGGAGAGCAAGAGATACGGCAATGGCGGATCGGCGAGCTGCCCAAGTTCATGGAACAGTTGCGCACCGAGGATCAGATCGCAGTGGAAGCCATGGGTACGACGGCGCGCTTCTACGATGCGGTGGCGGGACGAGTGGCGCGGGTGGTGGTGGTGAATCCGCATCAGTTCAAGGTGATCAGCGAGTCGGTGAAGAAGACGGACCGCAAGGATGCCCAGGCGCTGGCGCTGTATCTGGAAAAGGATTTGTTGCCGGAGGTAAGAATGAAGCCGAAGCAGAATCGGGAGTTGATGCATCTGGCGGAGACACGCGACCTGCTGGTAAAACAACGCTCGGCGCTGAAGGGCAAGATCAACAACCTGCTGGCGATGCAGGGGATCGAGTTGAAGCGGGAAGCCTTGTCGAGCAAGATTGCGCTGGAACGGGTGCTGGCACTGCCGGTCAGCGGGATGGTGCAGTTGGAGTTGCGGATTCTGGTGGAGCAGATCCGGGCACTATCAGAGAGCATTGCGGAGTTGGACGAGCGGTTGGAAGAAGAAGGCCAACAACTGCCCGGATACGAGAACCTGACCAGCATCAAGGGGATTGGGTCGCTGAGTGCAACGGTTCTACTGACGGTGATTGGCAAGATCAGCGACTTCGCGGATGAAAACAAGCTGGCCTCTTATCTGGGATTGGTGCCCAAAATAGCCAATTCCAACGAGAGTGAGCGTAGTGGCCGCATCACCAAACAAGGCAATAAGCTGGCTCGCACGGCGTTGGTGCAGTGTGGGTTGGTGGCGAAGCGGTACAGCCCTTACCTAAACCGGTTCTATGACCGAATCAAACAACGCCGAGGAGGAGGAAAGGCCAAAATCGCTCTAGCCAGGAAACTGGTCAAGATCGTGTATGACACCTTGAAAAACCAGTGGGTCTTCGAAGACTTTCCCAGCTTTACCCTGGCTGCCTAAACCCAGCCAAAACAATTTTTGAGTAGACATTATTCATGGGAGACGCGGAGGCACAGAGAAAAACAAAACCAACCACAAAGGACACGAAGGAACACAAAGAGTTCCAAATTGGAAGAGCCCTGAAAATTTCCCGCTCTGGCTGATCTTGAATATGCACGATTTTTCCTATACTCAAAAAAGCGGCGTCGGCGTGCAAGTTGCCGCGCAGCTTCTATAAGAAAGGAGCAATTTATGCAAAACACGCAAGAGCAAGACCGGGTCCTGGGCCGTTTGGGTGCTCGCATGCTTGGACCGAAGGAACTGGAGGTGGTGAGGGGCGGCTTCATCATTGGCACGGGTCAGTGTACCCTTACAATAGACAACAAGCTGGATGGTGACTGCCACTTCCCGGCCTAGCGTCCGTTAACGAATAAGTGCGAGAGCACCGGAGCTTGCCACGGTGCTCTTGCTGCTCTGTGTGTGGGAATTCCACAAGGTATTCGCACGCGTCGCCCAGAATGTCATCCTCGGCCCGGTTCTTTGAAAAACTCAGAGCAGGATTCTCAAGAATGGCAATGAGATCGGTCTGCCCGACTTAGTCCACTGTCTGCACTGCTCTTATCGCAGCAGTGGTTCCAAATTGGGAGCGTGCTGAAAATTTTCCCACTCTGGCTGATCTTGAATATGCACGGGTTTGCCTATACTCAAAAAAGCTGCTGGGTATGCAAATTGCCGTGCAGCTTTCTATAAGAAAGGAGCAATATATGCAAAACACGCAAGAGCAAGATCGGGTTCTGAGCCGTTTGAATGCGCGCCAGCTAGGCCCGGAGGAACTGAATGCGGTGTCGGGCGGCTTCTTCACAGCGCTCTGCAGCTTTAAACCTGGCAGCCCAACTTTTGATGGTGACTGCCACTTCTGAGCCTGACTTTCGTTAGCGAAATAGATAATTGCTGCGAATGCGAGAGCACCGGAGCTTGCCACGGCGCTCTTTCCGCTCTGTGTGGCGAAATGCCGCATAAGGTATTCCAGGCGTCGCCCAGAATGTCGAACGTGCTCAGCCCGGTTCTTTGAAACATCCAGAGCAGGATTTTCAAAAATCGCGATGAGGGTTCTGCTCAACTTAGTCCGGCTCCTGTTGCAGCAGAGTCCCAAATTGGGAGATGGCTGAAATTCTCCGCCTTAAGCAGGTCTTGAATATGTACGGTTTCCCTATACTCAAAACAGGCTGCGTTGCCATGTAAGCAGGCGGTGCAGCGTTTTTTTTGAAGGAGAAAATCTATGTCGAACACACGAGAGCAAGACCGGGTTCTGAACCGTTTGGGTGCGCGCCTGCTGGGCTTGGAAGAACTGGATGTGGTCATTGGTGGCATCAACACGGGGCTCTGTACCTTTAAAACGTCAACCCATTCTTACGATGGCGACTGCACTCCCGAGCCTAACTGACTTCTGAGCGACTAAAACAATCGTTCGAAATGCGAGAGCACCGGAACTTGCACGGTGCTCCCGCGACGATTACTCTGTGAGCGTGGAGGACCAATGGCGGAAAGTTTCCAAGAATACGCTCAGCGACTTCGCGGATACGTGGGCAGCAAAGACCCGGTGCAATCTATGCAGCAGGCTGCGGCCGAGCTCGCGAGCCTGGTAAAAAACGTTTCGGAAGACCTAGCCAGGAGATCGCCTGAACCGGACAAGTGGTCGATTGCTGAAATTGTCGCCCACCTGGCCGATACCGAGTTGGTTTCAGGCTACCGCTTTCGGGCGATTGCCGGCGGTGAGGACGGCGTGACGATTGTTGGTTATGACCAGGATCGCTGGGCGGTGTCGGGAAACTATCGCGATGCGAAAATAGAAGACAGGCTAAAGACGTTTCTTGCACTCCGGGAAGCGAACCTGCGCTACCTGAAAGGGCTGCCGGAGAACTCATGGAATAAGTACGGCGTGCATTCTGAACGCGGACGCGAGAGCCTGCGTGATCTGGTGCAGCTTACCGCCGGCCATGATCTGAACCACATTGGACAGATCAAGAAGATCTTGAGCAGCGCGCAGGCGGCCTGATGGGTTCGGAGGATTTTACTCGGCTAGCGGCTTAGCGGGAGGAGTGAGTCCCAGATACTTCATCACCATCTGCAGGTCCTTCCAGGCTTCCTTCTTCTGCCGTGGATCGCGCAGCAGGTAAGCCGGGTGATAGGTGACGGCCAGACGTGAGCCGCGGAAGTCGTACCAGCGGCCGCGCAGGTTGGCCATGCTGTCATTCACGGCCAGCAGGTTTTTGGCCGCTACCGCGCCCAGCGCGACAATGACTTTGGGTTTAATGACCTCAATCTGACGGAGCAAAAAGGGAGAGCATATATCGCACTCGTCTTTTTCAGGAGTGCGATTGGCCGGGGGACGGCACTTCACTACGTTCGCGATATAAACGTCTTCGCGCTTCAGGCCCATAGCGCTGATCATGTTGTTCAACAACTGTCCGGCGCGACCAACGAACGGCTCGCCCTGCGCGTCTTCATCAGCGCCCGGCCCTTCACCAACAAACATCAGTTCCGTACTCGGGTTACCTACCCCAAACACCAGGTTGGTCCGGCCCTTGTGCAGCCGGCAACGGGTACAGTCGCCAATATCAGCACGGATCGCTTTGAGTGCGGCAGGCTTCTCTTGGATGATGGGCAACGGTTCAGTAGATTGCGATGCAGGTGGTTGTTGTACGGGCATGGGTTCAGGCGTAACCGCTTCGAGGTCCAATGATTCGTCAATTGGTCGACGGTAAAGATCGTAAATGCCCATCTCACGGTAGTAATTCACGCGAGCGGCAAGCTGCTGCTGGATGGCAGGATCGAGGGTCTTGGACATGAATGGCCAGTGTAATTCATGGCCAGAAATGAGGAAAGAAATGAGTTCAGCGACTGAGCTTTTGAAGCCGCCCAGACTTGATCTTCCGCACCGCATCGAGCACCCGGTGCGCCACTTCCCATTTGCTGGTTTCAGGAACGCTCTCTGTCCCCGACGAAGTCAGGATCGTGACCGCGTTACGCTCTGAGTCGAAGCCGATGCCGGGTTGTGAAACGTCGTTGAGCACAATCGCGTCAACTGCTTTGCTCTCAAGCTTCTTGCGAGCATTTTCCAGGCCATTCTCCGTCTCGGCCGCGAACCCAATCACAATACGGGAACCTTTTCTTGCTGCCACTTCGGCCAGGATATCCGGCGTTGGCTCAAGTTCCAGGGTCACAGGGCCTTTGCGCTTGATCTTCTGATCGGATGTATTGCGCACGGTAAAATCCGCCACAGCCGCGGCTTTAATCACCATAGTCGCGCTTTCAAGCCGGGTAAGAACTGCGTCCCCCATTTCAGCGGCGGTTTGCACCGGAACGAACTCGGCCGCAGATGGAGGTTTCAACGCCGTGGGTGCGCTGATCAGGATAACTTTGGCTCCCCGGCGTAATGCAGCTTCCGCCAGCGCATAACCCATCTTGCCGCTCGAACGGTTGCCGATATAGCGCACAGGATCGATGGGCTCGCGTGTGCCGCCGGCGGTGATCAGAACCGTCTCGCCTGCCAAATCCGGCTTCGCGCCCAGCGCCATCAGCACCGCTTCTACAATCTTGTCATTTGCAGCCAGCCGGCCAGGGCCAATCATGCCGCAGGCAAGATAGCCACTGTCGGGGTGAATTACCTGGACGCCTCGGCTGCAAAGCGTCTCAATGTTAGCCTGCGTGGCAGCATTCTCCCACATGTTCACGTTCATGGCTGGCGCGACCACCACCGGTGCTGTCGTTGCCAGAAAGAGCGTTGTGAGGAAGTCATTGGCTTCACCATGGGCAAATTTGGCCAGAACGTCAGCCGTAGCCGGTGCAACAACCAGCGCATCAATAGATTGGGCAACTGCAATGTGCTCAACTGCGGAGTCGATATTCGGCTCCTCTGCTCCGGCGCCAAATAGATCTGTGATGACTTTTTCGCCGCTCAAGGCGGCAAAGGTGAGGGGCCGGACAAACTCCTGAGCGGCCCGAGTCATGATGACTTGTACGCGCAGTCCGCGGTCCTGCAGCAAACGCACCAGTTCCGCGGCTTTATAGGCGGCGATTCCCCCGGAGACACCAAGAGCGACTTTCATACAAAGATTGTAACCTCTTCGGACAAAGCCAGATAATCAATGCCACTGAGGTTTCAATCACGGCAACTCACGTCTAATCAAAAGGAGAACATTACGGGCTCACTTCGCCATTTCGCCAACAGTAACCGTCACTTCGTGAACGTACGACAAACCTCGACGACGATCACAAAAATTCCGGCGCTGATTTGGAACCACGAGAACCAAGCCGACATAGAAGTGCCGCGAACGCGCTGAGTTCTCCGTTGCAGCAATGTGGCCAAGATCAGGGTACCGCCAATGAGAAGCCCCACCCAAAAGTGGTTCGGATTCAAAGCTGCGTTCACTCAGAGGGAGTCTCAGGGGGTTCTTCTGCGGGAGATTTCGCTCCTTTTACAAACTGCACTTTGCCGGCGTCAATCTCCTGCTGGGCTATCTTGCATACTTTGTGAGAATTGGTTTCCACCATGGCGGGTGCGCCGCCAGAGAGTTGCCGCGCACGCCGTGCGGCCACAAGAACATAGCGGTAGTTGCTGTCAAAACCTTCTTTGAGCTTCATCGTCCTGTCACCTCGCGAGTAGGTAAAGCTGTGGGGGTGGAAACATCGAAGGAATCCAGAATACTCTGGATTTGCTTTTCCATTCTTGGTTTGAGGCATTTCTCCGATGCTTCTAAGTACTGTTTCTCCTGCGGGGCAAGGTCTATCCCCGAACGCCGGGCACGTTCACCCTGCACAATTGCCACCAGCTTGTCCACGGATGGTTCCACCCGGTCGTTCACCAGAATATAGTCGTATTTGGGATAGTTCTCAATCTCCCGACGGGCCTCGTCCAGGCGGCGCTGGATCTCCTGGGGTGGGACATGCTCACTCATGCTGCGTTTGCGCAAACGTGACTCCAGTTCCGCGCGGCTTGGCGGCAGAACAAAAATGCTCACCGATTCCGGGAGACGCTCCTTTACCTGCCTCGCTCCCTGAACGTCGATGTCGAGGAGTACGTCATGCCCCTGTCTGTCCGCCTCAGAGATGATTGTCCTGCCAGTGCCATAGTAGTTGCCGAACACAAGCGCCCATTCGAGAAATTCCTCGCGCATGATCATGCCTTCAAAGGCTTCGCGGGAAATGAAGTGATACTCCTGGCCGTCCTGTTCACTTCCGCGCGGCTGGCGCGTGGTATAGGAGACAGAAAACTCCAGGTTCGGAACAAACTTGCGAAGTTCATTGACCAGGGTGGATTTGCCTGAGCCGGAGGGGGCAGAAATAATGAAAAGGATTCCGCTCATTCGAGGTTCTGCACCTGCTCCCGGCATTTTTCAATTTCTGATTTCATCTGCAATCCCAGTTCGGTGATGCGGAGGGCCTCTCCGGTAACGCCGGTCGTTTTCGAGAGCAAAGTATTGGATTCGCGGTTCAGCTCCTGCAGCAGAAAATCCAGCTTCTTGCCTACTTCGCCGCCGCCATCCAGCAGCTTGCGGAAGTGTTCGATATGGGTCTGCAAGCGGACCAGCTCTTCCTGGATGTCACTGCGCTCGGCCAGCATGGCCGCTTCCTGAAGAATGCGATCTTCGTCGGCGCTCACATTTTCCAGGAGCTCTTTCATGCGCGCCCGAACTTTTTCCATCACAGCGCGGGTAACCACGGAACGGAGCTGAGATACCTGTCTGGCAGCGTCTTCCAGGCTTTTAAGACGCCTGCGCAGCTCAGCTTCCATGTCCTTGCCTTCATGTTCACGCATGACGTTCAGCTTTTCAATTGCCTTTTCCACGCTCTCCAGGACAGCTTGTTCAAAGTTGCCGTCAAGTGCGGCTGTCTCTGCGAGCGCACCAGGCATACGGAAGACAGCATTGAGGTCCGGTTCGCCGGGCGCTCCGAACTCCGCCGCTGCCTTGCGGAACGCCGACACGTAACCCCCAACAAGCTCGCGATTGAAGCCGAAGCCCTCACCCGTCCGGTGCTCTACCAGCAGCGTGACTTCCACGTGTCCGCGAGCCAGCCGCTCTTTGAGCATACGACGCAGCTTGATCTCCAACTCGTCCATTTCGGACGGCAAACGAAGTTGCGGATCAAGGAACCGATGGTTGACCGATTTGAGTGAAAGAGAAAAAGAGACGCCATCGCCCAACTGGGACTTCACCTGCGCAAAGCCGGTCATGGAGCGAATGGGCATAGGCATGGACGAGTGATTCTAGCTTAGCGGCTCCTGAATGCGAAGAGCGGGAACCGTTTCATCACTCATTTTGGGCTCTAAATCCATAAACTGCAATTCATAAAGTTTGCGATAGGTGCCCAGGCGCGTCAGGAGGTCTTCATGGGTCCCGGAATCGGCAATACGCCCGTTTTCAAGGACTACGATACGGTCCGCGTGTCGCACCGTGGTCAGGCGGTGGGCAATCACGAATGCGGTTCGCCCGGTCATGAGATTGTGCAAAGCAACCTGGACCAGCGCCTCTGACTCAGTATCCAGGGCGGAGGTGGCTTCATCCAGGATCAGGATGGGAGCGTTCTTGAGCAGCGCGCGGGCAATTGCGATGCGCTGGCGTTCACCTCCGGAAAGGCGAAGCCCTCTCTCTCCGATCATGCTGTCATAGCCATCAGGCAGGCGCTGGATGAAATCATGTGCCAATGCAGCTTTCGCAGCTTCAATCACTACATCCTGAGGCACGTTTGGCTGCCCGTACGCAATGTTGTTGCGCACCGTATCGTTGAACAAAATGGTGTCCTGCGTAACAATGCCAATCTGGGCCCGCAAAGATTCAAGGGTCACATCGCGCACATCATGCCCATCAATGGTGATGGAGCCGGAAGTCACATCAAAGAACCGCGGAATCAACTGAACCAGAGTACTCTTCCCTGCTCCGCTGGAGCCGACAATGGCAACCACTTCTCCTGCGCGAGTTTCAAGATTGATGCCCCGTAACACTTCCGACTCACAGGCGCCGTTCTCGCCGAAATAAGAAAAATAGACATTTTCCAAACGCACGCGCTCCCGGAACGCGGGCAGCGGTTTGGCTCCTGGGCGCTCCTGCACTTCTTCCTGCTCATCGAGAAAGCGAAAGACCTCTGACGATGCGCCCAGCGCCTGCTGCAGGCTGTTGTTGAAGAGCGCAATTTTGCGCACCGGATCATAAAGCTTGAACACCGCAATAATGAACGCGATGAAAGAGCCCGTCTTCATAGCGCCGGTCTTGATCTGGGTGCGACCCAGCCACAGTAGCAACACAATGGCGACAGCCCCGATCATGTCCATCAACGGCGAACTCAAAGCCTGAACAGCCACGGATTTCAGGTTGGCGCGAAACAGTTTTTTGGCCGCGGTACGGAAGCGAGCGCTTTCCCAGCGCTCCATGGTGAATGCTTTGACAATGCGGTTGCCGGTTACCGTCTCATGTAGTATGTGCTGGATATCCGCCAGTTTGTCCTGACCTCTACGCGTTGTTGTCCGCACGCGACGGCCGATTTTCCCGGCTGACACGATGACAAATGGAATAAAAACGATCAGCACCAGTGACAGCTTGTGTCCCAGCACAATAACCACACCGACCATGAAAATAAGGGTGAAAAACTGCTGCAGGAACTCAGCCAGCGCAATGGAGAGAGTGGCCTGGATCTTTTCAATGTCGTTAATGATGGTGGAAATCAACGTGCCGGTGGAATTACGCGAGAAGAACGCAATCGAACGTTGGAGAATGCGATCGTACAGTTTATTCCGCAGGTCTGTGATCAATCCGAAACCGGCGTAGTTCACCAGGTATGTACCCGCGTAATCGCACACTCCTTTAAGGATGGTGGCTCCAATCAGCGCAACCGCAACCACCGTTAAAGCGTTGTGAAAATACCTGGGGATGAACTGCTGGAGGTAAACCACCTTTTGCGAACCAGGGACCGGAAACAGCGTGAGTTGGTGCGCCGGGGCCGAAGGGTTGAGGACGTTGTCAATGATGGGTCCCAGCAGCAGAATCCGGAATGACTCCAGGAGCCCCACTCCCGCCATCAGCAGCACGGAGACAGAAAATGGCAATAAATAAGGACGGATGTATCCCAGCAACCGATTCAGTTGCCGCATGCGCCTCCAATGCAGGACAGAAACATTCGTTCTATTCTAAAGGAGCCCGCCTGCACTGAGACGCGGCTTTTCGCTTGGGAGTTAAGCATTATTAATTACTTAGGCGAGTCCCGGTGACTGACCTTGACCCGATATCCCGACCTCGCCAGCCGCTTTTTGACCTCTTCACTGATAAGCACTGAACGATGCTGCCCGCCAGTACAGCCGAAAGCGATGGTCAGGTAGCTTTTCCCCTCGCGCACATAGTGCGGCAGCAGATAAATCAGTAGGTCTGAAATGCGATCAATGAACTCCTGCGTTTGCGGAAAGGAACGGATGTATTTGGCCACACGAGGGTGGCGTCCTGTGAGGGGACGGAACTCGGGAACAAAATGAGGATTGGGGAGAAAGCGGACATCAAAGAGCAGGTCGGCGTCTTCCGGTACACCCGCTTTATAGCCGAAGCTGACTAGGGACACCAGAATGTTCTTGTCCTGGCTTCCGGTGGTGAATTTTGACGTGATATGACTGCGCAGCTCGTGCACGTTGAATCGCGAGCTATCCACCACAATCTCTGCCAGGGCGCGGATCGGCTGCAGCATCTTGCGTTCCTTACTTAATGCATCTTTAACCGTGGATCCCTTCCCAAGCGGATGCGGGCGGCGCGTCTCGCTGAACCGGCGCTGCAGAACGTCATCCGACGCTTCAAGATATATGACGGTCATATTAACCTGGCGCCGAAGGGAGCGGATGATTGCTGGAAGTTTCCTTAGTTGCTCGCCTTCACGAATATCGGTCACCAGCGCGGCTTTTTCGATCTCAGAAGATTGTTTTGCCAGGTCGGCAAAACGGGGGATCAGGCCGATGGGGAGGTTGTCCACGCAGTAATAGCCCAAATCTTCAAACGCCTTCATGACCGATGCCTTCCCTGAACCGGACATACCGGTTATTACCACCAGATGATTGGCATTTTTGCGGACTGCTCGCCCCTGAGTAGTCCTGCGTTTGGATTTAGGTGGGGTCACAAAAGGGATACTAACACGAAGGTGTTTCAGTTCCCTGCCGAGGCTATCAGAGAATGGGCAGCGGCGGAGGCTTCAACCTGTTGCGACAGGTTGTACATAGACCGCCATGCCCGCGTCAGCATCCGCGACTCCATCTGATGTTTCCATTCAATCGTGCTCTTCTCGGCCAGACCGCGTGCAGGAGATTCCGGCAACTCTCGCAGAGCCGCAAAGTATTCTGTGAGCTTTTCAAAAGCATCAAACGATTTGCCTTCAGCCCAGAGAATGGCTATGGTGAGCCGTTTCTGTTCGAACGCGGCCAGAGTTCCGCTGTGAATCAGGGCCGCCCAGGAATGAGCGTGAGCGGGATTGTCACGAAACCAGGCTTGAAAGACTGCGGCTTCAAGATAGAGCCTGTCCAGCAGCCGGCGCGGGCAGGCGTCCGGTGCGGCCAGGGCATTTTCCAGGTATCGGGTGGCAGACGCGATGTCCTGCCGTTCTGATGCCCAGAGATAAGCAAGCCATAGCGCCATGACTGCGTCGCGTGACTTGTCGGAATCAGCCGTTGCTCGTTCCACCCAGGCAGGATCCCATTCCCGTGGATGCACTCCGGCTTTCAGGGCACGTTGCATTTGCAGGATGGCAAGAAGCCGCGCCGCTCTTGAATCCTTTTTCAGCAGCATCACCAGGCGCGCGCCGTCGGAAAAATTTGCGCGGCGTCCTGTATCCGGCAGAAGCGAAGCAAGGCTTGCCAGCACGTTGAACGCGGCTACAGTGTGTACACGCATTTGGACCAAAACGCCTGCCTGCGACCAGTTACGGCAAAACTCGAGCAGAAGAGCAAACGCCAAACCAGCCAGAGGGCCGCTCAGAAAAACCAACGTGAGGCGACGATGCAAATGGTGCATCTTCCGGGTTTCAAGGGGCAGAACGGCTACGCGCAAAGGATCGCAGGCGTTCAACCTGTGAGCACCGTAGTCGCCAGAGTTGACTGGGGCGACGCGGAAGCCAACAAGCAAAGCAGCAACGATATGTCCAATCTGCTGAATCAGCCATGCCGAAATCACCGCCAGGGCCGGTACAACCAGCAAAGCGACAATCTGCTGGGATGGAGAAGCTGAGACCAGCGCATCACGCAGATGCGGCAAGGCAGTCAGCAGCACAATCAGGGCGCTGCTGAAAACAAAGTATTCGCTGGCGGTCAGCTTGCCCGGACGAGCTGTGGGAACAGCCCGCAGCACGTCGAGAATCGGCGTGGATGTGGGTGAACAAGCGGGTACAGCTTTTGTATCACTAGCAAATGCCATTTGGGGAGTGTTCAGTCGCCATGACAATCATAGGGTGAACAGCCCCCCAAGACATGAGGCCTTAGGTGGATGTACTTTGGTTACACAGCAAAGTTACCAAAGAGACAAGCAAATGCACCCAGTGCAGCGCTCTCAAAGCCCGGCTTTAGCGCTCGCCTCCAAGCGTGACTTTGAAACCTGCCCGGACCGTCAACGGCAGCGCGGGGAAGCCAAACACCTGATCGTAATGCTGGCTGCCGAGGTTTTCCACCACTGAATAGAACCTGAGATGGGGACCGAAGCGGTAGCTGCCGCCAAGGTCAATTTTCTGCCAGGCAGGAGCAAGATTGCGGTTCGGCAACAACATGGTGGTCCCGAAAAAAGCATCGCTCAAAAATGTGCTGTCATCGCGACGGCTGACCAGGTATCCGGTAAGAGAAAGGTTGATCCGGTTCCGGGAGTAGTCGAGTGAAAAACTTCCCGTATGAGGAGCACGGCGGAACGGCCGGGCTCCCACCAGGGGAGCGAATGCGCCAATGGGGATTCCAGGGAAAGCTGGATTGAAGGCGCAGAAAGACTGGAGATCGGCAAAAGCGCAAGCCGAAGCATCACTGGTGAAGGAGCGTTGCACCACTTCATCCAAATAGGTGTAGGCTGCGCGAGCGCTTAAGCCGTGACCAAGAGCAGCATAAATCTCAGTTTCGGCGCCGAGAGCGCGCGTATCTCCTGAGTTGATGGTGGCGCCGAAGCCGGCCTGTGCAGTCACGGCGTCTGGGATTCCCAGCAGCGGAAAAGCGCTTGTTGGGACAAACTCAATCTGGTTGGTGAACTGGTTGTGAAAAAAAGTCCCGGAGAGTCTGACTCGCCCGCCGGCCAGGAACTGATCGAAGCCGGCGTCGTAGCTGCGTGATCGTTCAGCGGAGATGGGGCCTATGGTGAATTGCGGAATGAGTTGGGGGGCTCCGCCGGGCTCCGACAGGAGATCAAATAGTGATGAAGTGGCTTCAAAGATGGAAGGCTCTCTGATTCCCTGTCCATAGTTGAAGTTCAACTTTGTACCTGCGAACACGCCGGAAGAGCGGGGCCGCACCAGATAGTATGCGAGCGATCCGCGCGGAATGGCGGCCGTACCGAAAATGGCATTCCGCTCCACGCTGCCGCCCAACGTCAGATAGGCCCGGCCCAGGTTACTGTGAATTTCCGCGATGTAGCTGTAGTTGTTGCGGTCGGCTGGAGTGGCCGTGCCAAATGCCAGCGTGAAGCCGCGCTCCTTCTCATAGCGAAAGGCAACGAGCGCGGTCAGATGTGAGTTAAAGGTGTAATCAGATTGAAGGTAAGCCGAATCTCTTTTGCTTGAACTGCTGGTCTCAATGGGATACGTTCCGGCAAAATCCAGAATCCCCTGACCGGTTACGCTGAACCCGTTTGCGCCGTGAATGGTCACCGGCAGACCCAGGAAATTCACGCCGGAGCCAAACCCATTGTCAAAGGGAGTACCAGTGGGAGAGGGATTTACGTCCTGCAAGCGGACCCGGGCAGCACCGTAACGTACAAGATTGTGCCAATGTTCCGTGGTCTGACTTTGAAAAGTTACAGAAATGTAGGAGTCCTGGTCTTTTTCAAAGGAATTGTCGGCAAGGCCAAAGAACTCAATCGCGTTAGGCTGGCCCAAAGCTGCTGTAACGTAGCGACCGATGACGCGCAGTTCAGTATTCGAATTCAACGTGAGTCCAAGATTCGCGACGTAGCTCCCGTCATGGTAACGGCTATTGGGCAGGCTGTTGTTGGTATCAGTGCGCGAGATCTCGCCAAGATAATCGAGGCGATGAAAAATACCGGACAAGGAGCCATCATGGCGTAACGAGCTAAAATTACCCGCGTCAAAAGAATAAGAAAGTTCCGGGGTCCGGGTTGTGCCTTGACGTGTCGTAAGGCTGACAACTCCGGCCATGGCGTCAGGCCCATAGAGAACGCTGTTAGGACCGCGCAGCACTTCAAACTCATCAATGCCTGTGGTGGCGACGTTGCCAAAATTCACCACGCCGCCAATATCATCTATGGGCACGCCATCCAGCAGCACTTTATTGGCATTGCTGTTGCCGCCTCGGATGAAGATTGAAGTAGCAGCGCCGCGCTGGCCGCTCTGAATAACCTCTACACCGGGGACCTGTTCCAGAGGCTCAAGGACGTCCACGCGATCTTGAAAGCGGTCGCGGGAAATTACGGAAATCGCTGCACCCACCTGCGACTCCGGCACGGGAGTTCCAGTTGCCGTGACAGTAATCTGATCGCTCACTGCCCCAACGTGCAGCGCGAAATCGAGAACTGGAGATGAGCTCACGTTCAAAGACACAGGCTGGCTCTGCACCGCGGAAAAGCCAGGAGCCGCGGCATGCAGTTGATACGTTCCTACCGCCAGGTACGAGAATTGATAATTGCCCAATTGGTCTGTAACCACCGAAGCGATTTTTCTGCCATCCTGCAGCAGGTCAACCCGGCCATTGGGAATCACAGCGCCCTGTGAATCCTTGATGGTGCCGTGAATACTCGGCTGCACAGCAGCAAAAGCGGAAATGGCTGGCAAGAAAAACAGAGCCAGCATCAACAGCACGGCAAGAACCGCAGCCGAATTGGAAGCGCCAGAAGTGTATCTTCGCGCAAAAATGCGACAAAAGCTGTTACCGACGCACAGCCGAGGGCGGCTGTGCCACACGGTCCTGGTGAGTTTCCGGAAAGTACGTCCAGGCTCGGAGCAATTTCGGGTTGGCTCTGAGAAGAGTGTGCGTTCTGGTATCAGATTTGAACGAACTTCGGTGTGCGGATGCGTAGCAAAAGAGAGAGTCAGCAAAGCAAGTCTCCTTCCCCTCGGAAGAGGCAGTGAACATTGCAGCGAAGACCGGTCTCCTGACTCGCGACCTGGCGCCGGCGCCTTCCCACCTTTCGGCAGTGGCATGTGCCGGGCCTGATGTACGGTCGCTTACAGTTGCGGGGCAGTAGCGGATTCACACCGCTTTCCCGAGCATCCTGCTGCTCCCCTGTTTCCAAGGGTGACGAGAGTTATAGATGAGACGAGCACAGAGGTCAAGCGAATGACGCTGCGACTGAACTCACAACCAGAAACGTCTGCCCCAACGATTCGCTAATCGGCCAGGCTGGCGGAGCTGGTGGAGGGCTTCCGCTCGGTTGGTTGGTTGCCAAAAATGATCCCGGTCTCCACTTCCATTGCGTTGCCATTCACGCGATGAGGCCTGAATTCCCAATGCATCAGAGCCTCAGTGATGGCTTTGGTTTCGTCAGGAAAGGCGCTGAGGACGTGGATGTACTTGACCTTGCCATACTCTATCGATCACGAAGCGAACCGGGATACGGTTGAACCTGTGGCCGGTAAGACACCGGATCAACTTTCTGCAAAACATTGTCGCCGGTTGCGTAGTTCCTGATACAGATAGGTGTTGCGGCAGACGAACCTGCATCTTCATCAGGGAGTGAAATTTTTTTCATTTGCCGGACCATGCGATCCAGCAATTCCGGATCGCGGCTGGTGAACTGGAATTGAAGCGCGTGGCAGCGCACCTGTGTGGTCAGCGTATACCAGTGCAGTTCCGCCACGGGCGACATGTAGTCAAAACGAATGAAGGAGCGCTTGCCCAGTTTCACCGCAACCGGCCGGCGTTCAATCTTGAAATCAGGTCCCAGCTTTTTGCTCTTGAACTCAACCAAAGCCAGGGGATTTTCGGCGGGCACAAACGAGAAGAACAAGTCCTGGGCTGAGACCAGCACCGAACCCGCAGCGGCAGCTTCAAACTCCGGCTTGGGCTCAAGCTGAGTCAATACGTAATATCCGCTGTCAGAGGGCGGTGGGCCGGAATATTGCTGAAAGAAGCCTGGGGGAAGCGCATATGTCAAGCCGAAATACTTGTTGTCGTAAATATTCTCAGCAATGGTTCCACCTTCCGGAACCGGAGTGGCGGGATCGGTGGATGAAGGCGCGGCGCCGCGGACAAGAATGGCATCTTTCGCGACTTTGGTTGCGAACGGATTTTCAACAGCAAAATCTCCCGGCTGTGGCGCAGGATTTTCCGGGCTCCCGTTTTGTGCAAATGCGGGTATGAAGCTTGCCAGCGTCAGCATCACCAAAATTACCGACAATTTTTTGACCATCATCGCTTCCCTTCTCCAGGTAAAAAATAAAGTATTTCGGTTGCAGCGCATCTCTTACGCGGCGTTGCCGGTGTCAGAACCTGCGCCAGCTTGTCGCTTCCTTTTCCAGCTTCCAAAGACTATGGTCGCGAACAGGCAGGCGAGGGCGACCAGCAGCGGCCAGAATCCTCCGCCCTTTTTAGTGGCCGTAATCGCATGAGTTCCGGGTGAAGGAATCCTGGGTACAGTCGTAAGCCCGGGGGCCGTTCCGGCAGCAACGGCCGGGTTCTCATCAGCAGCCGGGGAGGCTCCTACTCCAGAAATTTCAAACGCAGGGACTTGCCGAAGCGGAGAGCTACTGACAACCTGCTCAACGCGAAGCCCTTTGGTCACGCCAGGACTGCTGAAATCAGCGGCACGCGCCGCTTTAAAAGTCATGGATGGCGGATGCATCACGGCAAAGTTGCTCACGGGATAAGCTGGATTGAGCTTAAAGCTCACTGTGGCTGTCGCCGGCAGTCGATACGTGAAGCGAAAGAGTGTGTCTCCGGGCCGGATTGGAAAGTCAACCGCGTAACGGTTCGCGCTTCCAGGGACCGATACAGGATTGAGATTCACCCAGACGCCGCCTGCTTTACGCGCCTGAAAGGACTCAAGCGTCGCTCCTGAGGAGATCGAAAACTCAAAGTTGTGCGACCCAACCTGCGTGATCGGCGGTTGAGAAACATTAGCGATGTCATACATCTCAGTCACCTTGAGTGCTTCACCGTCTGATTCAATCTGGGCCATGCCCACTGGTCCGGACAAGCCGGCAATGTGGGGCACACTCTCAAAAACCTGAATTTCCGAAAATGACGACGCACTCAATCTCTGGTCATAGTTCACTCCTTGATGCATCACGCGGACTACATGTGAGGCCTCCGGCTCTTTCACCGGCAAAGAGAAATTACCTTTCGCATCTGAGATGGCGCGCGACTCTTCCTGCATGCCTTCTCCCAGCCGCAGGAGCAACACTTGATCCCCGGCGGAGGGTTGATTTGAAGTCGCGTTGATAACGCGTCCGGTGACTGCATCGCCGGCAAAGGCGGGCCAGGAGACAAGACAGATAATCAGCGCGATGGATGTGAACCGCAAAAAGATTTTCATAAGCTGACGCCCGGATAGAAACCGGGCGAGACTCTCGCTTGTCCCGCCCGGATTCGGTTTTGCGCGTTACAGCGAACGCAGGAAGTTCAGCAGGTTCTGCTTTTGCGTGGCGGTAAGCGAATTGTAGTTCGCAATAACGCCGTTGGCTTCAGAACCGTTGCTGGCGTGCTGCTGGATCGCGGTAATGAGGTTTGAGGTGCGGCCATCATGCAGGAAGAAGATGCGCTGGCCGAGTCCCCACAGCGGTGCGGAACGGAACTGGTCACCACCGGCCCCGCCCTGGCCAACATTGTCATTCAGGCCGGAACCCATATGGTGAATTTCCAGGTCACTGAACAGATTGGCCGTCGCATTGCCCAAGCTCGGCGTAATGGAAGATGCCGACGTGGTGAACGATGCTGTGTGACAGGCCGCACAGCCGATGGCGCTGAAGAGCGACTTTCCATTAGCGATGGAAGTTGCACCCCCCGGCGTGGTAGTGGAAGGAGTGGGGGGAGCGGTGAGGCGCATGAACATGGCAAATTTCACCACATCGCTTGAAGTGCCCAGCGCTGTCTGGTTGAACTGAGTGTGATCTTCCGGCGTGCCGTTGATCTTGCAATTGGAGGGCAGACCGGTGGTCTGCCCCTCACCCGGCAGCGGACGCTCCTGCGTGAAAGCTTCATTGCTGACGCCCTGCTCCACGTTGTAGGCTTCACCGGCGAAGATTACGAGCGACTTGTTCTGGGCCTTCCAGCCGAAACGTGTGATGGTTCCGTCATTGCCGCTGCGATTGAAAGTGCCGCTCGTGCCGAAAGATCCACTGTTGTTGGCGGCGTTGTTGAGCAGCGTGGTTTCATCAATGTTCTCCACTAATCCTGCGCCGAAGGTCGGGGTGGGAATGCGGAAGATGATGTTTCCAGTGGACTGCGCCTGGGCAAAGCTGGGTTGAACCAGGTTGCACGCGCCGCCGTCAGTACGGCCTGTAATGGTGTAGAGGTCTTCGACGCCGCCATTCGGGTTGTTCGTGTCAGGGTTACCGAACTGGTCAAAGAAGAACGGGAACCGTACTTCACGCACCGGACCGGTTGAGGTGATAAACGACGGAATTGTGTTCCGGGCGCCGTCGGCTGTCGCATCGGTCACTTGTGGATTCGTTTTGGGGCTGCTTCCGCCCGCAGCGGGCTGGGCATGGCACAATGCGCAGCCTCTAGAATTGAAGCGAGGGCCAAGGCCGGTCCCGGCCTCGATGGTGCCGGAAACCGAATCAACCTCCTTAAATGTATCCAGCGCGTCATTGAAGAAAACCAGGCTGCCGGCGGGATTGTTGGCGGCAACGGAGGCAAGGGGACCACCGGCCGCGGCTCCAGCACGAACTCCTGGATCGGTTTGGCCAAAGGCCATTCCAGCAAAGAACAACAAACTCAGGGTAAAGGCGAAGATGGGAAGTTTCGTCCTCGTCATTGCGAGTTCCTCCAAGGTTTTTCTTGAATTTTTCTGGGGACACTTAGAACTCAGCCGTACTGCAGACCATTGACACACGTCTGCCAAAAGTGGACGGGAAGGTTTCCACAAGCTAAGCCGCACTGCAGACCAATTAGGGCTGTCTGCCAAAAGTGAACGGGAAGGATGAACGGATCTTATGCTCCGGAATGCGCACAGTTGCTGCTGCATACTGGGGGAGCGGGCAGAAAAATACAGCAACTCAGGATTCAGAGTCAATGGATTTTAAGAAATTTCCTTGATTCGTTAACGCAGCAGCATTTGAACGCGGAGCATGCCATCACGTGATAGGCAGCAATCTTCTTTCAAATGATCGTGATGCACGCACTTGGTGACCGCAGGCAGGCAGTTCCAAAAGGGGAAATTGTCTGATTACGAGGGTGTATGTACCGGGAGAGAAATAGGAAGCGAGGCAGACTTGTGCTGCCTCGCGGGTGAAGTTGTGTCAGAGTGAGTCCAGGAAAATCAGCAGCTCCTTTTTTTGCCGCGCGGTCAAGGCGCGGTAATTGTTGGTAACAAATGCAGCTTCGCCGCCATGACGCAGAATAGCGTCTGCGCGGGTAGCCGAAAGCAGATCATGCATCAATCGGCTTCGGGTTCGCAGCCCCCACAAGGGCGTAGTGCGAAGTTTGTTGGCCGTATTTTGCGGCCCGTTCTGAACAATGCCATCACCCGTACCGACATTGTGTAAAAGGAAATCACTATAAGGATGAATCACCCTGTTGCCCAGTGCTTCAGGGACTTTGAACGCGCCGCCGTTGATGGCTGTGCCGGCAGGAGCGGTGGTAATGGAGCTTACGTGGCAAAGGTCGCAACCGACAGAATGGAAGAGTTGCTCGCCCTGCTGCGCGTCAGGAGTCACCGCGAGGTCCGTGTCACGTGGAGGAACTTTGGTGGAACGAATGAACGAGGCAAACTTATCGATGTCCTGCAACCCACTGGCTGAATCAGTGTCATCCTCGATATCGGGCACGTTGTCACACAAGGAAGTACTATCGGCTGAGAACAGGCGGTTGGTGATTCCCTGCTCGTTCACATACGCGTCACCGGCAAATGAAAGAAGGCTCGCCTGCTGGTCCTTCCAGCCAAAACGTCCCACGCGTGACTGCCCGGGAGCTTCCGCCACGGGCACCTGAACCACCTGGCCGGATATGCGGCCGTGGGTCAGCCTGGTCTGATTGATGGCAATGCTGATCAAGGTAGCGTCGTCCACGGCTTCAACGAAGCCGTCACCGAGAGTGCTTGTAGTTGCACGCAATGCACGGATGGTTTCTGATCCAGGAATGCGTTCCTGCGCTTGGGCGCAGATGGCGCGATCATTCACCAGCGAGCGATCGGCAATTGCCGTGGAACCGTCATTTAGTGTAATGGTCGGGTTTACGAAATTCCCATGCGCGTCGCGATGTCCGGCCCGCAATTCCGAAACAGTGCTGCCTCCTCCGACCACCGGGTTGGCATGGCAATCTACACAGCCCCGGGCGTTGTAAACCGGGCCGAGTCCGCCAGCAATGTCATCCTCTTCCATGAAGGTTTTCATGTCGTCAATGAAAGTTTCATCTTGTGCCAAAAGCATGCCATTGCCATGAGCAAGGGATGCTGAGTTATCAACGGGCGTGTCAAAGCCCGCGGGAGCCTCCGCAGCATTTTGGCCGATGCCGGACCAAATCGAGATGCCTGCGAAAACAATTGCCGTACATAAACGCACAAATATCCGTCGTTCCATTTGGAAGTTCCTCCTGGACTTTTTTTAAAGTTATTTTGGGCGTACGACACCGTTGCGTGACGAATCGCGCTGTCCGGCAAAAGAAACGGCGTTGTAAATGAACGTCGGTGGGTTTGAAATGCTTTCGTGTCTTTACATCAAAGCCCCGGAAGTGGCGAAAGCACTTGAGTGCTGAGGAGGGTAAACGAGGAGCACACGTTGAGTCAATGAGGCATTAGAAGTTTCTAAATGCGTTCGTTAGGACAGCCCGCGCTGATGAACTCATGAGTTAAGTGGTGGCTCTGAGGCCTATGATTGGCGCGATCTTCGCGGTACCAAAAGACTGCCCACAGTGATTTGGACTGCTTCTCCGTGCTGGTTGAAAGTGGTATTGCGCAGTTTGACCAGGCCCTGGTCCGGGCGGGATCTGGATGGCCGCACATCGAGCACTTCGCTGTCAACGCGTAATTCATCTCCTGGACGCACGGGCTTAGGCCAGCGAAACTCTTCAAAGCCGAGCCCGATGATACCGCCCGCGGGCTTGAGATCTCCTTCCACCATCAAGCGCATGGTCGCAGCGGCTGTGTGCCAGCCACTAGCCGCCAAGCCCGCAAAAATGGTGTCGCGGGCAGCCTGATCATCAAGATGGTACGGCTGCGGATCGAATTCGGTGGCAAAGCTTTTAATGCGATCACCGTCCATCCGCAGCCGTCCTGTTCCATAAACCTGGCCTACAGCAAAATCTTCGAGGTAGTGCTGTGACATTTTCCCCTTCCCGTGTGTGACCGCTCATTGTAATGTTCGCGGGTTTACACGCGCAGCCCGCCTCCAATCTGCACGGCTTCGCCAGTGATCCAGCGCGAGTCATCGGAGGCAAGAAACAAAGCGGCATCGGCAATATCAGCTGCGGTGCCAATCCGGCCCAGAGGCGTACGCGAAACAGCATGGTCGGCAAATGAACGATCTTCGCCCTGCATGGTCCTGAAACCTTCAGTATCCGTAACACCGGGTAATAGCGCGTTGACACGGATCTTGCGAGGTCCAAGTTCCTGGGCCAGAACCTGCGTGGCTACATCCACGGCGCCCTTTGTGGCCGAATAAACCGAGCTGGCGGGTATTGGCTGATGAGAAACCATTGAGCTGATATTGATGATGGAGCCACCGCCGCCATTCATCCGCTTGACTGCCGCTTGCGTGGTAAGCAACAGCCCGAGGACATTGACGTCAAACATCTTGTGATAGTGTTCTTCATCCACCTGCTCCAGGGGACGAAACTCAAACACGCCGGCATTGTTAACCAGCACGTCCAGCTTGCCAAAAGTCTTTTCAGTCTCGGCAAAGAGCTTCTCAATGTCAGCCTTTCGGGAAACATCGGCTTGCACAGCAATGGCCTTTGCCCCGGCGGCTTCAATGGCTTTTACCACTCGATCAGCGCCCTTTTTGTCGCTGGAATAGTTCACCACCACGTTCGCGCCGTTGCGTCCCAGCGTTTCCGCAATAGCTGCGCCAATTCCTTTGGAGGCGCCCGTAACCACAGCTGTTTTTCCTGTGAGCTTCGCCATATTCCATCTCCTGCTTTCCGTTTAACAGTTTGATGATTATCAAACTGTTCGCAAGGATCAGATTCCAGTCCGGGCAAAAGGATTCAATTTGGAAGCGCACACCTGTGGAAAACTTTGCAAGGGTGAAGCCTTTTGAAAAAATCTAGTCACCTCGCCCTGAAGCTATTCAGAGAGGCTGTGCAGCTCGTTCAGGTACTGATCCCAGGTTTTTTTGCGCAACTGCACATACATGAACTTGGAATTTCGGCGAATTTCGATTAGACCGGCACTGCTGAGCTCCTTAAGGTGATGGGAAAGTGTGGCAGGAGTAATGGGGAACTTTTCTTTGAGCATTACGCAAGATGCCTCCGACTTGCAGGCCGCGATCCGCCGCAAGATCTCATACCGGCGCGGGTCCGCCAGGGCCTTGCTGATACGGGTAAAGGAGCGCCGGTCCATGTAACCATGGTAAATGGTGGCCACTGGCCCCACTTAGCGGAGCTAGATCCGAAAATCGAAGGTGGTAAAGAAGGAAACGCCTTCAGCCTCTCTTGAAGTGTTTGCTCAGCGCCAAGCCTTGCTTCTGGTAGGAAGAGCCAATGTCAGTGCCATAGATCTTGTCAGGACGGGAGCGCAACGGAATATAAATGAGCCGTCCCATGATCTGGCCATGCTCAATAAGGAAGGGCACTTCGTGCGCTCGCACCTCAAGAACTGCCCGTGTGCCTTTCACGTCGCCCGCGCCGTAGCCGAATCCGGGATCAAAGAAGCCCGCATAATGGATGCGGAACTCGCCGATGTCCTGGTCCATGGATACCATCTCCGCGGCCCAATCCGGCGGAATACTGACCCGCTCTTTCGAGGCGAGAATGTAAAAGTCGCCCGGCTCCAGGATCAGCCCTGTTTTTCCCGGCTCATAAACCTTTTCCCAGAATTGTTCCGGTGAATAGTAATTAATGTTGGCCAGATCAATCACAGGCGCGTTTCGCTTGGCCTTGAAGGCCACTACTTCGCCGGGTTCCTGCGCCCGAAGGTTTACCGAAAACTTGATGCTCTCCTTGCCGATGCGCGCCTTCGCCGGATTTCCCTCTTCTCCGTAAACCAGAGCCTCTTTCTTTTCAAGATCCGCGGTCTTTCGGTCAGAAGGTTTGGGATTGCCGTGAACAAAGCGAAGCTGATTCAGGCTCATGCCCGCACGCACTACCACGCTAAAGGTACGCGATGCAATCTCCGCATACATTCTTCCCCTGTAGCCTCCCGGCGTGGGCGGCACACGCTCAAACTCCTGGCCGTAATCTGTGATCAGGCGGGTGAAGATGTCCAGCCTGCCGGTACTGCTCTTGGGATTGGCTCGAGCAGAAACATCTTCAGGAAGATTAAGTTCTTCGAGCAGAGGCACAATATAGATACAGCCTTTTTCAAAGACGGTGGTGCGAGTGAGGTCTACCCGGCCCATGCTCAGCCCGAGTTCGGAAATTTTTCCTTCGACGGTTGAATTCTGGGGCACAAAACTTGCCTGCACCCGGTAGCCAACGTCACCCAACCGGAGGTCAAGACTGGCCGGCTGAATCTGCTGCTCAGTGATGCCACCGAAGCTGCGCGAAGAGACGTGGCCCTTCTCGATCAGCTCGCGGATTTCCTGCGACGGAAACATGCCGTCTTCGCGGGTCAATTCGTTCTGCTCGCTAGTGAGTTCGGGAAAAAGGGCGAACTTACCCCCGGCAGGCGACATAGACATTCATGAATCTCCTGAATAAGCGCAAAATTTTGCTGGGATGCCGGGCTGGCGGGATCCGCGTGACGCTGCTCTGCAGATTGCGGCGCCGTCTGGGGTTGAGCATAACATTGGAGCGAGGTAAACCATGGCACGAGTTCTGGTGCAATGAGCAGGTGGTGTGGGAGAAGAGATGTATCCCAGAAGTATTTCCCAGAAATAAAACGGGGAGCAAGGCTGGGCTGATGCATCTCCTGGGAATTAAGGCCGCGATTTCCACAACATTCAAGCCTATCACGGCGAAACAACAACAAAGCGAGCGACAGAGCAGGCGGGGTGACACTTCAGCCGCTGCTCCGGAAAATGGCAGAAGACGGTTTATGTATCTTGCGTCCGCGATCGGGGTTTTGATTCTGCACCTGGGCTTCATAGCGTGGGTCATCTTTGGAGCGGCCGTCACCCGCAGTCGACCGGTGGTAACCGCGCTTCATGTCCTTTCTTTCATTTGGGCACTGCTGGTTGAAATTTTTCCGTGGTCGTGTCCGCTGACGCTTGCAGAAAACTGGCTCGAGTTGCGCGCAGGAGCGGCGCCTTATCAGGGTGGTTTCGTCTTGCACTATCTGGATCTGCTGGTTTATCCGAATCTTCCCTCGATATTGCTTACTGCCGCTGCGATTCTAGTGGTCGCGGTGAACGTGATTATTTATGGACGCAGATGGCGCGAGCAGACAATGAAGATTCACCGCATCATTCATCAGGAACAGAGCGGCAACAGTTTTTCTGGGTAACGACTCGGAAGATAGAAGAATGAGGTAAGCCAATTTCTTTAATAAATCGTTGTGCGATACAAATTTTTCAGACCATTCTCAAATCAGTGCTCATCGCCAGTCTGGCATCCGCAACAGCAAAGATTTACGAAAATCCTCTGCTTAGGCGGGCTTCACTCCAAGGTAGTATTTGGCAACAAGAGTGTGGACAACCAGATGTAGTGACCCTTAGTACAGTGCCGGTCAATCATTAGAACATGTCCAACAAGTGCTCAAAAGTATTATCTTAAATACTAAAGATATCTCCGCGACCACTCTCTCTTATTATTTACAGATACGTTCTATCCCTCGTATTTGCAATCGTCTACGAGGATTAGATTTTTGCTTTGTAGATGATTAAAAGATTTAACACGCCCCTAATGCTCACCTAATCCCCCACAGCAATACTTCCCATAGCGGCCGCCAACAGAGCGGACTGCATTCCAGTGCCATGAACGCTGGAGCCAAGTTTGTGAGGAGAACAAAATGAAACAGTCTTCCGGGACTGCTCGGGCTTTTGTGCGCATCTTCGCATGGGTAATTGCCATAGTTGTGGCCCTCGGATATTACGGCCGAGTGCGCGCTCAGCAGAGTGATAGCAGTGGCACCCTTCCGGAACAGGGGATGGTGATCCCGATTCGGCCTCTCGCGCCTTTGTCCAGTGTTCCAGTTCCCCCCGTATTCGGAATGGAAGGGATTCTCGCCGACAGAACGGCAGCAATTGAGTTAGGCAAAGCGTTGTTCTGGGACATGCAGGCAGGCAGCGATGATGTTCAGGCCTGCGCAAGCTGCCACTTCAATGCCGGCGCTGACAGCCGCGTCAACAACGAAGTGAATCCCGGACAAGCGGGCGGGGACAACACTTTCCAATTAGGCCCTTCCGTGAACGGCGTACAGGGCCCCAACCATCACTACAACGCAGGAAGCGCCAATGCCGGCTTCGGCGGTTATCACGATGGCGACTTCCCTTTCCACAAAGTTGCCAACGTGGATGACCGCTTTACGGTCACTTCCGACGTGAACGACGTATCCGGTTCGCAGGGTTCGTTTCCTCTGACCATGGGCCAGGTTATTGTGGGCCAGATCGGAAGCAACGGACAGATCATTCAGGGGAACAACAACAGCGGCCCGGGTTCACTGAACATTGACTCCAGCAATGACGGCCCGGGAATGAACTATGGACCAGCAGTTGGCAACCGTCATAACAGCCCAAACAGCGGTCCGGGCAGCGTGCACGTGACCAACTTAAAGGTCAAGACCAGCGGCGGTACGGTTGGCACGGCCCCGGGCAACACCACCAGCGTTGAGCAAGACAATCTGATTGTTGATCCGGTGTTCTCTTATCCGGATCCGGCCGATGCCAGCAAGCGCATTGAGACCCGCAGGACCGGTGGCCGCAATGCTCCCAGCGTGGTGGACGCGGTTTTCAACTTCCGCAATTTCTGGGATGGCCGGGCGCAGAACGTTTGCAACGGCATGGATCCGTTTGGCGCACGTAACAACGGCTCGACTCTCCTGGTGGTGGATGGAGACGGCAAGCTTGGACCGGCCCACGTTGCGATGGACAACTCAGCCCTGTGCTCCCAGTCACTGGGACCGATTCTCAGCAGCGGAGAGATGTCTGCCGATGGGCGCAATTTGCGCCAAGTCGGCAAAAAGCTCCTGGCCCGCGTTCCTTTGGCCAAGCAGATGGTCGATCCCACGGACAGTGTTCTGGGACCGATGTCCAACGCTCCCAAGCCGGGACTCAACACCACCTACGCGGCGCTGATCCAGAAAGCGTTCCTGCCGGAGTGGTGGGAGTTTACAGCTCATCTTTGTGTGGCCGCTGACGGTTCCACGAGTATGGCTGATCCGGCCAAAGGCCAGAGCTGCGCCGCCAACACCTCAGAGTACACGCAGATGGAAAACAACTTCTCGCTGTTCTGGGGCGTGGCGGTACAGATGTATGAGAGCACTCTGATCGCCGACCAGACACCGTTTGACAAGTATCTGGAACAGCAGAAGACCTACACCCTGATGGGTGATGGAGCCACCCAGGCCTTCACCGTCCAGCTTGATCCGGGCGTGACACCCTACACCGTCTCAGTGATCGCGCTTGATCCTCTGGCTGACTTCACCGATCAGGACATGGCCTTTGCCTTTGATTACGGTGATGGACGGGTGATGGGCATTGGGCTTGACATAGGGAACATCAACTACGCCACGGGCAAGCTGACGCTGCAATTCGGCATGCCGCCCACTACGACTTTCCCCATCAAGATCAGCTACTCGACCGGGCAGACGCCTTTGACCACAGGCCAGCTTCGCGGGCTTCTGCGCTTCCAGACGACAGGGCGTTGCATCAACTGCCACGGCGGTCCAGAACTCTCGAACGCTTCTGTGGGAACAGTGAGCAGCGTGGGTCCCTCCGAACGAATGATCATGGCGGACATGCAGGTGCGCGTCTATGACACCGGCTTCTACCACATTGGCGTTCGTGCGACTGCGGAAGATGGCGGCCTGATGGGGACTGATCCTGATTCCAATCAATCTCTGTCACAGTCCGAATATCTGCGCCAGCGTGTCTGCAAGGACGCGTCACAGAGCATCATGATTCCGGGCCGGCCGGGCGACGGCATCTCCATGGCGCCGCTTAACTGCAATGACCAGATTGCGCGCAACGGATTCTTCAAAGCGCCGCAGCTTCGCAATGTGGCCCTGACCGCTCCTTACTTCCACAACGGCAGCCAGCTCACGCTGGAACAGGTGGTGGAGTTCTACAACCGCGGAGGCGACTTCAATACCTTCGGGGAAGAACACCAGTACATGGACGCCGACATTGACGTAATTGGCTTGACCACGCAGGACAAGATCGACCTGGTGGATTTCCTGCGCAATGCCTTGACCGATCCGCGCACTGTCAATCAAGCAGCGCCGTTCGATCATCCGCAGTTGCTTACACCCAACGGCGGAGCGCAGGGAGCGAACGGATACCCGGTGCAGAACGATCCCGACCATCCAGGACGGGCCAAGGACAATTTCACGGAAGTTCCGGCAACGGGCGCCAATGGCGGCAAGCCGCTGCCGACTTTCCTGGAGAACTTATTGGGGGTGCAGAATGCCATCCCCAAATAGCTTGCACAAGCCAGCAGCTTCCAGCCGCACAGCAGAGCGGCTGGAGGTGAACGGCCTCCCCTCAGCAATACGAAAGATCAAGACAACGATATTGAAGGACGACGGAAGGAGCTTCAGAATGACGGGACTTGCAAAAACAACCAGGATCTTCAGGGGGGCGGCTGTCTTGGCACTGCTGGTAATGGCAGGACTGGGCACAAGCATGTTCGCCCAGAGCGCCAATCCAGTGCCGTACCCTACGCCAGCGGCGGTGCCTCCGCCTCCGATTCATGAACCGGCGTACCAGACCCGGCCGGCGGGCGTTTTGATGGCAGGGCAGATCGAGTATGCATCACTCGACGCCACACCGGGACTGTGCAACAAGGACGACAATCCGGCGCCGACGCCAGATAGTCCGCCCAAGCCCGACAACTGCAAGACCACGGCCGGATGGATTGAAGTCAACAACCAGATGATCCGCATTCCTTCGGGAACCATCGTGGTCATGCCCAATACGTTCCTGACATGGGAAGAGCTTTTTGAGTTCAATCCCAACACTCACCAGACCGATCCGGTATTCCAGACCGGTTTGGCCATGGCGGACACGGTGCGCTTCCCCGGAACCTACCAGGCGACGGTTGACATGAACATCATCAATGGACAGTCGATCGCCGGCATCGTGCGCATCACGCAGGATGCGGCGCAGTCGATGTCCGGTTTCATTGAGGCCATCGACTACGCCAACGGCACTCTGATCGTCAACGGCGAGCGCATCCAGATCAACGATCCCAAGATCACCATCACAGTCCCGAATCCTGACGGCTCTCCGGCGCTTGATCCGGTTACGGGCAACCCGATTGTCCTGGTGAAAGGCCGCTACACGGCAGGACAGAGCGTTGATCCCCGCATGACAGTAGACCAGGGCAACACCACCGTTCGCGCGGCGACCGGCTTTAACATGTGCATCCCCGTCGTGGCTCCGGGCACTTACAACGGCGAACTGGGAATCCCGGGCACGGCTGATCCTTACAACCTGGCCCTGCGGCCCGATGCCGCGCCAGGCGCAACCTTCACCGGCATGGATGATCCGCAGTGCCCGGAAATCAATCGCAAGCGCGATCCCTTCGGGCTGGGCGTTCTGACCATCTTCACCATGAACGGGCCTGGAGATGCTCCGACCCCGGAGAATCCATTTCCGCAGGATCCTTACGCGGAAGCGCCGTTTGAGATTGGCGACTGGGTGGACATTCTGCCCACGCAGGAAATTGATCCCAATACCGGCGTTGCGTTCATGAGCGCCACGGAAGTGGTAGGCAATGTCACCATTTACACGACTCCCGGCGTAGACCCGGCTTTTGTCGTAATAGAAGTAACCATCGAGGGTACAGCAGCTACGCCTGATCCTGCATTCCCGCAGGAAGCCGGTGTCCGGACACGCGTAGAAGGCTTTACCTCAGACCCAACGCGGCCGGTGGACGTTTCGGCCATTGACTACGATTGCCACGGAGACGTGACCTTCCGCGAGCCTTCATGGGTATCCAGCTTCCCGGTTGAACCTGGCCCACCAAACATTGGTAAGCGCGGCCGTTGGCGCGTGCGCTTTCCGCAGGGCGGCAACTTCCAGCCACCCACACAGAACATCGGCGCCAGGGTCAGCGGCGCTCTCCTCGGAAAGAACAAGAGCGGATCGGATTTTGGCGAGTACCAGTTGCCCACCGGCTTGTTTGTGTACCCTGAACTCATGGTGCCCGGTAATCCTCCGGTGCCGTTCAATTTCCAGGACTTCACATACCTGACAAACGGATCAGGACCGCTTCCCCTATTGGGCAGCGTGTTTGATAGCATCCAGGTGCAACTGGGCCTGGCCAGCAATCCGTTCTATCCCAACCAGAATACTACCGAGCTGAATCCGTTCCCGTATGACATAACTCCGCCGGTGACGTGCTTTGATACGCAGGGGACCAATACCTCAATCGCACGGCCGACTTATTCGTCCAGCCCGAATCCTCCGTACGCGGGTATCCCGGTGACTCTGGACGGCACGGCCAGCACTCCGCCGGGCGGTCCATTCCACTGGCAGCAGATCATCAACCCCGGCGATCCGACGATTACTCTGAGCGACCCGACGGCGGCCAAGCCGACCTTCCTGGCGCCCACAGTGACCGGCGCGCAGAACGTGACCTTCCAGTTGATTGTGGGAGGAAGCGGAACTGTCCCGGCTTCGGATCCGAACGGCGGCTTCGTGACGGTTCCAATCGCAGTACCTCCGGCAGGACAAGCGCCGGCAGTGACTGTCAGCTCATCGCCGGCGAACCCGGTGGTTGGCGGAGCCGTGGTAACGCTCACCGCACGTGGAGTTGATCCAGCGGGTGGCAGCCTTACCTTCAACTTCACGCCTCCGGCCGGAATCACTCTGAGCTCACAGACGGTGAATCCTGCTGATGGTTCAGTCAGCGTGACCTTCACGGCACCCACGCCGCCTGAACTCACGGCGCCGCTGCAACTGACCTTCAAGGTCACGGCGACGAGTTCTGTCAGCGGGTTGACAACCAGTCCTGCGGCGCAGATCACGGTGATCTCAACCAATCCGACGGCAGACCACGTGATCATAACCAGTGCAGCCTATCGCACGAAGAAAGCGCGCCTGGATGTAACCGCCACGGACTTTACGCCTGGCGTAACCCTGACGTGCACGCTTGACGTCATCAACCAGGCAACAGGCCAGCCGATCTCCGCAGTGATGGGACCGGCAATTCCCGGTGCACCAGGCGTCTTCGACGTGATCTTCGGGAACGTACCGTCGCCAAACATCATCACCATCACCTCCAGCGGCGGTGGATCAACCCAAACCGGCGTGACCGTCCTGAGGTAACGCTTCAACCCTGTGGCTGCCGGGCTTCCGGCCCGGCAGCCGCTAGAAAAGATTGAGCTGTAAGTTCACGAAAGTACCAAGGAATTTAGCAGCGGACGAAGAGAGGAACCTAAAATGACTTCGAAACTTATGCGAGCCCCGGGCAAGGAGTTGGCTCAGCCCTCCCAAAAGAGGTCCTTGCGAACTCGCGGCTTGTGGAAAGCTCTACTGGGCCTGGTTGTGATGATGGGCCTTGTGACTGTGATGAATGCCCAGGCGCCAACACCGACTCCGACGCCGGCCGTTTTCAACAACAGCGTTCTGATCGGGCAAGCGAACATCAACGAGCCCCGCGGCATGGTCCTGGTCCGAGTGCCAAATCCAGCCGGCGGCTTCGTTACCGATTGGTGGGTCGCTGACTTCATAGCCGGATTCTGCCGGCTGAGCCCCACGGGCACCCTGGAACTGAACACCTGCGACATCAACAGCACCCTGGAACCTCATGATTACCAGGCTGAAACCTTCGGAGTAAACGGCACGAACGGCTACATCTTTGTGGGAGCCGTTGGTGGCGTGAACCGCTACAGCTTTACCCTGGACGCCGCAGGCCGCACCGCCATCGCAACCACTGATCTCTTTGCCGGCGCCGGATCGCTCTTCACCAATAACGCACCAGTGGTAGGAAGGGCGGCCCAGCTCAGAGTCAACGCCGCCTCAATTGGTCCGGACGGCAAGCTGTACCTCGCTTTTTACGGCAACACCGACATCTGGCGCGTGCTCAATCCGCTCTCACCCACCTTCACCCCGCAAGGCAACAAGATCGAGCGCGTTGGCGTGACGGAAGGTACCGGCGGACGCGCCACCAGCCTGGCCTGGATCGGCCACGATCTGTGGATGCTGGATGTAGGCTTTATCAACCGCATCCAGAATGCCGACCAGTGCTTCTATACGTTCCCCAAGTGCTCGGCGCTCATCCAGTTCCGCAATCTGTTTGGTCACGCCGGCATGGCCTCTGACCAGTATTTCTCATCCATTCCGGATGGACGTTTTCTCTATTTCGGCAACGGCAGCCGCGTGGTCCGTTATGACACCACAACCCCTGGCCTGATGCAGGTCTGGAACCAGCAGGGCACGCTGCCAAATGGAACCATCCAGCATTACTCGCTGATTACCGGCCTCGCTTTCATGCAGCCGATTAATCCCCTGGATCCCACCACCAGCACCACACCCATCCCGAGTCTGCCGCCAGACGAAGTCACGCTGGGAGATGGCAGCAAAGTGGCCAACATGACCGTGACCATGGATCCCTTTGTCAACGAACTGTTCCCGGCAGCAACGCTGATACCGCCGCGCAACAATGCCGGGAAGACCTGGTATTTGCAAGCCACTCTGGCCCTGGCGCCGGAAGCGCAGTGCGATGGCCAAGCTACCACAGCCCTCATTGAAAATCCTCCCGGCTGCGCCATTGGCGCCATTGGCTCCAACGGCCAGGACGCCTCACCCAACCCGCTAGCGGCCAAGCGCGCCATTCTGCTCGCCTCCGGCGTCACTCATCCCAGAGGCCTGTTGTGGCTGAACAGCAACTGGTGGGTCTCAGATGAAGCGCTCGGCTTCTGCCGGATTGATGTGAACCCGATCAATGGCGTAGGCTCGCTCGCCAACTGTTTCCAGGCCGATGCAAACTTTATTCCCGGACAACCGGCAGCTTCGCAGCCAGATGGGACGGGGCAGCAGATCGTCTATGTTCCTGATTCCTCGGATTTAACTTCCAATATTTACCGCTTCATCTTCACTCCGGGCCCGGGCGGCGGAACGTTGGTACTGAACGGCATCCTGGATGGTACCAGTGATAGAAAGGGCACCTGGATCCAGAGCGTGGCCCTGCCAACCGGCCCCTTCAATGACGGCGCGCTCTACATTCTGTACGCAGACAGCGGCTTCATGGAGAAGATCACCAACCCGGCCACCGCGCCTGCAGCGCCAGTCCAGATCGCCCGCCTGTTCAATGGAATTGGCGGCATCAGCATGGCTTTCAACGGCAACGACCTCTATATCGCCGAGATCGGTCCGCCGCCCATTGACGGCCAGTTCATCAAAAAAGGCGTGGTCACCAACCTGCTGAAGGCTTCGCCCAGCATGTCTCAGGGCATCGCATCACCGGTGAAACGCGCCATTGCCCGCCTGCAGACTCCTGAAGTCATCGTGGAGAATCCGGGTGGGTTCGCCGTGGGTCCGACAACCACCAGGCCAGCCTGCCTGCCGCCGCCGGGCGTTGTGGTTTCGCCCAGCGTGCCGGATGATCCGGCCACCACTCCCGCTCTCTATATGGGAACTCTGGGCTTGACCGCCGATAACGTGTTCAACCCGGGCGTAACCAACGGACTGGGCGAGGCGCCGGAACTGGACCAGTTTGACTTCATCTGCAACGTGCAGCAGGTGTGGGTAACGGATGGAGCCTCTGATCCGCTGCTCAGCACCAACCTGCCTCTGGGCGCAATCACCGCCGTTGCTCTCAGCAGCAACCAGGGAGACGCAGTCATTGCGATTGGCGACGATCCTGCGGTCCAGGTTCCCCTCCAGACCCGGCAGCGCGGAATCCTGCGCAAGCAGGGTCCTCCGGGAACCGGAGCCACCGGGCAAGGACACGTCTATATTGTCCCGTAACAAAGCAACCGTCTAACACTCGGCCGGCGAGAAACATTTCGCCGGCCCTTTTTGTTTATGGCGCAGCAACACCTCATCGAACGCCGTTTCAATAAGCCTTGGCTACCTTCCTGGAGAACACGGCTAAACGTGCAAGACTATTGGAAGCATTAATCCCAACAAGATAAGACAGTATCTGTCGGCAGGCTGGAAAGATGGCTCTTGAGTTGCTAGTCCATTGAATACACAGAATCTAGCTTTAATTCATTACCGGTGATGGCAGGCGAAGTAAAAAATCATTGCGAGCAAAACGAATCCTAAGATATGCTCAGCGGAACCAGAGATCCTCAAAAATCGACGATTCCGGCTGAGCTATCGATTTTAGCCGCCGCTCGGGCAAATTCTCACATTGTGGGCCCGTAGCGCGGCGAACGTCCAGGCAATCCCCCAGAAAACCAAAGCTGGCCGTCTGAGAGCGCGCACTTGGTGTGCTCATGGACGCCTGTGTTTTAGATATCGGAGAAACGGCAAATGAATGCTTCTGTGTCGTCGCGCGTTTGGAATCTTTTCAGACAAATGAGCGGCAAACTTCCGGGCTCGGGTGCAATCAAGGTGGGCGTACTCACCGCGGCGGCGCTTCTGGCGGTTTCATCCGCGCAGGGGCAGAGGGTCACCAGCACAATTGGCGCGGGAACAGCTCCTGCGGCCATTGAGGTGAACCCGGTTACGAACAAAATCTATGTAGCCAACAGCGGCAGCAGCAACGTTACCGTGATTGATGGGGCGACCAACAGCACTGCCACCGTCGCAGCGGGAACGGGCCCGGTGGCCGTTGCCGTGAATCCGGTCACCAACAAAATTTATGTCGCCAACCAGGGCGGCACGGTCACAGTGATCAGCGGGAGCGATAACTCCACAATCCTCCCTCTAACCGCAGGCACAAGTCCGGCAGCCATTGCCGTGAATCCTGTGAGCAACAAGATCTACGTGGCCAACAGCGGAAGCTCGAACGTTACCGTAATTAACGGCGCCACGGACTCGGTTGTGGGAACGGTGACTGTGGGCGCCACTCCCACGGCACTGGGTGTTAACCCGGTGACGAACCGGATTTACGTGGCCAACAACGGCAGCGCCAACGTGACCGTGATTGACGGCTCAAATAACAGTGTGGTGACCACGGTGACCGCCGGGACGCAACCGGCAGCGGTGACAGTAAATCCTGCCACCAACAAGATCTATGTAGCCAACCAGGGCGGCGGAATTACGGAAATCAATGGCGCAAACAATACCGCATCGCTGGCGAGCGCGGGCGCTCTTGTTCCGGCCATGGCCGTAAATCCGGTGACGAACAAGGTTTATATCGCGAACAGCGGAGCAGACAGCCTGTCCGTGGTAGATGGTTTTCTTGCCGATGGCAGCGCCGCAGGAACCATTTCTCCTGCCGGGCCTTCAGTTACTCATCCTACGGCTCTGGCGGTGAATCCAGTCACCAATACAATTTATGTAGCCAATGGCGGCGGCGCGGTGGGCGGGCTTACGCCAATCAACGGCGCAAACAACGCTGCCGGGATAACTCTTATCGTGGGCTCGGGGCCGGTGGCTCTCGCCGTGAACCCAGTTACGAACAGAATCTATGTCGCCAATGGAACCAGCAACAACGTATCTGTGGTTGATGGGGCGACAAATACTACCTCCACCGTCACCGTCGGCACTCAGCCGTCAGGTATTGGCGTAAACCCAGTAACGAACAAAATCTACGTTCCCAACGCCGTCGATGGGACTGTGAACGTGATCAACGGGGCCAACGGGACAACCGGCACTCCGGTGACGGTAGGGACCAGTCCGGGAGCGGTGGCGGTCAATCCGATTACGAACAAAATCTACGTGGCCAATGTCGGGGACGTAGTCGGCAATATCACCGTAATTGACGGCGTCACAAACATTCCTGCCACCGTCAATGTAGGTTCAGCCCCGGAAGCTCTTGGTGTGAATACGGTCACAAACAAAATTTATGTCGCCAATACTCTGGATGGAACCGTCAGCGTTGTAAACGGAACCTCAAGCACGGTCAGCGGAACGATTACCGTGGGCGGAGCGCCACTGGCAATCGCCGTGAATCCCTCCACCAACAAGATTTACGTGGTGAATGCAAACGACAACACAGTTACCGTGATTGACGGTTCCACAGACACAGCCGTAGGAACCATTCACGTGGGCCTACGCCCGAATGCTGTGGCGGTCAATGCGGTCACGAACAAAATTTACGTTGCCAACGAATTCCCCAGTCCGAACGGGACGGTAACCGTGATTGACGGCTCAAACGATTCCGTCGCCACCAGCGTAACCGTGGGCAATACTCCTTTCGCGGTAGCGGTCAATCCGGCCAGCAACAAAATTTATGTGGCGAATATCAAAGGAGCTTCCGTCACCGTGATTGACGGAGCCACCAATTCGCCATCCAGCATCAGCGTGGGAACCAGCCCCGCAGGCCTGGCCATTGATACGTTGAGCAACAAAATCTACGTGAGCAACAGCACTGCGGGCAGCGTGAGCATCATCGATGGCGCCACCGGCACGGCCTTTACTCTTGCGGTTGGCACTGATCCAAAACCGATTGGATTCAATCCCATCACCAACACTGTTTATGTTGCCAACCAGACCAGCAACAATGTGAGCGTGATTACGGAACAGCAGGTCCAGGCGATTCCGCTGGTCACAACCGTGACACCGCTTGCGGGGAATACTACAAGTAGTTCGACTCCTACATTCCACTTCTCTGCAAGCAGCAGCTTTTCGCCGACAGCGCCTCCGGTCACCAACGTTTACTTCCAACTGGATTCATGGCAGGGTGCATGGCTTGCCGCCACCGGCAGTGCAGGCAGTTTCAGCGGCACCGCTCCGGCCCTCTCCGCCGGGACCCACGTGCTGTATGCGTTCGCAGCCGACGGTCAGCACGCCACGTCTACAATCACGGGCAACGGCAGCAGCCCGCTTACCGGCGCAATCACCGCGTATTTGTTTGATAACACCGCAAGCGGCGCTTCCACCAGCACTGCTCTTGATTCTTCAGTGAATCCGTCCACCGCTGGACAAAGCGTGACGTTCACGGCAACTGTGACCGGGACGGGCGCTACTCCTACCGGCAGCGTGAGCTTCCGTGATGGTTCCACAACGATTGGAAGCGGCACCCTGGACGCGGGCGGGCAAGCTACATTTACAACCTCCTCGCTTACGGCAGGAACGCATTCAATGACCGCGGTCTATTCCGGCGATGCAAATTCTGCCGGCAGTATCTCGCCCGTGGTCGTGCAGACGGTTGTGGGCCAAGCTTCCAGCACCAGCGTGGCTTCATCGCTCAATCCGTCCACGGCTGGACAGTCAGTCACGTTCACGGCAACGGTGGCCGGCACTGGTGGAACTCCCACAGGCTCGGTAATTTTCTTTGACGGCACGACTTCGATTGGCAGCGGGACGCTCGATGCTTCCGGGCAGGCTTCGGTTTCGACGGCATCACTGGTAGCGGGCACGCACTCGATTACCGCTGCCTATCAGGGCGATGCTACTTTCGATCCCAGCACGTCTACGGCACTGAACCAGACGGTGAACGGAATCGCAACCAGCACTTCTGTGACTTCTTCGCAGAACCCGGCTGTGTTCGGAAACGCGGTCACATTCACTGCAACCGTAAGCAGCGGTTCTGGTACTCCCACCGGAACAGTCACGTTCTTTGATGGCGCTGCGGCCATCGGCACCGGGAATCTGGTTTCAGGCCAGGCAACATTCAGCACTTCAGATCTCAACGTGGCGGTCCACACCATCAAGGCCTCGTATGCCGCGAATACCACCTTTGCGGGAAGCACCTCGGCGGCAATAGCCCAGTCGATCACACAGGCATCCACCACAACCTTGCTCGCGTCATCCGCCAACCCGTCGAGTGTGGGGCAGTCAGTTACATTTACAGCCACCATCAACAGCTCCGCTGCCGCCACTGCTCCCTCGCCCACGGGCAGTGTCAAATTCCAGGATGGAGCAACGCTACTCGGGACCGTGAGCGTAGATGTCAGCGGCCATGCAACATTCACAACTTCAGCTCTCACTGCGGGCTCGCATTCCGTAACGGCTGCCTACCTGGGCGACACGAATTTCATCGGCAGTACATCCATTGCGGTTTCGCAGGTGGTGAATCAGCCGACGGCAACCACCAGCACGGTGGTTACGTCGTCAGCCAATCCGTCCACAACCGGCCAGTCTGTTACGCTCACTGCCACGGTCAGCAGCGGTTCGCCCGGAACGCCTTCAGGAACTGTTTCTTTCCTGGATGGAACGAACTCTCTTGGAAGCGGAACGCTGAGCGCAGGCAAGGCGACTCTGACCACATCCGCGCTCGCCTCGGGAGCGCATTCCATCACGGCGAAATATTCCGGCGATGCCACGTTCGCAACCAGCACTTCCGCTGCGTTGAACCAAACTGTGAATGCACCGCCTCCGGACTTCACGGTGAGCGGCAACGGAACGGGCGCCACATCAGCTACCATTGTGGCCGGCCAATCCACCAACTATGCGCTGCAACTGGCGCTGACCGGCGGCACAGGCTCCATCAACGTAACCATCTCCTGCAGTGGAGCGCCGGCGAAGGCATCCTGCACCGGGCCGGCAGCGCCCGTGATCGTTTCCGGTTCCACGCCAACCATCGTGAATATCGGCGTGACCACCACAGCGCGTTCATCGGCTTTGCCTCCTTCTTCACCTCGCAACCCGATGAACCTGTTCCCTGTCGCTGGAATCATGGCGCTTTTGTCGCTGGCGTTCTGGACTTTGGTCAACAGCCAGGTGCGAGTGAAAGCAGCCGTTGCCTGGTCAGCAATCACCAGCGTATCCGGAAGGAAACTTGCATATCTGGCGCCTTCACTCGTTCTACTCGCAGCTATGACGGTAATGAGCGGTTGCGGCGGCGGTGGTGGCACGCCACCTCCTCCTCCGCCCCCAGTCAATGGTACGCCGGCCGGAACTTACACGCTCACGGTCACCGCGACGTCAGGCAATGTAACCCATACACAGGCACTCACGTTAACGGTACAGTAGAAAAGCGGAGGGAAACTGGTGCGGCTTTCAACTATAGGGTGGAATCGAGGAACATCAAAAGTTCGGCGCTCATTGCGCAGTCTGCACCCGGCGAATGCATTTGTGTTCGCCGTGCTGCTCTGCGTCCTCATGCTGATGGCCGGCTGCCAGATTTCACCTCGCAGATTTTGCAATGGCTGCACCAATCCAACGCCCACGCCTACTCCGAACGGATCGCCATCTCCCACTCCCACGCCGGCCCCCGGAGCACCTGGGAAGCTCTATGTTTCGGACCCGAACAACAACTCCATCCTGCGATTTGATGGAGCAAATACAGCCGACGGTAATCTTGCGCCCACAGCAACCATCCAGGGCACATCCACGCTCATCAATTCTCCGCAGCACATCTTTGTGGATGAGGCGTCAGACACGTTGTACGTGGCCAACCAGGGAAACGTTTTGGCTTTTGCCAACGCAAGCACCAGGACAGGAGATGTGCCGCCGGACCGCAATATAAACGGTGTTGCCAGCGGCCTCACGGCGCCGGTTGACGTAAGCTTTGACGCCGCAAAGGACCTTCTTTATGTCGCGGACAATCGTGACGTTCTGGTGTTCAACAATGCGTCTACAGCAACCGGAAGTGTCGCCTTTTTCCACGACATTAAAGTTGGATTTGTCATTTCTGCTCTCTTCCTTGATTCCACCAATGACAGGCTTTATCTGGCTGACCCCGCAGCTAATTCCATCCACGTTTTTGATAGTGCCAGCACACTGAACAACACTGTGGCGCCTACCAGAACCATTTTCGGCGCTTCAACCAAGCTGAACCAACCTGCCGGCGTGGCCGTGGATCCTGTGGGCAAGCTGGTGGTAGACAATGCGGACGGTTCCATCATTATCTTTGTGAATGCAGCGGCGGCCACCGGAAATGCGGCTCCGCAGGTGACGATCTCCGGCACTAGTACGACTCTCAATAGCCCTGCTCAAATTGCTGTGAACGATTCCAGTTCGCTGGTGGAACTCTTCGTCGCCAATTTCGGCGGCGGCAACGTGCCTATCTTTTCTGATCTTGGCTCCAAGTCCGGCAATATTGCGCCCAGCCGCAACATCAACGGAGCGGCCACGGGCCTTTCTGTTTCCGGCGTTCGCGGCATTACCCTGGACAGCACGCGATAGAAACCTTTCTCTCCGCGGGACCTATCATCCTTCTTGCCAGGTGGTTGTCTCGCGGTATTCCCGCTGTAGCTCCGTTGTATCCAGAGTGCTCTTAATCCAGAGCTGAATCTTAAATCATGCGGATTAGTGTCTTTAATTCCCGCTTAATCTCCCACTAATTACCTCGCCTCAAGATGGTCTCCGGATTTTCAGAGCTGGAAGTTGAGCGTGTTTCCCTCCTCGCTCTTTCGGCCTGAGATCTTTTTCCTTCCGGGAATTGATTTCCAGTATTGCCGACGGTTGTTTCTCGCTTTGGGGCGGAGGCCGCATTAAGCAAATTAATCGGTCTCTAAGAAGCCTCTAACGCGCAGCTTATAGCTTTGCGCACAAGTATCGGATTGCGATGTACAGGGTGCAGGCCATTGGCCAGTTGTATCGCTCTTCTTCGCAGGCATTTGCAGTACATGGACTTTATTTAGGCACAAGTCGCGCTCCATGAAGGCGCGATCGGAGAAACTCAATGACTTCCGCACGCTCGGTGTTTCTGTATTTGTGTGTGGGCCTCGCGGCTGTGGCAGCATTGGCGCTCAGCGCCGTTGCCGCAACGTCAAGTGGCCCGCATTCCTGCTGTGCCGGAACTTGTTCTGCTCCCAATTCTGAGTTTCTGAGCGGCCACTCCTTCAACATTGCCAGCCAGCCAGTTGCCTGTGCCAAGAGCGACGTCTTGATAGACCCGCGGGCGGGCAGTGTTTTGCGCGTGGCTTCGGCGTCCAGTGCGGCGAATGCGCACCACGAATTTCAGAACAGACAAGAAAACGCTGGATCCACGGCAGCAGATGCCGGCTCCAGTGAGCGCAATGAAAAGCGCGGAACGGGATCCCTTTGAGTCTCAAAAATTCTTCTTCACGGTTTCTTTGGAGGAAAGCCATGCGGGCGGCTACAAACAAAATCAGTTATTCCCCACTTTCGCGGGAGACAGGCACAAAACAGCAGGCCATGAAAGCCTGGGTCCTGGCAGCGCTGCTGTTGGCGTTCGCATTCGTGCTTCCCGTCCATGGCGCAAGCCCAGGGCGGCTTCGTCTACGTGAACAACCAGTCAGCGTCAAACTCCGTTTCCGCCTATAAAGCATCGGCGGCCGGGACGCTCACCCAGATTACCGGATCACCATTTCTGACCGGCGGCGTGGGCGCAAGTGAAAGCTGCTACGGTTTGAATCGCATGGCAGTGAGCCCGGTGAACAATTTATTGTTTATCGCCAACACCGGCGACAAGACAATCACGCCATTTCAGATCAATACCACCACAGGCGCTTTAACCAAGGCCCCCGGCGCTCCCTTTGCCAGCGGGCTCACTGCAGATAGCTGCCAGGGATTTTCGATTGCGGTGACGCCTGACGGACAGTTCCTGATGGCTGCCAGCAACGGGCAGATTCGGACGTTCACCGTCGCCGCCACTGGCGCGCTGACCTTCCTCAGCAGCACTACAAACTGCTGCTCTCCCATTACCGGCCTCACCATTTCGCCTGATGGTCGTTTTTTGGCGGTATCGAACGGAACCAGCGTTTCCATGTATACCATTGCCTCTGGAGTTCTGGGGCTGGTGCCGGGCTCTCCATTTGCCAAATTGGGCACGGGAAGCCTTTCCGCGATAGATTTCAGTTGCATAGCTGATCCCAACGGTAACCTTCGGTTGTATGCAGGAGAAGCGACAACCACTCCCACCGCCGAAGGGTGGATAGTTGATCCAACGGGTGTTCTCTCTCCCACCACGGCTTCGCCATATCACAGCAGCGGCACCAACTCGAATGATGTTCTCCTGAGCCCGGACAATACGCTGCTGTTTCAGAGCAACCAGTCCAGCACCAGTATCAATTCGTTCGTGGTGAACACTGATGGCAGCATCATCAACTCCGGCAAATTCGGCGCCACCGGACAGATTCACACGCCGACAGGAATGTCCATTGATCAAAGCGGAACATTCCTTTATGTTGCGGACGATTTGTTTGGCGTGGCAGCTTTCAGAATCGGCGATGGCGGCATGTTGCAATGGCTGCAGGACCTTGGAATCACGCGTCCCGGCCAGATCCGTGATGTGGCTGCATTTCCTCCGCGCTCCTGTACCACAGCGGACGTAGTTCTTGGCGTTGACGCTCCTACGACAGCGGGCGCCGGCGTACCCCTGCGATATACAGTCACGGTGACCAATAATGGTCCTGCAACCGCGTCCGCCGTAGTTTCAGATATTCTGCCGCCAGAACTTTCATCGGGTGGAAACACGCTGGTTGTGAACCCCGGCGGCGCCGTACGCGAAAATGCTGATGGAACTCCGAATGTAACCGGCACGGTCACCATTACAACCACAGTCCCGCATCAACTGGTCGCGGGCGAGAAGGTGACCATCAGCGCGGTTCCGGATCCAACAATCCCCAACCCATATCAGCAGGGCTTCTTCCTGACAGATCCATCCTTCAATGGCGTGTATCAGATTGACTCGGTCCCAACCCCGACCACATTCCAATATACCCAGACTATTCCGAAGAGTCAGTTCCCGGTCGCCACAATCCACATCGTCGCAAGTAATGGAGCGCAGCGCATCGGCAACACTGTAACCATTACGGCCACGCAGGTATTGCAGTTGCCTGCCGGTACAGCCATTACGGTTTCGAGCGTGAGTGATCCTACATTCAACGGCAACTACGTTGTCACCTCGCAACCCACAGCGAGCACATTTACTTACGTTGAGTCTCCGGCGTCGATTTCCAGTGCAGCCCGGTCGGCCAATGTAGTGACCATTACCACCGCGTCAGCTCTCCAGCTTGTCGGGGGAGATAAAATTTTGATCCAGGGAGTGTCTGATCCCAGCTTTAATGGGACATTCACTGTAACGTCAGTTCCCTCTTCCACCAGCTTTACCTACAGCCAGGCTGGAGCCGATGCAACCAGCAGCGGCGGTACGGCGAGTTTCCCCGACGCGGTTAGCGGCGGCGGAATCGCCACTGCTCCGGTCCAGCTTACAGGCGAAGATCGAAGCGGCGGTGGAAGCGTGAGCGGCTCGGCTTGCGAGATCACACAAGGTACTGGCGCGTGCAGCACGGCAACATTCTCTCCGCGTCCGCCTATCGTCACTGCGATTCGCTCTGGCAACGTTGTGACCATCACCACGACTGTTCCGCACCTGATGACGGTGGGAAAGAAAGTGACAATCCAGAGTGTGGCGAATACCAGCTTCAATGGATCATTCACCATCACTTCTGTGCCCTCCCCCACCAGCTTCACCTACAACCAGACAGCGGCCAACGCCAGCAGCACCGGAGGAATTGTGGTTGCTCCCGGTCTGGTTGCGCAGTTGGTGACGCTGCCGAACATGACGCAGAGTGAGATCCGCAAGCTTGTTATTACCGGCACCACATCGAGTTCCATCGCAAACGGAACCGTGGTTTCCAACCGCGTGAGCATCAGCAACTTGTCAGTCATTGACAATCCCGCGGGTGACACTACGGTATCTAAAGACGTAACCATCGGTGCTTCCACCACCAGCGTGATTAGCGTGCCGACCGCTACCGGGCCTTATGGTGGAACGGCTGTGGTCACGGCAACTCTGCTGGATGGAAATGGTGTTCCGATTGTGGGCGCCACCATTGGCTTCAATTTCAACCAGAACAACAGCCAATACACCGCGGTCACGAATGGCAGCGGCGTGGCGACAACGAGTGTGCCCCTCGGGTTCACCACAGTCGGCACGCATCCGCAGGCATTCACAGCCACTTTCGGCGGTGATGCAACGCACACCGGCAGCAGCGCGACCGCTGATTTGGTTGTCACTAAAGCCCAATTGACCGTGACTGCGGACAATCTGTCGCGGCTTTACGGCGATCCCAACCCGCCGCTGACCTACACCATCACCGGTTTCGTAAACGGAGATACGGCTGCGGTTGTGAGCGGCACGGCTGATTGCTCCACCACGGCCACCGCGACCAGTCCGGTGGGAACCTATCCCATCACCTGCACGCAAGGAACTCTGGCAGCGCAAAACTACGTGTTTACTTTCGTAGATGGAACGCTCACAGTGAATCCTGCTCCGCTCACGGTTGACGTTGCTAACGCAAGCCGCGCCTATGGTGATCCGAATCCGGCATTTACCGGAACGATCACGGGATTGAAAAATGGCGACAACATTACGGCCACCTACAGCACTACGGCCACCATTACCAGCCCGGTGGGAACATATCCCATCACGGCCGTACTTTCTGACAATGGCACCGGAGCTCTGGGGAACTACTCGGTAACCATCAACAATGGAACCCTTACCGTCACTCCTGCAGCTCTGGTTGTCACCGCCAACAACGCAGCTCGGCTGTATGGCGATCCCAACCCGGCGTTCACGGGAACGATCGCGGGAATTAAGAATAACGACAACATAACCGCGATCTTCACCACCACGGCGACTCCGGCCAGCCCGGTTGGAACCTATCCAATTATTCCCACGCTGAGTGATAACGGGACCGGCGCTCTGGCGAACTACATAGTCACGGCGAATAACGGCTCTCTCACAGTCAGCCCCGCTCCATTGAGTGTGACGGCCGCGGACGCGACGCGTGGCTTTGGCCAGCCCAACCCGGTCTTTACCGGCACGATTGTCGGAATCAAGAACAACGACAACATCACGGCCACCTACAGCACGCCGGCAACCCCCAACAGCGAGCCTGGAACTTATCCCATCATTCCTGCGCTCTCCGATAACGGTACTGGTGTATTGAGCAACTACAGCGTGACCGTTAATAACGGTACGCTGACCATCACCGCCGCCATCTTGACGGTGACCGCGGACAACGCTACGCGGCTCTACGGCGATCCGAATCCGGTCTTTACCGGCACGATCACCGGCATCATCAGTGGCGATAACATCACGGCCACTTATGCAAGTGTCGCGACTCCCGCCAGCCCGGTGGGAACCTATCCCATCGTGCCCACGGTGTCAGACAACGGTACCGGCGCGTTGGCGCACTACCAGGTGGTGATCAATAACGGCACGTTAACCGTGAATCCGGCGCCTCTGACCGTGACCGTGGCGAGTCTGAGTCGCTTCTATGGCGATCCGAATCCGGTATTCACTGGAACCATCACCGGAATCAAGAACGGTGACAACATCACAGCTACTTACTCGAGCACCGCCACGCAGGCCAGCCCGGTGGGAACTTATCCCATCGTAGCGACCCTGGTGGATCCGGATTCGAAGCTCAGCAATTACACCGTGACCAACACCCCAGGCACGCTCACGGTCAATCCTGCTCCGCTGGTTGTGACCGCTGAGAATGCAACCCGCCTCTATGGTGATCCGAATCCGGCGTTTACCGGCACCGTTACCGGAGTCAAGAATGGCGATAACATCACGGCGGTTTACGCAACCACGGCCACGGTAACCAGCCCGGTGGGAACTTATCCCATCACGCCTGGCCTGGTGGATCCCGGTAACAAACTCGGCAACTATGCTGTGACGTTGAACAACGGCGTACTGACTGTTGCTCCTGCTCCGTTGACCGTGACTGCGGCCAACGCGACGCGCGGCTTCGGTCAGCCCAACCCGGTGTTCACCGGAACTATCGTCGGCATCAAGAATGGCGATAACATCACCGCAACTTACTCGACCACTGCCACCGCGAATAGCCCGGCAGGAACGTATCCAATCATTCCCACTCTGAGCGATAACGGCACCGGAGCTCTGGCCAACTACAGTGTGACTGTCGTCAATGGCACGCTGACCATCACCCAGGCAACTCTCACAGTGACCGCCGATAACGCCAGCCGTCTCTATGGCGATCCCAACCCGGTATTTACCGGCACGATCACCGGCATTCTGAATGGAGACAACATCACGGCTACCTACTCCTCCGTGGCTGATCCAACCAGCCCGGTGGGAACCTACGCTATCGTCCCGACGCTGTCCGACAACGGCACCGGCGCGCTGGCCAACTACACGGTGGTTGTGAATAACGGAGTGCTCACGGTCAATCCTGCTCCGCTGGCTGTGACTGTTGATAGCTTCAGCCGTCTCTATGGTGACCCGAATCCTGTCTTCACCGGCTCGATTCTGGGAATCAAGAATGGCGACGCTATCAGCGCGACCTTCGCTACCACGGCTGACGCAACCAGCCCGGTAGGAACTTACCCAATCGTAGCCACACTGGTTGATCCGACCAATAAGCTCGGCAACTACACGGTGACCATCAACAACGGCACGCTGACCGTGAATTCTGCTCCGTTGACGGTCACCGCGAATAACGCGAGCCGCTTGTTCGGAACGCCGAATCCTCCGCTCAGCGGAACGCTGACGGGCGTGAAGAACGGCGACCCGATCACGGCAAGCTTCTCCACCACGGCGACTCCAACCAGCCCAGTGGGAACGTATCCCATTACTCCGGCCCTGGCTGATCCAGCCGGCAAGCTCGGAAATTACACGGTAACTTCCAACAATGGAACGCTGACGGTGAACGCGGCTCCAACGGCCAACTTCGTCTTCGTCAATAACCAGGCTGCCAGCGGAAACAGCATCAACGGCTACTCAGTGGCCGTGGATGGCACGCTGACCGCTCTGGCCGGCTCGCCGACACTGACCGGTGGCCTTGGCGCGAACGCAGCTTGCTCTTCTGTGAACCGCCTGGCCCTGAGCGTCGGCAATAACCTGCTGTTCGTGTCGAACGGCGGCGACCAAACCATCAGCGCCTTCACCATTGATTCGGCCAGCGGCGCGTTGACGGCTGCGGGAACGCCGGTCGCTTCCGGCCTGACGCTTGATGCCTGCAGCGGCATCTCGCTGGCTGCAACGCCGGACGGTAATTACCTGATGGCGTCCAGCAATGGCCAGATCAAGACCTTCAGCATCGGTGCAGGTGGAGTGCTCACTGCGGTTTCCACTGCAGCCAACTCTGTTGCGCCGAATGCAAGCATGAAGATCTCAGCTAACGGACAATTCCTGGCCGTCTCCAACGGGACCAGCGTCTCCGTGTACACCATCAATGCTGATGGCTCGCTCACGGCAGTAGCTGGCTCACCGTTTGCTGAGACTGGCTCGGCAACTCTGGCTGGTCTTGACTTCAGCTCAACCAGCGGCTTGCTCTACGGAGCAGAAGCCAGCGCTACCTCATCACTAGCTGACGCCTGGACTGTGGGCGCTAACGGCGTTCTCTCAGCCGTTGCGGGCAGCCCATTCAGCATCGGCGCAATCAACTCGAACGTCGTACTGCTCAGCCCGAATGATGGCCTGCTGTTCGCCAGCAACCAGGGCAGCGCCAACCTCAGCTTGTTCGGCGTGAGCGCAGGCAGCTTCAGCAGCCTGGGCAGCTTCGGCGCGCTCCATGCTCCTGTGGGCATGGCAACCGACCGCTCCGGCAGCTTGCTCTACGTGGCTGACGATACGTTCGGTGTAGGCGTGTTCCGCGTCGGCGCCGGATCGCTCTCGCAGTTGAGTGACAGCGCAATCAGCGGAGCAGGCCAGGTCCAGGATCTGGTTGCCTATCCGCCGCGTATGGCCAGCAATGCTGACCTCAGCGTCGCAATCTCGGCTTCGTCACCCACAGTGGTGGCCGGTCAGAGCGTGACCTATACCATCACACTGACTAACAACGGAGTAGATCCGGCGGCAGCCACAATCAGCAACGTTCTGCCGGCGGGCTTCACGCTCACCTCATGCGCGGCAACTGGAAACGGCGCTTGCATCGGCAACTCTGGTGGGACCAGCTTCTACCTGTTGCAAAGTGGCGAGTCGCAGACGGTCACCCTGGTGGCTTCCATCAGCCTGTCAATTGCCGATGGAACTGTGGCAACGGACAGCGTGAGCATCACGAGCTCTTCCGCGGTTGATCCGAGCGCTGCGAATAACTCTGCAAGCACTGACGTAACTGTTGGCCAGCCTGCCACTACCACTCTCACTGTGGCGCCGGCCAGCGGCACTTACGGTGGAAGCACAACGTTGTCAGCCACTCTGACCACGCCTGGTGGTCCTCTGGTTGGCGAAAGCGTCAGCTTCTCACTGAACGGTACGCCAGCAGGCAGCGCTGTGACTGATGCATCCGGAATCGCTTCTGTTTCCGTTGCTCTGGGCACAACCGCAGCCGGTTCCTATCCAGGAGGAGTAACTGCCAGCTTCGCAGGTGATCCAAATAACAAGGCCAGCAACGGCAGCAACAGCCTCACGGTGAATCCTGCTCCGCTGACCATTACCGCAGCGAGTGCCAGCCGTACCTATGGCGATCCGAACCCGGCGCTCACGGGCACGATTGTCGGCATTCAAAACGGTGACAACGTCACCGCAAGCTATAGCACCACGGCAACGGCCACCAGCCCTGTGGGAACGTATGCAATCGTGCCCACCGCGTCTGACAATGGCACCGGCGCCCTGGCCAACTATACCGTCTCTATCGTGAATGGAACGCTCACTGTGAACCCGGCTCAGTTGACGGTAACCGCCGCCAACGCCACCATGCTGTTTGGTGATCCGGTTCCTGCGCTGACCGGCACGGTCACCGGAATCAAGAACGGTGAAAACATTACAGCCAGCTACAGCACCAGTGCTACCTCAACCAGCAACGTGGGAAGCTACCCGATCGTGCCCGCAGTCTCTGACAACGGCACCGGCGTTTTGGCCAACTACTCGGTATCGCTGGTGAATGGCGCACTCACCATTACACAGGCTCCGTTGACGGTAACCGCCGCCAACGCCAGCATGATCTACGGTGATGCGGTTCCGGCCCTCAGCGGGACCATCACCGGGATCAGGAATGGAAACAACATCACGGCCACCTATAGCACCGCGGCCACCTCCGCCAGCCCGGTGGGAACGTATCCCATCACGCCCACGCTGTCTGACAACGGCACGGGCGCGTTGGCGAACTACAGCATCACCAGCAATAACGGAACGCTGACCATCAACCAGGCTCCGTTGACCATAACGGCTGCCAACGCCAGCATGATTTACGGCGATCCGCTGCCGGCCTTCAGCGGCACGATTACCGGAATCAAGAATGCTGACAACATCACCGCGACCTATAGCACCGCGGCGACCTCTGCCAGTAATGTGGGAACGTATGCAATCGTGCCTGCACCGTCTGACAATGGTACGGGCGCCCTGGCCAACTACAATGTGACGCTGGTGAACGGCACGCTCACCATCAATCCGGCTCCGCTAAGCGTCACGGCGGATAATGCCACTCGCGTCTATGGCGATCCCAACCCGGCCTTCACCGGAACCATCACCGGTTTGAAGAACGGAGACAACATCACCTTCAGCGCGACCAGTGCTGATGCAACGGCCGCAGTGGGCACTTACCCAATCGTGCCTGCCCTAGTAGATCCCAATAGCAAGCTGGGGAACTACACAGTAACGGCCACCAACGGAACTCTCACCGTCACTCCTGCTCCGCTGACCGTGATCGCGGCCAACGCCAGCATGGTGTTTGGCGATGCGGTTCCGACTCTTACGGGCACGGTAAGCGGAATCAAAAATGGCGACAATATCACCGGGGTGTACACCACCACGGCGACTTCTGCCAGCCCGGTGGGAACTTATCCCATCACGGCTTCAGCCTCTGACAATGGCACGGGCAAGCTGACCAACTACACGGTCACGCCGGTCAATGCCACCCTCACCGTCAACCCCGCGCCGCTGACTGTGGCCGGCACCAACGCAACCATGGTCTTCGGTGATCCTGTTCCTGCGGTAACCGGAACGGTCACTGGGCTGAAGAATGGCAACACCATCAGCGTCACGTTCTCAACCTCGGCAACTTCCACCAGCCCAGTTGGAAACTACGCCATCGTTCCCAGCGTGACTGATCCGAACAATGTGCTGAGCAACTACACGCTGTCGGTCGTCAACGGAACTCTTACCATTACTCCGGCGCCTCTGACTGTGGCGGGCACGAACGCCGCCATGATCTATGGCGATCCGGTTCCGGCGGTAACCGGGACCATCACCGGATTGAAAAACGGTGACACCATTGGCGCCACCTTCTCAACTCCGGCAACTTCGGCCAGCCCGGTTGGAAATTACGCGATTATCCCAACCGTGACTGATCCCAACAATGTCCTGGGCAACTACACGCTGAGCGTGGTCAACGGCGTTCTGCAGATCTCGCCCGCGCCTCTGACTGTCACTGCCGCCAGCGTAAGCCGGCTGTATGGCGATCCGAATCCGGTATTCACCGGCACGATCACAGGCATTAAGAACGGCGACAACATCACGGCCACTTACTCGAGCGCAACGGACGCGACCACGACTGTAGGCAGCTACCCAATCGTGCCTTCGGTTTCGGATAACGGGACTGGAGCTCTCGCGAACTACATTCTTACCAGCAACAACGGCACGCTCACCATCAACCCGGCGCCATTGACCATCCAGGCCGATGACGCCACGGCTCCGGTCGGCGGACCGTTCCCAACCTTCACCGGCACCATCACTGGACTGAAGAATGGTGACGTGATCACAGCGTCCTACAGCACCACGGCAGATGCAACGAGCCCGGCGGGAACTTATCCCATCACTCCCACCCCGGACCCGAACCCGCTGCTGGTGAATTACGACGTGACACTTATTAATGGGACTCTGACCCTGCAATAAGCGGCAGCAGCAACTCGGAGTTCCTGGCCGGCGGACCTCGTTCCGCCGGCCTTTTCCTTCTTCTCTTATATATAAGGAAGAGTGGCGGGGGCACCGACTCTCAATACACTCTCTCACTCGGCTAGGAAAGGAACTGCGGTTCCACGGCGATATGTTTTTATCTTTGTGCTCACATCGGTAGCGAGAGTTCTTTCAGGTACCCCCGTTCACAAGCTGGACCATCCTTTCGTTGGAACATCGGCCAACGGAGTGCGGTCGGAGCGACTCTACCTCTCGCAATAATTTCGCTACGCAGCATCTATGGTCCCGCAACAAGCATCACGAGATCTCGTCCGGAAGCCTAGCACCTAATCAGTACTTATCTTCAATGGACATTGCACCCAGGCTGAGGGATCTGCTCCGCTGAATTTCACTTTGCTTTAGCTATTTTTCGAAAACGACGTCAACGCGGTGTTGCCGCCACCCGTCTGCCGAGCAATATATAAACTCGTGCGGCACAGCCGCCCTCGGCTGTGCGTGCATGACTTGGCTCAAGTCAGATGCACAGGTGGGGCGCCTGTGCTACCACCGCTAGAGACTCATGCCAGCCGAGCCCTACTTGGTGCTGATCTAGCATCGCTCTATGAGGATGGGGAACCTGCCCGCTGGATTGGAGGACACGTTGATCTGTTTGTTGGGGGACAGGCTTAATGCAACGCTTGTCCCCCACATCTGCTGAGCAGATGAATTCATTTGACACAGCTACATTTCATAAAAAACAGGCTGGCAGTTAAAACGGCCAGCCTCTTCCATTTGCAAAACTGAAATCGAACTCAGGGTTTTTTGGCCGTTCCTTTCCTGCCGGTCTTGCTAGCGGGTGCCGCATGAGTGGTCGTACCTGACGGAGCAGTTCCGCAATCGCAATAGCGCAGAGTGCTCACTTGAGTGACGCCGCTTTCAATCACGGTGGTGACAAAGAGGCGATCAAACTCATCCTCGCCGATAGGAGTAACCGTCCCGGCCTTCATGCGCGCCAGCACAAAAGGCAAGGTATTGCTGTGACCCACCACAAGAATATTTCCGCCGCCCGCGCCGGAGTACAGCAGCGACTGGATCAGCTTGTTGGGGTCTTTGGCTGGGATAATGGTGGGAGTGATTTTAAGTTCTGTGGCCAGTGGCGCTGCCGTATCCTGGGTGCGTTTGGCATCGCTGACAAAGATCTGCTTGATGCCTGCATCCTTGAAACTTTTTGCCAGGCACTCGGCCCGTTTCTGGCCTGCCGGCGTCAGGGCCGCCTCGGGAGCCGTTGAAGCCGCTTCAGCATGGCGGACCAGATAAACAATCCGCGTCTCCTGCTGCGCCGGCGCCAGCTGTGACAGCAAGAGTGCCGGAAGAATTACACGTGTCAAAAATCTCATTCTCTTTACATCGCCTCCATGAACGTTCTACCGTTTGTAACATTTTGTGCTGATTTTTTACTAGAAAACTCGACTGTTGACACCAGTAGTAACTTGTTTCCACTGCTGATCCAAGAACGGGTGAGTCGCTCAACATTGCATGGGGTTTTTGCCCTGGCGAAGATAATTGTCGCGACAAAGTTACTGAAGATATCGTTTATTGCAGAAAAACGTGTGGTACTATGAGCCACATTCCAAGACTTCATTCAGTCTTATTTAATTCAGCCAAGGATAGTGCTCACCATGGCCAGTAAATCCCTGCTCCTTTGCCTGTTCGTCGCTGCACCGCTGTTGGCCCAACAACCTGGACCGACGACTAACTCTGTTCCGCCCATGGCTCCGGGTGCTCCAGTAACCGCTCAACCGGTGGCGCCGGATGTTCCAGTGATTACCGTGCACGGCGTCTGCCCTGCGGAAAAGCCCTCGATTGGCCAGAAGACGGATTCGTGCACCGTGGTCTTGACTCGCGCACAGTTTGAAGGAATGGTCCGCGCCATCAATCTTTCCAATCAACCCTTCACGCCTGCCGCTCTGCGAAGCCTGGGATCCGGGTATGTAACGTTGATGGCGCTGGCCAATGCCGGTGAAAAAGCCGGCGTGGAAAACGATCCGCGGTTTCAGGAACAGATGGACGTGGCCCGCACGCGCGCCCTGGCGGAAGTCTACCGCCAATCGCTGTTGGACAAGTACGGCAACCCGTCAGACGAAGAGGTCCGCAACTACTATCAGCAGAACCTTCCTCAATTCGAGCAGGTCAGGATTGACCGCATTCTTGTTCCCAAGGTGAATCCGCTGCATTCGCAGGACAAGCCGGCGGAATTTCAAAAGAAAGCCGGCGAGCTTGCCGCGCAGATCCGCGAACGCGCCGCCAAAGGAGAAGACCTGTTTTCATTGCAGGCAGAGGTTTACAAGACCCTCGCCATTAAAACGATGCCTCCGCAGATTGAGATAAACCCGTTGCAGATACGTCTTCTTTCGAAAGCTGTGCAGGATGACTTACATGATCTGAAGCCGGGAGAGGTAACCAAGGTGGAAATGGAATCTTCAGGCTTCAACATCTACAAGATCCGCAGCAAGAACACGCTTTCGCCTGAGCAGGCCAGAGAGCAGATCGTCCGTGACCTGCAGCGGCAGAACGTTGATGCCGCACTCAAGGCGGTCACCGGCAGCGTACACACCGAGTTCAACGAACAGTTCTTCAGCCCGCGTGGCGTGCAGCCGCCGCAACTTCCGGGCATGCAGCGGCCCGGCGGCGCCGTTGGCAGCCCAACGCGCGTTCATACAATGGGAGGACCCGCAGCGGGCGACAGCAATCCGGCAACGCCGGCTGCGTCACCGAAATAAGAAGGCCGCAACGGCCGCATGTGCTCGTTCTGTTTTCGAAAATCTGCCGGGGGCGCTTGCGCGTCCCGCGCGATGCAGCCATTTACTTCACTCTTACTTGGCCCGTTGCGATTGGATTGGAACTGTCTGTCCGTCAAAGCTGAGATAGCCAGGAGCCTAGTCTGGGAAGAGACAAACAGGGACCTGTAATTTACCGTCACCTGAAGCTGAGTCACCGTGGCGCTGCCTCCGCTGCCACCGAGGAACCTCCCAGATAATCGATATTGCAGAAAACCCATGTTTGTACCCGCTACTCCCAGCAGCGGATCGCCGCAGGAGACAGGATCGCCTGCATTGCCTTCGGTCACAGATTGCGAATGAACGCATTTCTTTTCAGTGTGGAAACGTAACCACGGGGTTATTACCGGCGGCTCAGCTCTGTTCGGTGCGACAAGTTTTACAGCACCTTTCGAACGCAGGGATTCAAGTTGTTCTTGGGCAGCTCTCGATTCACTCATTGGCCGTGGTTTCTGAACACGTCCCGAGATCCCCGAACAGTTTCAGCCGGGACAAGCCGCATGGACCAGATCTAAGGGCATATTGCGGTTCGGGGGTTTATGTGGATAAACCACCGTTTTCTATCAAAGTGAGGGTCCTCTGGCAGGACAACCAGATAAGAGTTCGCTCCTCCGCACAGTTCTGGTCAGCGGCCGGGATGCATGACAGGGTGAGTTTTGGATTGGAGCCGAGATGGAAAGCCGTATGTGATAACCCCTATTACAAATATTGTGGGCACCACTTTCAGGATTTCAGTCCACAAGGGAAATGCTCCTTCTTCAATGCGGAAGCACGTGAGGAGGATGACCGAGTACTTGAGTATCTGGTACTTGGTGGTAATGCCGCTGATTGAATTGGTATAACGCTGCGCAACCAGCCCAAGACAGAACATTCCCACAATTAAGCCGGCAAGGCCGCCCCAGATGTAGCAATCGGCTGGGTAGGTTACGGCGGTTGAGCTGGTTTCTGTGGATCCCAGGGCGACACTGAACTTGGCGCCATCGTCGAGCACCGGCTTGCTTGACCACAACAGGCGCGGCACAAACGGATAAAAAGGAAGCATCCAGAGTTTGGCGTCACCATGGAACTCTTTTGCTTCGTCTCCCATGTTAAGGATGGCCCCGAAATACTGCAGGAGATCGAGCCGGGCAAGAGTGTGAGTTGAGCCGCTTTCCACCCACTCGTCATTGGAGCCTTCGGCATCGGCGCCCACCGTCATGGCCAGATTGAGGGCGGTGGCGGCAGAGCCGAAATCAGAGACACCTTCCATAGCCTGGTTCCGTACCACCGCGCGATACGCATTGTAAAACGGATAGACGACGATCAGCCCGACAACCGCCCCGATCAACCACTTGCGGGCGAGCTTGCCGCCGACGAGAGTTGAGACTACTGCCACTGCCAGCAAATTGGTCAGGAGCATGCTCTTCATTCCAGAGATCAGGCCCCAGACGCATTCGGAGGCAAACACAGTCCAGAAGAGAAAACTGATTCCAATGCGCGGCTTGCCGGAGAATTTTTCAATCCCCAGCATAATGAGCGCCATGGTGGAGAGCTGGGCTCCGAACATGAATACCTGGGCATTGGCGAGATTCTCTTTGTAGAGATCGAGGTCCGCGGTATAGGCAAAAAGATGAGCCTTCAAGAGATAAAGCTTGGAGGCAAAGCCGACGAGATAGAGGATGATCCCGGCTGCCAGAATGCGTCCGGCTTTATTTTCCTGCGGCAACACATAGCGCGGCTGGACATTGCGGCGCTCCAGCAGTTTGCAACCCAGCCAGAAGGCGATCATGCCTAGCACGATGAAGCCCAGCGCTTTATTCATTACGCTGAGGTCGCCGTGCAGGTTGACCATCATGTTGTCCGGGTCCCAGAGAGCTTCGAGCGGTGCAAAGCCGAAGTTCAGGAGAATGAAGATGGTCATGTAGACCGGCACATCAAAAATGCGCGACAGCTTGAGCCGGCCGGAGCTGGCAACGTAAAAAACCGAGAGACAAACAAGAACCGCAAGAAGCAGAAAATAAGCGCCGCCTGCGGAGGAAAGCAGAAGGAGCGGCAAGGCCGCGAGCAGCGCCCAAAGGAGTCCCTTGCTACTGCTGCCGGATTTGCTGAGAACATTCTCCATGGCTACTTTGCGGCTGAAAGCATCTCCATTTGATCTTCCTGAAGCGCCGCAGGCAAACCGATGGCGGCGCGGCGGCAGTGCCAGCGCAGGATTTGCGCGACACGATGATCGTAACAATAGGCAGGCACGCAGCGAGCGTGGCCTGCCGAGGCAATGGCTTTACGTTGTTCCGGGTGGGCCAGATAAAATTCCATTTTCTCCGCCAGTTCCCTTCCGGAGCCAAAACACGCGACCTCTTTATTCTCTTCAAACAGACTTTGAAGTTCCGTCGAGCGCTCATGCAGCATGAAACCGCCGCAGGCAGGTATTTCGTAAGTGCGAGTGGTGGTTTCATCGCGCGCAGCGGGGGTAATGCCCATAATTCCCAGATTGATTCGCGCGGCCTGGATCATGCGGCTGTATTGATGGCCGGTGGGCGCCCAATCGCGGACAAGGCGCAGGATGGCACGATTTTTACAGCGCGACCAGTTGCGTCCCCAGATACGGAGATCCACGCTGGGAAGGACGGACAGAAGTTCCCTTAGAGTGGTCTCCTTGGTGGGAGACCAGTTGGCAATGAGGCTCACATCGCAACCGTATTGGGCTTTGTCCTTCTCCGTAAGCGCAAGCGGTTTGTGAACTTCAGGGTCGTAGCCGTGGGGCACGAAAACCCGTTCGCGCACCTTTACCTTGTGCGCGGCATCGCCGTCCCAGTAAGTCTTGGTGTCAAAGAAGCAGTCGTATTCCGCCAAAGACTGCCCCAGGTAAGTGCCGGCTTCCAGCAGGACGCGATCAGGATAGTAGTTGTAGAGCGGAATCTTCTGCTGGCGCAGCTTGCGCAGTGTTTCCGCCAGAACCAGATTGCCTTTGAAGGCGAGAAGAAAATCCGGTTGAAATTCGCGGGCCGACATCCAGAATAAGCTCGTTGTACTCACGCATGAGCCACGGCCGCGCGAAACGGAGTGCGATACGCGATCCGTAGCGGCGCAACAGGGGCACGCAGGTACTGGGATCGAGAGCCAGCACGTCACAGCCAAGACGGCGCAGCGCATACTCGCAGGCACGGGCGCAACTGCCGTACCATTCATCGCCTAAATAAAGGATACGGAACATTGGCTACGCACCTGCCTGGGCTGAGGATTTGGAATCCGCTGGAGATTGCTGGGCGGATTGCGTTGGTGTTTGTGTCTGGGTTCGCGTTAACCATGCAGGTTCAACCTGCTGAAACTGCTGCTTCCATGCAGGGGTGCAGGCGATGTAATTGCCTTCAACAAATGTTTCCAGTTCCGGGGCCCAACCCTGATAGAACTCGACGCCGCGACGGGTCACCTTTCCCAGTTCGTAGCCAAATGCCTGCACCGTTTCAAAGGCGTCGCGCAGGAAGTTGCGGGCTTCAATCCAGCTCTGGTTGTATTCAAACTGGATGATATCGATGGCTTTGCGGCGCAGCATGTCAGCGGCGCCTTTGATCACAGCCAGATCGTGTCCTTCGGCATCAATCTTCAACAAGCGGATGGAGGTGATGGAACTCTCGCGGCAGTAGGCATCAATGGTGGTGAGTTCCACTTCTTCCCTGGCCTGCACCGGGAAGCGGGATTCTGTGACAATCGAATTCACGCCGCAGCATCCGGGCTGAACAATATTGAGAGTGGCGAGGCCAATGCGGTCAGAGCAGGCTTTCCTGACGGGCACGAATTTGCTTGCGCTGCCATTGCCGTTCAGATTTTTGCTCAAGGCTATGAAAGTCTCACTGCACGGTTCAAAGGCATGGACCTGGGCGGGAATGTGCTTCTGACCAGCTTGCTGCAACAGTGCTTTCGACCACAGGCCCACATTGGCTCCCACGTCAAAGCAGACAAGCGGCGACTGGGATGCATCGTTGAGAGCAACCTGCTGGACGTAGAGTTCGCCGTTGATCTCCATGTCATTCTGGAGATCGAGACGCGCATAATTAAAGAGGAAGCGGCCAAGGCGATAGAGAAGCCGGCGGCCGAGAATGGCTTCCAGCCCGCGCGCCAGTGCGATTTTTCCTACAGATTCCATATCCAACTACTTGACCGCTACGGTGAGAAAATTTTGCGTGAGAATCAGGCCGCATCCATCACCGGTTTCGGCGGTGTAAGCAATGGAGAGCAGAGTCCGGTAGGCTTTCCAAACCAGCCAGCGCCCGGCGCTCATGAACCCGTGCACCACGGGCGTATCCTCATAGCTGCTGATGCTCGAAAAGCCGACGCAACGAAGCAACTGGGCAATGCTTCTGCGGCTGAGAATCAACTCGTGAGTGAAGTCTCCGGTGGCTACTGATCCGGAAAAGCTGCCTTCGCCGTTGGGCAGATGCAGGATGAATCGTCCGCCGGGCCGCAGCACGCGAAAGACATCATCGGCAAAGCGCATGGCTTCCTCCTTGCCAAAATGTTCGAGGACATCGAAAGCAAAAACCACGTCGCAACTTGAGGATGGCAAAGAAGCGAGGTATTCGGGGATGTCACCCTGGCGGACGAAGTCGAGTCCCAGGCCATGAGCGCCTTCCACCTGCTCGGCTGAACGATCGACACCATGAAGATCGGTATAGCCGGCCTGCTTGAGCCAGTACAGCAGAGCTCCATAGCCGCAGCCCAGATCGACAATCCGGATGCTGCGGTCTGAAGGCACATGCTTTCTGGTCACGCGGTTGAGATACGGAGCGGAGAGATGCAATGCCTGGCGGGCTTCAGCCAGATCCACGCCGCGACAATTTACAAGGTAATGCCGGTAGAGCCGCTCGCGGTAGCCCTCGCGCGCCTCAGAGATGGAGGTCATCTTCATACTTCTAGAACCTCCGCGGGCTCTGCGGTTAATGCGTGCGCAGGGAACAAGAGATCACGCCATCCGAGTTGCAGGCGCGAGGCAGAGAGAAAGAGCATCACCATCAGGCTTACGGTGTAAGCTACGGTGGAAACGCCCGCCGCGCCGAGATAACCATATTTAGGAACGAACAGAGCCAAGCCGATAGCCGTTGCAACCAAGCCAATGCTTTCAGCGCAGGTGGGTAGCAGAGGCTTGCCTAATGCGTTTGCGCCACCATAAAGCACCTGGTTCAATCCGAGCGCTACGGTCCCGGGAAGAAGGATGCGGCAAGCAAGAATAGAGCCACTGAAGCGCGGGCCGAGCACGGTGACGATCAGAAACGGCGCGGCGATGTAAAGTCCCACACAGGCAAGCAGAAGCCACAGGAACGAGGCGCGAAACTGGGCAGCCACGGTGCGTCGCGCTGCAGCGTCAGACTGGTTTGCGCCGCGGGAAAAGGTGTTGATCCCTGCAGCCACAGGAAAGAATGCCACTGCCATGGAGAGCGTGACCGCCACAGCGTAAAGCCCAAGTTCCTGCGCGGGAATCAGCAGCGAAAGAATCAACTGGTCAACCCGTTGATTGAAATAAGACGTGAGGTTGGTCAGGTGGGTCCGGACGCCATAGGAAAGTAAGTCTTTCGCGGCGCCGGAATGAAACTTTAATTTTGGCGCGAGCTGCGAATAGACCAGCGCGACTCCGGCCACAACGGCCAGCGCATACCCAAGCACTTGGGTTACGAGCACAGCTTTGAGGCTGTGATCATGAACGATGAGCAGCGCGACAAGTCCAATGGCGATAACACCGGGCGCAATCAGGCGAAGGAAGTTGAAGCGGTGCAGATCTCCCCGGCCCTGAAGAAGATTTCCCGGCAGGCCGCTAAAAAACAAGAAAGGAGTCGCTATGAAAAACCAGATGCCGAGGCGTTGCACGTCAGGCGAATAATGCGCCAGCAGACGCGGCGCAAGCAGCAGTCCGGCAGCAACCACCACCAGTGATTCAACGATGCCAAGCGCCAGCAACGCAGTCCAGATTTCTGAAACCGAGCGGTTCTTTTTTCCGGTGTGATAGACGATGGCCTGATTGATACCAAGCGATGCGAGAAACACAAACGCCATGGGCCAGAGAGTGACGGCTGCAAGCTCACCGCGACCCTGCGGTCCGAGCAGGCGCGCGCTGGCGAAGCCCGTGACCATGCCAAAAACCAGAATGAGGAACTGGGCAATCACGGTCCCCATGAATGAGAAACGCCCGGCAACGGAGGCTGGGTTGCGCACGGATGGAGATGAAACTCCAGAGCTGTCCGACTGTGTCAGCAGCTCATTCTCCTCAGCAATCTTCATGCGTTGGCAGACCTCGAACGTAACGGAGCCAGCAGGCGGGCTTTCAATATCTCCATGCGCGCGGCGTAATGGCGTTGCTGGCGGCCACGCTCGATGAGCAATGCAATGGCGACGGCGAAGAAGAGCCCGATGAAGGTTGCGCTGCCGACAATGAGGGCGCGCTTGGGCGAGGTGCGAATTTCCGGTGCGACGGCTTTATCGAGCACCTGGATGATGGCCGAATCCTTGGCTTCATCCACGCGGGCAATTTCAAATTGCTTGGTCATGGCTTCATAGACGGCCTCACGATACTTGAGTTCGCGGAGGGCGCGCACGTAAGCCAGACCTTTTTCCGGAACCTTGCGCAGGTCAATATCAGCAATGGAGTCGCCGACTTTGCCGGCTTCCAGGCGTGAAAGCTCCGAGCGCATGGCGGCCAGCTCGCTTTCCGCGCGCTTGAGATCAGGATTTTCATCCGTGGCAAAGGAGCGCATGGCCTGGACCTGGGCTTCCTTGACGGCCACCTGCGCGTGCAGCGCGGTAATGCCTTCCAGCATGGCCCGGGACTGCGGCTCAAGCATGATGATGCCGGTCTCTTCCTGAGTCTTCTTCATGCCGAGTTCAGCCTTGGAGAGGTCATCCATGGCCTTCTGCACCTCATTCTCGAAGAAGATGCGGCGGCGGCCGGCTTCCGTCATGGCCAGAGTCTTGGTGAGTTTCTTGAGGTCATCCACGTAGCCGTTGGCCAGTTCGGCAGCGCGATTGGGATCACGATCATCCACGGAGATGGTGATGCCGCCTTCCTTGCCGGACGTGAGCTGCGTGTTTTCACGAAGCTTGTCTTCCGTGAAGGTGCGGGTCTTCTGCTTGTACACATTCATGAGGGAAAACTGATCAATCAGATCGTCAGCAATGGTGCGGCTGCGCAGAACGTAGAGGTAAACGTCACTGGCGTTCTTGCCTGTGGGCAAAGCGCTTCCGGCCAAAGCGGCAAGTGGGCCAAGCTGGCCCATCATGGCGCTGGCGAGAGAAGACTGGCCCTGCTGTGGCGGCATGATGCGGGCAGTGGCAGTGAAAGTCTTGGGCCACAACAGAGCCACAATGACGCTGAGCACGGCAAAGACGACTACCACCTTGAGAATGAAAAAGCGCCACTGCGGCAACTGCGAAACAAGATCAAGAAGCGAACTTTCTTCGTACTCGGGTAGTCCGGCGTGGATTGGGTCCGTGTACAAAGGAACATCTTCAACAGGAACAGGCGGCGTTTTGTGGGATTGCGTCATTTCTGTTTATCAGCGCGCTCCTGAGCCTTGCGTGCGGCAAGGAGTCAAAATGACCTGCCGGGACGCCAAGATATCGGCATCCCCAAAAAGGGAGGCACGTGCCAGTTTTGGTCACCAGAGCGGTTGTAAGTGATGATAATACAGGTCTGCTGCTGGATAAACATTAAGAACAAGGTTAAGGCAATTCTTAGGCAGCGGATGAGAAGATCAGCCTATTCGGGCGGTGGATTAGTGTGGTTTGGGGGTGCTGCGCCCTCGGCTGGGTTACGGAAGCTTCCGCGCCAATCTGAGAGCGTGGAAGCCCGCTGATTTTAGGTTGGCCGATCGTTCTTGCCGGGTAGACTGGCCAATGCGGACAAAGAGGGCGGCATGGAACACGATCTTGTACAGATTCGTTCACAGGCAGAGCTAAAAGAGGCAGAGAATTTGAGGTTCCGCGCTTTCCTGCAGGGCAAGTGCAGGCTGGAGCCGGAGCAAATTGATGAGCGTGTCTTTGCCGCGACACGCCGCGTATGGGCGGGAATCGACTGTACCCAGTGCGCGAACTGCTGCAAAGAGGTAAAGCCCACCTTGAGCGAAGAGGAAGTTGACCGGCTGGCGCGGCGTCTTGAGATATCGCGGGAACAGTTCATTGAGAGATATCTGGTCCGCTCGGAGCAGGGTGATGACAATCCATGGATAACACGTACCACGCCGTGTCCGTTTCTGAAAGAGAATCGCTGCAGCGTATATGAAGATCGTCCTGCCGATTGCAGCGGCTACCCATATCTGTACAAGGAAGATTTTGTGTCGCGCACGCTCGGGATGATCGGGCGAACATTTACATGTCCGATCGTCTACGGGGTCATGGAAGAGTTGAAAAGATCGACAGGATTCAAGCGGCGTTGATCGTGCATCCCGCTTGTGGCGAGATGCGGCGTCAGGAGTAAGACGAGTCAGGTTGAGATTGCGGGAATCCCACCCTTTCCGCTCAGCTGCAGAAAAGCGCGCAGCTGAGCGGAAAGAGTGGGGCACCCAGCAACGATCTTGAAAATTGGGCATTTTTCGAACCTGTAACAATTTTGTCGAAGAGGACCGAAGGGCTACCCGAGATCATCCAGACTTACTGAAGGCGCTGGACATGTTGCAGCTAACGTTTTGACCGAAAAGCACGCGACTGGCAAAAAAGTTGAGGTGAAGTCGGCCGCGTACGTGCAATCGTGGGGGCAGAAGGAGCCGTCAAGAATTGTTTTCGACACCCGCCACACGCTGGCCTGGGACGCCGAAACCGGCGCGTTGGCCACGAAGTCGTTTTGGGACCAGGGGATGGGTAACGAGCATGAAAATGGTTTCTTATTGTCGCTCCGCCTACGGCTGCGCAGGGCCTTCGGCAGAGCGGAAGGAATTTTTCTTTTGTTTACCCAGCACTGATCCCTGCTGCCGCGTTGCACCCACCCCTTCGCGCCAAAATCGGGCGCTCTGGCGATCCCGGTTGCGGCAGTCGGGAACGTGCTGGGCTAACTCCTGTCGCGCCTACGGGGCTGGACTCTCGACGGTGCAAGACCTTTGTAGCTCCCGGTGGCATTTTCGAGAGAGACACGGAGAGAAATCTTTACCACGTACAGCGCGACGTAAACCACAAAACGAAGCTGCCGGCGGCGTTGGAGAAAAGAAAAAATCCTACCGCGGATGAGGCAAAGTTCCGGATTTCCTTTGCGTCCTCCGCGTCCTTTGCGGTGAAATGGTGCGGTGAATGGGTTTTCGATCGCGAGTTTCCACGCGTGCCATCCCTTTTTCACTGTTACTGCAGACGCGAGTGAGCTATGAGTGCAGCCGTTATTCGGTGGAACGGCTGCGCCGTGGAATTCGCCGCGAGCTACACCCGCAATGAAAATGGGCAAGGGCGGCTACAATGCGGCAATGGCAATGATCCCTGGTAAAGAACTGCGCACGGCACGGCTGGTGCTGCGGCCGCTGGAACGCGCACATCTCGATTCCATGTTGTCGCTCATCTCGGCACGCGAAGTGGCGGCGACGACGCTGCGCATCCCGCACCCCTATACCCGGGAAGACGCGGAACAGTATTTCAAAGCCATGGAAGGCGAGATCGGCAAGGGCAACATGCTCCGCCTGTCGGTCTTTATCGCGGCTTCGGGAGAGGGGGACGAGGGGGGCGAGTATGGCGAGTACTGCGGCAGCATGGGCCTGCACATTGAACGGGACCATGAGCGCGCGGAGATTGGATACTGGATCGGGGTTCCGTACTGGGGCCGTGGATACGCGAGCGAGGCAGCGCGGGCGGTGGTGGATTATGGATTCCGCGAACTGGGGCTGAACCGCGTTTACGCGACGGTGTTCGCGGGCAATACGGCATCGCGGCGCGTGGCGGAAAAGGCGGGTATGCGCTACGAAGGCTGCATGCGCCAGCACGTGAGCAAATGGGGCAAGTTCCTGGACGTGGAAGTGTACGGCGTAGTGAAGGCGGATTTAGCGGCAGGTTCCATGCTTTGACAGATTATGTCCCGTCTGTTGCCGTCGGCTTTGTCCCCGTCGGCTTTGGAAATGAATGCCCCACCCTTCGCCAAAACCGGGCGAAAGGGCCACCCGCGATCCTGCAGGTCTTCAAGGGGGGATCGCCGGAACTACACGCAGCGCCGTCGAGGCGCGCTCCAGCAGGCGCGCTCCGCATGCCCTGCGCACGGGCCTACGGCGTGAGCAAGGATTCTTTGTTTTGCAGTTTCCCGGCACTTGCACGTCGGTCGCAAGACCACCCCGTCCGGGCAACATCGGGCCGTTCGGGGACCCCGGCAGGCTCCCTCCGTGCCGTACCGGGCTATTTTCAGACGCGCCTGACGGCGCTGGCGAACTTGCGGTGCTCGGGGCCGCGTGGTTAAATCGTGGGCGCAATGCCGGAAATCACCAACGACACAGGTGCTACAGGGACGCGTTCTTACAGGCTTGATCCTGAGGGTTTTGCTGAAACACGTCGAAGGATTCTGATGGTCCTCGGGCCTCTTGCGCCTCTGGTAATTGCGTTGGTGTGGCATTTTGACGGGCGCCTTCATCCCGACCGCAACGTGTTCGATTTCATTGGGCTGCCGATGATTTTGGTGTGGAGCACCTACAGTTCAATAAAAAGAGCACGACGAGGGTGGGAGTCGCTCCGGGTTGAATTCCGCATGGGGAGGTTGATTCGCAAGCGGCGGGGTTACCCTGAGCTGGAGCTTGCGCCGGGCGATGTCACCAGGATTGCCGGATCGGCCAAGGGCATGCTCATTCAAACCAAGTCCTATTTCAAAAGGCTGTTTATCAGCAAGCACCTGGTGGACTATGAAGAGTTCCGCGCCAACCTGAGCGCGTGGGCGCCGGAGGTGGGGATTGTGCCGGCCGCGAGATCGCTTTGGAGCGGAATTTTGAGCGTGGCTTCAGTGCTGGGATGTATGTGCCTGTTCGGGTTCGGTCCGCTTTACCTTATGGGTACTCCGCATCGTGAGTGGGTGGCACCGCTGGGAATCGGTCTTTGTGTCGCCAATATGGCTCTCATCCTCGTTCTTATGTGGCGGTCGCCCGAGATGCCGTCCCATTTCAGGTACACTGCCTGGATCCTTCCGGCCCTGCCACTGCTGGCGATGTTCGTCCGGCTTTCTTAAACTACGCATTTCACGGTTTCGGCGAACACCGAAACGAAAGACGAGACGTTTACGCGGGGAAATTGACAGATTACGTCCCGTCTGCCCCCCGGGTTTCTCAGGCAGGATTCCGTACCATAAAATCCCGGATGCCCGTTATTACTGCCATAACTTGCTCTTGTGTGTACTGATTAAAGTGGCCGTGAGCGGCCTTGTTTCGCAGGTCAAGCCATGCTGTCACGCTCTTTTGATCCAAGTTTGAATAAACTCCAGCTGAGCTGAGATCAGCATTCATTGCGTCTGCCTTCTTGGGAACAATATCCCCGTTCGGCTTGGCTGTCTCTGTCGGTATTGCTGCTTTTTTGCAAAGCGCACGTAAATGACTTTCGAGAGTAGATCCGCCAACAACGGCAGCAGCATCTTTGTATCCAGTTTCACACAGGTGCTGGGCCATCTCGAGAAAATCAGCGAAGACATCGGCGTGAACGAGCTCAACCAGTGAGCGAAGGTGCCCAGCATTTAAATCGTCGAGCAGGGCTTTGGCGACACCCATAATTGAGGTTGTGTGCTCGTTCAGGCGGGGGATTGACTGGAGCAATCTTTCAACTTCCTGTGAGTACGATGAATTTCTACCTGTTGTCCTGTGAATAGCGGCTATTGCTCTCGAAATCAACGCTTGACGATCATCTTTAGGAAGGTCGCTCAAATCACCGTACTGTGACTTGCCTTTCAACTGTTTGAAATCCTCTAATACGGACGATAGCTGCTTGGCGAAGACTCCTGTATCCAAATTCGCTCCTCTCCGACGGATGAGTAGGTCAATTCCGGCATTTCTTTTACCTTCATTTAACATACTACGGTTAACCAACGGATAATTGGAACATGTGGAGATTATCAGTTAAAAGTATTAGTGAGATTGAGAGGCTTTTGAACTCCGGAGTCAGAGAGGGGACACTGATTGAGTTCAAAGAGCAGTTTCCAAACAGGTTGGAAAAAATCATCTCCCTCAATGGCAAACACCTACGGGGGCGTTATTCTGATAGGCGTACAGGAAGCGACCACCGGCGCAGGTGTTGTGCCTGTGAAGGGGCTTACTCTTGAGCCAGGATTGCGTGAGCGCGTGATCCAGATTGGTGTCAATGCCATTTATCCGCCGGTTATTCCAGAAGTCCGGGTTGTAGAGTTCAAAAGCAGTGACACGGTATCGGAACCTGACCGGGCTGTTGTCGTGATCCGCGTTGATGAAAGCGAAGAAGGGGGCCATGCCGTAGATGGCCGCACTGCTGTTTACGTCCGAACAGATAACGTTTCTGGCCGAATGAGAAAAGCCACGGTCGACGAATTGGAGTGGTTTCAGAACAAACGGGAAAAAAGCCGTCGTGAAAAGAGCAGAATACTGGAAAACGCTCAACGGCACGCCCAGCTATTTCTTCAGCGACTACGTGAGAAGCACAGCCTTCCAACTTCTTACCCGAAAGGAAGATTTGCATTCTGGACTGTTCCGGCATTTCCCCGCGCTGTCGTTGCAACCCCGAAGAAGTTGTATAACGAGACAAAACAGCTGTTGGTGCCTATGTCCTCTGGGGTCGTAAGCTCTTTTCCGACCGGATCACCTTGGCCCATTTCCGAAGGGGTCTACTGGGCCAACGAGTTGAACAGAGACTACTGCTTTACGGAAATCCAACAGCAAGGCCTCATATACAGTGAGTTTGGCTTCTGGTGGGACGATGCTGCGACCAGCGCGCAAGCCGTTTTCTTTCCTGCAGCGGCAGCGAGTTTGCTGCGTGCAGCAACTGTGTTTGCGCGGGCGCTCTACGGACGATTCGGCTACCTGGGCCCGGTTGATTTTCATTTCCGGCTTGGCGGAGTGAGAGATCGGCAGATTTCTTTGCCGCATTACTCCTTCCAGGGAATAAAAATGATGGATGATATCACCGAGGTGAGGTGTCGGATCAGTACGTCAGATGATGAGGGGACTGTAGTAGCAAGTTGGAAGCGCATGCTGAAAGATCTTTATTGGGCGTTCGGGGTTGACGCGGCAGATAACGTTGTTGATAAAGACTTTTTGACAGCTTAACGGAGAGAAAACGGGTCGGCCTGATCGCCGGGCTGCAATGTGAGACACACACTGCTTTTCAATGTTGCCAGATTCGACGCGCACCTTGGTCGAGTTGCACGAGAATCTTCTGGTTGAGAAAGCGCACCCTTCCAAGTACGCTGAACTGGATTCTGGCCTCCAATGTGGTATCGATAATTTGATTATAAGAGTGTCTAAGCGCTTGCAACCTCTGTACGGGGTCAAGAAGCGGGTTCCAGGAGATGGAGGCGCTCGCGCGGGGACCGATGATTGTGCGCTTTGTCTTGTCGGCCTCCCATTCAGCTATTTTGAACCCATCCTCTCCAAATGTTACTTGTAGCTGCCGCGGACAGGCAATCGCTTGCCCGCGCGCAGCTGGTACAGATTGGGCTTCTTCAGGGTGAATACTCGTCCTGCAGGCGTTGTGATCTCAAGGTTTCCCTTAAATTCCTGGACGGTGGCTTCGTCAAATCGCAACGAAATGTCACGCAGGCGGCCGCCCGGAGCAACTTCAAAGTCGAATTCCAGAGGACCGTCGTCGCCGCCGTGGACGCTCAAATCGATTCCGGAATACACCTCGCGGAACCTGACTTGCCGGTAACGGTGAATGTCAGTCCGCCAATCACTGGGATTCGCGCCAGAGTAATAGTGAATCACGCCCGGCAGTGGATCAGAAGGCAGCGCGAGACCCGGGCCGGCGCCTTCGAAGATGATTCGCACTACTTCAGGCTGGGTGTCACCTTCTCGCGCGAACGTGACGCGTATTTCTCCGGAATCAATGCGAACGCTGCAGCCCTGTGCCTGCGATATAAAACTGGTTGCCGCGGCCGTCTCCGGTTCAAAAGCGACGGGTGCAAGCCCTGCGCTATGGCGTGGGCCAAAAATGGAGGTGAAATCAAGTTGCGCGTAACAAGCCGGTACAACGAAGAGTACAAGAGCCAGAAGTCTGCCTGATTTCATGAGCCTCCTTGACCGGGGCGGCCTTTCGTTTTCCAGAGCTAGTCTATCTATTGTTTTGTGGTGTGCAGGCATAAAGACGGATAGAAGCAAACTCGAAGGTGAAGCGGAATTCAGAGGAAGGTTCAACCTTGTTCAGGTTGCTTTTTTGGGTTTCCCTGGCCGGCGAAGCCATCAAAACTGGCTACGGCTACGTGGAACCATGCAGTTCCAAAATGGCACTTCATGCCGGAAAAGATTTCCAGGTTTCATTTGGCCATGCGCGGGTTTTGCTAGTATCCCTCTCTGCAGGAGTTGATATGAAGTGGAACTACGTTATATCGGGATGTTGTGTTCTGCTGCTGGGTCTGAATATCGCGCTCGTCTATCAGAACAGAGAACTAAAATCGCGCCTGAGCGTGCCGCCGCCCGTCCTGCAAGCGACTGCGGGAGCCCAGATGCCGGACCTCAAAGGGTTTGATCCTGACGGAAAGCCAGTTGCAGTGCACTACGGAAATGATCAACGGCAGGTGCTGGTGCTGGTCTTCTCTCCGACCTGCCCATTCTGTGAACAGAACTGGCCGAAATGGGCGGAGGTGATCAAATCACTGGATGGCTCAGTGGTGCGTCCGGTGGGAGTGGACGTGACTTCCACCACCACGAATGACTTTGATTCTCAACATGCAATGGCCAGCATGCCTGTGATTGCCAAGGTAGATCCGGAGTCCCGCGTCGACTATCGCTTGCAACTCACGCCGCAGACGATTCTGGTGGATGCCTCCGGGAAAGTAGAGAAGGTATGGACTGGTGTGCTGAAAGACACCGACGTTTCCGAACTGAAACAGCGCCTTTCCGGGAGCAGTACCGCTGCCGCCACCCGTTCAGGGTTCTGACGCGAAAACGCGAAGGGAGAGCTTCGAATGTCCCAACTTATGAGAAAAGGTTTGTTTGCGTTGCTGATTACGGCTGTACTCGGCGCGGGAACAGTTTCCGCGGTGCAGCTGAGGAATAATGCCTCTGGCTTTGCCGCCTGCCGTGGAAGCTGCACCAGCGGCTCCCAGTGCGCCACTGGATGTATCTGCGCTTTTCCCCTGGAATCAACGACTGGATTTTGCTCCTCGCATCCGACTGGCGTTGTGAGCAACAGCAAATAGGCTGGTTAGCCGAAGATTCGCTCCGGGATTGTGGCAAAGGACCCTGTTCAGGAGACGTAGTCGAACAGGCTCATGAAGCCGAAGTCCATGTGCAACTGCTGATGGCAGTGAAACAGCGTGGGGCCGGGATTGTTGGCCACGAAGTCGACTGCGACCTCCTGATAACCATCCACCATGATCACGTCTTTCAGGATGCCGGCGGTCGGTGTGTCGGCCACGCTGGCGAGTTCAAAGATGTGGCGGTGCAGGTGGATGGGGTGAACGTCATCACTGGCGTTGCGCATCATCAGGCGATAGCGGCGGCCCTGGCGCAAGTGGAATTGCGGCGGCGCAGGCGCGTTGGTCATGGGATAGGCCGCGCCGTTAACGGTCCAGCGATTGAAGCCGCTTTCAGCAGCGTTGTCTTTGGCGAAAAGCAACTCAAAAGTTTCGTCAGGCTTCGCCGCCGTAGCGCCCGGTTTGGCAAAGCGAGTGTAGTTCCATGTGAAGCTTGCTGGAGGCGGCGTCCATTGCGGTTTGGCTTTGCTGCCCGCGTATTCCACCACGATGCCCATGCCGTGGCGGCGATCGTCGTTCGCGGTATCGCCCATGATCCACGTGCCAGGATGGTTCATGGTGACGATGGCGGAGATTCTCTCGGCGGTCCCCAGCCACAGAACGGGAACGGAGACGGGATTGGGAACGGGATTGCCGTCCATGGCGACGACATGAAATGTGTGGCCAGGCAAGGCCAGGCTGCGGATCTCCGTGGCGCTGCCGTTCAGCACGTGAAACAGCACGCGCTCACCGCACTTGACGCGGATGGGCTCGCCGTGGCCGAGCATGCGTCCGTTGATGGTGAATGAACCGTAGCCGACTTCATATCCGTGAGGCATGCCTTTGGCCAGTGATGCCTTCATAGCAGATTCGCCCTGGTCTTTGAGCTTCTTCACCTTCGTGGCAGGAGAAAGAAAATTCTGCGGCATGTCACCGCCGCGGCTGAACGTGGGCTCGAATTCTTTGAGGGTGAGAAAGACTTCGCGGTCGTAATTGCCGGGTTCATGCCTGGGTTCAATGTAAACCGGGCCGACCAGACCGCTGTAGGTGCTGGAATAGAGATTCGATCCGCCACGAACGTGCGTGTGATAGAAGCGAAATCCGGGGGGCCGCGGAGTGAAAACAATGCGGCGGTTGCCGCGCGCCGGAATGAAAGGCGTGCCTTCTTCGGCTGCGCCGTCCACATCACTGGGAATGGTTTGTCCATGCCAGTGCAACTGTTCGGGCGTGTCAGAGTCGTTGATAACGTCCACCGTCACCTGCTGGCCTTCCTTGAAGCGAAGCAGCGGGCCGGGAAACTGATCATTGTAGGTGGTGAGAGTGATGATCTTGTCGGGAGCGATCTCAATGGGAACGGTACGGATGCGCAGCGTATAGTCTGCCTTCGCATGAGTGCCGGCGGCCTGGGAAGATTCGGCGGAATCGCTGGATTGGAGTCTGTGGCTGTGCAGGACTTCAGTAGTCTCAGCGAGGCTGCTCAAATCGGGCACAAGAAACGCGCCGGCAGCAATTCCGGCACTTTTGAGGAACCGACGTCGCGCAATGGAAAGTTTTTTCATCCGATTATCCCGAGCTCTCGGCCGGCAGGACAGAGGCAACAGCAAAGGTTCCGAGCAAGAAAGAACATTCTATCTAAAGGAGGACAAACACAGGAGTGAGTGAACGCGGGCTGATGACGAATTTACCTGCTGGGATCAAAGTCGGCTGCCGCTCGCAGAGAATTGCCCCAGAGAGGAGCGTCTCCCGTTGACAATCAACATGTCTTGAACTATCTTATGTTGACAATCAACAGGAGAGAACTGAATGGATGACTCCAAAGCCGATGTTCTGCAGGGCACGCTGGACCTGATGGTGCTGAAGACGCTGCAGGCGCTGGGCCCGTTGCACGGATACGGCATCGCACGCCGGATTGAGCAGGTTTCTGAGAACCTGCTGCAGATGAACCAGGGCACTCTCTATCCTGCGCTGCTTCGCCTGCAGCAGAAGAGATGGATCACTTCAAAGTGGGGCGTCTCTGATAACAATCGCAAAGCCAAGTTTTACAGCATTACGGAAGCAGGAAAGAAACAGCTCGCGAAAGAAACAGCCGAGTGGGAGCGCATTGCGGCAGTGATGTCGCGGTTGCTGAGCGGACCACAGGAGGCTTAAACATGCTCTGGTTACGTGTTCTCCTCTCTCGTATTCAAGGCGCAGCAAAGCAGGCTGCCACGCAAGTCGATCTCAACGAAGAACTTCGGTCGCATCTGGAGATGTTGGTTGAGGAAAAAACCAGCCGCGGCATTCCCGCGGAAGTGGCGCGACGCCAGGCCATGCTGGAGTTAGGTAACGATGCGCAGATTCAGGAGGCCTATCGCGATCAGGCAGGACTTCCCTTCTTTGAAGTTTTGTTTCAGGATGTTCGCTACTCCCTCCGCACCTTGCGGAGATATCCCGGATTTGCCGCCATCGCCATCATCACTCTTGCGCTTGGAATCGGGGCGAACACGGCCATTTTCAGCATTGTGAATGGAGTGTTGCTGCGGCCGCTGCCTTATGCGCATCCTGAGCAGCTGGTCTCCGCCTTCAGCACCTTCAAAGGACTGGGAAATTTTCTTGACGGTTCCACTTCGCCACCCGACTTTCGCACTCTGCGTGCACAGAACCACACTCTTTCCGGACTCTCTGCCTACTATTCCTGGGCCTGGAACCTCACCGGCGGGGAAAATCCTGAGCGGCTGCAGTCTCTGATTGTTTCCTCTGACTACTTCACAACCCTGGGCGTGGAGCCTGCGCTGGGCAGGAATTTTGTTCGCGGCGAAGAACAATGGGGCGCGCACCATGTGGCAATTGTGAGTGATTCGTTCTGGCGCAGTCACCTCAATGCCGATCGCGATCTCAGCGGCAAAACGCTCACCCTGAACGGCGAGGTTTACAACATCATCGGCGTGATGCCTGCGGATTTTTACGTTGAAAGGCCGGTCCAGTTGTGGCTGCCTATGGCATGGCAGCCGAAGGACAACGCCGATACGCACAATAATTACTTCATCAGCATGGTGGGGAGGTTGCGTCCGGGGGTAACGCAGGCGCAGGCCTCGGCTGACTTGAATGCAATCATGTTAGGCATCGCGCAGCAGTTTCCGGAGAACAAAGGCATTGGCGCCGCGGTCAAGTCATTCCGTGAGAACTGGCTAGGCGACGTTCGCCCTGCGTTGATGGTGCTATTGGCTGCCGTCGGTTTTGTGCTGCTGATTGCCTGCGTGAACCTGGCCAACCTGCTCATGGCTCGGTCGGCGGGCCGGCAAAAAGAGATTGCCATTCGTTCCACTCTTGGCGCCAATCGCATGCGTTTGCTGCGCCAGTTCGTCACAGAGAGCCTGTTGCTATCATTGATCGGCGGAGGCGTCGGTCTCATTCTCGCATCATTCTCGCTCCGCCTGATTCCATCAACAACAGATATTCTTCCCCGCGTAGACCAGATCCGGATGGACCATTGGGTTCTTCTGTTTACCCTGTGCGTCGCTGTTGTCACAGGCGTCATCTTTGGCTTGATGCCCGCGCTGCAGAGCTCGCGTCAGGCCGGCGTAAATGAAAGCCTGAAAGAGGGTGGAAGGAACACCTCATCGGCGAGAAATCAGCGGCTGCGCGCCGGGCTGGTGGTGAGTGAAGTGGCGCTCGCACTGCTCCTGCTGATTGGCTCAGGACTGGCTATCAAGAGCTTTGCCAAGCTCGTACACGTGAATGCCGGATTCTCTCCCGATCATGTGCTCACGTTTACTACCAGCCTGCCGGACAGCTATGATCCTCAACCGGATCCGCTGCGGATCGGCGCTGCGACACGCGTCTCGGAGTTCCTGGAAAGCTACATTGCGCGCATCGAACAAATTCCCGGGGTGAAGGCCGCCGGATGCGTTTCCAGTCTGCCGTTGCACGGCGAGAATTGGGGAAAACTTTTCGTCGCGCTTGATCGCCCGATTCCGCCCAGTATGGATCAACTCGAGCACATTCAATACCGCTCCGTTCTTGGGAATTATTTCGCCGCACTGCACATCCCGCTGATCAAGGGCAGGCTGCTCAACGACCACGACCGCAAAGACAGTCCCTACGTGGTGGTTGTCAACCAGACTTTAGCGAATAAATACTGGCCGCAGCAGGACGCCATCGGCCAAACGGTTCTGTTGAGCCCGCCGGAAAATATCCTGCCGCCGGGGATAGCGCCGCCGGGCTATCATGCGCAGAAATTCACCATCGTAGGCGTTGTGGCTGATGCTCACTACGGCGGCGTGAACGATGCTCCGTTGCCGCTGGTGTATGCGTCCGTGCTGCAGCACGACTCCAGCATGTCACCTTCATTCACGGTGCGTACGGATGGCGACCCCTTGCTGGTGGCGTCTTCCATCCGCGGCGTTCTGAAACAAATTGACAAAAACATCCCCATGGCTCGCGTTATGACCATGGAAGACACTGTGTCAAACTCAATCGCCCAACCGCGACTGGAGACGATTTTGCTTGGCCTGTTCGGAGCGCTTGCGCTCATCTTGGCAAGCGTCGGCATCTATGGAGTGCTGGCTTACTCGGTGAGCCAGCGGACCAGCGAAATTGGCATTCGCATGGCGTTGGGAGCATCTCGGTCGTCAGTCCTCAATATGGTTCTTAGCCAGGGGCTTCGGCTGGCAGGCATTGGCATGGCGATTGGTTTCATACTGGCGCTCGCTTTGACGCGCCTGATGACGAGCATTCTGTTCAGCGTAAGCCCAACCGACCCGGCAACTTTCGCTGCGGTCTTTTTAGTGCTGGCCCTGATTGCGATGCTTGCCTGCTATCTTCCGGCGCGCCGCGCCACCAGAGTGGATCCCATGGTGGCTTTGCGCTATGAATAGCCGAGCCGCGCGAATAGAACGTTACACCTGTACGGCGGACTGATACTCTTCGTAGCTGCCTTTGAAGTCCTCAATGCGGTGTCCATCGAAGTGCCAGATGCGGGTTGCCACCTCATCGATCAGGTCGTGATCGTGCGTGACCAGCAGCACCGTGCCCTGATACCGCTGCAGGGCGATGTTCAGCGCATTGATGGACTCAAGATCAAGGTGGTTCGTGGGCTCGTCGAGCACAAGCACATTGGGCTTTTGCAGCATGAGCTTGCAGAACAGGATGCGTGCAGCCTCGCCGCCGGAAAGCACATCAGTCTTCTTGTTGGCTTCATCGCGGGGAAAGAGCATCTGGCCCAGCAGCCCGCGAATCTCTTCATTCGACACGGAAGGATCCCACTGGAAAAGCCAGTCAAAGATCGTCCTGCCCGGTTCGATCAAACTGCGATGATCCTGGGGAAAGAATCCCACCGCAGCTTCATGTCCCCAGATTACTCTGCCCGCGCTTTGGAACGGCCCGTTGTATCCGGACGCTTTCCGCAGCTCAGACTCAGGCGTTGTGGGTGAGTTGGCCAGCAATGCATTGATCAATGTTGTCTTGCCCGCGCCGTTGCGACCCATGAGCGCAATCTTCTCTCCGCGCGTCACACTCGCCGTAAAGTTGTCGATGACCGCTGCGTCATCGTACCGCTTGCTTACGGCCTCCACTTCCAGGATATGTTTCCCCGATGGCCGCTTCATTTCAAATTTTAGAAATGGACGCGCGATGTTCGACTTAGCTAACTCTGTAACCTGCAATCGCTCGACTTCTTTGCGCCGCGACTGCACCTGGCTGGAACGAGTTCCGGCGGCAAAGCGGGCAATAAACTCGTTTAATTGAGCGATCTTCCTTTCGCGCTGCGCATTCTGCGCTTCAATCTGCGAGCGAACCTGCGTCTTGGCCATCACCATCTCGTCATAGCCGCCCGTGTAGGTGATGATGGTTTCGTAATCTATGTCGGCGATATGGGTGCAAATACTGTTCAGGAAGTGACGGTCGTGGGAAATGGTGATCAGCACGCCGTCATAGCGGTTCAGAAAATCCTGCAGCCAGTGGATCGAATCGAGGTCCAAGTGGTTCGTTGGCTCGTCCAACAGCAGGGCCTGGGGATGTCCGAAGAGCGCTTGCGCCAGCAGCACGCGAACTTTTTGTCCGCCCTGCAGCTCGCTCATCTTGCGTTCGTGCAGGCGGTCAGGGATATCGAGCCCCTGGAGAAGGATGGCAGCGTCACTTTCAGCCGAGTATCCGTCTTCTTCGCCCACTGTGCCTTCCAGTTCACCCAGCCGCATGCCGTCTTCATTCGACATCTCAGGCTTTTCGTAGATGTGATTGCGCTCTTCCATCGCTGCCCACAGCCGCTTGTTGCCCATGATGACGGTGTCGATTACGCGATACGCGTCAAAGGCGAACTGGTCCTGCTGCAAGACGCTGAGCTTTCGCGGACGCACTACATTGCCCTTCTGCGGCTCAAGCGCGCCGGAAAGCAGGTTCATGAACGTAGTCTTGCCCGCGCCGTTGGGACCGGTCAGACCGTAGCGTCTGCCCGGAGTAAATGCTGCCGTGACATCTTCAAACAATATTTTTGCGCCGTAGCGCATGGATACGTTACTGACTGAAATCATTAAGTTTTTTGGGGTTCTGCGAAGGTATTCCGGCTTGCCAGGCGGGAGCGCAGGTGACCTTATCTATCTTAGCACGGTGAGCCGGTTTTAAGAGGGTCCCCGGCTAGCTCTGCCCCGGTCGAGAAAGCGATTCATCGCGGGACTGGAGTGCTTTGTTTACTCCGCTCTCAGCGCTTCCATGGGATCGGCCGAAGCTGCTCTTTTTGCCGGCAGATAAGAGGCCGTTGCTGCTACTGCCATCAGGACCAGAGCCACAGCGGCAAATGTGAGCGGATCAAAGACGCTCACTTTGAACAGCATGCTGGATACTGCACGCGTGCACACCATAGAAAGGCAGATCCCAAGCACAATTCCCGCTGCCGCAAGGGCGAGACCTTCGCGGACAATCATGCTGAGCAGGTTTTCAGGTGTGGCGCCGAGTGCAACCCTGACTCCCATTTCTCGTGTGCGCTGGCTGACCGAGAACGCAATCGTGCCGTACAGTCCCACTGCCGCCAGCACTAACGCGAGCGCCGCAAATGAACCCAGCAGCCCCAGGCTGAAGCGTCGCTGTGAAAAGCCGGATGAAAGCACATCATCCATTTTGGCGATGATTCCGAGCGTCTGATCGGCCTTCACGGCATGGATCTGCTTTCGCATGGTTTCGGCGAACCACACAGGGTCTCCTGCGGTACGCACGAACAGGCTCATGCTTGCATAGTCGTGACCAGTTTCGTCCTGCTTGAAGGGCATGTAGAGCGCGGGATTCACCGGAACGTCGAGTGCGCGCAGTTTCATGTCAGCCACCACGCCCACCACCTCGCGGGAGCGCTCCGCTCCCGTGCTCCTGCGACCGGGGCCCGTGTATCCGACCGCAATCCGCTTGCCCAGCGGATTCTGACCCGGCCAGTACTCCCGTGCAAACGTCTCATTGACGATGACAACTGCTGGCGATTTCGCTACATCGTGCAGATCGAATAAACGTCCGCGTTCCAGCCTTACTCCCATCGTGTTGAAGAAGGTTGAACTCGCCCAGCAGCCGTCCGCCAGGAATGGCTTCTCAGGATCATTGGGACGATCATCAAATTTCAATCGCGCTGTCGCGGCTCCACGTCCCGGCACGCAATCGGCGATGGCAACATTCGTAACTCCGGGAGCTTGCCAAAGACGTTCCAGCAGAGGGTCGTAGAAACGATCACCCTCGGCCGAATAGTAGTTGGTGCGGAGATAAGTCGTCAGAATGTGATCTGCTTTGAAACCGGGATCCACATGTTCCGCCATCCATAAGCTGCGCAGCAGCAAGCCGGCTGCCACCAGCAGCACCAGTGCGCATCCCATCTCCGTGACCACCAGCAGCCTGAAAGCACGCGGCTTGTTTCCCATGGCTCGCCCCGTCTTTAATGCCGCATTGACGTTCAAGCGGCTGAACAGTCTCGCCGGTCCCCATGCCAGAAAAAAGCTCATAGCCAGCGTAACCAGGATGGCCACGGAAATTACACGACCGTCGATAGCAATTTGCGTACTCCGGGGCAGGTTGCCGAAATTGAGATCCCGCAACAGGCGAAGCAGCACACACGCCATCTCCAGTCCCACTCCGGTTCCCATTGTTACCAGGATCAGATTCTCGGTGATGAATTGACGCAGGATGCGCACAGGCTTTGCCCCAAGGCTCAGGCGCATTGCCACTTCAGCGCCTCTCTCTGAAGCGCGTGCCAGCAATAGTCCCATCATGTTCACACACGTGATCAGCAGCACCACCAGCACCGCCCCCATTGCAATCTTCAACTGTGTGCTGACGTTCCCGACCACAATGTCCTTGAGCGGAAGCAGATTCACGGCGAGAGTGGCTGGTTGGCCAGAAGCCCGGCGCAGGATCGCCGTCAGTTCTTGTTCAGCCTGCTCAGGTGTAACTGCCGGCTTGAGATGACCCACTACCGACAAAAACTTGTTCTGGCGCCAATGCATGAAATCAAGTTCGGGCACCATATTCAGCCAGACGTCGGTTTCCGGCAGGAAGTCCGGGAGATCAGGCATCACACCAAGAACCGGCACATCTCCGTTTCCCAGCTTCAGCACCCGCCCGACGACATGCGGGTCGGCTCCGAATTGATTCTTCCACAAACGGTAGGAAAGTATGGCTCCTGCGCCGTCAATGTGGTACTCCTCTGGTGTGAAGAGACGGCCCAGGATTGGCCTGATACCAAGCATGGGAAAGAAATCGTAGGTGATGCCCGTGCATTTCACGTTGCGCGGCTCGCCTTCGCCTAGCAGGGTCTCCGAAAAATACGGAAGCACTTCCGCTACTTGATCAAACGAGCGGCTCTGATCGTGAATATCATCGAAATCGGGACCGGAAAGCTTGGTGACAATGGCATCAGGCCCGGCTTTTTCTCGCACCATGAATAATCGGCCTGCATCCTGATACGGGAGTGGCCGGATCAGCACGTTTTCCAGGATGGCGAACAGTGCAGCGTTCGCGCCAATTCCCAGCGCCAGAGTAATCACGGCCGTTATGGTAAATACAGGTTTGCGCCGCAGGACGCGAAAACCGTAAACCACATCTTGCAGGAACGACTCTAGCCATCCGCCCCCGCGTACTTCGTATCCTCGCTCGCGAATTTGCGTGAGATGCCCGAAGCGGCGCTCGGCTTCGTGCTGTGCTTCATCCGGTCTCATCCCGCGCCTTATGTTTTCCTGAGTGCGCTGCTCAATATGAAACGACAATTCATCCGCAATCTCATCATGGGTCCGTTGCGGATGCCAGAGTGCCTGCAGGCGTCGAAACAGAAATTTGAAGTTCGGCATGGCTGCCTCTTACGTTGCTTGCATTACCTTGTTAATCGCGGCTGAGAGGTGCTGCCATTCGGACTCTTCCGCCGCAAGTTGCTTCCGTCCTGATCGTGTCAGCTTGTAAAACCGGGCCCTCCGGTTATTCTCAGATACTCCCCATTCGCTCTCAATCCATCCACGGGACTCAATCCTGTAAAGCGCGGGATAAAGAGTTCCCTCTTCCACTTGAAGCATGTCGTCCGCCAGTTGCTGGATGCGTTGGCCAATACCGTAACCATGCATGGGCCCAAGGGAAAGCGACTTCAGCACCAGCATGTCAAGAGTTCCTTGTGGAAGGTCAGGCTTCGGGTTTTTCATCATGGATGGCATTCCCTATTTACTTCTAGGGGAAAAATTATTCCATTTGATCGCCGAAAGGTCAAGCGGAAGGAGGACGAGCGTAGAGATCACCGCAAGCTGTAAAAAGCAAGACATTTCTAATCAATCGCGGCACGATGCTTGAGGCAAAAGCCGCCATATCTCTAAAAAAGTACTCTGGCCAGCAGCTTGGTTTTGTTATATATTCGTCGCTCACCCCCACCTGCACGTGTTGTTACCATCTTTTTGAGGTGTAAAGAATGCGCTCGCTGCGCTGTCTGGTTCTGGTCGTGTGTTTTGCTCTACCTTTTGTTGCTTCTGCCCAGCGCGATTCCTGGCTGCCCGTCACCGAGCAGGAGAAAAGCATTAAGGATGTCCCCGGCAATCCGGGCGCTGACGCCATCCAGCTCTATTATGGTCAGGACATTGACGATAATTCGGAGAATAACAATGCCGAATGGGACTACATCCGCCTGAAGGTTTTGACCGACAAAGGCAAAGACCGTGGCGACATCCATATCGTGATACCGGGCGGCTTTCACATCAGGGATTTAAAGGCAAGGACAATTCACCCTGATGGGAACATCGTCGAATTTACGGGAAAACCATTTGCGGACACGATCCTGAAAGGTGGCGGCCTCAACTACCAGAGAGTGAACTTTACGTTTCCTGAGGTCACCATAGGAAGCATCCTCGAGTACCGCTACAAAATGGACTATCCGCCCAACCTGCTTCCCCAGCATGTGTGGGAGATCCAGCACGATCTCTATACCCTGAAGGAGAAATTCAAGCTGCGCGCCTACGTAGGCCGCATTCAGAACGTCGAAGGGATGACGGGCATCTCGGCCACATACATTCTTCCGCCCGGGGTCAAACTGCAGAAGAAATCTGAGGGTTATGAACTATCACTGGACGACATGCCGGGCTTCCAGGCTGAACTCTTCATGCCTCCTGCCGACCCGTACATCTACCGCGTGACCTTCCATTACGGCCAGCATTCGCTCGCCGAATCACAAAAATATTGGCAGAGCACCGGGCTCAGTCTTTACGCAACCAGCGAAGCATTCATCGGCAACCACAAGGAAATCCGCGAAGCGGCCGCACAGGCAATCGGTACGGAAAATGACCAGGAGAAAAAGCTGCGGAAGCTTTACGCCCGCGTTCAGCAGGTCCGCAATCTGAGCTACGAACGAAGGCGCACGGAGACGGAGCAGAAAAAAGAAGACCTGATGACCAATACCAGCGTGGTAGATGTCCTCCACCGCGGGTACGGCACCAATGCGGACATTGCATATCTTTTTGCCGCCATGGCGCGCTCCGCCGGCTTTGACGCGTCAGTAGTAATGTCCAGCAATCGCAGCGAAGCAACCTTTGACCCAAACCTGCTCGAAGATTGGCAGCTTGCGGCGCCCATTGTGATGGTGAGCACCCCTGGCAAGCAGTATCTGCTTGATCCCGGCACAAGGTTCTGCCCGTTTGGTTATCTGCGCTGGTATCGCACAGCTACCCAGGGCCTGGTATTGACTAAAAATGGCGGCGTGATGGTAAACATACCTCTCGCGAGCCAGGCCAACGCCATCCTGGAAAGAAATGCCGATGTCACCATTGATCCTGACGGCGCACTGAAGGGCGAGGTTACAGTTCGTTACTCCGGCTATCGAGCCATGGAACAGCGCATCGCCGGGCTTGAAACCGATGAAGCAGGCCGCAAGAAACGGCTGGAAGAGCAGCTCGAAACCTGGCTGCCTCAAGGCTCAGTAGTGACCCTCAAAGATGCTCAGCCCTGGGAAGCCAGCGAAGAACCGCTGGAAGCGCACTTCACTGTTACTGTTCCAAGTTACGCCTCGTTGACGGGCAAGAGGCTGCTTGCGCCAAATTACCTCTTCCGCACCTTGCAGAAAGAAGCTTTCGCCCAGAAAGAACGCAAATACCCCGTGTATTTCCACTACGCATTTGCGGAAATCGATAACGTAAAGCTCAAGATCCCTTCTGGCTTCAGAATTGAGAATGCCCCACAGCAGCAGGACGCCAGCCTGTCTTACGCTCGCTATCAGAACATAGTAAAGGTTGATGGAGACCAGATTGCCACCCGGCGCGCGCTGCTGCTGGGTATGAATTTCTTTCCTATGGAAAAGTACCAGGAACTAAAAGATTTCTTCAGCAAGGTTGAAACAGGAGATGAGCAGCAGGCCGTGCTCCAGGAAGGTACCGTCAGTGCTCAGAAATAAGTTTGCAACCCTAATCTGTTTTTTCCTTTTTGGAATTGTCTCGCTCGCTTCCGCCACTTCTGTCCCGGAGTGGCTGCGTGCAGCGGCCCAGCAGCCGGTAAAGAAATACGCTGATGACGTAAATGCCGTCACGTTGCTGAATGAAACCGAGACCACGGTCAAAGACAACGGCGAAACTGTGACCCGCGTCCGCAGGGTAGTCAAGGTTCTCCGGCCTGACGGCCGCGAGAAGGCTTTTGTAGGGGTGCCTTTTGATGATGAAACGCGTCTGAACTACTTCAAAGGTTGGAGCATCAGCGCGTCTGGCCAGGAATACGAAGCCAAAAAGGATAACGTAGTGGAAATGGCCGCCGGCGAAGGCTATGAAGTCTATTCTGATGAAAAAGCCAAGGTAATGCGCATTCCCGGCGTGGATGTAGGAACCATCGTCGGCGTGGAATACGAGCAGAAACGCCATCCCTACACCTTTGAGGATCAATGGTACTTCCAATTCACTGATCCGCTTGTGACCGGTCGTTACATTTTGCATCTACCGCCGGGATGGGAATTCCGCGCCGCCTGGATGCATCATCCGGAACAGGATTATGTAAGGACCGGCAATACTTACACATGGGAAGTCAGCAATGTGCCGCGGATTGAGCGTGAAGATGAGATGCCGCACTGGCGCGCACTCGCTGGGCAGCTCATTGTCACTTTCTTCTCAGAGAAAACCAAAAACAGGTCATATGCCAACTGGTCTGACTTTGCGGCCTGGTATTCGCAACTGACGGCCAACGTTCGCGATTCATCGCCAGCCATGCAGCAGAAGGTGCAGCAACTGGCGCCCGCGAGCATGCCTCTGCTCGATCGTATCAAGGCATTGTCGGGTTTTGCTCAGCGCGATGTTCGTTATGTTGCCATCGAAATTGGGATTGGAGGCTTTCAGCCGCATCAGGCGAGCCAGATCTTCAGCAACCTTTACGGTGATTGCAAGGACAAGGCCACCGTCCTGAGCGCCATGCTCTCACAGATCGGCGTCAAGTCCTATTACATCCCTGTGCATACGGATCGAGGCATTTACTCTGACAAAACCCCGCCAACCAACGGGTTCAATCACGTGATCCTGGCCATCCAGTTGCCACAGGGGAGCTTCAAGGAGCCTATGCCGGCGCTTTACCAGCATCCCGCGCTGGGTCCTCTGCTTATCTTCGATCCCACATCTCCAGTCGTGCCCTTTGGGGAGATTCCTTCTTACGAGCAGGACAACTACGGCCTGCTGGTAACCGACCGCGGCGGCGAGTTGATCCATCTTCCGCTTAGCAGCCCGGAATTGAACCGAATAACCCGCACGGCGCAACTCAATCTGCTTCCTGACGGCTCCATCAAGGGAGAGGTGCGGGAGGTCCGCACGGGCTCACAGGCTGCGGAAGGACGCACTCTGTACGAACATCAAACTTTGGCCGATCGCAGGAAAATCGCTGGAAAAATTCCTGGGTAGGATGCTGGGCAATTTCCAACTTGACAGCGTAGAGGCCGAAAATTTGGATGACATAGACAAGGACCTGGTCATCCATTACAAGTTCTCCGCGCAACATTACGCCAAAAACGCCGGCCCGTTGCTGCTGGTACGTCCGCGCGTTCTGGGTGAAAAACTGGGCGCTCTGGATATGACCAAACCGCGCCTTTATCCCTACGCATTTGACGCTCCCACTCTGCAGACGGATACGTTTGAATTCAACCTGCCTGAAGGTTACAAAGTTGATGAATTGCCGGAAGCGGCAAAAGCTGACTTTGTCTTCGGCCAGTATGAAAGCAAAGTGGAAAATTCCGGCAGCACTTTAAAGTACAGCCGCGAATATGAAATCAAAGCCACGTCAATTCCCGCGGAAAAGATCGGTGATCTCAACAAATTTTTCCATGACATCAATCAGGACGAGAGAAACATCGCCGTGTTGAAAAAGGCCAACTGAACAAGTTGCGCGCGTTTGTTTTTCTGCTGGTGATGCTGGCTTGCTGCGGCAAACAGCACGCATTCGGTGCGACAATTGAGCGGGACTGGCTTTCGGTAACCAGGCAAGACCTTCAGTATAGGGAAGTTTCGGCTGATCCGGGAGCTTCCGCCGTCCTTTTGTATTACGCAGACGACATCATTTACGTCAGCGACGACAACCAGACTGAATTCATTTATCGGCGGATCAAGATACTCACGGACGCCGGTAAGTCATACGCAAATGTTGAGATTCCGCAATTGCCATGGGTAAAAATCCAGGACCTTGAAACAAGGTCGATCAGCCCGGATGGCCGGATCACAGATTTTGCGACTGCTCCGTTTGATAAAGTGATCGTCAAGAGTCGTAACTTCAAATACATGGCCAAGGCTTTCTCTTTTTCTGACGTTGCTCCTGGGACCATCATTAAATACAAGTACAAGCTGCACAGCTCCTGGACTTACTGCAACCAGTGGATCCTGCAGCATGGCCTGTTCGCAGTAAGAGAGAGTTTTTCATTCAAACATGCCGGGCCGTGGACTATGTCCTTCGTTGTAAGCGGCAGCGATTCCAAACCCGTCAAGAACAAAGACACTTACGAGCTCGAACTGACTAGCGTTCCTGCATTTCATCCGGAAGATCAGATGCCGCCGGAAGAGAATTACAAAGCCGCTGTCCGGTTCTTTTATTCGACAAAGAGCAACCTGCCTACCAAGGATTTCTGGACGCAGCAGGCGCGGCGTTGGTCTTTATCAATCAATAACTTTATTGGCAATTCTCGCGACGTTGAGCGCGAATCTGCTTCAGCCATCAGTAATGCAACCACGGACCAGGAGAAGTTACGACGCCTGTATGCCCGTGCTCAGCAGATCAGAAATCTGAGTTATGAACGCGAGAGGACGCAGGCCGAGGACAAGAAGGAACACATTAAGGAAAACAACAGTGCAGCGGATGTATTGAAGCATGGGTATGGAACCGATTTCGATATCAATGCGTTGTTTGTGGCTATGGCACGCGCGACAGGATTTGATGCCTATTTCGTCCTCGTCGCGGGGCGCGGGTCGCGTTTCTTCGAACTTGCCTATCTGGACGGCGATCAATTCAACGGCTCCATGGCTGCAGTTACGCGAAACAAGAAATCCGTATTGTTTGATCCGGGCACCGAGTTCTGCCCGTTTGGTCTCATCCACTGGACTCATTCCGCCACTGAAGGACTGGAGATCGGAAAGAACAACTGGTTTTATCTTACGTTGCCGACTACCGCTAAGGACGATGCAGAGCTGTTCAGGAACGCAAGGGGCACGCTCAGTGAAGATGGCACTCTCAAGGCCGAGGTGTCCCTCAGTTTCCAGGGCATGGAAGCCATGGAACGCCGTTTGCTCGGCCTGCAGAGTGATGAAGCAGGACGAGACAAGATGGTGGTCGATGAACTCATGCAGTGGTTGCCACCTCAATCCAGCGCCCATGTCACCGGTTCCATGGGCTGGGATCGGACTGATTCACCACTGGTCATCAACTTTGAGGTGGAGATACCGGCCTATGCCGCTACTGCCGGCAAATGACTGCTGGTACCGGCAAACCTTTTTCCCACACGGCAGAAAGCTACATTTGAGCATTCCACGCGCAAATATCCGGTGTACTTTGCTTACCCGTTTTCAGAGTTTGATCTGACGGTCATCCAGATTCCACGGGGATATACGGTAGAAAGCGTTCCCTCCGCCGTGGAGAAAAAAATGCCCTTTGGACAATATACAAGCGGCAGCAAAAGCGCCGGGAACCAGATCATTACCAATCGCAGCCTTGTGCTCGATGGCTTTTTGTACGAACCTGACAAATACGCCGAATTGAAAGGGCTTTTTGATACGGTGGTTGACGGCGACGGATCACAGGTGGTGTTCCGGAGCGCTTCAGGGGCAATGTCACAGGCTAGCAGCGCTTCAACTCACTAGGATCAGCCTCTTCGGCAATCCACTCTTAACCTTCTCTGCTGTCCAACAAACATTTCTTGCTCCCTCCTTTCTGCATCTTCTATGATTGAGAGTTTGGCTTAACCTTATGGCAGATCAACTGAAAAAACCCAAGAGCAACGACCAGAGCACTCTGGCAGAGAGCCCCGCCGCTGATGTGTTCGAGGGCAGGCATCCCTCTGATTCTGAACGCCAATGGGCGGAAACAACGCTGGGACCCACGCTGGAAAAATCGCCGGAAAAGCCAATTGGCGCAGCCAGCGGAGTAAACCTGGATGAGCATGGCAACGCCCGCTTTACCACCATCAGCGGGGTGCCCATCCGCCGGCTCTACACTCCGGCCGATCTGCCTGAAGACTGGAACTACGATCAGTACCTGAACTTCCCCGGGCAAGCGCCGTACACGCGAGGCATTCATTCCAGCGGCTATCGCGGCAAGCTGTTTACCATGCGCCAGTTCTCCGGGTTCGCTTCTCCGGAAGAAACCAATGAACGATATAAATACCTTCTGGCGCACGGCGGCGGCGGACTTTCCGTCGCCTTCGATCTGCCCACACTCATGGGCTATGACTCCGATCATCCGGCAAGCGAAGGCGAGGTGGGCAAGTGCGGCGTCGCCATCGATTCGCTGGAAGACATGGAGATCCTGTTCAGCGGCATTGACCTTGAAAAGACCACCGTCTCGATGACTATCAACTCGCCAGCCTCTGTGTTGTGGGCGATGTATCTGGTGGTGGCGGAAAAGCAGGGCGCGGACTGGAAGAAAATCTCAGGAACCATTCAGAACGACATCCTCAAAGAATACATTGCGCAGAAGGAATATATTTATCCGCCCGCGCCTTCCATGCGTCTGGTGATCGATACGTTTGAGTTCGGATCAAAATTCACTCCCCGCTTCAACACCATTTCCATCAGCGGCTATCACATCCGCGAAGCCGGCTCGACTGCGCTGCAGGAATTGGCATTTACGATTTATGACGGCGTTGAATATGTGGAATGGGCGCGGCGCCGTGGGCTGGACGTGGACGAATTTGGCCCACGCCTCAGCTTCTTCTTCAATTCGCACAATGACTTCTTTGAAGAAATCGCCAAGTTCCGCGCCTCACGCAAGATCTGGTACCGGCTGATGAAAGACCGCTTCAGCGCAAAGCAGCAGCGCACCATGCTGATGCGTTTTCACACCCAGACCGCCGGCGTTTCATTGACTGCGCAACAGCCGATGAACAATATCGCCCGCGTTGCGATTCAGGCACTGGCGGCCGTTCTGGGCGGAACGCAGTCCCTGCATACGGATTCTTACGATGAAGCGCTCGCGCTACCCACGCAGCAATCCAGCTCGCATTGCCCTGCGCACGCAGCAGATCATCGCCTATGAGTCCGGCGTAACGCAGACTGTCGATCCGCTGGGTGGTTCCTACTTCGTGGAAAAATTCACGCTTGATATGGAGAAAGGCGCCTTCGAATACTTTGACAAGCTGGACGCGATGGGCGGCATGGTGAAAGCCATTGAGAACGGTTACCCGCAAAAGGAAATTGCCGAAGCTTCCTACCAATACCAGCGGGCTGTGGAGGCGCGCGAAAAGATCATTGTCGGCGCCAACGACTTTATGATTGAAGAAGAGTCGCCTGAGATCCTGTATATCGGCGAGAGCGTGGCGCAACGCCAGACAGAAAAGCTGAAAACGCTTCGCGGGCGTCGCAACAACGCCGAAGTTACCCGCACCCTAGACGCCCTGAAGAAAGCCGCTGCGCAGGAGCCGGTCGTCGCCAAAGACGGCAACATCAGCCAGGCAAATACCATGCCCTACATCATTGATTGCGTCCGCGCCTATGTCACCGTGGGTGAGATCTGCCAGGCGCTGCGTGAGGTGTATGGGACGTATGAAGAGATAAGCATTACGTAATGTGACATCTAGCTATTTCTAGTGAGGCCGTATTGCGCTCATTGATTGATGAGATTACACATTCTGTCGTTGGACCCGCTGCGAGAAAAAGCTTTCTAAAGGCTCCCTATGTTCCTTTCCAGCGGTATTTAGGGTGCTACCAAGAAGCATTTGAGATTGGAGCAGTGCTCGGTTACTCATTCCGTGACAGGATTACTACATTTGCGAAACTCTTCAGCGAGGCTGATCGCGAACAAGAGCTGATCAAGTTCATGAGCGGACTCGCTCAGGACAGGTTGAAGGGCGTCGACGGTGCAAAAAGCTTTGTGGACGTAGCCATGTTTGCAGAGGAAGCCCGCATTAAGGCAAACTGGAGGAATTCAGGACTGACCGTAGAGCAAATAGCCCACCTTGAGAAGCATCACGAGATTTCCTTTGAGCAGGCGTTCAAGAATCTTTACGTTGCTGCGAGTACAGGCATCGGTTTTGGAAGGTCATTTCCAGAATTAACCGAACGATGGTGGAAAGAGGAGCACGAGCGGCACGTCACAGCTGAGGAATGGGCAAAGTGGAGGAAGGCCGGATTAGACATTCCCAATGAGCCCGAGGAGCCAGTAACTCTAACCGGGCGACAGAAGGAGCTACTCTCTCAGGTTGAGATTTTCGTTTCCAAAGCCCGACCCGAGCTACTGTCAGAATTCAAGGCGGCGTTGCAAACGTAGCGCGTGCACTGCGCAATCCGGAACACAGTTTAAGAATGTGTAATCCCTTGGATGGCATAAACAGCCCATTGCTCACTCTTTGCGATTCTTTTGAGCCAACTGCTTTCTGCAAGTAACTTCTCGAATTCAAGGTAACGATACGCGACGAATATAGGCCGAAGACTTTCTTCGATTGATCTTCGAAGTTTCTCCATGACCGCGACAAACACTGGCTCTGGAAACGGATTGAAAAGATAAACAACCAACGGCTCGGCAGGAAACTCGAAGTCTCGCGCGTCCATGCACACGCTCTGCATTGCCGGCCCTGCAATCGCCAGCGAGGTACGGCTTCCAGCCGAGCGCCCTTGCACACCCGGCACGGCACTTCCCGCATGTACCACGCGAACCGCTCCCGCGACGTGTCGCTCTCCGCTTCCGCATGTCGCCGCTCGATATACGGGATGAGCCTTTTTATATTTCGCGTTGTAGCTGCGTTCACGGCCGTACCGGTTCTTGTAACGCACATGAACCCAGGCCCGGCGCCCCCTCGACAACATCTTCTGGGCGGGTGGCAGCCGGCGCCACGGCATCGTCATCGAGAACCCAGCGCTCTCCGCGAGAGAGTCGATGAGTCGGCTGAAGTAGTCCGCGACATGCTGGGATGACCACGGAGCGATCGCTCCCTCCACCAGGCTCTTCTCATCGTCGGGAACGACGAGCTCCGGGTCGACCTCCATGCGTTCCCAAACCGGAACAGGCTGGGCAGGCACCCCATGGCCGTTGAACGAGAACTGCCGCGGCTCGAGCTCGTCGATGCCGATGTCGTGGTTGTTCGGGCAGGCCATCTTCTCCGAGTAGGCCCGCTCCCGTTGTGGATCCTTCGGATCGAGGTCCACGAAATCGATCGTTACGACGCCCTGCGCCAAGCGCAACGCGGTTTCTACTGAGTCGGTCAACCGCAGCTTGACATTGGGTTTTACGGCCAACCGGTCGACGATGATATCGATGGAGTGCTTGTACTTCTTGTCGAGGACCGGCGGGTCGGTCAATTGCACTACCTGGCCGTCTACCCGAGCACGACTGAACCCTTCTGTCGCAAGCTCGCGAAAGACCTCGACGTACTCCCCCTTACGGCCACGGACCACAGGGGCGAGCACCTGGAATCGGGTGCCCTCCGGCATGGCCATCAGCCGGTCGACAATCTGCTGCGGCGACTGTCGGCTGATCGGCTCACCGCAGATCGGGCAGTGCGGGCGGCCCGCGCGGGCGTACAGCAGCCGGAGATAGTCATAAACCTCAGTGATCGTGCCGACTGTCGAGCGTGGGTTGCGACTGGTGGACTTCTGGTCGATGGAAACCGCGGGCGAGAGACCTTCGATGAAGTCCACATCCGGCTTGTCCATCTGACCGAGGAACTGCCGTGCGTACGCGGAGAGCGACTCGACGTAGCGGCGCTGACCTTCGGCGAATATGGTGTCGAAGGCCAGACTGCTGACTTTCCCGATCCCGAGAGTCCGGTGAAGACGATAAGGGCATCTCGCGGCAGATCGAGCGAGATGTTTTGAAGGTTGTGCTCTCGCGCACCCCGGACGACGAGACGGTCAGTCACGGAGCACATCGTATGTGCCCGCGCTGACAGGAACACCACAATACGAATGGTCTTCGCGCCTCCCCGCCGCGTGGTTGGGCACTACGGTATGGGCATGACTGCCGCAGCATCTCCTGCCACAGAGCAACTGGAGACTCTGCGTCGTCGCCGACCACCGGCACGCTGAGGTGCCCGGTGTGCGTGGTCAGGAACGGATAGCCGACGGCGAGCGCGCCGAGGCCGGTGGCGACCGCGAGCAGCAGGCCGACGGCGATCCAGAGCGCCGGGCGCAGGTTCAGTGCGCGCCTCGACCCAGCTGCGTGCCGCCGACCATGTACTGCGCGATGAAGCGCGATCGCCACCACCAGCCCGGCGACGAAGCCGCCGCCCGGCTCGTTGTGGCCGCGCAGGAACAGATGCAGCGCGACGAGCGCCGGCGATCGGCAGCAGCAGCCGCACCAGCACCGCGGGCACCAGCAGGTAGCCTGCGTCGTGTCGCGCGCGGTCGCGGACTGCGACGCAGGTCGGTCGGCGTGTCGGGCGGCAGCGCGCGCTGCTGCGGCGGCGACGTCGATCGCTCTCGCGCGGCGGCCGGAAGCGCCGCAGCAGCGCGTACACGGTCAGGCCGACGATGCCGAGCACGGTGATCTCGCCGAGCGTGTCGAAGCCGCGGAAGTCGACCAGCATCACGTTGACGACGTTGCGCGCCGCCGCCTTCGGGCAGCGCGCGCTCGAGGAAGAACGGCGAGATGCTCTGCGGCGCGCGGCCGCGTCAGCATCGCGTAGGCGAGCGCGGCCAGGCCGCCGCCGGCGCAGCACGGCGAGCACGAGGTCGCGGCCGCGCCGCCAGCGCGCGCGCGCCGCGCGTGCGCGGATCGTCGAGCGCGATCGCGCTTGGGCAGCCAGCGCAGGCCGAGCAGGAACAGCACCGTCGTCACGACCTCGACCGCGAGCTGCGTCAGCGCGAGGTCGGGCGCCGAGAACCAGACGAAGGTCAGGCAGAGCGACGAGGCCGACGACCGCCGAGCATCGTCAGCGCGGCGAGGCGGTGGAACTTGGCCTGCCACGCGGCGCCGATCGCGCAGGCGCCGCCGACGAGCCACAGCAGCGACGAACGTCGGGCGTCGCCGGCACGCGCGGCCGGTCGCCCCAGCCGAGCGGCACGACGCAGCGCCGAGCGCGGCCGCGCGCGGCGCCGGCGACCAGCACCATCCAGAGCAGCTGCGGCTGCAGCCGGCGCGTGCCGACGCAGGCGCACGGCGCGGCGCGCGCCGCGCGCTCGCGCGCGCGAGCGCGCGCTCGAACAGCGCGCTTGCCGTCGAGGCGTCGCAGCAGCGGCGCGCGGCGATGCGGCCGCGCTCGAAGCGCTCGGCGAAGCAGCAGGTAGACGCCGATGCCGCCGGCCGAGCGCGACCAGGCTCATCGCGAGCGGCGCGGTGAAGCCGTGCCAGACGGCGAGGCTGTAGGCCGGCAGCGCGCCGCCGACGACCGGCCGCGCCGCGGCGTCGAGCAGCGGCGCCGATCGACCACGCGCGGCACGATGCCGACGACGAGGCAGGCGAGCACCAGCAGCTCGATCGGCACGCGCATCCAGCGCACCGGCTCGTGCGGCTGGCGCGGCAGGTCGCGCGGCGGCGGGCCGAAGAACACGTCGTGGCCGAAGCGCAGCGAATAGACGACCGCGAACACGCCGGCCAGCGTCGCCGCGACCGGCAGCGCCGCACTCGACCCACGGGTCGACGGCTCGACGAACACCGTCTCGGCGAAGAACATCTCCTTCGACAGGAAGCCGTTGAGCAGCGGCACGCCGGCCATCGCCGCGCTGGCGACCATCGCCAGCGTCGCCGGTGATCGGCATGACGCGGAACAGGCCGTCGAGGCGGCGCATGTCGCGCGTGCCGGTCTCGTGGTCGATGATGCCGGCGGCCATGAACAGCGACGCCTTGAAGGTCGCGTGGTTCATCATGTGGAAGACCGCCGCGACCGCGGCGAGCGGGCTGTTCAGGCCGAGCAGCAGCGTGATCAGGCCGAGGTGGCTGATCGTCGAATACGCGAGCAGCGCCCTTCAGGTCGTTCTGGAACATCGCGACGTAGGCGCCGAGCAGCAGCGTGCACGAGGCCGGCGCCGCCGACGATCCAGAACCACGCGTCGGTGCCGGCCAGCACCGGCCAGAGCCGCGCCAGCAGGAACACGCCGGCCTTCACCATCGTCGCCGAATGCAGGTAGGCCGACACCGGCGTCGGCGCCGCCATCGCGTGCGGCAGCCAGAAGTGGAACGGGAACTGCGCGCTCTTGGTCAGCGCGCCGAGCAGCACCAGCACCAGCGCCGGCGGATAGAGCGGATGCGCGCGCACCGCGTCGCCGGCGCGCGAGCACCGCGTCGAGGTCGTAGCTGCCGACGATGTGGCCGAGCAGCAGCACGCCGGCGAGCAGGCACAGGCCGCCGGTCGCCGGTGACCGATGAGCGCCATGCGCGCGCCGCGCCGCGCGTCGCGCGCGGTGGTGCCAGTAGCCGATCAGCAGGAACGAGAACAGGCTGGTCAGCTCCCAGAAGAACACCAGCTGGATCAGGTTGCCCGAGAGCACGACGCCGAGCATCGCGCCCATGAAGGCGAGCAGCAGCGAATAGAAGCGCGCCGACCGGATCGTCGGGCGACATGTAGTAGCGCGCATAGAGCGACGACCAGCAGCGCCGATGCCGCTGACCAGCATCGCGAACAGCCAGGCGAAGCCGTCGATGCGCAGCGACGAGGTCGAGGCCGAGGCGCGGCAGCCAGGCGATCGCGCTCGCGGATCACGCCGCCGTCGCTGCACCTGCGGGAAGAGCAGCGCCATGCGGCACGAGGCCGCCGAGCGCCGACCAGGCCGGCGACCGCGGCTCGAGGTTGCGCGCGCGCGTCGGCAGGCACGCCGCGAGCGCGCTGCCCGCGAACGGCAGCAGCAGCAGGAAGGTCAGCGACACCGGACGAGTCTAGTGTGCTGTCCGGCAGGTCTCTGCGGGACAGCACACCGGCGCCCGCCCGCGATCACGCCGCGGGCTCGGGCCTCGCGCGGTGCTTTCCGTCGAACGCGCGCGCGTTCGCGAACGTCGTGCGCGTGCTTGCGCCCGGCGCTCGCGGCCGCCTTCGGCAACACCAGCACGTCGCAGCTCGCGTGCGCGACCAGCCGCTGCGCCAGCGTGCCGAGCAGGAACGTGCCCATGCTCGCGTGCCCGTCCTTCGGCACGACGACGAGCTCGGCGCCGTCTTCGACGTGGCCTGCACCGTGCGTCGGCTCGACGAGGAAGCCTCCGCGCGACGTTCCCGCTGTCGGCACGAGCGTCCCGCGGTAGCTGCCGAGCGCGGCGCGCTTCACGACCAGCATCGGACGCTGCAGCAACCTGAGCAGCCGCTGGTCGGCGTCCTGAGGACGACGTCGCGCAACGGATTGCTGCGCTTGGCGGCGACGACGACGAGATCGGCGGCGCGCGACTCCTCGAGGATCGCCTGCAGCGTGTCGCCCGAGCGGACCTTGCAGCTCGCCTCGACGCCGTGCGTCGTCGCGGTCCGCGCAGCGAGTGTCGCGAGCGCGCGGCAGGCGCGCTCGATGCGAACCGGCAGGTCATCGCGCTCGGGCGTCCAGAGCGACGCGGTGGCGAACCTGCGCGGCGCGACGACGTGCAGCAGGTGCAACGACGCGCCGTGCTCGCGGGCGAGCAGCGCCGCGCGCGCGACCGCGTTGTCCGACTTCGGCGAAAAGTCGACGATCGCGACGATCGAGCGAAGCGGCCGCACGAGGGTGTCGAGCAGCGCGGCGGGTGCGCGCCGCGCCGGTTGCGACGCCGCGCTCACAGCGTGTAGTCGCCGCTCGACTCGGGCTGGAACAGGATCGCTTCCAGCCGCGCCGCGCCCTGCTCGCCGCCGGGCTGCGTCCATCTCGCCTCGTCGCCGACCGACAGGCCGAGCAGGCTCGCGCCGACCGGCGACAGCACCGAGACCCAGCCGGCCGCGGGCTCGGCGTCCTCGGGGTAGCAGAGCGTCAGTCGATAGCGGCGCGACGTCTCGAGATCGCGCAGCAGCACGGCGCGAGCGCATCGTCACGACGTCGCCCGGGATCGTCCGCGAGGGCACACGAGGGCGGCGTCGTCGAGCGCCTGCGAGAGCGGGTGATCGTCGTTGCGCGGCGCCGGCGCGGCAAGGCGCTGCGTCAGGCGCGTGAGGCGCGCGTGGTCGAGTTCCGTGAGCGTGCGCTCGACGTCGTGTTGCAGTTCCATGGACATTCCTGATCGATGTCCGGCCGGCAGGCCGGATCGCGCCGTCGAGGGCCCGGCGATCGGGGAGTAGCGCGAAAGGGTGAGCGGTGATCGCCAGGCTCAGGAATGTGCGGCTGTCGAGCTCGCATCAAGCCCGGAGCCGTCGCCGGCATGCGCACGCGTCCGCGGCGCACGGTCGAATCCGGGCGCGGCTGGAGGGCAAAGCGGGCGAGCGAAGTCACGGTGCGATTTAACGGGCCCATCGCGCCAGGCGCGAAAGCCCGTGCTCGCCCTGCCGATATCGCGCGCTCGGCGCGATCAGTGCAGCGACGACGCCAGCGTCAGGCCGAACTCGGCGATCGGCGCCTCGAACGGATGCGCGTCCTCGGTCATGCAGAAGTAGGTGCCGCGCATCGTGCCGCTGCGGCGTCGCGATGCCGCGTCCAGCTCGTGTACTCGAAGCTCTCGCCGGGCTTCAGCAGCGGCTGGTGGCCGACGACCGCCGAGGCCGCGCACCTCCTCGACGTGGCCGTTCGCGTCGGTGATGATCCAGTGGCGCGCGATCAGCTGCGCGGTGACGTCGCCGCTGTTGCGGATCGTCACCGTGTAGGCGAAGGCGTACTGGCCCGCTGTCGCGGTCGCGACTGCTCGGGCAGGTGGCGCACGCGCGACGCTGGCACGTGAACTCGGGACTGGCCATCGCGCGATTCTAGGCAGGCGCCGCGCGCACGGCCGATCCGCTGCGCGTTCGCTAGAATCGCTCGCAGCCATGCACGCACCTATCGCATCGCCCCCAGCATCCTGTCGGCCGACTTCGCCCGCCTCGGCGACGAGGTGCGCGACGTCATCGCCGCCGGCGCCGACTGGATCCACTTCGACGTGATGGACAACCACTACGTGCCGAACCTGACGTTCGGCCCGATGGTCTGCGAGGCGCTGCGCAAGCACGCGGTGCGCGCCGACGGCACGACGGTGCCGATCGACGTGCACCTGATGGTCGCAGCCGGTCGACGCGCTGGCGCAGGCGTTCGCCAAGGCCGGCGCCGACCTCATCAGCTTCCATCCCGACGCGAGCACGCACGTCGACCGCACGCTGCAGCTGATCAACGGCGCCGGCTGCAAGGCCGGGCTGGTGTTCAACCCGGCGGCGCCGCTCGACGTGCTCGACTGGGTGATCGACAAGCTCGACCTCGTGCTCGTCATGAGCGTCAACCCCGGCTTCGGCGGGCAGAGCTTCATCCCGTCGGCGCTGAAGAAGATCGAGCAGGTGCGCGAGCGCGATCGACGCGAGCGGGCGCGACATCCGCCTCGAGGTCGACGGCGGCATCAAGGCCGACAACATCCGCGCCGTCGCCGACGCCGGCGCCGACACCTTCGTCGCCGGCAGCGCGATCTTCGGCGCAGCCCGACTACCGCGCGGTGATCGCGCGATGCGCGCGCAGCTCGGCGCCTGAAGCACCGCGGCGCGGACCCCGCGATGGACCGCCACGACGAGCATCTGCAGCGGCGCGGCGACGGGCACTCGCACGCGCATCCAAGCGCGCACGCGCATTCGCACGCCGACGCGAGCGGAGCGGCCCGACTCGAGCGCGCGTTCGTGATCGGCATCGCGATCAACGCGGTGTTCGTCGTCGTCGAGGCGTTCTTCGGCTGGCGCGCCGATTCGCTCGCGCTGCTCGCCGACGCCGGCCACAACCTGGGCGACGTCCTCGGCCTCGCGCTCGCCTGGGCGGGCGCGTTCGCCGGCCGGCTCGCGCCCGACGCGCGCCACACCTACGGCTGGAAGCGCGCGTCGATCCTCGCCGCGTTCGCCAACTCGCTGCTGCTGCTCGTCGCGATCGGCTCGCTCGCCTGGGAGGCGATCGGCCGCCTGGCGGCGCCGGCGCCGATCGCGACGGCGACACGTGATGGCGGTCGCCGGCGATCGGCATCGTCGTCAACGTCGCGCACCGCGCTGCTCTTCTTGCGCGGCCGCCACGGCGACCTGAACGTGCGCGGCGCGTTCCTGCACATGGCCGGCGACGCGCGGTCTCGGCCGGCGTCGTCGTCGCCGCGCGCTCACCGCGTGGCTCGGCTGGACCTGGCTCGATCCGGCGGCGAGCCTCGCGATCGCGCTCGTCATCGTGCTCGGCACGTGGGGCCTGTTTCGCGCACTCGCTGCACCTCTCTTCGACGGCGTGCCCGCAGCGCATCGACCTCCACGCCGTGCGCCGCGAGCTCGAGGCGCTGCCCGGCGTCGACCTGCGTCCAGCGACCTGCACGTCTGGGCCACCGGCACGACCGAGACCGCGCTCACCGCGCACCTCGTCGATGCCCGGCGGCCATCCCGACGACGCTTCTTCGCGCGCCGCCGCCGAGCGCATGCGCGAGCGCGTTCGCGATCGGCCACGTCACCCTGCAGGCGGTCACGCGAGCCGCTGATGACGCCGTGCGACGGCGCGGCCGTCGCGCCGCGCCGGCGCCGCGCCCGGCCATGCGCATCCGCAGCCCGAGTCGCCATCCATGAAATTCAAGGACTACTACGAGACGCTCGGCGTCGAGCGCGGCGCGACGCAGGACGAGATCAAGAAGGCGTATCGCAAGCTCGCGCGCAAGTACCACCCCGACGTCAGCAAGCTGGCCGACGCCGAGGCGCGCTTCAAGGAGATCAACGAGGCCAACGAGGTGCTGAAGGACCCCGAGAAGCGCGCCGCCTACGACCAGATGGGCAGCAACTGGAAGGCCGGCCAGGACTTCCAGCCGCCGCCGGACTGGGACGCGGGCTTCGAGTTCCGCGGCCGCGGCGGCGCAGCCGTCGGCGCCGGCGGCTCGTTCGGCGGGCGAGGGCTTCGATGCGAGCGACTTCTTCGAGGCGCTGTTCGGCCGCCGCGGCGCGCGCCGGCCGGCGCGGCGCGCGGCGCGCGGCAGCGTCGCAGGGCGAGGACCACCACGCCAAGGTCCTGATCGACCTCGAGGACGCCTACCGCGGCGCGCGAGCGCACGATCACGCTGCGCGTGCCGGTCGAGTCGACGCGCAGGGCCACGTCGCGCTGGAGGAGCGCACGCTCGACGTCAACATCCCGAAGGGCATCCGCGCCGGGCCAGCACCTGCGCCTCGCCGGCCAGGGCGCGCCGGGCATCGGCGGCGCGCCGGCCGGCGACCTCTACCTCGAGATCGCGTTCAACCCGCACCGCGCTTTCGCGTCGACGGCGCGCGACGTCTACGTCGACCTGCCGCTGGCGCCGTGGGAAGCCGCGCTCGGCGCCACGCGTCGACGTGCCGACGCCCGAAGGCACCGTGCAGCTCACGGTGCCGCCAGGGCTCGGCCGCCGGCCGCAAGCTCCGCCTCAAGGGCCGCGGATTGCCGGGGCAGAACCCGGGCGACCTGTACGCGGTGCTGGCGATCGTCGCTGCCGCCAGGCCGACACCGACGCGGCGCGGGCCGCCTACGAGGACCTGGCGCAGGCCGTTCCCGAACTTCGAGCCGCGCGCGACTCTGAAGGATGACCTCGCATGAACCAACACGATCTCCAGCGCACTGCGCGGCAGCGTCGTCGAAGAGGACGTCGAGCTGACGCCGTCGAGCTGAGCCGCGCCTGCCGCGCGCCGGAGGACGAGATCGAGCTGCTGGGTCGGCGAGGGCGTGCTGCAGCCGAGCGGCGAGTCGCGCGAGGCGTGGCGCTTCGGCGGCGAGTCGCTGCGCGCGCATGCGCACTCGCGACCCGCCTGATGCGCGACCTCGAGCTCAACCCGCCGGGCGTCGCGCTCGCGCTCGACCTGCTCGACCGGATCGCCGAGCTCGAGGCGCGCCTGCGCGCTGACCACGATGCGCCGCCTCGCCGCTCTGCCGCCTCCATGTCGTCGCCGCCGCGCTCGCCGCCGCCTGCGCCGGTTCCGCCGGTCGCGCAGAGACGCGCGCCGCGACCGAGGCGCGCGCTGTCGCGCGCGCAGATCGCGGCGATCGTCGCCAGCCCCGACCGCAGCGACGCCGACCGGCGCAACGACGTGCGCCGCAAGCCGGTCGAGATGCTCGCGTTCATTGGCGTCCGGCCGGGCATGACGCGTCCTCGACGTCAGCGCCGGCGGCGGCTACACGACCGAGCTGCTCGCGCGCGCGGTCGGCGCCGGCGGCCGCGTCTACGCGCCAGACGCCGCGCACCGCCGTCGCGCGGCGGCCTGCGCGGCGCGGCTCGAAGACGCCGGCGGCGGCGAACGTCGTCTCGCCGTCGTGCGAGCCGTTCGAGAGCGCGCGCGCCGGCCGAGCGCGCGAACGGCGGCTTCGACCTCGTGACGCTGATGTTCAACTACCACGACCTGGGCCACCTCGGCGTCGACCGCGCGCGCATGAACGCCGCCGTCTTCGCGGCGCTGAAGCCGGGCGGCGTCTACGTCGATCGCCGACCATTCCGGCCGGCCCGGCACCGGCATCTCCGAGTCGGGGACGCTGCACCGCGTCGAGGAAGCGCTCGTGCGGCGCGAGGTCGAGGCGGCCGGCTTCCGGCTCGCCGGCGAGGGCGATTTCCTGCGCAACCCGGCCGATCCGCGCGACCGCAACGACGCCCGACCCGCCGCAGCCGAAGGACGAGTTCGTCCTGAAGTTCGTCAAGCCCTGAGCGGCTTCTTCGGCGTGCGCTCGGCGCGCGATGCGCGCGCGATCGGCACGCCCGAGGCGGCCTTCACTTCCTTCAGCACGACGCTCGAGCGGATGTGCGTCGACGCCGGGCAGCCTGAACGCGGTCGTCGTGCAGGAACGCCTCGTACGTCTTGATGTCCGCGACCAGCACCTTGATGCTGTAGTCGGCAGCGCCGGTCGTGCTGTAGCAGCTCACGATCTGCGGGCAGCGCATCGACGGCGCGCTCGAACTCGCGCACGGTGTGCTCGGTGTGCTGCGTCAGGTTCACCTCGGCGAGCACCCAGAGGCGCGAGGCCGACGCTCTCGCGGTCGATCGTCGCGCCGTAGCCGCGGATGACGCCGGCGGCCTCCATGTCCTTGACGCGCTTCCAGCACGGCGTCGCGCTCAGGCCGACCGCGGTCGCGAGCTGCTGCACCGTCTGGCGCGAGTCGCGCTGCAGCTCGGCGAGCAGCGCCCGGTCCTTGTCGTCGAGAACGTACATGTCGCATGCCGGGAATTGGCAGAAGGATATTCTGCCGATAAGCGACGATGAGAGGCAAGAGAGAAGCACATTTCTCGCTCGCCTCAGCTAGATTGCACCTTTCGCGCCCTTGCCAGGAGGGCCGCCATGCCTGCCTCGCTCGCCCGCGCCCGACTACACGCTCGCCGACAACCTCGGCGCGACCGGCGGCACCGTGTTCCTCACCGGCACGCAGGCGCTGGTGCGGCTGCTGCTGATGCAGCGCGCGCGCGACGCGGCGGCGGGCCTCGACATCGCGCGGCTTCATCAGCGGCTATCGCGGCTCGCCGCTCGGCATGGTCGACCAGCAGGCGTGGAAGGCGGCGAAGCTGCTCGACGCGGCGCGGCGTCAGGTTCCTGCCGGCGATCAACGAGGAGCTCGCGCGCGACCGCGGTGCTCGGCACGCAGCGCGTCGAATCCGACCCGGAGCGCACGGCCGACGGCGTGTTCGCGCATGTGGTACGGCAAGGGCCCGGGCGTCGACCGCGCCGGCGACGCGCTCAAGCACGGCAACGCCTACGGCGCCTCGCCGCACGGCGGCGTGCTCGTCGTCGCCGGCGACGACCACGGCTGCGTCTCGTCGTCGATGCCGCACCAGAGCGACCAGGCGATGCAGTCGTGGCACATGCCGGTGCTCGCGCCGGCCAACGTCGCCGAGTACCTCGAGTTCGGCCTGTACGGCTGGGCGCTGTCGCGCTTCTCGGGCAACTGGGTCGGCTTCAAGGCGCTCTCGGAAGTGGTCGAGAGCGGCTCGACGGTCGACCTCGACGAAACGAACGCGCGCGTCGGCGCCTGGCAGGACGCCGGCGAGGTGCTGCGCGCGACCGGCTTCGTGCCGCCCGCCGACGGCCTGCACTACCGCTGGCCCGACCTGCCGTCGCTGAAGATCGAAGCAGCGCCTCGTCGCCAAGCTCGACGCGGTGCGCGCGTTCGCGCGCGTCAACTCGATCGATCGCGACATCGTCGTCGCGCCGCGCGCGACGCGTCGGCATCGTCACCTGCGGCAAGGCGCACTTCGACCTGCTCGAGGTGCTTCCGCCGCCTCGACATCCCGCTCGACGCGCTCGCCGACGCCGGCGTGCGCATCTACAAGGTCGGCCTTGTCGTTCCCGCTCGAGCCGACGCGGCTCGCGGCGTTCGCCGAAGGGCTCGACGAGATCCTCGTCGTCGAGGAAAAGGCCGGCGTCGTCGAGCAGCAGTTGCGCGACCTGCTGCTACAACGCGCGCGCGTGCGGCCGCGCGTCGTCGGCAAGCGCGACGCCGCCGGCCGGCCGCTCGTCTCGCGCGCTCGGCGAGCTGCGGCCGTCGCGCATGATCGAGATCGTCGCCGGCTGGCTCGCGGCGCGCATTCCGCGCGCTCGACCGGCGCCATCTGGTGCGCGACTTCACGTTGCCCGAGCTGCTCTCGAACGAGGGCGACGCGGTCAAGCGCGCTGCCCTATTTCTGCGCCGGCTGCCCGCACAACACGTCGACGAAGGTGCCGGAAGGCTCGCGCGCGCAGGCCGGCATCGGCTGCCACTTCATGGCGTCGTGGATGGACCGCGACACCGAGGGCCTGATCCAGATGGGCGGCGAGGGCGTCGACTGGGTCGTCGCACGCGCTGTTCACCAAGGTGCCGCACGTCTTCCAGAACCTCGGCGACGGCACCTACTACCACTCCGGGCTACCTCGCGATCCGCCAGGCGATCGCCGCGCAAGGCGCAACATCACCTACAAGATCCTCTTCAACGACGCGGTCGCGATGACCGGCGGCCAGCCGGTCGACGGCACGATCTCGGTCGACGGCGATCGCGCGCCAGGTCGAGGCCGAGGGCGCGAAGCAGGTCGTCGTCGTCTCCGACGACATCGCCAAGTACGACGCGATCCACGCCGCGTTCCCGGCCGGCACCGAGTTCCACGACCGCGCCGAGCTCGACGCGGTGCAGCGGCGCCTGCGCGAGATCGCCGGGCGTGACGATCCTGATCTACGAGCAGACCTGCGCGGCCGAGAAGCGCCGCCGGCGCAAGAAGGGCGAGCTCGTCGATCCGGCGCGGCGCGTCTTCATCAACGAGGCGCGTGTGCGAGGGCTGCGGCGACTGCTCGGTGCAGTCGAACTGCGTCGCCGTGCTGCCGCTGGAGACCGAGCTCGGCCGCAAGCGCACGATCGACCAGTCGAGCTGCAACAAGGACTACTCGTGCGTGAACGGCTTCTGCCCGAGCTTCGTCGGCGTCGTCGGCGGCCGGCCTGAAGAAGCGCGTGGGCGCGCTCGCCGGCGCGGCGGCCGACGCGCTTCGGCGCGCGAGTCGACGGCGCTCGCGCTGCCCGGCGCCGCAGCGCTGGACCGGGCCGTACGACCTGCTCGTCACCGGCGTCGGCGGCACCGGCGTCGTCACGGTCGGCGCGCTGATCGCGATGGCGGCGCACCTCGAGGGCAAGTCGGCGAGCGTGCTCGACTTCATGGGCTTCGCGCAGAAGGGCGGCGCGGTGCTGTCGTTCGTGCGCCTCGCCGAACGACGCCGCAGCGCTGAACCAGGTGCGCATCGACGCGCAGCAGGCCGACGCGGTGCTCGCCTGCGACATCGTCGTCGCCGCGTCGCGCCGACGCGCTGGCGACGGTCCGCCACGGCCGCACGCGCGTCGCTCGCCAACACGCACGAGATCGCCGGTCGCCGAATTCGTCTGCGCAACCCCGACGCCGACCTGCACGTCGACGCGCTGCTCGACAAGCTGAGTTCGCCGCCGGCGCGGACGCGCGTCGAGACGCTCGACGCGCAGCCGCTCGCGCGAGGACTTCCTCGGCGACACGATCGTCGCCAACATCGTCGCGCTGGGCTACGCGTGGCAGCGCGGCCTGGTGCCGGTCGGCCTGGCGGCGATGCTGCGCGCGATCGAGCTGAACGGCGTCGCGGTCGAGAACAACAAGACGGCGTTCGCGCTCGGCCGGCTCGCCGCCGCCGACCCGGCGCGCTGCGCGCGACGCTGCTGCACGAGCCGGATCCCGAGCGCGCGCGCGACGCCGAGACGCTCGACGCGCTGATCGAGCGCGCGGCGCGCTTCCTCGACCGCCTACCAGAACGCGCGCTACGCCGACGCTACCGGCGCTCGTCGCCGCAGGTGCGCGCGCGCGAGAAGCGCCGCTCGGCGCCGACGCGGCGCTGCCGCTGACGCGCGCGGTCGCGCGCAGCTGCGCAAGCTGATGGCGTACAAGGACGAGTACGAGGTCGCGCGCCTCTACACCGACGGCGACGTTCGCGCAGGCAGCTCGCCGAGCAGTTCGAGGGCGACTGACCGCGGCTCGAGTTCCACATGGCGCCGCCGGCGCTCGCGAAGCCGAAGCCGGCGCCGCGGCGCGCCGCGCAAGCTGCGCCTCGGGCCCTGGCTGTGCCGGCGCTGAAGGTGCTCGCGCAGCGGCAAGGGCCTGCGCGGCACGCGCGTTCGATCCGTTCGGCCGCACCGCGGAGCGCCGCCTCGAACGGCGCCTGTCGACGAGTACGAGGCGCGCGATCGACGAGCTGCTCGCCGCGCTGACGCCGGACGAGCCTGCGCGCTCGCGGTCGCGATCGCGAACGTGCCGCGACGCGATTCGCGGCTACGGCCACGTCAAGCTCGCCAACCTCGCGATCGCGCGGGCGCGCGAAAGCGAGCTGCTGCACCGCTTCGATCCCGCGCGCTATCCGCGACCGTCGGGAGCGCCGGTCGCCGGGCAGTTCCGCGGCATTCCGGTCACGTCGGCCTGACGCCGCGCGTGCGCGTCGCATGCGCTCGTTCGCGCCGCGACCGGCCGCGGCGCTGCTACACTTTTGCGATGGTCCACGCCGCGCCACGTCGCTTTCCCGAGGTCGCCCGACCGGGGAGCCTGGCCCTGGCGCCGCTCGCGGCCGGCGGCGCGACGCTGACGCGCCGCACCGGGCGGCCGCGCGCGCCCGTGCCGATTCCGGCGCTGGCCGGACCCGGCCCCAGAATCGCCGCGAGCGCGCATGCCGCCGCGCCAGCGTGGAGACCGTCGCCTGCGGGCGGCCGATGCGATGATCACCGAACTCGAATTCAAGAGCCTTGCGCTCGCAGGGCTACAACCGCATTCCGCTGATCGCCGAGGCGTTCGCCGACCTCGAAACGCCGCTGTCGCTGTACCTGAAGCTCGCGCACGCGCGACGGCGCGGCGGCGCACAGCTTCCTGCTCGAATCGGTCGTCGGCGGCGAGCGCTTCGGCCGCTACTCGCTTCATCGGCCTGCCGGCGCGCACGCTGCTGCGCGCGAGCGGCTTCGGTGCGGCACCGAGGTCGTGACCGACGGCGAGGTCGTCGAGACCGCACGACGGCAATCCGCTCGACTTCGTCGCCGCCTACCAGCAGCGCTTCAAGGTCGCGCTGCGGCCCGGGCTGCCGCGCTTTTGCGGCGGCCTGGCCGGCTACTTCGGCTACGACGCGGTGCGCTACATCGAGCCGAAGCTCGCGCAGACGCAGCCGAACGCCCGACACGCTCGGCACGCCCGACATCCTGCTGCTGCAGTGCGAGGAGCTCGCGGTCATCGACAACCTCTCGGGCAGGCTCTACCTGATCGTCTATGCCGACCCGGCGCAGGCCGGAGGCGTTCGCGACGCGCAAGCGGCGCCTGCGCGAGCTCGCGCGACCAGCTGAAGTACTAGCGTCAGCGCGCCGGCGGTCGAAGCGCGCCGCCGTCGCAGCCGGCGCGAGCGCGAGTTCGCGAAGGACGACTACCTCGCCGCGGTGCGAGCGCGCGAAGGAGCTACATCGCCGCCGGCGACATGATGCAGGTGCAGGTCGGCCAGCGCATCACGAAGCGCTACACCGAGTCGCCGCTCAGCGCTGTACCGCGCGCTGCGCTCGCTCAACCCGTCGCCTACATGTACTTCTACGACTTCGGCGACTTCCAGGTCGTCGGCGCGTCGCCGGAGATCCTGGTGCGCCAGGAGCACGACGCCGAAGGCGACAAGGTGACGATCCGCCCGCTCGCCGGCACGCGCCCGCGCGGCGCGACGCCGGAGCACGACAAGGCGCTCGAGCAGGAGCTGCTCGACCGACCCGAAGGAGCGCGCCGAGCACGTGATGCTGATCGACCTGGCGCGCAACGACATCGGCCGCATCGCGAAGACCGGCAGCGTGAAGGTGACCGAGGCGTTCGCGGTCGAGCGCTATTCGCACGTGATGCACATCGTCAGCAACGTCGAAGGCATGCTGCAGCGACGGCATGACGCAGCCTCGACGTGCTGAAGGCGACGTTCCCGGCCGGCACGCTGACCGGCGCGCCGAAGATCCGCGCGATGGAGATCATCGACGAGCTCGAGCCGATCAAGCGCGGCATCTACGGCGGCGCCTGCGGCTACCTCAGCTTCGCCGGCGACATGGACGTCGCGATCGCGATCCGCACCGGCATCGTCAAGGACCAGACGCTGTACGTGCAGGCGGCGGCCGGCGTCGTCGCCGATTCGGTGCCCGAGCTGGAGTGGAAGGAGACCGAAGCGAAGGCGCGCGCGCTGCTGCGCGCGGCCGAGCTGGTCGAGGAGGGCTTGGCTGAGGAGTGCTGCTCTGATGATCGACAACTACGACTGCTTCACCTACAACCTCGTGCAGTACTTCGGCGAGCTCGGCGCAGGAGGTGCGCGTGTTCCGCAACGACGAGATCGACGGTCGACGGCATCGCGCGCGCTGCAGCCCGATCGCGCTCGTGCATCTCGCCCGGGCCCGTGCACGCCGAACGAAGCCGGCATCTCGGTGCCGCTGATCGAGCGCTTCGCCGGCAAGCTGCCGATCCTCGGCGTCTGCCTCGGCCACCAGGCGATCGGCGCAGGCGTTCGGCGGCAAGATCGTCCGCGCGCAGCAACGTGATGCACGGCAAGACCTCGCCGATCCACCACGACGGCGAAGGCGTGTTCGCGGGCTTGCCGCAGCCGTTCGACGGCGACCCGCTACCACTCGCTGGCGATCGAGCGCGAGATCGCTGCCCGACTGCCTCGAGGTCACCGCGTGGACCGAGACGACGGCGAGATCATGGGCGTGCGCCACCGCGACGCTGCCGGTCGAGGGCGTGCAGTTCCATCCCGAATCGATCCTGACCGAGCACGGCCACGCGTTGCTGCACAATTTCCTGCAGACGCACTGAGCGCTGAGCCGAGCCGATAGAGCGTCATGCCATCACCCGCAGGAAGCGCTGCAGCGCACGATCGAGCACCGCGAGATCTTCCACGACGAGATGCTCGACGCTGATGCGCCTGATCATGAGCGGCGAGATGTCGCCGGTGATGATGGCCGCGATGCATCATCGGCCTGCGCGTGAAGAAGGAGACGATCGGCGAGATCACCGCCGCCGCGCAGGTGATGCGCGAGTTCGCGACCAAGGTCGACGTGCGCCGACACGCACGCACCTGGTCGACATCGTCGGCACCGGCGGCGACGGCTCGCACACCTTCAACATCTCGACCGCGTCGATGTTCGTCGCCGCGGCGGCCGGCGCGCAGGTCGCAAGCACGGCGGTCGCAGCGTGTCGAGCAAGTCGCGGCAGCGCCGACGTGCTGGAGGCGCTCGGCGCTGCAACATCGACCTGACGCCCGACGCAGATCGCGCGCGTGCATCGACGAGACCGGCATCGGCTTCATGTTCGCGCCCAACCACCACCCGGCGATGAAGAACGTCGCGCCGGTGCGCAAGGAGCTGGGCGTGCGCACGATCTTCAACATCCTCGGGCCGCTCACCAATCCGGCCGGCGCGCCGAACATCCTGATGGGCGTGTTCCATCCCGACCTGGTCGGCATCCAGGTGCGCGTGCTGCAGCGCCTGGGCGCCGAGCACGCGCTGGTGGTCTACGGCCGGGACGGCATGGACGAGGTCTCGCTCGGCGCGCGCGACGATGGTCGGCGAGCTGCAAGGACGGCGAGATCGCGCGAGTACGAGATCCACCCGGAGGACTTCGGCCTGCCGATGGCGAGCAACCGCGCGCTGCAAGGTCGAGACGCCGGAGCAGTCGAAGGCGATGCTGCTGAGCGGTGCTCGACAACGAGCCGGGCCCGGCGCGCGACATCGTGGTGCTCAACGCCGGCGCGGCGCTGTACGCGGCCAACGTCGCGCCGATCGATCGGCCGACGGCGTCGCGCACGGCGCGCGAGGCGATCGCGTCGCGGCGCGGCGCAGCGCCAAGCTGCGACCAGTTCGTCGACGCGTCACGCAGGCAGCTGGCGCAGCGCTGAGCGCGATGACCGACATCCTCGACAGATCGTCGCGCGTCAAGCGCGAGGAGATCGCCGCGGCGCAAGCGCGCAGCGCCGCTGCGACGCGATGCGCGCGCGACGCCGAGCAGCCGCGTGCGCACGCGCGATTTCGCCGGCGCGCTGCGCGCGCAAGATCGCGGCCGGGCAGCGCCGGCGGTGATCGCCGAGATCAAGAAGGCGAGCCCGAGCAAGGGCGTGCTGCGCGCGCGACTTCGATCCCGGCCGACGATCGCCGCAGAGCTACGCAGCGGCACGGCGCGGCCTGCCTGTCGGTGCTGACCGACGCGCAGTTCTTCCAGGGCGCAGCCGACTACCTGCGAGCAGGCGCGCGCCGCGTGCGCGCTGCCGGTGCTGCGCAAGGACTTCATCGTCGATCGCGTACCAGGTCTACGAGGCGCGCGCGATCGGCGCCGACTGCATCCTGCTGATCGCCGCCGTGCCTCGACGACGCGCAGATGCGCCGAGCTCGAGGCGCTGGCGCGCGCGCTCGGCATGGCCGTGCTGGTCGAGGTGCACGACGCGCGCCGAGCTCGAGCGCGCGCTGCGCTGCAAGACGCCGCTGGTCGGCATCAACAACCGCAACCTGCGCACCTTCGAGGTCTCGCTGCGAGACGACGCTGGCGCTGCTGCCGCGCGTGCCGGCCGGACCGCCTGCTGGTCACCGAGAGCGGCATCCTCGGCGCCGGCCGACGTCGCAGCGCATGCGCGCCGCGGGCGTGCACGCGTTCCTGGTCGGCGAGGCGTTCATGCGCGCCGACGACCCGGGCGCCGCGCTCGCCGCGCTGTTCGCGGCTGACGGCGCAGACGACCTGCCGGCGCGCGCCTCGGCGATCGCTGCCGCGACGGCGCTGGCGCGGCGGTCGCTGCCGCGGCTGGACGCCGGCGCTGCGGCGCGAGCGGTCGCTCGAGCGACGTCGCGGCGCGCGGCCTCGCGGCCGATCGCGCCGATCGCCCGCCGGATCCGTTTCGCGCGCTGCGGCTGGTCGCGCCTGACGAGCGTGCAAGGTCGTCGTGTTCGGCCAGGATCCGTATCCGACGGCCGGGCCAGGCCGACGGGCTGGCGTTCTCGGCCGGGCGCGGCAAGCCGCGCGTCGCTGGCGCGATCTTCGAGGTCCTGGCGCGCGACCGGCCGGGCTTCATGCCGCCCGAGCGCTGGCGCTCGACGGCTGGGCGCGCCAGGGCGTGCTGCTGCTCAACCCGGTGCTGACCGTCGAGGTCGGCCGGCGCCGGCAGCCACGCAGAACTGCGGTTGGCAGGCGCTTACTGTCGAGATCGTCGCGTCGCTGTGCCAGCGTGCCGCAGCCGCCCGTGTTCCTGCTCTGGGGCGCGCCAAGGCGCAGGCGTTCTTCGACGGCGCGCTGCCGGCCGGGTGCCGCGCCGCGCGGTGCTGCGCGACGCGCCATCCGTCGTACGACTTCGAGCGCGCGGTTCATGGCCGCAGCGCGCAGCCATTTCGCCGCCACGCGGCCGACCTCGTCGACTGGTGGGCGCTCGGATCGCGACGACGGCCGCCGCGACCGTGCTATAGTCCCAGGTTCGTCTCGGAGGGGTGCCCGAGTGGCTAAAGGGGGCAGACTGTAAATCTGTTGGCTTACGCCTACGCTGGTTCGAATCCAGCCTCCTCCACCAGCGAGATGTCGCAGCGATCGAAGCGGTGCAGTCGGAGTCGCGCGTCGCAAGTGTCCCGTGCGGGAGTAGTTCAATGGTAGAACCCTAGCCTTCCAAGCTAATGACGCGGGTTCGATTCCCGTCTCCCGCTCCAGTCCGACAGTCGTTGGAATCGCGTCGCCGAGCTTTGTCAGACTGAGGTCGAGTCTCAACATTCAGCCCATGTGGCTCAGTGGTAGAGCACTCCCTTGGTAAGGGAGAGGTCGCGCGTTCGATCCGCGCCATGGGCACCAACGTTGCAGGCGATGCGGTCGATTGCAAGCGGTCGAGCGCTTGCGCAGCATGCTCGTCTAGATCGTTAGGAGTCGCAAAATGGCAAAAGGCAAATTCGAGCGGACCAAGCCGCACGTGAACGTGGGCACGATCGGGCACGTGGACCATGGCAAGACGACGCTGACGGCGGCGATCACGACGGTGCTGAGCGAGCAAGTTCGGCGGCGAGGCCAAGGCGTACGACCAGATCGACGCGGCGCCGGAAGAAAAGGCGCGCGGCATCACCATCAACACCGCCCACGTCGAGTACGAGACCACGAACCGCCACTACGCGCACGTCGACTGCCCCGGGCCACGCCGACTACGTCAAGAACATGATCACCGGCGCGGCGCAGATGGACGGCGCGATCCTGGTGGTGCTCGGCCGCCGACGGCCCGATGCCGCAGACGCGCGAGCACATCCTGCTGGCGCGCCAGGTGGGCGTGCCCTACATCATCGTGTTCCTGAACAAGTGCGACATGGTCGACGACGCCGAGCTGCTCGAGCTCGTCGAGATGGAAGTGCGCGAGCTGCTCGACAAGTACGAATTCCCGGGCGACGACCACCCCCATCATCCACGGCTCGGCCAAGCTCGCCCTGGAAGGCGACAAGGGCGAGCTCGGCGAAGGCAGCCATCATGAAGCTGGCCGACGCGCTCGACAGCTACATCCCGACGCCCGAGCGCGCCATCGACGGCGCCTTCCTGATGCCGGTCGAAGACGTGTTCTCCATCTCCGGTCGCGGCACCGTCGTCACCGGCCGGGTCGAGCGCGGCGTCATCAAGGTCGGCGAGGAAATCGAGATCGTCGGCATCACGCCGACGCAGAAGACCACCTGCACCGGCGTCGAGATGTTCCGCAAGCTGCTCGACCAGGGCCAGGCGGGCGACAACGTCGGCATCCTGCTGCGCGGCACCAAGCGCGAAGAAGTCGAGCGCGGCCAGGTGCTGTGCAAGCCCGGCATCGATCAAGCCGCACACCCACTTCACCGGCCGAGATCTACGTGCTGTCGCAAGGAAGAAGGCGGCCGCCACACGCCGTTCTTCAACAACTACCGGCCGCAGTTCTACTTCCGCACGACCGACGTGACCGGCGCGGTCGAGCTGCCCAAGGACAAGGAGATGGTCATGCCGGGCGACAACGTCTCGATCACCGTCAAGCTGATCAACCCGATCGCCATGGAAGAAGGCCTGCGCTTCGCCATCCGCGAAGGCGGCAGAACCGTCGGCGCCGGCGTCGTGGCGAAGATCATCGAGTGAGCTGATACGACAAGCAGGGGCGTAGCTCAATTGGCAGAGCGTCGGTCTCCAAAACCGAAGGTTGGGGGTTCGATGCCCTCCGCCCCTGCCAGCAGCAGTCGGCTCCGAAAACCGAAGGCTGGGGGTTCGATGCCGCTCGGCGCTTGCCAACGTCCGATCAAGCGACTGAGCGCAGTGGCAACGAATGCCACGACGCTCACCTCCCGTCGAAACCGTCAGACCGGCGCCGACAAGGCGAAGCTCGCGGTCGCCGGCGCTGCTCGTCGTCGCCGCGGTCGTCGCGTTCTACATGCTCGGGCAGCAGGACCTGTGGCTGCGCGTCGCCGCGCTGCTGGTGCTGATGATCGCTCGCCGCGGTCGACGTTCTTCACCTCCGAGCCGGGCAAGCAGCTGATCGCCTACGGCCGCGATTCGGTGCGCGAGGTGAAGAAGGTCGTCTGGCCGACGCGCAAGGAAGCGATGCAGATGACCGGCTACGTGTTCGCCTTCGTCGTCGTCATGGCGCTCTTCCTGTGGCTCACCGACAAGACGCTCGAGTGGGTGCTCTACGACCTGATTCTCGGCTGGAAGCGCTAAGGAGCGATCGCAATGACTGCAACGAGCGAAGCCGACACGCCGACGCCCCGAATCGTTCGCGCCGACCGCAGACAAGCGCTGGTACGTCGTGCACGCCTATTCGGGCATGGAGAAGGCCGTCGAGCGCAACCTGCGCGAGCGCATCGACGCGCTCGGAGATGCAGGACAAGTTCGGCCGCATCCTGGTGCCGATGGAAGAAGTCGTCGAGCTGAAGAACGGCAAGAAGTCGGTCACCGAGCGGCGCTTCTTCCCCGGCTACGTGCTGGTCGAGATGGAGATGGGCGACGACACCTGGCACCTGGTGAAGCACACCAGCAAGGTCACCGGCTTCGTCGGCGGCGCGAAGACGCGGCCGTCGCCGATCTCCGAAGCCGAGGTGCTGAAGATCGTCTCGCAGATGCAGGAAGGCGTCGAGAAGCCGCGCCCGAAGGTGCAGTGGGAAGTGGGCGAGATGGTCCGCATCAAGGAAGGCCCGTTCACCGACTTCAACGGCACCGTCGAGGACGTCAACTACGACAAGTCGAAGGTCCGCGTCGCGGTCACGATCTTCGGCCGCGCGACGCCGGTCGAGCTCGACTTCGCGCAGGTCGAAAAGGTCTGATTCGACCGGCGGGAGACGGGCGCCACCCGGCGTCTCGGCTGCCGTTCGCGTTGGTCGCGGGTGAGCGACACGAGGAGCCGCGCAGGTGTCGTCCTGCAACGGCGCTTGAACTCGACAACAAGGAGCCAGTCATGGCAAAGAAAATCGTCGGCTTCATCAAGCTGCAAGTGCCGGCCGGCAAGGCCAATCCGTCGCCGCCGATCGGCCCCGCGCTCGGCCAGCGCGGGCTGAACATCATGGAGTTCTGCAAGGCGTTCAACGCGCAGACCCAAGGCATGGAGCCGGGCCTCGTGCTGCCGGTCGTGATCACCGCGTTCGCCGACAAGTCCTTCACCTTCGTGCTGAAGACGCCGCCGGCGTCGGTGCTGATCAAGAAGGCGCTGAAGCTCGAGAAGGGCTCGGCCAAGCCGCACCTCGACAAGGTCGGCAAGCTCACGCGCGGCCAGGTCGAGGAGATCGCCAAGGCCAAGCAGCGCGACCTGACCGGCGCCGACCTCGAGGCCGCCGTGCGCACCGTCGCCGGCACCGCCCGCTCGATGGGCATCACCGTGGAAGGATGTCTGACATGGCTACCGAGAACACAAGAGCGCAAGCTGACCAAGCGCCAGAAGGCGATCGCCGGCAAGGTCGACAGCACCAAGCTCTATCCGCTCGACAACGCGCTCGCGCTCGTCAAGGAATGCGCGACCGCGAAGTTCGACGAGTCGATCGACGTCGCCGTCCAGCTCGGCATCGACGCCAAGAAGTCCGACCAGGTCGTTCGCGGCGCGGTCGTGATGCCCAACGGCACCGGCAAGACCAAGCGCGTCGCCGTGTTCGCGCAGGGCGCCAAGGCCGAGGAAGCCAAGGCCGCCGGCGCCGACATCGTCGGCATGGACGACCTCGCCGCCGAGATCAAGGCCGGCAAGATGGACTTCGACGTCGTCATCGCCTCGCCCGACACGATGCGCGTCGTCGGCACGCTCGGCCAGATCCTCGGCCCGCGCGGCCTGATGCCGAACCCGAAGGTCGGCACGGTCACGCCCGACGTCGCGCAGGCCGTGCGCAACGCCAAGGCCGGCCAGGTGCAGTTCCGCGTCGACAAGGCCGGCATCGTCCACGCGACGATCGGCCGCCGCTCGTTCGAGTCGACGACAAGCTCGTCGGCAACCTGCGCGCGCTGATCGAGGCGCTGAACAAGGCCAAGCCGGCGTCGAGCAAGGGCATCTACCTGAGCAAGGTCGCGGTGTCGTCGACGATGGGCGTGGGCGCCCGGGTCGACGTCGCGTCGATCAACGCTGGCCGGCGCAGCGGCCTGATTCGAGCCGTGCAGGCGGCCGGTCGAGCGGCGACGGCGCGAGATCGGTGGGCTGCGGGCCGAGATGGCAGGCCGAGCCGGCCGGGTCATCCAAGACCGCTGGGCGGCCGCGGGCCATCGAAGACCGCTGGTGCAGCTCGCGAGCATGCTTAATAGCCAGCGCAGATGGCGGTCCCGCTGAAGAGGACTTGTGGTTCCTGTTCGGAAGGTCGCTGAACCGAGTGTCGCGGCGCCGGCTCTCGAGCCGACGACGGCACGTGCACGCAATGTGAGGAGTGGACCTTGAGTCTCAATCGCAACGAGAAACAGACCGTGGTGACGGACGTGGCGGCCCAGGTGGCCCGCTCGCAGACGCTCGCGCTGGCCGAATACCGTGGCCTCACCGTGGAACACCTGAACGCGCTGCGCAAGCAGGCGCGCGACAAGGGCGTGTACCTTCACGTGCTGAAGAACACGCTCGCCCGTCGCGCCGTCGCCGGCACGCCGTTCGAAGTGGCCGTCGGAGCCATGGTCGGCCCGCTGATCTACGGTTTTTCCGAAGACGCCGTCGCCGCGGCGAAAGTCATCGCCGACTTCGCCAAGGACAACGACAAGCTGATCGTCAAGGCCGGCGCCTATGCCGGCAAGGCGCTCGACGCCGAAGGGCGTGAAGTCGCTGGCCTCGATCCCGACGCAAGGAAGTGCTGCTCGTCGCAGCTGCTCGGGCTGATGCAGTCGCCGATCGCGCGCATCGCGCGCGTGCTGGCGGCCGTCGCCGAGAAGCGCGGCGGCGGCGCGCCGGCCGCGGCGCCGGCCGCCGAGGCGCGCCCGCGGCGGCTTGAACGATCACGCTATCGCAACCATCTAACTGAACTGGAAATCCAAATGGCATTCGACAAAGACGCATTCCTCTCCGCCCTCGACAGCATGTCGGTGATGGAGCTCAACGACCTGGTCAAGGCGATCGAAGAGAAGTTCGGCGTGTCGGCCGCGGCGATGGCCGCGCCGGCGGCGGCGGTGGCGGCGGCGGTGCCGCGGCGCCGGCGGTCGAAGAGCAGACCGAGTTCACGCGTCATGCTGACCGAGATCGGCGCCAACAAGGTGCCGGTCATCAAGGCCGTGCGCGAACTGACCGGCCTGGGCCTGAAGGAAGCCAAGGACCTGGTCGACGGCGCGCCGAAGCCCGTCAAGGAAGCGATGGCCAAGGCCGACGCCGAAGCCGGCAAGAAGAAGCTGGAAGAAGCCGGCGCCAAGGCCGAACTCAAGTAAGCGGCTCGTGCGACGGGCTGGGCGCCGGTTCGCGGCGCCCGGCCTTTCGCGCTTTCCGAGCGGGCTGATGGCCCTTCGAAAGCACTTGAAAGCGCCCCGATCGACAATCGAGGGTTCTTCCAAGTGATTTCGCAAGAAGTTCTTGATCCGACTGCAAAGAACGGGTTTGGTCGGGCTCCGGTGCAACGCCGGGGTTGTCCGCCAGCGGCAGGTAGTGGCCTGCCACCAAGCTTCGAGCGCAAGGCTCGAAAGACAGTCGCCGACGGAGTCGTGGCCCCGGCCCGGTTCGCGCTTCCTGAGACGGAGTGAGAAATCTCATGGCGCAGCAAGCAACCCCCTACAGCTACACCGAGAAGAAGCGCATCCGCAAGAGCTTCGGCAAGCGCGAGAGCGTTCTCAACGTGCCCTATCTGCTGACGATGCAGAAGGACTCGTACGTCGCCTTCCTGCAAAAGGACGTTCCGCCGCAGAAGCGCAAGCCCGAAGGCCTGCAAGCGGCGTTCCTCTCCGCGTTCCCGATCGTCTCGCACAACGGGTTCGTCGAGATGAAGTTCATCGAGTTCAACATGGCCAAGCCCGCGTTCGACACGCGCGAGTGCCAGCAGCGCGGCCTGACGTACGCCGCCGCCGTGCGCGCCAAGCTGCAGATGATCATCTACGACCGCGAGTCGGCGCAGGCCAAGACGGTCAAGGAGATCAAGGAGCAGGAGGTCTACATGGGCGAAGTGCCGCTCATGACCGACTACGGCTCGTTCATCGTCAACGGCACCGAGCGCGTCATCGTCTCGCAGCTGCACCGCTCGCCGGGCGTGTTCTTCGAGCACGACAAGGGCAAGACGCACTCGAGCGGCAAGCTGCTGTTCTCGGCGCGGATCATTCCGTACCGCGGCTCGTGGCTCGACTTCGAGTTCGACCCGAAGGACATCCTCTATTTCCGCGTCGACCGCCGCCGCAAGATGCCGGTGACGATCCTGCTGAAGGCGATCGGCCTGAACCCCGAGGCGATCCTCGCCAACTTCTTCGTCTTCGACAACTTCCGCCTGATGGACTCGGGCGCGCAGCTCGAGTTCGTCGCCGACCGCCTGCGCGGCGAGATCGCGCGCTTCGACATCACCGACAAGGACGGCAAGGTCATCGTCGAGAAGGACAAGCGGATCACCGCGCGCCACGTGCGCCACGATCGAGCAGTCGGACACCAAGTTCATCTGCGTCCCCGAGGACTACCTCGTCGGCCGCATGCTGGCGCGCAACGTCGTCGACGCCGAGACCGGCGAGATCCTCGCCAAGGCGAACGACGAGCTGACCGAAGCGCTGCTGAAGAAGCTGCGCGTGGCCGGCATCAAGGAAATCCCCGCGCTCTACACCAACGAGCTCGACGAAGGCGCCTACATCTCGCAGACGCTGGCGCCGACGAGACCGCCGACCAGCTCGCCGCGCGCGTCGCCATCTACCGCATGATGCGGCCCGGCGAGCCGCCGACCGAAGACGCCGTCGAGGCGCTGTTCCATCGCCTGTTCTACAGCGCCGACACCTACGACCTGTCGCGCGTCGGCCGGATGAAGTTCAACGCCCGCGTCGGCCGCGACGCGCCGGAAGGCGCGATGACGCTGTCGAACGAGGACATCCTCGACGTCGTCAAGATCCTGGTCGAGCTGCGCAACGGCCGCGGCGAGGTCGACGACATCGACCACCTCGGCAACCGGCGCGTGCGCTGCGTCGGCGAGCTGGCCGAGAACCAGTACCGCTCGGGCCTGGCGCGGATCGAGAAGGCGGTCAAGGAGCGCCTCGGCCAGGCCGAGACCGAAGCGCTGATGCCGCACGACCTGATCAACTCGAAGCCGATCTCGGCGGCGCTGAAGGAATTCTTCGGCGCCTCGCAGTTGAGCCAGTTCATGGACCAGACCAACCCGCTCTCGCGAGATCACGCACAAGCGGCGCGTCTCGGCCCTCGGCCCGGGCGGCCTGACGCGCGAGCGCGCCGGCTTCGAGGTGCGCGACGTGCACCCGACGCACTACGGCCGGGTCTGCCCGATCGAGACGCCGGAAGGCCCGAACATCGGCCTGATCAACTCGCTCGCCCTCTACGCGCAGCTCAACGAGTACGGCTTCCTCGAGACGCCGTACCGCCGCGTCGCCGACGGCAAGGTGACGAAGAAGATCGACTACCTGTCGGCCATCGAGGAAGGCAAGTACGTGATCGCCCAGGCGAGCGCGACGCTCGACGCCGAAGGCAAGCTCGATCGACGAGCTGGTCTCGGCGCGCGACAACGGCGAATCGGTGCTGACCTCGGCCGAGCGGATCCAGTACATGGACGTCGCGCCGACGCAGATCGTCTCGGTCGCCGCCTCGCTCGTGCCGTTCCTCGAGCACGACGACGCGAACCGCGCGCTGATGGGCGCGAACATGCAGCGCCAGGCCGTGCCGACGCTGCGCCCGGAGAAGGCGCTCGTCGGCACCGGCGTCGAGCGCGTCGCCGCCAAGGACTCGGGCACCGTCGTCGCCGCCAAGCGCGGCGGCGTCGTCGACTACGTCGACACCAACCGCATCGTCATCCGCGTCAACGACAAGGAGACGGTGTCGGGCGAGGTCGGCGTCGACATCTACAACCTGATCAAGTACCAGCGCTCGAACCAGAACACGAACATCCACCAGCGCCCGATCGTCAAGCGCGGCGACAACGTCCACGCCGAGGACATCATCGCCGACGGCGCGTCGACCGACATCGGCGAGCTCGCGCTCGGCCAGAACATGCTGGTCGCGTTCATGCCCTGGAACGGCTACAACTTCGAGGACTCGATCCTCATCAGCGAGCGCGTCATCGCCGAAGACCGCTACACCTCGATCCACATCGAGGAGCTGGTGGTCATGGCGCGCGACACCAAGCTCGGCGCCGAGGAGATCACGCGCGACATCCCGAACCTGGCGGAGAACCAGCTGGCGCGCCTCGACGAGTCGGGCATCGTCTACGTCGGCGCGGAAGTGAACCCGGGCGACACGCTGGTCGGCAAGGTCACGCCGAAGGGCGAGACGACGCTGACGCCGGAAGAAAAGCTCCTGCGCGCGATCTTCGGCGAGAAGGCGTCCGACGTGAAGGACACGTCGCTGCGCGTCGACCAGGGCACCAACGGCACGGTCATCGACGTCCAGGTGTTCACGCGCGAAGGCATCCAGCGCGACAAGCGCGCCCAGCAGATCATCGACGACGAGCTGAAGCGCTATCGCCTCGACCTCAACGACCAGCTGCGCATCGTCGAGGCCGACGCGTTCGACCGGATCGAGAAGCTCCTGGTCGGCAAGCCCGCCAACGGCGGCCCGAACAAGATCGCCAAGGGAACGGCGATCGACAAGGCGTACCTCGACGAGCGTCGAGAAGTACCACTGGTTCGACATCCGTCCGGCCGACGAAGACCTCGCCAACCAGCTCGAGTCGATCAAGAACTCGCTCGAGCAGACGCGCCACAGCTTCGACCTCGCGTTCGACGAGAAGAAGAAGAAGCTGACGCAGGGCGACGAGCTGCCCGCGGGCGTGCTGAAGATGGTCAAGGTCTACCTGGCCGTCAAGCGCCGCCTCCAGCCGGGCGACAAGATGGCCGGCCGGCACGGCAACAAGGGCGTCGTCTCGAAGGTCGTCCCGGTGGAAGACATGCCGTACATGGCCGATGGAACGCCGTGCGACATCGTGCTGAATCCGCTCGGCGTGCCGTCGCGGATGAACGTCGGCCAGGTGCTCGAGGTTCACCTCGGCTGGGCCGGCAAGGGCATCGGCCAGCGGATCGGCGACATGCTGCAGCAGGAGACGAAGGTTGCCGAGCTGCGGACGTTCCTCGACGAGCTCTACAACAAGTCCGGCGGCAAGACCGAGCGCCTCGATCACCTCTCGGACGACGAGATCCGCGAGATGGCCGAGAACCTCTCGACCGGCGTGCCGTTCGCGACGCCGGTCTTCGACGGCGCCGCCGAAGAAGAGATCCGCGGCATGCTGAAGCTCGCCTATCCGGAAGAGATCGCCAAGGCCAAGGGCCTGACCGAGACCCGCACCCAGGCGACGCTGCACGACGGCCGCACCGGCGACCCGTTCGAGCGCCCGGTGACGGTCGGCTACATGCACGTGCTGAAGCTGCACCACCTGGTCGACGACAAGATGCACGCGCGCTCGACCGGCCCGTACAGCCTCGTCACCCAGCAGCCGCTCGGCGGCAAGGCGCAGTTCGGCGGCCAGCGCTTCGGCGAGATGGAGGTCTGGGCGCTCGAGGCCTACGGCGCCAGCTACGTGCTGCAGGAGATGCTGACCGTCAAGTCCGACGACGTGAACGGCCGCACCAAGGTGTACGAGTCGATCGTCAAGGGCGAGCACGCGATCGAGGCCGGCATGCCGGAGTCGTTCAACGTCCTGGTCAAGGAAATCCGGTCTCTGGGCATCGACATCGAGCTGGAGCGCAACTGACATGACGAGAACATCGTTCGTTCCGTTCGCACCGCCACGAATTTCAGGAGAGAAGCATGAAGGGATTGCTGGACCTGTTCCGTCAGTTCACCCCCGACGAGCACTTCGACGCGATCAAGATCGGGCTCGCCTCGCCCGGAGAAGATCCGCTCGTGGTCGTTCGGCGAAGTCAAGAAGCCCGAGACGATCAACTACCGGACCTTCAAGCCGGAGCGCGACGGCCTGTTCTGCGCCAAGATCTTCGGCCCGATCAAGGACTACGAGTGCCTGTGCGGCAAGTACAAGCGCCTCAAGCACCGCGGCGTGATCTGCGAGAAGTGCGGCGTCGAGGTCACGCAGACCAAGGTGCGGCGCGAGCGCATGGGTCACATCGACCTGGCGGCGCCCTGCGCGCACATCTGGTTCCTGAAGTCGCTGCCGTCGCGCCTCGGCCTCGTGCTCGACATGACGCTGCGCGACATCGAGCGCGTCCTCTACTTCGAGGCGTACGTCGTCGTCGATCCGGGCATGACGCCGCTGAAGAAGTTCTCCGATCATGAGCGAGGACGACTACGACGCGAAGCGCGCCGAGTACGGTGACGAGTTCATCGCCCTGATGGGCGCCGAGGGCGTGCACAAGCTGCTCGCTCGAGATCGACCTCGACGTCGAGATCGACAAGCTCCGCAACGACATGACCGGCTCGGAGCTCAAGGTCAAGAAGAACTCGAAGCGCCTGAAGGTCATGGAAGCCTTCAAGAAGTCGGGCATCAAGCCGCAATGGATGGTGATGGAGGTCCTGCCGGCCTGCCGCCGGACCTGCGCCCGCTCGTGCCGCTCGACGGCGGCCGCTTCGCGACCTCCGACCTGAACGACCTCTATCGCCGCGTCATCAACCGCAACAACCGCCTGGCACGCCTGCTCGAGCTGAAGGCGCCCGAGATCATCGTCCGCAACGAGAAGCGGATGCTCCAGGAGGCGGTCGACTCGCTGCTCGACACCGGCCGTCGCGGCAAGGCGATGACGGGCGCGAACAAGCGCGCCCTGAAGTCGCTCGCCGACATGATCAAGGGCAAGAGCGGGCGCTTCCGCCAGAACCTGCTCGGCAAGCGCGTCGACTACTCGGGCCGCTCGGTCATCGTCGTTGGCCCGACGCTCAAGCTCCACCAGTGCGGCCTGCCCAAGCTGATGGCCCTCGAGCTGTTCAAGCCGTTCATCTTCTCCGCGCCTCGAGGCGATGGGCATCGCGACGACGATCAAGGCGGCGAAGAAGGAAGTCGAGTCCCGGCACGCCGGTCGTCTGGGACATCCTCGAAGAGGTCATCAAGGAGCACCCGGTGCTTCTGAACCGCGCGCCGACGCTGCACCGCCTGGGCATCCAGGCGTTCGAGCCGGTGCTGATCGAGGGCAAGGCGATCCAGCTGCACCCGCTCGTCTGCGCGGCGTTCAACGCCGACTTCGACGGCGACCAGATGGCGGTCCACATTCCGCTCTCGATCGAAGCGCAGATGGAAGCGTGCACGCACTGGATGCTGGCGTCGAACAACGTGCTCTTCCCGGCCAACGGCGAGCCGTCGATCGTGCCGTCGCAGGACGTCGTGCTCGGCCTCTACTACG
>CAVWUW010000009.1:0-40844 GCA_963758275.1 Terriglobia bacterium | reverse complement strand
TAATAGACAAAAGGCAATGACTAGGTGGCATCTCATGGGGTCTTCTCCAAGTTGCGTAACAACTTGGGAAGTGGGATGTACAGCTCTGAAGCAGAGTTGCTGCGCACGTTGCCAACAAAAACTACTTAGCTCGAACTAGGAATCAATGCGAGTGAAACGGGTGTCGGCTGCCTGTGCAAAATTTTCTGATATGTATGATCGACAGTGCGTTTCGTCTGTCGGCAGGTTTATTGCGGCGGGAAACGGTTTTTGGCGCGGTCGAGGTTTGGGAACTGCGATGACACTGAAGGAAGAACGGCCGGACGGATCGTGCATCGCGTATTCTCAGCCGTCCTCGGTCTGGTATTGGCAGTGGCCGGCCTGGCAGCCTCCGACTACATTCCCAGCACCTTCAAGGGAGACACACTGCTCTCCGGCGCCGTGGCGGTGCTTGTTCCAGACGTGCTCATGCTCAAATTACATTATATGGCATTCCGCTTTCTGAAATTTGCATCTTTGGGAAAGAATTGAAAAGGTGTGGCTCAGTCAAACGCTACCAACCTCCTGGCGATTCTGCGCGGATAGTCGGCAATGCGGAAGTAACCATGGCGTTCGTTCACTCCGCAGTGGGATATATCATTGGAGTGTTATTAATGCGTTTTCCCAAGCCGAGCTGTTCGCTAACGGTTCGATTTAACGCCGTTTTTCGGTGGTGAAAAGGGGCCTGCCGATTTGGCCTACAGAGAAAAGCGCCCCAAACCTCAGATTCCCGTGCCGCTGAGGTGCTCTTTTAAATTTGAGGAAGCGAGAAAAGGCCCGTAAAGCGGGCATTTCACCCGAATTCAGAGAAACTTTCTCTGAACAGCAGACTAGCTGGCGGAGGGAGAGGGATTCGAACCCCCGATACGGTTTCCCGTATAGCGGTTTTCAAGACCGCCTGTTTCAACCGCTCACACATCCCTCCGCGTGAGGATTACATTCAGTTTACCAGCTATTCGCGTTTCTCTTCGCGTCCTACCGAGTGGATCGAGTGATCGCATTACAGCCGCTTCAGATGATCAAGTGAGACCGGAGGCAGATAAACCGCAATCAATCGGCGGGTCCACCAGTCACCGGTTTCAAATTTTTGTTTTCCTCCGGTGAAATGGTATTCGTAGAACAGAGCGCGGATGAATCTCGGCCTGGTTTGGGGAAACGGATTGGTTTTGAGCAGCTTCAGAGTCGAGGAATCGCCATCCAGCAACTTCTGGATCATGCGCATGAACCACGGCTCAAAGCCCGGCACAAAAATTCGATCGTCATTCACCATCACGGAAAAAGGAAGGAACCACATCAGCCAGTCCAGCCGGAGATGATAGGGCGCAATTTGCGGCGGCATGCGATCAGGCCGTCCGGGTTTGGCTTTGAATTCATACTCCTGCCAGCGGGTTCGCTCCGTCAGAACCACCTCATCTGTTCCTTCGATCACAATTTCATGGCGGCGCCTGGTTACGTTGCCGAAAGCGCCATAAGTGTTCACCAGGTGAAAGCGGTTATAGCTGTAGTTCATGATCTGTTTTCTGGAGATCATATTGAGCGTGGGCTGGATGCTCAGCGCCACCACGCCTGCGGCGATGACAAACATCAAAATCTGAAACCAGAAGGGTGCTGCCACGGTTTGCGGAACAGCAATCGGCAGGAACCCGAGCGACGAATCACTGAATGCGGTGATTCCCAGCGCCACCGTCAGCCAGTTGAGCCAGGAATAATTGCCGCTCACAATAAGCCAAAGCTGGTGAAAAATGATCAGCCCTCCTGCGATGGAAGCAAACGGCTGAGGCGCAAACAAGCCGAAAGGAACAATCACCTGGACGAAATGACTGAACAATACGGCAAAGCGGTGCATAAAGCGGGGAAGGCGATGGAAGTACCAGCTCAGGGGATTGGGCAACGGCTGTGTCTCATAGTGATAGAAAAGGCACGTCAGTTCTCTCCAGCAACGGTCATGACGAAGCTTGATCAATCCTGCGCCCAGTTCGGTGCGAAACAACATCCAGCGCAAAACCAGCACCGGCGCCAGTGATGGCTTTATCCAATCCGGCCCCATGAAGCTCACGAAGAATCCGGATTCCAGCAGCATGGATTCCCACCCAAAGCTGTAGAACTTCTGCCCTGCATTCACAATGGAAAGATAGAGAAACCACAGGACCAGCCACGTAATCATGGAGAGCCAGACAGTCCCGCGTTCTGAAAGGCCGGATAACGCAATCGCCGACAACACAATTCCAGTCCACCCTACCGCGTCCAGCAGGCGGTCAGAATAGCGCCAGCAGAATAATCCCGGCGCATCCCAGAAGGTGACTCGCTTCAAAAACGCGGGCGCCGGCAGCAGACCGCGCTCCCCCAGCAGAGGCTTGAACTGTTGCAGAACCGTGATAAAGGCCAGCAGATACAACGCAGCCTGTGCGCGTTGAAAGAGTAAGCGCACCAGCCAGACGTGGCCAAAGTACCATTCCATATCGTGACTTTATAGTCTGATGCGGCAAGTCAAAATTGCTGCGGAACCCTCCTGCGTGACTTGCTCAAGCGAATTTCATGCGCAGCGCATGCCCGGTCACTTACTCGCGGCCGATTGTGAAGTACCGAAGAACTGCTCAAAAGCAGCCACGATGATTGTCCCCAATTTCTCGCCATCCGTCTTGCCCAGCAACTCGTGCCCTGCTCCCTCAATTTCAATGAATTTGTGCTGCCCTGCCAATAGAGTCATGGCTGATTCAAATTCACTGAGCGAGCCGAACGGATCACGCGCGCCATGGACAAAAAGTGCCGGAGTCTTCAGCCTGGGCCAGTGCGAGATGCGCAACTGCGCCGGACGACGTGGAGGATGCAGAGGATACGACAGAAGCAGCAGCCCCGAAACGAGGTTGCGGTCATCGGCAACGAGCATGGATGCCTGGCGGCCTCCATACGAATGTCCGCCAAGATAAAGCGGGCCGGAAACATGTTCCCGCATCAGATGTACAGCCCGTCTCAAACCCTCGCGGTCACGCTCGGCATTGCCAGGAGACGGAGGACCGAAAGGGCGCTGTTGGCGGAACGGGAGGTTGCAGCGCAAGACCGTGTATCCGGTATCTGTGAATGCATGCGCCATAGAAACCAGTAGTTTCGATTCGCAGTTGCCGCCTGCTCCATGCGTCAATACCAGCCCGGCGCCATTTCCCGGCGCAGGAAGATGCATGAAGCCTCTCACCGGCGGTTCAGTGGATTGATCGGCAAATTCTTTGATTGAAGCCATCAGTTAATCTCACCACAGCCTCTCAAGCACGCACTGCGGCAGAGCGCAGGTGTTCCACGCGGCTTTGCATGATTCGAGCTGCTTCTTTGCGATTCTTGAATGTAAGTTGTTCGCGCGAAAATCTGAGACTTGCCTGCACGGATTCCTTCGTCAGCAGGTTAAGTAGATGAGGAGCCATCCTCATAGTGCCCCAGTAGCACGCCTCAAGGGCGGCATTCCCGTGGCGGACGGAATATCCAATTGCCGCGGCCGTGATGGGCATTTTCAACTCAACGGCAGGTTGAAAGAGCGATGAGTGAAAATGCATCACACTGGAACCATCGCTGCTCGTCCCCTCAGGGAAGAGTACAAGGCGCACGCCGCTCAGGAGAGGCGACTGCATTTCTTCCTGTGCGGATTGTGTGTTCGTCCGCCGCGTGCGATCAATATAGATTGTGCCCGCCAGGGAAGATATCCAGCCGATGCCGGGCCAGGATTTGACTTCTCTTTTGGACACGAACACACATCCCGAGACGGCGCTGAAAACCAGAATGTCAAGGTAGCTCAGGTGGTTGGAGACGATCAGACCTCGTTCAGGAATTTCGCCGTCGAGATGGACCTGTACGCCTATGGATGAGAGCAATCGGGCCGACCATTTCTGCAGAATTGCGGCCCGGCTGCGAGGTTTCAATCGGCCAGGAATGGCATGAAACATGAAGTCTGTCAGGCAGCCACCTACACAGCAAAATGCGAGTATTCCCCGGCCCATCACGCGCAAAACGCGCGTCGTGAGACTGGATCTTTCGGCATCCGTTGCGCTGGTCACAAATTCCACGGTATTAAAGAAATTATGTGGCGATGGAACTTGAAAGTCGACAATCTTTTGCGGCGCGACCTGTCAGCGCAAGGCGAACCAGTGAGAGCGCAGATTCCAGGCTGCAAGCAACGGTGTGACGGCTAGTTTGTATCAGGAAAACAATGGATTTAGCTCGGCTGAGCTCGCAAGGCCGCCCGTCAGCCGCGTTCTTCACATATCCATCGATCGTGGGTGCGCAAAACGCGGGATGGCTGGCCACTGGATGCAAAGCTACAAAAACAGCTAGACTGGAACGACATAAACAAAGATCTTTTCAGCCGGGAAGCAGGACTCAAAGATTGCTGCTCCTGGAGTGAGCTTCATAATTCCCAGATTCTCAGCGAGGCAGCGACAACAGATGAAGGCACTTATTCGGATGGTGTGTATTGCGGTGTTGATCAGTTTTTTGGGTTGTGGCAGCAATAAACCCAACACCGCGGCCAACGTGGCCCTGCTTTATACCGTGGGAGCAGGAGCCAATTCCATTCAGGGATTCCATATCCAGGCTTCCGGTGAGCTTGCTTCCACTTCGGTAGCTGCTTTTCCCACGAATCCTCGCCCGGTGGCGCTCGCCCTTCATCCCTCCACTAATTTTCTTTACGAGGTAAACATCACCTCCAACACGGTAGCCGGGTTCGGCATTGACCACACCGCCGGAATTCTGACTCCTGTGGGAACGGCCTTGCCCCCGGCTTCTACGGGGCCTTCGCCGGTAAGCGTCGGGACAAACGCCGGCGGCCAATTTCTTTTTGTGCTGAATCAGGGTGACGCTTCAATTTCCGTTTACTCGATCGATACGGTACGCGGAATCCTCACGCAGGTGGGTTCTCCCTTTCCCACCGGAATAACCACTACCGTGCAATCCATGGCGTTGTCACCGACAGCGCAGTTCTTATATGTGTTATCCGGCTCCGCGCCCAGCACCATTAGCGTCTTTTCCATCGGCACAAATGGAGCGCTGGCAGTGGCCGCTGGAGCATTCACTGGAGCGCCCGCCAGCAATATCAGCGGCATGATGATTGATCCCAAGGGCCAGTTCCTGTATGCCACGGATTCGGCCAACAATGACGTCGTCAGCCTCAGCATCGCGGCTTCAGGCGCTCTCACGCAGGTGGCTGGCTCGCCCTTTGCTGCCGGTACACAACCTGCGGCAGTTGCGGTTGATGGCACAGGCACATTTGTTTACGTCTCCAACGCAGGCTCCAACAACGTGTCCGCATTCAAGTCCGCTTCTGGCGTTCTCACCCAGGTGGCCGGCTCGCCCTTCACCACGCAGGGCACCGGAACAGTCGCTGTAACACAACCCGGATTTCTCATCGTGGACGCCACCAACACTTTCCTTTATGTCAGCAACGTGGCTAGCAGGGGAATAGCCGCCTTCGGCATTAATGCTGTTGACGGTACCCTGGTGCCTGTTACCAACTCGCCGTTTGGTCAGGTCACCGCCACTTCTTGGATGTTGAGCACAAAATAGCCGCTTCCAACATGCAGCACTCTTACACAAAGGCTGCAAACCCTCTCCCGTGCAGTACACCACCTTTGGTTCAAGCTCTCATAGCATCCAGAGCGTTTTTGTTTGGGTCTAACCTTCCATGAGGGAGTGTAACTAAGCCATGCGCAAAATGATTCTGGTTGTCAGCTTTATAACGGGGCTCTGTCTGAACGGCTTCGCTCAAAAGAACGAATTGGCACTTGTCGGCGGGGCAAAGATCACACCCACTGTGGGCAGCAGTGGTACGGAGACCACATTCGCAACCACGTTTGCGTTTGAAGCAAACTATGCGGCGCAATTGGCGCACGTTCCGGCCGTGGCGCTGCACCTGGAAATTCCAGTGCTGTTTACACCCTCCACCGATATCAGCACGTCTAATCTGACTGCGCTCAAGAGCTACAGCTCATTTTTCATTACGCCGGCATTGCGGTTGAAGTTGGTTCCTGGGTCTCCTTTCAGCCCGTGGATTTCTGCCGGGGGCGGAATTGTGCATTTCAATCCAGGATCGACTACGCAGGGTGGCGCCACCATTAATACTCACAGCGTCACCAAGAGCGCTGTGCAGGCAGGCGTCGGCGCTGATATTCATCCACCGCTGCTGCCACTGGCGTTTCGACTGGAGGCGCGTGACTTTTATACCGGACTGCCTGACCTGAATACCGTAGGAATCAAGGTGCGTCACAACCTGATGGTCGGTGGAGGAATCGTGCTGCGGTTTTAGAATTTGCCGTTGATGCCGCATTCGGGGCATGCCTGCAGCGGCGTGCCCCCTCGTTTTTACGTCTTCAGTTGAAATTACGCAGCCTGGTCCTCGCGATGGCGAGGACGTGCGGAAAGATTGCGCAATTTCTTATCAACGTGGCCTGCGACGCGGAAGAGGGTGATGCCAAGAAAGACAACTCCAGCCCAACCCAAAAGCATGAGAATCCATAGCAGCATTTAACTGAATAGATTCAGTTGAGCAACCCCGGGTGGCCTTAGTGGCCGGGAGATTTGTAAATTTCGCCGCCTTTCATCACGAAATCGATTTTTTCCAGCAGAGAGATATCTTTCAACGGATCGCCCTTGACAGCGACGATATCCGCAAATTTTCCAGGAACAACACTGCCGATCTCGTTTTGTTTATCAAGAAGTTCGGCGGCGGTTGTAGTTGCGGCGCGGATGGCCTGCATGGGAGTCATGCCGTACTTCACCATCAAAGGGAATTCCTTTGCGGGATCGATGCCCCAATCAAAGCCTCCTACGTCAGTGCCAAAAACCACCTTCACACCCGCCTTCAGCGCGCGGCTGAATGTGTCTGCATGCACCTTGATCATATCGAGCCAGACTTTAGCGCCCTCGTTGGCGCGGCCCTGAGCGACATATTCCGCCACGAAAATTGTCGGGATGTAATAGATACCCTTCTGGGCCATGGTCTTCAAATCGGCATCAGAGATGTAAACGCCATGCTCAATTGAATCCACACCGGCCTCAATGGAATTATGCACACCGTTGAGCGCCATGGCGTGAGAGGCAACTTTGTGACGCTCGCGATGAGCTTCATCCACAATGGCGCGCAATTCATCCAGAGTGAACGTCGGGATATCATCCAGCACGCCATCGGGACGCAGAAAATAATTGCGGTCTGAATAGACCTTGATCCAGTCTGAGCCGAAGCTGATCTGTTCGCGCACTGCCTTGCGCGCCTCGTCCGGGCCATCCACCAGCTGCACTCCGTGGGGCACCTGGATTTCCCAGTTGTAACCCTGCAGGGGATAAGCACCCGTTACATCCATGGCGCGGCCGACCACCGTCATGCGCGGCCCGGGAATGACCCCGTTGTTGATTGCCTTCTTCAGATCAACATCCGCGTATCCGGCGCCTTCGGTTTCAAGGTCGCGGATGCTGGTGAAGCCGTAGCTCAGAGCACGCTTTACGTTGCGCGTGGCCAGGATGGCGCGATAAGGCGTGGACTCTTTCAGCAATTGTGCATCGTACTCTTCGGCGGTGATGTCGCCCTGGAGCAGGGTGTGGGTGTGTGCATCCACCAGACCGGGGAGGCAGGTTTGATCCGCGAGGTTAATTACATCACTGTCAGGCGCGGGTCTGCCGTTTTCCTGGACCTGAGTGATGCGGTCGCCGGCCACCACGATCACCACATTGTGTTTGACCTGGCCGCTTGCCGGATCGATCAGCGCACCACAGCGAATGGATTGGGTGACAACTGGTTGCAGATTGGCGCCGGGCTGCGCGAAAGAGACAGGAGAACATACGAGGACAGCAAGAAAAATCAAGGCCGCTCTTTTCATGAACAATAACCTCGCTGCAGGAAGCCGGTAATCGTAACAGAACGGGGGAAACTGGGAAAAGGCTTCCCCTAATGGGCTACAGAGCAAAAGGTGACCCTGGCTTTTGGCCAGGGTCACAGTTTCAGAATTTTCTTTGCGTGCTCAGACCAACGGGGTCAGCGAATTTCTTTCTTCGCCTGCACCTGTTTGAAACCTGCAGGAATTTCAAACAATGAGGCATCGAGAGAACTATTGGAAATTGATTTCACCTCGATTGTCATGTCCATGAGCGATCCAGCAGCTTGCTCGCCGGAAGTGTTTTGCTGCTGCTCCTGTTTATTCTTTTTGCCGAACATGCCGCCCAGGCCTTTTGAAACGATGTTGCCCTTCTTTTCTTCGGGAGTAGGCTGCGCAGCGGCCGCCTGGCCGGTAGTGCCGGGATTGGGACCGAAGCCCACGCTCACATAGGAAAGCAGAGGCATGCCGCTGAGATTGGCTGCGCTCTTGCGGTACTCAACCATGGGTTGCGAGATCTGAGCTCCGGAGCCGAGGAGCTCTCCGGGAAGCCAGTCCAATTCCTTTGCCATGCGGGCATAAAAGCGTTTCAACTCATCGTGACCTGTCACCTGCGCAACGTATGCATCAGAATTCACCCATGAATTGGCGGTTTCGCCGCTGTGCTTTGGATCCTGCGCTTCCATTTCCATATCCACCCGGGTCTGCATCTCTTTGGCGCTGTAATTGAGAAGCTGACGGGTGTTGGGGCCGGGAGTGATCTTGATTTTGGGAGTGATCTTTACCTGCTGCGCGTCCGATTTCTTCTGCTCCTTGGCTTGCTGTTCAGCAGCTTTTCTTTTGGCTTCTTCAATCTGGGCCCGCAGCTCATCAAACGTAAGCACAGAATAGGTCTTATGTTTGAGATCAATATCGATCATCTTGCGCGCATCCAGGTCGTAAATTTCGGCGGTGCCAAGCGAAGACTCGCGTCGCATCCTGTTGCCTTTGACGCTGATGGTAGCTGTGCTCCCCTGAGTCGCTTGTCTGGCATCCTTACTGAAGACTCCGGCAAATTTCATGGCCTTTGCGGCAGCTCCGCCGGTAATTTTGCTTTCTTCTGTGTACTGAAGATCGGCAAAGCAGGCGCCCGCCGCGACTAACAAAAACATTAACGCAATTGAAGCAAATAGAATTTTTCTCATTCGCAATTCCCCCCAAAGGAATGGTGGCCCATTATAACCGCGCCGCCGTTCAAAGACCTCGTGAAGGAACAGCAACTCTTTTAATAGTGAAGATGATTTGGTGAACTCGATCTAAAGAGTAACCAATGCTTGAGGACGTTGCAGGAGTCTTATGGCTCAGCCAACGCGCAAAATTTCGGGACCGCCGGTTGTGTAATCTTCCAGATAGGTGTTGGAACGAAACGGAAGGACTTGAGAGTTCCTGACCGTACGAACCAGAAAGAAGCGAACGGACCGCGAGCAACGCCTGCATAAAGGAAAGCGGGTGGTCGCCATGAGAGTAGCCAGATGCATCAGGCGGTGAGGACCGTGCTCAACTCGATAGATTCCAGTGGCAGGAACGCGATCGCCGGGTTTGTAAACTCGACTTTCCATTCTTAAAGTCCTGCCCACGGCTCGCTACGGCTCGTTCGCCGCCTCCTCATCAATTGCCCGGCCCTCGACCTGATCGTTCCTTGGTTTGTACGCGTTGCGTACAGATACACCAGGAAACAAGTTGCCAATTGTAAAGTTCGATTCCTGGCAGCTGATGAGGGTTGCTCCTACGCCATTTTGAAATCGGGATCTTCCGAGATGTGCTGGACCTTCTCTTGCAGCGAGAAAAGTGCATTTTTTCCACAACCTGGGCAGGCGGGCAGCATTTCGCCTCGGCGTATCCAAAGCACTTTTTCAGAGCAGCCGCTGTGCTCACAGCGATACACACCGGAAACGGGAGTGGTCCTGCCGCTCTCCAGCGCCGGCACAAACGGCTTGATGGTTTTTCCCTGACTCAACCTTCTCCTCCTCAGGCAGGGTATTTGGGAGGTATAAAAGCATGCGCCATGCCATCCTAAGTGGTTGAGATTGCGAGGCAACCCCAAGGAACGCGCAATTCCTCTCAGCAATTTTTTCTCAGGTACTGACTGTGCTGCTTACGATTAAGGGGCGACGCTTTTCTCTCCGGCAACGTCCAACGATTAGCCAACATGGCGATAATCCAGCCTCAATGATTTCCAAATGCGCCAATCCGAATTGTTCCAAAATGCTGATGCGATTGGACGGCGGGAGATTCTTCGGCTTTCCAGTGCGAGACAAAGTCACCATTGAGCATTTCTGGCTCTGCGCCGGTTGCTCAAAGAGCTTTACGCTGAAACTGAATGAAGGGAAGGTGGAGCTGGCTACCCGGCAGCACAGGCAGAATATCGCCTAGAGAAGCCTTCTTCCACCAAACGCTGCTGATTCTTCGTAATCGATACAGGCTCTGGAGCCAACGTACAATAGAGTGATGGCTGCCCGGCCACTGACGGAAACCACGCGACAAACCATGGTCTTCAGCGAGATCGTGGTTATTGCTCTGGATTCGTTTCAAACCAGCAAAGTCAGGTTCATTCTGACGGCAATCGGCATGGTGATTGGGACCGCTTCTCTCATCCTGGTGGTCACAATTGGACTCACAGGCAAGCAATATGTGATGAACCAGATCCAGTCGATCGGCGCAAATTTGATTTACGCCTATTACGAAGGCGGCAGCAATGCTTCTGTGAGCCTGGGCTCGGGCGGCGATTATCTGACGGTGGAAGATATGAAAGCAGTGCAGCAGCAGGTCCCCGGAATTCAGGCTGCTTCGCCTATGCTGGAGTTGCACGACCGTATCAGCGTGGGCAATGGAAAAGAGCGCGATATCCTTGTTCTGGGAGTCTCCCCACAGTATGAAACTGTCCGCAATTTGCAGGTGCTTGCAGGGCGCTTCTTTGACGACGATGACGCGATGTCGCGGGCCAAAGTGGCCGTGGTGACACTGCAGTTTGCCCAGACGGTTTACGGCAACGCGAGTTCGGCGGTGGGCAAAGAGATAAAAATCAGCGGCCTGCCCTTTGTGATTATCGGGACCTTTCGCGAGCGCATCGATACGCTGGGCCAGTCAGAGATTTCCGGAGACACCATCCTCATTCCCGACAGTGTGGGCCGATATTTCACCGGCAACGATGCGGTAAAACAACTCTTCTTTTCCACGGCCGATGCAGGCGACGTTCCGCGAGCCACTCAAATGATCCAGCAGGTGATCCAGTCACGGCACCGGCCGCAGTCGGTGTATCGCGTTGAGAACCTCACCGGCTTTCTGGTGGTTGCAGCTAGAACAGCCAATGCCCTCACTCTGGTTCTGCTGGCCGTGGCGCTGATGGTGCTGCTGGTGAGCGGCGTGGGAATCATGAATATCATGCTGGCCAACGTGCGTACACGAATCCGCGAGATCGGCATTCGCAAAGCCATTGGCGCTACACGACGGGAAATTCTGCTGCAGTTCCTCACGGAGGCCGTTCTCATATCTCTGGCTGGAGGGGTTGTAGGGACCATTATTGGGCTGGCTGTTCCGTTTTCCGTGCGCTTCCTCACTGAATACCGCATCCCAATTTCAGGACTGTCTGCGATCATTGCTCTCGCCGTTGCCATGCTGGTGGGGGTGATCTTTGGAACCGTGCCGGCCACTCGGGCAGCGCAACTGGACCCGGTGGAAGCACTCCATTATGAGTAGAGGACCGCAGGGCTGGGATATTCGCGGTGTTTTCGAAAACAATAAAAACTCTGCTCCTTGTCATTGTTGGCTGCGGGTTGCTGTGGGCTGCTGAGGCGCAGAAAAGGACAGCAATCGAGAGCAACCATCATGGCCAAATCACATTCACGCAACCAACCCAGGCTGGAGCTCTGATGTTGCAGCCGGGCACTTACGTTCTGCAACATCACACCTCAAAGGGCCAGGATTTCATTCGCTTCATCCTCGTCAAGAAATCAGAGAAACTGCGGCTCACTCGTGCCTATACGGGATGGTATACGGATACCGACTTGATCAAGGTGGGCGAAGCCAAATGCCAGGTGGAGCGACTGATGCCAAAGGCTGAAACCACGAAGGTAATCGTCACAAGTGAAGACAGAAAAACACAAATCACTGAAGTAAGGATTAAGGGGAAACGGGCGATGTACGTGTTCTAGAGCTTCCGGAGCTTCGCTCGGGATTACAAACAAAAGCAAAAGCCGGGCTGGTTTGCCCGGCTGTGCTTTTCTGATCTGGAGATGCGGTTACATCACCAAGGCCAAAGTCTCAAGCTCTTTATGCAGTGCCTCTACGTCACAATTTGCGCCTTCAAATCGCGTTGCCGCGTCCAGGGCTGACTGCGGTGAGATGCCATATCCCAGACGAGTGAGGAATACCTTGATCAGCTCTGCTGTCTGGAATGAATCCAGCCCACTCTGCAGGAGTTCGCTGCGAAGCGCCGCCACTTCAGCTACTGAAAATTTCTCTCCCATAGGTCACCTCCGACCCTTACTACCCAGTTAGTCAATTAGACACAATTCCTGCCCACTTTGTTGCAAAAAAATGGACAAAACGCGAACCGAGGTAACGGAACGAAAGTAATTTTCTTGTTTGCCTGAAGGCAACCACCCGTGTCACCGGCCTTTTGTCCCGTTCGCGATTCATACCAGTTCTGACTCATTTCTGCGGGAAAAGTTACGGCCTGCAATAAATCTTAACTTTGCCCTATGTTGCTTTATTCCGCCATTTTGCTGAGATGAACATCAAAGCTCGCCTGAGCAAGCAGTGACGTCAGCTCAAAAGCCCTGAAGCCGTCACCTACGAGTTCTCTCTGGCGGTACAAACCTGGTTCACTATCCGCCGTCTCATGCCGCGCCTGCCAGTCGTCAAGAAAGCGTTGCGCATCTTTCGTGCTGGCCTGAGTGCTGGCGCCTGGCGCAGTCAAAGACTCCGCAGCATAGGATTCCAGCAGTTTGGGCCAGTACTTACTCAACAAAGCATTGCTGGCAAAGATGTCTGCCCAGACGATCCTGCCTTTGACAGCTACTACGACTCCCACGGCATTCTGGTTCCGCAGTTGTTTGATAACGCTCTCATACGATTTCTGCATGGGAGCGGTGATTGAGTCCATCTGCTGCTTGACGGCAGAGTTCTCAACCGTCTTCGCATAGGATGTCGTGCTATTCAATTCTCTCGTAGCGCCACCGGCAAAGACCTGTTCCTGGCCGCCCGGCGCTGGAGTTGCTGAAGGCGCGACCCTCATAGCGAATCCTGCCCTCGCTGAGGCAACTTCATCCCAGACCTTCTGCTGATCAGCATCCACCATGGCCTTCTTACGTACGCTTGGCTGCGCCATTACGGATGCGTGAGTATCAAATTTTGTTGAGCTCGCTACCCATCGCCCGGGTTCCACGCAAAAGACGGACAGATCCACGGGATCGCTTTCCGCAGGGACAAGGCGGTCTTTGCCTACGACCCGGTCCTGCTTGCCTCCGGTAACGACTTCGCCTGCAAGAAGAATCAGCGGACGTTTGGAGTTATTCACCAGCACAAGTCGATTGACTTCCGCTCGAGAATAGCTCTGTGGCAAGGGTCGTCGGCGGCGAATGATTCCCGAAATGGTCCCAACTTCAGTAACCACAACTTCCCCCGAGCGGATGCCTTCATCCAGGGTGAGAAAACTGCTGGTGTCGTAGGACTTGGCGGAAATCACGGGAAAGATAGTAAGGTCACCATGAGAGATAGGCGCCAGAAGCTTATAGTCACTTGCGAGCGGGGCGGAATGCGGACTGCCCGGACCGGAGACGGTGGCCAGCAGAAACACCGGAACGGCCAGAAAAGTTCCCCATAAAACGAGGTTTCTCATAAAATCCCTTCCCAACTGCAGTCCCCCAGAATTCAGTAATCAGAATGGAAAAAGGCAGCCTTCTTGCGGGTAAAATTGGTACTATCCCCATCATGAGTTCCAGGCCCAGCCCGGTGGAAGCGATCAGCGAAGCAATGCGCGAGCTTTTCAGCCACTGCAGCGCGCGCAAGTACGGGTTGGAACTGGGCGACTTCCAGCACATTTTGGAACAGGTTGCGACCAAGTACATCCCTTCTTCTCTGCCCGCGCAGAAAATCCGGTTCTGGAAAGAATTAAAGCTTGAAGAGCTGGTGCTGGCCCGCGGTTGTGCCAACGGTCATGAGCTGGCGTGGCAGGATTTTTTCATCCGCTACCGGGAGAAGCTGTACGATATTGCGCGCGGAATCACCAAGGACGATGCCAGCGGGCGCGAGTTGGCGGATTCGATCTATGGCGATCTATTCGGGACATCAGAACGCGAAGGCGTTCGAGTCTCCCGGCTGGGCTTCTACATGGGGCGAGGTTCGCTGGAGGGTTGGCTCAGGACGGTGGTGGCCCAGGAGTTTGTGAACCGCTATCGCAAACAAAAGCGGCTGGTAAGTCTTGATGAGCAGGAGGAAGACGGGGTACAGTTCTCCGCAGCCGATCCGAATCCCGTTGTACCGGCTGACTCGCGGCTTTCGGCCGCTGTGGATGAAGCCCTGGGGCAATTGGCGGCGGAAGACCGGTTGGTTCTTGCATCTTATTTCCTGGACGATCGTACCCTTACCGAAATTGGAAGAGTTTTGCGGGTGCATGAATCCACCATCAGCCGCCGGCTGGAAAAGCTGTTAAAAAACCTTAGAAAACAAGTAGTTGCGGGCCTGATCGCACGCGGGATGAAGCGGGCGCAGGCAGAAGAAGCACTGGAAACTGACGTGCGATATTTACAACTGGATGTGGCCAAAAAGCTGCAAGAAAACCGGTCGGCCGCGTTCCAAGAAGATAAGGGTTCTGACTAGCCATGCCAGAGTTGTCTACATTACTGCGCCAGCGGCTGCGCGCGACCGAAGATCGCACGCTGCAGCACCCTGACCCGGACACTTTGAATGCTTACGTGGAGGAATTGCTGCCTGCGGACGAGCGCGAGCAGGTTGTGGAGCATATATCCCGTTGCAGCCCGTGCCGCGAAATTGTGGCTTTGACCACCCCCGACGCAGTGCTTGCTGCGGAAGCACAAGCCACCGTGTCCGCCGCTGCTGCGGCTCCCCGTAAACGCTGGTTCCTTTCTCCTGCTTTCGGCCTGGCGGGTTCCGTGGCTGCCATGATTCTGGGAGTAGTGCTGATCTTAAGGCTTTCTGCTCCGCACAGTCCGGTTCATCAGGTACAAGAAGCACAGGCTACTCCTGCGGGAGTCGCCAATCCACTTGCCAGCCACCGCTCTGCTGAGATTTCACAGCCGCCGCCACAGGGGGGCGTACAGTCCTCAACTGCATCGGCCGATGTTGCAGGCAGCACTGCAACGGCTCCGCACATGACAGCCACGAATCGTGCGCCGTCTTCAGAACCTGCCATGCAGCGTGAGCGCAGAGCGATGGCCAGCCGTGTTCCCGTGGTGGTGGCGGACCTGCGTGGACAGGATTTCGTAAACAAGACTTTCCTTGCGAATACTTACGATACGCAGTCGGCATCGGCGGTATATCGTGATTTGCCGCAGGCCCCCGTTCCTGCTCAATCCAATCTGGCGTTTGCTCCTCCTGCCGTGGTGGAGGGCAATCCATTCCAGAGCAATGGGAACTTTGTGATACCGGCGAATCCTGCGGGATCCAATCGCGGAGTGCTGACGCTTTACTCAACTCATACCGGCGGAAGCAACACCTTGATCGGCAAGATCCTGGATTTTGGCAAACGGCCATTGACCAAACGCCTGGGACCACCAATTCCATCCAGCAGCCTGGGTTCAACCGCCATGTTCAAACCCGGAACCACAACGGTTCAGCCTTCTGATGCAATTAGTGCTGCCAAATCAGAAGCGGGCTCGGGCTCCGGTGAGTTGGCTGGATCTCCGGCGTTCACCAGCCGCGCGCTGGCTCCCTCAGCCCGCGCACAAGTGGCGGGAGTTTCGCAGTATCAGTGGAAAGTGGTGCAGGGCAAGCTGCTCCGCTCCAGTGACCTGAGCCACTGGACGGAAGAGAATCCCAGCGGTGAGAGCCTGCAATTTTCAGTGGTGAGCCCAAATGGCGCGGAGATCTGGGCCGGAGGAAATGACGCCACGCTGGTGCATTCGCGGGATGGCGGAGCAACGTGGGAGAGAATCACTCTGGGCGCAGCCGCTACCGGCACCATCAGCAGCATTGAAGCGGCAGGTCAGAACGTGATGGTTAAGAGTTCCTCGGGGCAGAGCTGGGCAAGCCAGGATGGCGGCAAGAGCTGGATGCTTCAGGACTAGTGCCGCTTTTATCCAAACCGCTTGAAAGTGTTCTTACCGCACGCCGGACTCGGCCTGAATCTAGCTTCAGTCGAAATCGCGAGCAAACCAGAAATGTCTTAGGTGTCTAAACGTCGAGTGTTGTTGCGCAAGGGTTTCGGCTGACCTATCGGCGTATAATCCCCGGCAATGATCCTGAAAATTGCACTCCTTCTCTGGTTCATTGCGTTCTTCCTGTCTCTGGTGGCGAAGAAGGACGGCCGCACCTGGATGGGGAGGCTTTTTGTCGCCGGGTTCTGCCTGCTGCTGCTTGGACTATTTTTGAAATTGATTGGCAGAGTGATCTAGGTCACTTCCGAGCGGAAGCCGCATGGAGATGGCCCGCCACAAACCTTACCGCTGATTCATGCTGATCACACTAATCGGGAAAATTTCAAATCAACAGCTTAGTCCGGGAAAGATCTTAACCTGTAATGAGGCGAAGACATCGAATAACAGACTTCACGCTGATACGAGCGACCCCACTTTTTCACCCTGCACCACGCGCTTGATGTTGCCGTGGACTGTGAGATTGAAGATTATGATGGGCAGGCTGTTTTCCTGGCACAGGGAAATGGCAGTGGCGTCCATGAAGCGCAGTCCCTGCTTGAGCACGTCAAGATAGGTGATGGTGTCGAACTTGGTCGCGTCCGTGACCAGCTTGGGATCAGCGGTGTAGATGCCATCGACCTTCGTAGCCTTCATGATGACATCGGCCTTGATTTCCATGGCGCGCAGCGAAGCAGCGGTGTCAGTAGAAAAATAAGGATTGCCGGTGCCACCGGCGAAGATCACCACGCGCCCTTTCTCCAGATGCCGCAAGGCGCGACGGCGGATGAAGGGTTCGGCTACCTGGTTCATTTCCAGGGCTGACATTACGCGGGTGAACACGCCCTGCTTTTCCAGCGCGTCCTGCAAGGCCAGGGAATTGATGACGGTGGCCAGCATCCCCATGTGGTCGGCTGAGACCCTGTCCATATCGCGGGCCTGCTCGGCGACGCCGCGAAAAAAATTTCCTCCGCCAACCACCAGCGCTATCTCCACACCCAGATCGTGAACTTCTCTGATTTCGCCCGCAATGGAGTGGATTCGGGCAGTCTCAACGCCAAATCCCTTATCACCAGCCAGGGCTTCGCCGGAGAGCTTGAGGAGGATACGCTTGAACGCAAGCATCTTACATTCAGTATACCCTGAAGACCCGCGCCTCCAGCGCCTACTCGCAACGCAGGGCTACCATGGGGTCCACCTTTAAAGCGCGGCGCGCAGGTATCAGCGAAGCCAACGCTCCTACCGCCGCCATGGTAAGGGCAGCCGCCAGATAGCTGAAAGGATCAAGGTGATTTACACCATAAAGTTCGTTGCGCAATATAAAGGACAGCGCGGCGGCCAGCAGAAGCCCGGCCGACAACGCCACTGAAAGTGGCAGGACAAAGCTTGTAACCATGCTGCGAACCACGCTTGAAGGAGTGGCGCCGAGCGCTATCCTGATCCCAATTTCGCGCGTTCGATTGGCGACATTATAGGCAACAACTCCATAGAGACCGATCACGGCAAGCACCAGCGCGAGCAAGCCCATCCCGGAGACAATACCGGCGATTTGGGCAGAGTCTCCCACTTTGTCGTCATAAGCTCGTCGTAGAGTGCTTACATCCGGACCAAGGTGCGAATCGAGCGATCGGGCAAGAGTGGTGGCAAGTGCAGAGAAGTTTTCCGGCGGCTGCGCTGTCCGCACCAGCACCATGGATTCAGCCAGTTTGGCGCTATCGATGGGAACATAACTCTCTCCGGCGTTGCCGTTGCGCAGCATCATGGTATGCGCGTCTGCGCTGACGCCGATCACGGGCAGTTTCTTTCCACTGAAGCCATAGAGTTGCTGTAACGGGTCTTTGCCCGGCCACAATCGGCGCGCCACCGATTGGCTTACCACCGCAGCATCGGTTTCGCCTGCTTTGAACGTCCTGCCCTGAAGCAGCGGAATGCCCATGGTTTTGAAGAAATCACCGTCCACATTGTTGGCATAAACATCAAAGGTGCTTCCGTCGTCAGCCGGCGTCGCACGCTCAATGTGAATGTTGTTGCCCAAAGGCGCGAGCCTGACCAGGGCAGAAGATTCCACTCCGGGAGCCTGCTGCAGACGCTCTTTCAAATCATGCATGTAACCCAGAGCAGCAGAAGATGAGTAAGAATGGGCGTACAGCTGGGGGTCGACGACCAACACATGCTTGTAATCAAATCCCGGATCTGATTTCAGTGCGCGATTCAGGCCGTGTACGAGAAGTGCTGCAAGGACCAGAAGCACACAGCTCACGCAGACCTGGGTAGCGATGAAGAAGGTGCGCATCCGTGAAGAGCGATGGCGTTGCGCCGAAAGCTGGCGAGCAGCCGGGAAACCGAAAATAACGCAGGCGATCAGTCCGAGAACAAGACAAACCAGGAGGATGCGCCAATCCGGAGTCAGGTCCAGCGCGCCTGCGGCGCCCAAAATGAACGCCACAATGGCTCGGGCTGCATACCAACTCAACAGGAGAGCAGTGGCGGAGCCAAGTCCGGCCAGCAGAAAACTTTCAGTAATGAGCTGCCGGAGCACGCGTGCCCGGGTGGCGCCGAGCGACAGCCGTATGGCGATTTCGCGTTCCCGCGTCACGGCGTGGCCAAGCAGCAGATTGCCCAGATTGCCTCCCGTAGCAAAGAGGATCAGCAAAGTCATCGCTGCAAGAAGGCCAAATCCCGGAAGGTCCTGTGACTCGAACTCAGCAGCGTAGCCGCCCGGGGCAGCGCGAAGGTGCTCGCCTTCATGCATCTGCTCCGGATGTTGCTGCACCAATCCCCGCGCCAGCGGCATCAGCGCCTGCTCGCCTGCTTTGAGAGTTACGCTGGGCTTGAAGCGGCCATACATGCGCACGCCGGAGTCGCCCTGATCAAAGCTGGAGAGAATCTTTGACGCGGGAACGAAGTATGTTGTTTTTTCAATCGGCAGCCATACGTCGTTCACGTCAGCGCCATCAGGATCAAGCCCATGGAATTGCGAAGACACAACGCCAATCACGGTTGTGGGACGATCGTTGATGCGAATGGTCTTGTTGACGATACTTGGGTCAGCGCCGAAATGGCTCTTGAAGAACCCGTAACCTAACATCACCACGGACGGTGCATCACTGGCGCCATCAGTCTTTGGATCGAAGACGCGACCGTAGGATGCCGTGATACCGAGGTCAGTGAAGTAGTTGGATGTAACCAGCGCAGTGTGAACACTCTGAGTTGCTCCTTCACCCAGGGTCATCTGGGTACGCATCTGCGCAATTACAGATTGAAGAGCGCTTGAATGGTCGCGGTAAAAAACGGCAGCGGGATAAGCGACATCTGTCGATGATCCGTTTTTAAAGATGCTGCTGAAGCGCACCAGCGAGTAAGGATCGTGAATGGGCAGAGGACGAAAGAAGATGGCATCAACAAAACTGAATGCAGTAACGTTGACGCCGATGCCCAGCGCCAGCACGGCAACAGCAGTCAGCGTCAATCCCGGCGAGCGCCGCAGGATGCGCGCGCCGAAACGGACATCCTGAAGGAAGCGTTCCAGCCAGCCGAGGCCCCATACTGCATTGGCATGCTCCCGCAAGACGGCAGGATTACCAAATGCTTTGCGCTGTTCCGGGCTGAGCATTTCACGATGCGCTGCCATGTCCTGCTCCAGCTCATGCTGAAGACGGTTGCGGTTCAGGAAGTAATAAATTCTGCGCAGTAGCTCTCGCATGGTTCCTCTCGGGTGATCGATCCTCGTCAGCGGATGGGGACCCCTGGCTTGAGCAAGTGTTTCTCCTGGGCAAAGCTCAGAAGCGTGGGATAGAACTGGACAAAGGTATGCTCCACGGCCGCGTGCTCGGAGTGACAAGTGTTGCAAGCGCCGCCTCCGAGGGCTTCAGCTGTCTTTTGGTCGGGATTGAAGTTGTAGTAGCTCCACTCATTTTTTTGCGAGGAGTCTTTCACTTCCACGTCCAGCCCTTTCATTTGATCCTGGAAATAACCACTCTTACTAATATTCCCTTGCGCGGGTGAATAGATCTCCACGATGAACTGGCTGCCGTTGGGCCATTTGCCATTTGACTTGAAGCCCTGATATGCGGCTGGCGAGACGTAAACGTTGGTGAACATGGGATGGCTTCCGCCGCCGTTGGAATAATTCATGCCGAACCCGGAGGAAAGAAATACCCATTCGCGATAGTTCTCCGGCAACGCGAGTTTGCCATCAGCGGTATAGACCGGCTGATCCGGCTGATCCGGCTGATCGCCTTTCTTGTCCCGCGGCTGGGATGGGTGTGCTGCTGCCGTTACCGTGCGCTGGTTCCAGCCGACCGCAACTCCAACAAGCAGCAAGCTGAACAGCAGCGCAATGGAAGCCCAATTACTGTTTCTCATTCCTCAACTCCGTAGCAAAGTCTATTCCGATCGCAAAGCAATCAGCGGGTTCACCCGGGTCACGCGCCGAGCCGGGATGTAACTTGCGGCGAGCGCCACAAAAAGCAAAATGAGCGCCACAGCCACATAGGTAATGGGATCGGTTGAAGCTGTGCGGAACAGCAGGGTGGTCATCAGGCGGGAGGCCAGCAATGCGCAAACAATTCCGGCAGCCAGCCCCAGGACAATTACGCGCATGGATTGCTGCACCACCATGCGCAAGACTTCGCTGCGCTGCGCGCCAAGCGCCAACCGTATGCCGATCTCCCGCGTGCGTTGCGAGACCAGCAGAGCCGTCACGCCACTCAGTCCCGTGGCCGCAATCGCCAGCGCCAACGCGGCGAACAATCCCAGCAGAAGACTGGTGAGCCGAGTAGCTGTGAGACTCTCATTACGAATCTCATCGAGCGTACCCACATCCGTGATCGGTTGTTCCGGATCAATGGAATAGACAGCCTTCCGCACCTGGGAAACGTAATTCCATGGATCACCCGCCGTCCTGAGCAGCAGTGTGTCGGCCATCATTCCCCCTTGCTGCCCATTTGGCACATACGCTGTATCAATGGCATCACGATCCAGGCTGAATTGCTTGATGTCTCCCACAACGCCAACTATCGTCGCCCATTTTTTGTCTGAACCCGCGATGCGTTTTCCGATCGGGTCTTCACTGGGGAAGTAGTGTTTGGCAAAAGACTGGCTGACGATCACAACGTCCGGCGCATTTTCATTGTCATGGTCAGTGAAGAACCTGCCGCTGATGAGCGGCACGCCAAGCAGGCCGAATGCCTCAGGACTGGCAAATTCCACGTTCACGGTGGGCTGGGCGCCCTGCGGATCCACGGGTCGGTTTTCAATGGTAAAAGGCGCGTTGGAAGGCTGGGCCAGGCCGCGGCCGGCCAAAGGTGCGCCGCTGTATTCCGCGATTCCCACCACTCCAGGTGTACCTCTCAGCTTCTGTTCCACCTGGCCATAAAAGTTGAGAGTGTCTTTGTCATTTTTATATTTGCTGAAGTTCAAAGGCACATTGACGGTGAGTACGTTTTCGCCCTTGTAGCCCGGATCCACCTGTTGCAGGCGTATAAAACTGCGGATCATCAGTCCCGCGCCGATCAGCAGAATAAAACTGATGGCGACCTGGGCCATGGCCAGCAGATTGCGCATGCGGTTGCCGTCGATCCTTAACGTGGCGGAAGCGCTGCCTTCCTTGAGCGAGTTCACCAAATTCAGGCGTTGTGAAAACGCGGGAACGGAGCCGAACACCAGTCCGGTGACCACGGACACGGCCAGAGTAAACAGCAGCACGGGTGTGCTGATGCTGACCTCAGCCGCGCGCGTGGTGTAACGAGCAACAAATCGCACCAGAAGATCAAGCGCGTTCGATGCCAGCAGCAACCCAAATACGCCGCCGGCAAGGCTGAGCATGGTGCTTTCCGTGAGCAGTTGCCGCACCAGCCGGCCGCGGCTTGCACCCAGAGCAGCCCGTCACCGCCAGCTCACTTTCCCGCCGCATCATGCGCGCTAAGGCAAGATTGGCGACATTCGCGCAGGCAATCAGCAGAACCAGGCACGCAGTTCCCAGAAGGATCAGCAGCATGGGCCGCACATCGCGCGTTAATTGCTGGCGCAGTCCGGTCATGGAACCCGTAAATCCTCGTGAGGCGGGATAGCTCTCCGGGTATTGCTGCTGCAGGCGCGAAGTAAGGAGCAAAAGATCAGCGTTGCCCGATTGGAGACTCTGCCCCGGCCGCAGCCGGGCAAAAGCGTACATCATGTGCATATTGCGGTCCCTGATCATCATCGGATCGGAACGGGATGGGCATGCCACCGTAGGCATATACACATCGTTTTCGCGCGGATATTGCGGAACCGGCGGCAGCACGCCAACCACGGTGTGCTCTTTGTCATTCATGCGGAAGTGCCGGCCAACAATGCTCGGATCTCCGCCATAGTGTTTCTTCCAGTACCCGTAGCTGAGGACGAGCACCGGCTCGGAATTGTGGGTTTCATCCCCGTCGGTGAACAGCCGTCCCAGATAAGGCTTGATTCCCAGCATGTCAAAGAAGTGGGCGGAAACCACTCCGGTGCGCACCAGGCTGGGTTCATGGCCGTCCAGCAGGATAAAGCCCATCTGGTGGTACTCCTCCACCTGCGTCAGCGAGCGCGATTGCTTCCGGTAGTCATTGAGTTCGTCCACCGAGAACCCAACATTTTTCTGCCCGCTTTTCTGAAAGGCCTGGTGCAGCACCACCAGTTGATTTCCCTGGGCGTAGGGAAGCGGCTTTAACAACACGCCATACACAACGCTGAACAGCGCTGTGTTCGCCCCAATCCCCAGTCCCAGCGCCAGGATTGCCACCAGCGTGAAGCCGGGATTCTTCCTCAGGATGCGCAAGCCATAGCGGATGTCCTGGGCCAGCCGCTCCAGCCAGCCCCAGCCCCAGACTTCCTGCGACCGCTCGCGCAGCAGCGTGGGATTGCCAAAGTCTTTGCGCTGGTCATCGTTCATCATCTCGCGATGCACGGCCATGTCATTCGCCAGTTCGCGTTCCATGCGGCTGCGGTTGAGAAGAAAATAAATGCGGCGGAAAAACTCGCTCATAAAAACCTCCACTGCCTTGGTGGCGCTATCAGGCTTTCTGCAAAACGGCCTGGATGCCCGCCAGCACGCGGTCAAAGTCGTTCATCTCTGTCTCCAACTGCCTGCGCCCGTCGCTGGTCAGCTTGTAAAAGCGCACTTTGCGGTTGGTCTCAGAGACGCCCCATTCCGCCCGTACCCAGCCTTTCAGCAGCATGCGTTGTAGCGCGGGATAGAGCGAGCCCTCTTCCACCTGCAGCATGTCGTTGGAAAGCTGGTGGATGCGCTGGGCAATGGCGTATCCGTGCATCGCGCCGGGCTGCAGCACCCGCAGGATCAGCATGCCCAAGGTTCCGGGAAGCATTTCATTCTTAGCCATAGATTTCCAAGGCCTAGATTCTCTATGCCTAGATAAGACGTGTCAAGTGAGAAAGGGTGAGCAGGAAAAATTTTCATGTCAGATTTGGCACGATTCGGAATAAAAGCGGTTGCAGCAGGAGTCTAACGTGCGTTTAGGCGATCACTTGTTCGGCGGTTTCGCGCAGTCCGACTTTATCAGACCTTGCAGCAGGAGTGTAACGTGCGTTTAGGCGATCACGGCTTGTAGGGCGAACCGCCTACTGACCCGGCGCTTGCTCATCAGCTCGCGTTGATCGCCCGGAAGCCGTTACGGGCTTCACAACGAGAAGCGAATGCCGGGACCAAAAACGAACACAAATACGACTGAATAAGAAGAACCAGGGGAATACTGCGATCTATAGGCTCATTCGGTGGACGCTCCTTATCTGGATAGGACGAATAAAGAACTGGCACAGCCAGGAGTCCCACCCACGATACAAAGCTGGCGGGTGCTGCTGAGTTGAGATCTCGATCGGGCTGCGTGGGTCGAGGATGGCCCCTGCACACGCGATCAAGCCTCCTGCGGAGCACAAGCTCATTAGAAGGCGAACCACTCGTGGCGCGCCATTGCTCTACTTTCAAACTTACGACGAAATGAAGGCCAGAACTTATAAGGTACGTAGCGCGGATCAGGAGCGAGTCAGCCGCGAATGAACGCGAATAGCGCGAATTCAACAGTTCACCGCAAGCCCGCAGGCTCCCAAAGGCAGATCAGGCTGGCAAATGTTCGTTTATGGTTTGCCGAAATGGGTGAGCAGCATGAGCGGGATGGCGGCAGCGGCGGCGAGGGTGATGAGTAGCAGGAAGGCGATACCAATGACCGTATCAGATTTGTTGTTGACGTGTTTGCCCATGACGTTGCGGTCGGCGGCGACGCGGAGAATAGGGTAATAAGTAAGAGGCATGATGACCATGCCGAAGATGATGGAGATATTGACAAGTTGGAGCGGACGCAGGCCGGTGAGGCCGACGAGGAGAGCCAGGCCGAACATGGAGAGCCAGGCGGCGGTATAAACCGGCACTTCACGCACGCGCCGGCTCTTGCCCCATTCAAGATTGAAGAACTGGCAGAGGTTGTAAGCGCCGGAGAGAGCGGTCTCAACGGCGGCCCCGGCGATGCAAGCCAGTACCCCGAGCAGCGACAAGAGCAGCGCCTTTTGCGCGAAACGAAAAGCACCGGCGAAAACGGCGCTGCTGAGCAGGTCTGGAAAGATGTGGCGCGGAAGAAAGATGAGCGCGCCGAGCAGGAGCAGGCCGACAGTCAACAAAGAGCCGAGGATGGAGCCGAAGGAGGCCACCATGAAATTTTCGCCGAGATCGGAAGGGGTCCAGTCTTCTTCGATAGCGCCCGAGGAGTAGAAGTGAACTTCGTACTCCATGAGCATGGCGCTGAAGATGCCTACGGCAAAATACCAGTAGAGAGTGGCGGAGCCGGTCGCCGGGCGCATGTGCGGCAGCAGGCCGTGGGCAAGGCGTCCCCAGTCAGGATGGAGTGCGACGGCGGACACGGCGAAGACGATCATGAGCAGGCCGGAAAGCCCGAAAGTGCGCTCGATCCATTGGAAGCGAAGCAGCAGCACCAGGGCGGCAAGCAGGAGGGCAGAGGCGAGGAGCAGAAGTTTTTCTGGCCATCCGGTGAGCAAGTGGAGGACGATAGCGATGCCGCCGAGCTCAGCAGCGCAGGTAATGAGGTTGAGCAGGTTGGAGGCGATGAGCGTGACGAGTCCCAGGCGGAAACCCAGACGGTCGCGGACGACGGCGAACACGGGCTCTTGCGCGACCACGGCGACGCGTCCGCACATTTCCATATAAACGATGATGGCGGCGGTGCCAAGCACAATGGCCCAGAAGAGACTGTAACCAAACAGTGCGCCCGCCTGAGTGGTGAAGACGATCTGACCCAGGTCAACAAAGCCGCCGAGAGCAGTCATGATTCCCAGGGTGACGCCGAGGAGTTTTTTCATAAGCCGGCTTTGATCTGCTCGAGGGAGTGGCGAAGCTTGACCAGTTGGTCATTGGCGGTCGCTGGAGTTTGACCGACTGCGACTTCCTGCTGCAGAGAGGCGAGTTGGGAAGCGAGCGCGTCAAGTTGTTGCCGGCTCTGAGTGAATTGCTGTTGGATGGAGTAGGTAGGCGTGGACTGGTGCAGGTCTTTGGCCGCATCGGCGGCGGTTTGGGATAGATAAGCGATGTGGCCGGCGGCGAAGTTGCCGGTGGAGCGATGCTGGGTGACGTAGTCGAGGAAGGTCTCAGTTTCAGAGGTGAGGGAGATCGCGGCGGTGAGCTGGGAGCGGAGATCGTCCGCGCCCATGATTTTCTGTCGCGAGCAGCCGCTGAGAAGTATGGCGAAGGCGAGCGTGGCGATGAGGTGGCGCACGATGGAGGAGAGAGTTTAGTCGCGAATGTGAGTGAATGGCAAACGGGTGGTTGCAGATGGACCAACCGTTGTTTCACCCAGAGCACTTGGACCGCAAACGGGTTGCGCTTCGCGCGGTGGGTAGAGGCCAGGAGCGGAGCCGCAGGCGGAGCGATGTGAAAATCCTGCGGCGTGGGCTCGCAATACCGCGGCACCGTGCTAAAGTAGCGAGGCTCATGAGCAGTCATCGCGAGCAATCAGGGAAGGCGTCCGCACAGTATATGGTGGAACCAAAGGGCATCCTCTATCGCGGCATGCCAATGGCCGAAGAATGGCCTGCAAAGATTCAGGCCGCCCAGAGCGTTCAATCCCGCACTTTCAATGGACAGCCAATTCGCCGGATTCCCTACGGCAGTGAAGCCGATGATTGGGGCGCCGACGAGCATGCCTGTCACGACTGCGGAGCGGTAAAGGGCGAATTTCACGTCCCCGGCTGCGACGCCGAAGAGTGCCCGGTAGGCGGCGGCCAGTTACTCTCGTGCGATTGTGCCTTCGATGACCTTGCAGATAACTGATCGGGCTGCCCCTTGCCCTCCGCTCTCGCTGCGCGTTGGCCTTCGGCAGAGAAGAACACAATCATCCTTTTTGCTTCTTGGCGCTTAGCGCTTGGTCGCGGGCTCTCTCCGCGCACATGCCGGGCTATTATCATCCGTCCCGCTCAAGCGGGAGTGGTGCAACGGAGCGGATCAGCGCAAATTTCTCCGTGCCTCTTCCTAAAATCCAACCGGCAGCGTGGAAGCTGTGTCACGCACAAGGCTGCAGCGCCGACAGGCGCGGAAGATGGTAGCCCGGTACGGTCCCGAGGCGAGCGTCAGCGAGCTGAAGGGCAAGTGCCGGGTAAACGTACAACCAGACCGGTTCCACACGCCGCAGGCCCGGGGTCCCCAACGCGCGCTTCGCGCAGTGGGGTGGAGATCGGAGCGGAGCCGAAGGCGCAGCGACAACAAACTCAAAAATTCAGCTAAACAAAAGAGGGCGCCATCGGGGGTGTCCTCTTTGTTTATCGTTGGAAATAGTTTCGGTTCGCGCCATCAAACCGGCCCGACTTCAGGCGAGCACTTCTTGAAATTTCCGGCCTGAACCGCAGGGACATAAAATGGGTCCTGCCGAGTTTCTCGCGCAGCTCTTTCTCGCCGCCTCGAACCGTCCCGCAAGCGCTCAACATGCCTCGGTTGTCTGGCTGATTGCTAAATGGCGAATTGCCAGTTGCTGATCCCGCTCCTCGCCACATCACGCAAGGAGCTTGAGGCTGGGACAGTATGGCCGATGTAGTCTCCGAAGATGGGATTACGTCCCGTCTCTCCCAGGCTTTCAAGTTGCCTGAGATTGCAGATCGTGGAACCCCACGCTCCGCCAAAGGGAAGGCGGAAGCGTGGGCCACCCGCCGGAGATAAGGGGTAAGACCCTATTTCGCCTAGCGGGCCGCTCGACACTTCATTTGCCGCGCGCGCCAGCCTTTGACCTTTCTATCCATGCCTTCTTACGTCGAAAAATCTCACCTGTTGGTTTCCAAAAGGATAAGTGTTACTCTCTTTGCGGTACCTGTTGGTATCCCAAAGAAGGCCGCCTATGGAAGACAAGCAGGAAGTTCGGCAGGGCACCCTGGCGCTGATGGTGCTCAAGACCCTTGACGTTCTTGGTCCCTTGCACGGCTATGGTATCGCTCGGCGGATTGAGCAGATCAGTGGTGACCTGCTCGCAGTAAACCAGGGGACTCTTTATCCCGTATTACTGAAACTGGAGCAGGAAGGCGCCATGACTTCCGACTGGGGCGCTTCTGAAAATAACCGCAAGGCGCGCTTCTACCGCCTGACGCGTGCCGGGCGAAAGCAACTCCAGGATGAAACTCGTGACTGGGAACAAACCGCGGAAATCATTGCCCGCTTCTTCGCGCTGAAAGCGGAGGACCTACCATGAAACGCCCTTTCATGAAACGTCTGCGGCAGTTCTTCATCCGGCTCGGGAGCGTGTTCACCGGTAATCGCACTGACGATCGGCTGAATGCGGAAATCGAAGAGCACATCCTGCTGCAAACGCAGGAAAATATTCGTGCCGGCATGCGGCCGATAGAAGCGAGACGGCAGGCGCTGCTCAAATTCGGCCCCTCTGAGGCCATGAAGGAAGCCTATCGTGATCAGCGGAGCCTGCCTCTTCTTGAAACATTACTTCAGGACATCCGCTATGGAATTCGCGTGCTCGTCAGAAGTCCCGGGTTCACAGCTGTCGCGGTGATTACGCTGGCTCTCGGCATTGGCGCGAACACCGCCGTTTTCAGCATCGTTTATGGCGTGGTGTTCCGGCCGCTGCCTTATCCGCAGCCGCATCGGATTGTCGAACTTACGGAATCTTCGCCTCGTGCCAGCGGTGAAAAGGACGTCACCTATGAGGAACTGCAATTTCTGGCAAGCCACAGCTCTCCGTTTGAATTCCTGACCGGCTACACCATCGAGGGTCACAATCTCGGCGTGGGCGACAAAACTGAGCGCGTTAAAGGACAGCCGGTCGCCACGGATTACTTTCATGTTCTGGGGATCAGGCCGCTGCTGGGGCGCGATTTTCTTCCTGAAGACAATACGGGTGACGGCGCTCATGTCGCCATCCTCAGCTACGGAATCTGGCAGAGACAAGTGGCTGGCGATCCCGGAATCATTGGGAGAACCATTACACTTGATGGCGAACCCTTCACTGTGATCGGCGTAATGCAACCGGGTTTGGAGGCCAGCGTTGATCCCATCTTTCCCGGTGATACCGACGTATGGACCCCACTGGCCCTGGTGAGCCAGACCGCAGGCAGCGGGCAGAATATTGAAGTTCTTGGCCGGCTACGGCCGGGGCTCTCGCTGGCTCAAGCCCAGTCCCAGATGCAGGGGATTACCGCTGAATTCCGCAAGGCATTTCCTCAGGAACTTGGTCCCACATCCACGCTGAGCCTGCAATCGTATCGAACCATGCTCTCGAGCGATGTTCGCCCAATCCTGCTGGTCCTGTTCGGCGCCGTGGGATTTGTCCTGTTGATCGCCTGTGCCAATGTTGCCAACCTTCTGCTCGGCCGCGCCAGCTCTCGCAGCCGCGAGTTTGCAACCCGTGCGGCTCTGGGCGCCTCGCGCAAGCGGCTGGTTCGTCAGTTGCTCACGGAAAGTGTCTTGCTTTCCATTACCGCAGCGCTGCTGGCGCTATCGCTGGCGCGCCTCGCCATGCAGTCGCTGGTCGCGCTCAGTCCTTCTGATCTGCCGCGTGCCAATGACATTCACCTGGACGGCTGGGCTTTTGCTTTTACGCTCGTGATTGCGGTGGCCACCGGAATCCTGTTCGGCCTGGTTCCGGCCTTCCGCGCCTCTTCGGCTGAAATTCACAAGCAGCTGGGTGAAGCTACGGCCCGCGTGAGCAGTGGCAAAAGGCAAGGGCGCTTTCGCGCTGCGCTCGTGGTAGGCGAGATGGCTCTGTGCCTGGTTTTGCTGACCGGCGCAGCTTTGCTGATCCAGACTTTCTGGCACGTGTTCAATACCGATCCCGGCTTCAATCTCAGCCACGTGCTTTCAGTTGAGGTCTATCTCTCCGGCTCGCATTACAACTCCACCGCGGCCATCTCGCACTACTACGACCAGGCTGTGCAGCGGATTGAATCGCTGCCCGGCGTGCAGGCAGCTTCCGCTATCACTGCCGGCCTGCCCTTGCGGCGCGGAGCAAACTTCGGTCTCTCTGTCGCAGGCAAGCAGGTGCCGCATACCTTCGAGATTCGTATGGTTACGTCCGGCTACTTTCATACCATGGACATACCGCTGGTCCTTGGACGGCCTTTGACCGCAGCCGACGGTGAACAATCGCCGCCTGTTGCAGTCATTAGCCGGGAAGCAGCGCGGTTGCTGTTTCCCGGGCAAAACGCAATCGGCCAACGCTTACGCTTTGCGCAGCTCGACTGGCAGGTTGTCGGCCTGTCCGGAGACGTAAAGTCGTCGCTCGACAAGCCTGGCGAAGCCGGCGTTTACATTCCGCTGGCACAAACATCTTATCCAGTACTGAAACTCGTTGCCGTCTGGTTTCCTGAATACATTGTCGTCCGCACCTCGTCTGATCCGCTGGCACTCAGCCGGACCATCCAGCAGCAGCTTCAGGCAATTGACTCTTCCAGCGGCATAGGCCACATCCGCACCATGGAGCAGGTGCGTTCCGCCTCAGTCGCCATGCGCCAGTTCAATATGACGTTGCTCAGCTTATTCGCAGCACTGGCTCTGGTGCTGGCCGCTATCGGGATTTATGGCGTGATTGCTTATGGCGTCACGCAGCGCACGCACGAAATTGGCGTTCGCATGGCCCTGGGCGCCGGACGAGGCGACGTCCTGCGACTGTTGTTGGGGCAAGGCATGGTTCTGGCCGCTTTGGGTATTGGTCTGGGCATTGCCGGAGCGCTGGCACTCACCCGATTGCTGGAAAGCTATTTATATCGGGTGCAACCAACCGATCCAATCACGCTCGGTTCAACGGCTCTGCTATTAGCCGCGGTTGCCATGCTGGCAAGCTACATTCCGGCACGGCGCGCAACAAAACTCGACCCGCTGATCGCTCTGCGGCATGAGTAGGTTGAGGCCGACAGGATGAGTCGAAACATACCGGAAAACCGGGGACAGACGGAACGTAACCCATCGTTCATCGCGGGGGACTCTTATTTTCGGCGGAAAACGTCCCATCTGTCCCCGAATTTTCCCCCGAATTTTCCCCGAATTTTCCAAATGTGGTAAATAGCCCCTATTCCTAGTAAATATTCTTCGGCAAATCGAGCGAATCATTTATTCTATTGTATTGCTCACCGCTGTGGTGTAATGTGGTGCATTATGAGTTTTGAGGTCTCTCATCGATCAAGCGCCCCGAGTGTACGTTTCTCGGTCAGCGTAGCGCAAAGTGACTATCGCGAACTGGAGCTGATTGCCGCCGAAAAGAAAGTTTCCGTCGCTTGGGTGGTTCGGGATGCTATAGCGCTCTATTTGGCGGAGCGTCACCCTTTGTTTCGAAGAACTGGAAACAAATAGAACTCGGATGCTGCCTGATATCTCTAATGCGAGTGAGCGGCCCCGGCGGCCATCGGTGCCTGGGCCAGGCATCGTTCTGTCCACAGAGGCTGAACGTCGCGCATCTCTCCTGAGACGAGCAGTTGCCGCGATCGAAGGGCATCTCTCTTCACCATCGGCAGCCGAAGCTTATAGGCATTTATTTGGAACAACTAGAACTGCCCCTGACGCTACCTCTGGCCAAGAGCCCATTGAGCAAAAGGCGGCTTGGGCACTTACCAGCATGTATGCCGTGGCTCGGTGTTTGAGTGTGATCACCGGAGCCGCAACAGCTGATGAGGCGGAACGGTGGTTTGTTGGGGAATTCTCGCCCAGCATTGGGCTTTGTGCTCATATCCCTCGAGCAGCGCTCGATGAATTCCGCAGCCATCTCGCTAACGTTTCATTCGATTCCGAATTCATAGATTTGATGCCGCACATCCTGGAACCTCATGGACCAGGCAGCCGCGCGAGCGTTATGAGAGACCCTACTACCGATAGGGCTAGGAAATTGAAACGCGACAAGGGAGTTTTTTATACGCCTTCTGATGTCGCAGAATATATCGCCACGCAGGTGTTGTCTCGGCATGGAGGATATCCTCCGACGCTTCGCGCATTGGATCCTGCATGTGGTACAGGTGTGTTTTTAAGAGCTCTGCTGAGGATAGTCGCTGAACAACCGGCTTCTACGTCACGTCTCGCTTACGCCACTGACTGCTTGTTCGGAATCGACATTAGCGAAATTGCTATTCAGTCGGCTTGCTTTGTACTGTTGCATGACTGCCTGCGCGGGGATGGACCGGAGTTGCATAAGCCTTGGGAGGCTTGGAAACAGCTGCGGATGAATTTCATTGTCGGGGATGCATTGAAAGTAGCAGCGGAACAGTTTGGGCAGGAGCGCTCTCTGACGAAGGCTCTCCCGGCCTATGGCACGCGCCGCCAGTTCCCAGTTTTTGATCTGCTTGTTGGAAATCCGCCTTACGCAACCTTAGGACAACGCGCCGATCTCCGAGAGTTGCGGGAGTGGTTTGATGCAATCTCGCAGAAATGCTTGAATGACGATTTGTACCCGCTTTTTGTTGAAATGATGTGGCGGTTCGTCAAGCCCGAACACCATGCGTCAGGGATGGTTGTACCTCTTTCCATTGCTTACCACCACGGCAAGCAAATGGTCGCATGCAGAACCGCGATGCGCAGGATTGGAGGAACGTGGTATTGCGCATTCTTTGATCGTGAACCCCATGCTCTGTTCGGAGAGGACGTCAAGACGCGAAATGCAATCGTGTTTCACGTTAGGTGGCCTAGCGACTCGGATCAGCGTGCACTTATATATTGCACCCCGCTGTACAAATGGACCAGCCGCAGCCGCCGCACTCTGTTCCGCTCAATTGCGTATACCTGTATAGACCATATCGATATTGCATCCGGAATTCCAAAGCTGGGCAGCGATATCCAAGCTGACGCAGCGGTCAGCTTTCGGCGGAAATCGACATGGTTCAAGTCCTTCGTCGAGGCTAGCTCTCCGATCTTACTGTCGGATGTGTTTAACAACGGCGATCGTCCCTGCATCTTCGTTGCAAGCACCGCCTATAACTTTATCAACGTGATGTTGCCTCACACAACGCCAGCCTTGGGTACGAAGCCCCTCACCCAGAATCCCCTCACCTGCTTTATCTTTGCCGATATGAAAATCTCCAAAGCGGCGTTTGCTCTGATGAGCAGCAGACTTGCATTCTGGTGGTGGCACGTTCACTGCGATGGTTTCCACGTCCCCAGATGGTTCTTGGAATCAATTCCTTTCGGCCCCGCTTCGTTTACGCAACGGGAGATGGAAAGTCTTGCTGGGCTCGGAGATAAACTCTGGGAGGAAGTTCGTAAGGAGCCGGCCCTGAGCGTCAATGGAGGCCGCCAATCAGTGGCATACAGGCCATTCAATTGCGAGGAACTTCGCGACGAGATCGACTCTGTGTTGATTCAAGCTGCGGGATTGAAGCCAGAGTTGGGCCCTGAGCTGTCGCACTTTGTCCGGCAAACAACAGCGGTCGTGAAGAACGACCTCGTTCGATCCGCGCTCGCCGTTCCAGTTGAAAAAGAAAAAGAGGTGGCATGTTGAAACCAACATCGAAGGTCAAAGAAAAGAGCAGACTGAGCAAGGAAGAATGGCGTGAGTACACCAAAACCGTGTGGTCAATTGCGAATACTACCCACCCCGACCATCCTGCGGTCTTTCCGCTCGAGATTCCAAAGCGGCTTGTGAAGCTGTTTTCATTTTATGGTGAGACTGTTTTGGATCCATTTGCTGGCGTTGGCACGACAGCGCAAGCGGCCATTCCACTCGGCAGGAAAGTAATCTGCATCGACCAAAACAAGAGTTACGTGCGCATCATCGAGAAGGACTGCGGAAACCTGCGCAACGGACACGGACCTGACTTCCATCCACTTCAGGCAATAAGTGGGGACAGCAGGAATTTGTCGTTTCTTGCTGGCGAATCCATTTCGCTGATCGTCACAAGCCCACCATATTGGAACAAGGCTGATTACGGAAACAGTCCGCTGAACCTTGGAAAAGCAGCCTCGTACCGACAGTTTCTCGAAGGGATTCGGCCTGTATTCAAGGAATGCTATCGGGTTTTACAGCCAGGCCGAAAATTATGCCTTGTGACGGCTAATGTAAACCAGCATACAGATCATGGCCTGCTCACCTTCCCACTCGCAACTGACTTCGGAGTATTGTTGCGTGATCTCGGTTTTGTGATGATAAATGAAATCATTTGGTCCAAAGACGCTACCGGAGGCAAATGGGGCTCATACGGTGCGCAGCGTCCGATCTTCGGAAGTTACCCGTATCCGCCGAACTTCCTCTTCAAGAATGTACACGAATATGTGCTTATCTTCGCGAAGCCCGCGACCAAACGCACAAGCGGACCTAAAGTGCAACAATATTCCGAACTGATGAAATTGGGCGTGTCAAATACCGATCGCGATGGCTAGGAAATGGAATACGAGTTTTGCTTTCAGGATCCAACTTCAGCGGAAACAGTCTATTTGTTTGAAGCGCTCATAGGAGCAGCGCAGCAAGCAAAAGAATGGCGGGGAGTATTCGCTTTCGCCAGTCAAAACGGGATACGTAGTTTACTCAGCGACCCAGCAGTGCAGGAGTTCTTTGCTCGCGGAGGCAGGCTGGAACTCATTGTTGGCATAGACGCGGTCACGAACAGGGCGACACTGGAATACTTGCTTCAACTGGAACGTGAACAGCCGAACCTGAGAGCTCGAGTTTTCTGGAATGAAACACCAGGTTTATTTCACCCCAAGTTCTCGCACTTTCGGTGTCAACAGGGCCGCGAGATCTTGATCGTTGGCTCGGGAAACCTCACGCCGGGAGGGCTCAGGGAAAGTTTCGAAGCTTACACCATCCTGCGAAGCAGCCGGGCGCGTGAGGTAATTAACGTTGCCTCGTTAGAGAGATTCATCGAGAACCATGCTGCTGATATCCGACAAATTGACCAGCAAATCCTCGCCCGGGCAGCGAGGAATGTCATCGTTGGCCGTCGTCAAGGAAGACGGGCACCTGTTGTAGTTGAACCAGAGATTGCTGAGGCTGCAGTCGAAGCAGCTATTGACGAGCAGGAAGAACCTGCGCTTAACCCTCAAGATCGCATCCTGATTGCGCAAGTGCCTCGAGCGGGCGGCCGTTGGCACCAAGTACATTTTAATCGGGACGTCGTCAATCAGTTCTTTCGAGTTCGGCCAAACACGGATCAAAGGTTATACCTAATTGAGCGGCGCCAGGGCGGCACACTAGGTGAGCAAGAAGTTCGTCCATGCGTTCTCAGCCAGAGAAACTTGAACTACAAAATCGAACTCGGGGCCCGGCGTAATGCGGACTATCCCATTGACGGTCTTCCCGTAGCGGTGTTCCACGAAACTCAGGCACGATCGTTCGAATACATGCTCATCTTTCCGGAAGAAGCAGGGTATGACGAAGTTCTAGGGTTAACACGTGAATTGCCGGCGGTGGGTCGAGGCCTTGCTCGCGTGATCACGGATTTGGCGACGCTAGCGCGAGTCTGGCCGGCTTCTCCTCTCATACGCTGATCGCTCGGAGGGAGTGGACTCAGAGTTCTCACCAGAAGTACCCCTGCTGTCAATCATTACGTTTCGGACTGGAAACGGGGAACCGACGGGAAATTTGGGGCAAAAGATACGCGGCATCACCTGGCCGCGACTTCATGAAAAACCGGGGGACATCCATGATGAAAGGGGCCGGTCTCGGAAAACCGAGGACAGGGCGCGGCGTTTTCTGATGTTTCCATCTGCCTGGTCACTCTTTATCTTCATGACTCGCTTCCAACCTGCTTCGCCGAGCGCCCTGTGATCAACTGGCCTGGGTTCAGTGCCAGTAGCCACTCGCGGCTACAAATTAGATGAAAGAAAGAATCCGGAGCAATTCCCATACATCACTTGCAAACGGGAAAGTCACAAGCCGGGCAATGAGCGCCTGGGAAAAGAATAGCCGCGAGGAGGTCAGGCGTCGAATGGAGCAGGCGATGCATGAAGTTGTTTTGAAGCGCTTCGAAAAACCCGATGAGATTCGCACTTTTGAGAAAGGCAAGTTTGAACTGGTACGCATCGGCGGCATGACGATTGGGAGGGCCACTTATGAGCCCGGCTGGCGGTGGTCTGAGCACGTGGGGAAAAGCCTGGGTCAGAAAGAATGCATGGTTGAACATGTTGGAATGGTGCTATCCGGTTGCGCCACTGCGGCTATGTCCGATGGAAAAGTCATCGAGCTGCATGCGGGTGAGATGTTCTACATTCCCCCTGGGCACGATTCCTGGGTGGTGGGCAGCGAGCCGTACGTGTCGCTCCACTTTTCCGGTGCAGCCGATTACGCGAAGCATGAATGACCCTTATTTCCCTCACTTCTAAAAGGGGGTAGCCTTCGCCAGTCCGGTTGATCCGGTTTGCCCGAAATGCGGCAAGCCTTTGCGGACTCCACGGGCGAGACAGGGCCGCTACTGCCATCCCGATTGGCACTAAGTTCGGTCGCGGTTTAAATCTGAATTTTTGAGAGCACCTAAAGACGCTTGAATACAATAGGCACTCGCCTATGTTCAAGCGCTATAGCTGGCCGGCAAAACGAGCGATTTTCTACGCGCGGTGCCTTGCGCTTGCCTCGGAGACAGAGGAAATCTCTTCCGTTGATCTCCTGAGAGGGTTGCTGTGGGGCGACGATTCGCGCGCGCAGAGCATATTTGAGCTGCGCGAGCGGTTTCCTTTGTACAAGGGTTGTCCGTGGAAGATTCCTGAACTTCCCAAAAAGGTGAACAAGGAACCAGGCTTGGACCAGGATTGCAAGTTGATTCTGCGCTGGGCTGCTGCGGAAGCAAACCGATTAGGCGACTACTGGATCGACACGGAGCATCTGCTGCTGGGGATCCTGCGAGTGAAGTCCTGTGCGGCGGCGCAGTATTTGCAGAGGGCGGGCTTCAACATACGATCCATACGCCAGGCGATTCGCGACAACGGCAGGGTGCGCCCCCACTATGGAAGCGTTCCGCGTTTTTGGCCAATGTGGCGGGTACTCATATTGCTGAGGACCTGGGGGTGGCCATAATGGCGATCGCGGAGATGTCTATGTCGGTTCGACGTCGGCTGCGCACCCGACCCTACGGCAGTGAGGTACGAGTTCTTATTCGTGCTTACCCGGTACTTGCCCTTGGCTCGCTGACCGCTCGCCTCGGGATCGTGCCGGGCGAAGATCGTGCGGCAGTCAAGGCTGAGCAGGAGAGGTTTATGAAAGCACGGCAAAAGGTGCGACGGAAGATCATTGTTTCTATTGCCACGAGCGCGGATGGTTACATTGCCAGGCCAGATGGAGATGTGGAGTGGCTGAACCGTCGGCCGAGCAATGTGGATTACGGCATGAAGGCGTTCTATGGGACGATTGACACGATTCTGATAGGACGGAAGACCTACGACTGGGCGCTGGCGTATCAGAAGAAGCGTCGCATTAAGGGCAGCATGTTTGATAAGAATTTGGCCAATTACGTTTTCTCACACAAGCCGCCGAAGAAAGTGGCTGAGGGCGTGGAGTTTGTGACTGGCCCGGTGAAGGCGTTTGCGCGGCGGCTGCGGGCGAAGCCGGGGAAGAATATATGGATGATGGGTGGAGGAGAGCTGATTGCGTCGTTTCTGGATGCGGGCGAGATCGATGAGTTCGACATTCATGTGATACCGACGTTGATCGGTAAGGGCATACCGCTGATTGCGCCGAAGAGGCGGGATATAGAGCTGAGTCTGCGGTCGGTGCGGAAGTATTCTGATGGGAGCGTGAGGTTGAGGTATGAGGTGGGGAATCGCCGTGATCGCGCGTGATCGCACGTGATCGGAACAGCCAAAACTGGCGTCAATGGAGACACGGAGAATTGCCGCCCAACCCAACACTTTGAAATGCGGAGCATGCGGAGAAGATGGGCGGAAGAAAGATAAATCCACCACGGAACGCGGAGAATTGCCAAAATTGCCGTAATCGCCGGAATTGCCAAAATTGAGAAACCAACCCCAACACCTTTGAAACACAGAGGAAACGGAGTAAGCGGAGAACCAGAAATCCTGCTGCGGGTTGGCGCGAATCAGAAACTCATGCCGCTGATGACGCTGATCGCATTGATTCACGCTGATCAGAGGAAGACAGCCGGGGAGGGGCGCAAGAGGGAAGGAGCTGTTGCGACGCAATCCCTAAAAGAAATCAAGCGAGAATCAGTTATATCAGTGTGATCAGCGGTGAGGTTTTTCAGTGCCGTCAAGAGGAGGGTTGTGCAGCAGCCATGGTGCATGAACTTTTTCTTATGAAATTATGATGTGGACCACTTGCGCAAGTTGGCGGGCATTGGTATAACAAATAACGAAGCAAGAGACGTGGCATGAAGCTGGGCGGGAACGAGCAAGTCCGGCAGCGGTGAGGAAGGGTAAAAATAGAGTCTTTTTGGACTCTGGCCCATCTAAAAGAAAAGCCACCAATAGCCCCAAGACACAGCCTGCGGGGCAGTATTCGGGAACCTTGAGTTTCTGAAGGGTCGAAAGACCTCCAAAGCGATCTTTTATTAATCAGGATTTTGCCTCCTGGTAAGGGAGGCAGCGCGATGCTGCGCAGAAGCAATTAGCAGCTGGCGTTAGCAATTGGCCAGAGCCGCACAGCCGAGGGCGGTTGTGCCACACGATTCCGGATGCAGCGGGCAGAGTTGAGCAGAATGGCTCCTATGCGGGTGGGCGAAGCGGAATCAAAAGCGTCAACAAAGTGTGGAATGTGAGTTGACGGGCAGCAGCGAATCGCGCTAATATTAAAAGGTTCGTCTCTAGTGGCTGAGGCCGCAGGGAGACAGCAAGTTTCGAGGACAAGCCGGTCATCTTTAAATAGAGGATCGGGGAGTCGAAAATCGAAAACGAGCCGCTCAGGCGGAATTCGTGATTGATCTTTGACAATTTGGTTGAACGTGCCAGTCGTGAGATGAAACGAGGATTTAAGTCCGAGTGATCTCACAAAATAGGTAAGAGGCTGTGCGGTGAATTCCGTGCTGACGAGAGTCGGCATTATTAGCCGCATGGCGGCCTCCATGACTACCCGTCTGGAGGCGGCTCTGGTCTCTTCGGAGACTAGGGTTAAATCAGGTTTCAAACGAGAGTTTGATCCTGGCTCAGAATCAACGCTGGCGGCGTGCCTAACACATGCAAGTCGAACGAGAAAGTGGAGCAATCCATGAGTAAAGTGGCGACCGGGTGAGTAACACGTGACTAACCTACCCTAAAGTGGGGGATAACCCCGGGAAACCGGGGCTAATACCGCATAATATCGCGAGGGGAAGATCCTTGTGATCAAAGGAGCAATTCGCTGAAGGAGGGGGTCGCGGCTGATTAGTTAGTTGGTGAGGTAACGGCCCACCAAGACAAAGATCAGTATCCGGCCTGAGAGGGCGCACGGACACACTGGAACTGAAACACGGTCCAGACTCCTACGGGAGGCAGCAGTGGGGAATTTTGCGCAATGGGGGAAACCCTGACGCAGCAACGCCGCGTGGAGGATGAAGTCCCTTGGGATGTAAACTCCTTTCGATCGGGACGATTATGACGGTACCGGAAGAAGAAGCACCGGCTAACTCTGTGCCAGCAGCCGCGGTAATACAGAGGGTGCAAGCGTTGTTCGGAATTATTGGGCGTAAAGGGCGCGTAGGCGGTGCGGTAAGTCTGTAGTGAAATCTCTGGGCTCAACTCAGAGTCTGCTGCAGAAACTGCCGTGCTTGAGTGTGGGAGAGGTGAGTGGAATTCCCGGTGTAGCGGTGAAATGCGTAGATATCGGGAGGAACACCTGTGGCGAAAGCGGCTCACTGGACCACAACTGACGCTGAGGCGCGAAAGCTAGGGGAGCAAACAGGATTAGATACCCTGGTAGTCCTAGCCCTAAACGATGATCGCTTGGTGTATTGGGTACCCAATCCCAATGTGCCGGAGCTAACGCGTTAAGCGATCCGCCTGGGGAGTACGGTCGCAAGACTGAAACTCAAAGGAATTGACGGGGGCCCGCACAAGCGGTGGAGCATGTGGTTCAATTCGACGCAACGCGAAGAACCTTACCTGGGCTCGAAATGTAGTGGACCGGGGTGGAAACATCCCTTCCCGCAAGGGCTGCTATATAGGTGCTGCATGGCTGTCGTCAGCTCGTGTCGTGAGATGTTGGGTTAAGTCCCGCAACGAGCGCAACCCTTATTGTCAGTTGCCATCATTTAGTTGGGCACTCTGGCGAAACCGCCTCGGATAACGGGGAGGAAGGTGGGGATGACGTCAAGTCCTCATGGCCTTTATGTCCAGGGCTACACACGTGCTACAATGGTCTATACAAACCGTCGCAAACCCGCGAGGGGGAGCTAATCGGAAAAAGTAGGCCTCAGTTCGGATTGAAGTCTGCAACTCGACTTCATGAAGCTGGAATCGCTAGTAATCGCGGATCAGAACGCCGCGGTGAATACGTTCCCGGGCCTTGTACACACCGCCCGTCACATCACGAAAGTGGGCTGTACTAGAAGCAGGTGGGCCAACCGCAAGGGGGCAGCCTTCCAAGGTATAACTCATGATTGGGGTGAAGTCGTAACAAGGTAGCCGTAGGAGAACCTGCGGCTGGATCACCTCCTTTCTAAGAGAGAACGTCATGGCACTCATGCATAGGCGCTGGTGGCGCCGGCTTCAGCAATGAAGTTTTGCGTGGGATGTTGCCATGTACCCCTCAAGCCTGTTCACCTGATCAGGCAAGAGGGACACCCATTCGGACCTCTCTTTTCTTTGTCTTCACAACGATGGTCAGCATCGGCTTAGCCGGTGCGCACGTTCAACCAGTCCTCGAATAATTTTTTTAAAACAGCTACTAGCTGCTAGCTCCTAGCTACTAGGGCTCAGATGCACCGGCTATGTGCTAAATTGCTAATTGCTGGTATTTGGGCCTGTAGCTCAGGTGGCTAGAGCGCACCCCTGATAAGGGTGAGGTCGATAGTTCGAGTCTATCCAGGCCCACCAAACAAATTTAAAATTTGAAATTGTAAAATTTTAAATTGAGGGGGGCTGTAGCTCAATTGGGAGAGCGCCTGCTTTGCAAGCAGGAGGTCACCGGTTCGATCCCGGTCAGCTCCACCAAATTTCAGCCATCAGCAATCGTCACTCACTTGCGAGTGGCGGATGCTGAGTGCTGAAAAGCATTCTTCGAGAGCCGCCCAGGCGGCAGCCGAGCAATCGGCCAGACGATAT
>CAVWUW010000008.1:0-396729 GCA_963758275.1 Terriglobia bacterium | reverse complement strand
AAAAACAGGTACTTATTTCACCACGGAGGCACGGAGACACGGAGGAATTGCCTTTTCCTGATCCGCGTACATCCGCGTTAATCTGCGGTAATCTTTTGCCTTTCCGATCACGCGTCACGTTGCGATCACGGCGATTCCGGCGATTGTCCGACGGGCACATACCTGACAGTTTAGACCGGGCACGTACCTGACAGTTTCCGCTCCGCTGGGTTGAGGGGATGGGGTGCAGGGAAAGGGGAAGCATCTCCTTCCCCTGCAGCGTCAATAGCGTAGCCTTCCCCGGTGGGTAGAGGCAGCAGATAGCCATGATCACTGGCAAACAGGGCCAGAGGAATCTGGGCAAAATACACCCTGTAGCAGCGATCATCGATCGGCAACAAACCGACTCGCTCACCCCAAAGAACTTGGCTGACGAAAACCTCGTGCTTCTTCCACTGCATCTGTCCCTTGTGACCGATGTTCCGCACCAGCATGCTGTCGGGATACTCGACCTCCGGCAGTCGCGTCGGAAACTTCCGTGGGGACCGTTGATAGACCGCTGCCGGCGTCTGCATGCCTAAGGCCTCATGCGGCCGCACTTCGTTGAACTCCTTCACAAACCGGTTAAAGGTTCGTTGCTGCGCACGCCGATTGGCTGCCGGTGGTTGCGCCGTCTCTTGCTCCAGCGTCAGATGCATCCGTTCATGTCGTCCGTTCTGCTCCGGATGCCCAGCTTCGATCCGCTCCGGCACTATCCCCAACTTAATCCACCACACCGCCAGACGCGATAATCCCGCCAGCGCTCGCGACGCAAACGGCGCCCCGTTCTAGTGCGGATCGCTTCCGGTAGCCCATATTCGCGAAACCCAGCTTCAAAGATCGCCTGCACCCGCGCCGTGTCCGTCTTCTCCACCGTCTGGCAGCGCAGCAAATAACGGCTGTGGGCATCCGTCATCGTCAAAGGATCAATTCGCTCTCCGTCTCCGGTCCGGAACCAGCCCTTGAAGTCGGCGCACCACACCCGATTCGGTCCATCGGCATGGGCCAACGGCTGGCTATATGGTGCTGTCCGCAATCGCTTCTTGCGGGCTACTACCAATCCTTCTCGCTTCAGCAGTTCGCCGATCGTGCTCAGCGCAGGCCAGACTCGTCCAGGCTCGTCAAGCTGCAGTACCTGCTTCAACTTCCGCGGTCCCCATCTCATGTGCGCCTGGCGTAACTCCACGATTATCCGCTCCAGTTCCGCAGCCGTCTGGTTCGGATGCCGGTGCGTGGCTCGCGCTCGCTCCACCAGGCCAGCCAGCCCATGCTTGCGATACCGCCGCAACCATACATACCCGGCTTCGCGCGAGAAATTGTTCCGTTCGCGGCGAATCACATTGCGATCGCCCGCAATTCGAACGATTGCTTTTGCAAGTTGCGCGAAAAGGCTGTTCAAAGTCACATAATGATCAGCCGCTCCCATCTCCTGAATACAAAATTCTCTGGGGTTTCTATTCTGGTTGGTGTATGTTCTTCCATCTCTCGCGCTCTTGTACAATATTTTCATGCCACGAATGGTGAAATGCGTGAAGCTCGGACGAGAGCTTCCCGGCCTTGACGAGCCACCTTTTGACACTCCTCTGGGCCACAAGATTTATGAAAATGTCAGCGCCGAAGCCTGGCGTATGTGGAGCGAGCATTCCAAAATGCTGCTCAACGAGTACCGCCTCCAGCCCTGGAAACCGGAAGCGCAGCAGTTTCTGGTGGAGCAGATGGAAGCCTATTTTTTTGGTCCGGGCTCATCGCTGCCCAAAGAGTTCGTGCCGCCGCCGGGGTAGTCTTCGTGGGTCGGCTCAACACGATCACCGTCCAGAAGGTTGTTGGGAAATCAGAAAGCCGGGATGACCCCGGCCTTTATTGTTGTCTTAACTCGCGCCGCTAATGCACGGTGATGTTGATGGTTTTACGGATGATTAGACCGCTCTGTTCTACTGCCTGGAAGGTTATCCGATGCGGACCAGGCTCCATCAGTATCTCAGTCAGGACATAATTAGCTTCGTCAGCATTGCCTTCCGCGGCCTTTACACCGTCAACATACACCTGTGTCGCATCGAGTGGATTGGAGTCCGTGGTAACGGCTGCCAGTTCCACCGGGGATGTTTGCTGGTCACCATCCAGTGGCGAACAGATCGTTATTGTTTGATTGGTCGGGCCGGGCGCGCATGGAGTTTCCGTTGTGATTGAATTCACCAGGATTGAACTTTCAAATGTGCCGGAAGAATCCTTTATCCTGAGAGTGATTCGGTGAGAGCCTGGATTCGGGATACCGATTATGGTGTTTTGGTCGCTCGAATCAGGTTGCGGGATTGCCTCGCCATTATCAAAAACCAATGTAGCTGAGAAAGATAGTGAATCAGTTACATGCGCGACAAATATCATGAAGTGTCCTCGCACTTGTGCTCCAGGCGTGGGAGTGCAGATCGTAACGGTGCGGTCCGGAACGTTATGGTCCGGGCAGGGATGATCGAATGGAGTTCCGGCAAAACTTGCGGTACTTATCATCAGGAAAGAGGCAAAGATCATTCGAAAGAACATAAGAGTTACTCCAGAAAGCTGTGATTTACGCTTGAGCCGGACGGGGGAGTTCGGCGGAATCGTTATTGCCTTCAGTGATGTAGTTTGCGAGTAGCCGGTTGCCATGTAGTTGGCGTCTCAGTGCAGATTCGTTTCCCGATATGACACATCCACCTTGAGTATGGATCAGCATGCCTGCAGTTAAGGTAGGCAGAAAGACCGGGATGATTCGCTTGCTGAGCTTCGCACGGCTCCCCTCGCAATGCTTTTCTTCGGCGCTCGCGGCCCACGCGGCGTAGCGCGATTTTGGGGTGCATCGTGGGTCGGCTCAACCCGATCGCGGTTAGTAAAAGATTATGAGTAGAAGAAAAGAATGGTCGGGACGGGCAGATTTGAACTGCCGATTGGCCGTGCTTTGCACGGCTCCCCTCGCAAGGCTTTTCTTCGGCGCTCGCCGCTCAGGCGCGGCTGAGCGCGATTTTGGGGTGCTTCGTGGGTCGGTTCTATACGACTGCGGGAGTAAACGATTTCGAGGAGAGGAAAAGAATGGTCGGGACGGGCAGAATTTGAACTGCCGATTGGCCGTGCTTTGCACGGCTCCCCTCGCAAGGCTTTTCTTCGGCGCTCGCCGCTGGCGCGGCTTAGCGCAATTTTTGGGGTGCTTCGTGGGTCGGCCCAATACGACTACGGTTCGTTAACGATTTGGAGGGGAAGAAAAGAATGGTCGGGACGGGCAGATTTGAACTGCCGATTGGCCGTGCTTTGCACGGCTCCCCTCGCAAGGCTTTTCTTCGGCGCTCGCCGCTCCAGGCGCGGCTGAGCGCGATTTTGGGGTGCTTCGTGGGTCGGCCCAAAACGTTACCGGTTCGTTAAAAAGTTCTAGAGGGAAGAAAAGAATTGGTCGGGACGGGCAGATTTGAACTGCCGACCCCTCGCACCCCAAGCGAGTGCTCTACCAGGCTGAGCCACGTCCCGACGGGAAGGATGACCACCGCGACAAAAACAGGGGTAATCAGCGGTCAACTTGCTCATTATAGCATCTGTTTTCGGCCAGTCCTGTCCCCATATCTGCTGCTCAGATTCGAGGAATTAACTTGCAATTTGCTCCGTGGTTACTGTCCAGCGAAAAGTTCACCAATGAGAGTTGGGCCGACCATTTAACCCGCCATTTAAGGCCTTACCATGTTCTTCCTTGAGGCTTTCCCCTGAACGGAAGGACATTGGCAGATATCGGCACTTGGTTCATGGCTGCGGATGGTCAGTAATGTTCCAAAAATCCGGCCAAATGGGCTAATATCTCTCGGCAAGCACCACCTTTCTTAAGCGCCACAAGTCCTTGAAATGAGCACTGCCGTTTCTCCAAAACGCCGCCCTGCCCCGGGCATGCGGGCCCTGCCCATCATCGCCTTTTTTGAAGACGATCCGGTGGCGGCGCGCTACTTTCGCGAAGTTCAGCGCTTCCGGCGGCTCCCCTTTCATAAGGCAGTGGCAGAATATCCTGAAGCCGAGCGCGTTGTGCTGGTATCCAGGGAACACCTGGTGGACCGCAACTATGCCCAGTTGCGTGTTCCCAACGTTCGCGTGCTGGCGCTGACCACCACCTGCTTCAGTGATCCGCGCAACGATGGCGCAGTTTATGCCTATCTGCCGCCCGATATCGCCGAGCCTCTGTTGGATCGTATGGTTGACAATGCCCTGGACCACATCCATCTGGTTCATACACGGCACGAAGTGAACCAGCGCCTGGCCGGCGCGAGCCAGGAGATCCATGGACTGAATCAGATCGGTGTGGCGCTGTCCGCGGAGCACGATCCGGCGCGTCTGCTGGAGCTGATCCTGACAAAATCGCGTGAGTTTACGGGCAGTGACGCAGGCTCGCTTTATCTGATTGAGACCATTGAGCCGCCAGGCGGACGGCAATCGTTACTATTCAGCCAGACGCTCACCGCTGAATCACGATCGCTTACTTCGGCCACGGATGCTTCGTCCCAGCGCCTCCGCTTCAAGCTGGCGCAGAATGACACGGTGGACGTGCCCTTCCGCGAAGTAACGATGGAAGTAAATGAGAACTCCATTGCCGGGTACGTGGCTCTCACCGGACATATCGTCAACATTCCGGATGCATACGACATACCCTCCGAACTGCCTTACACCATCAATCGCAGTTTTGACGAAGACTCCGGGTATCGCACGCGCTCAATTCTCGCTGTGCCCGTACGCAACCAGAAAGACAAAATTATCGGCGTTCTGCAACTTATTAATGCCAAGCGAGTTCCCGCCGCCCGGCTGGATTCGCCTGAGGCCGTCGATGAACAAGTGGTGCCCTTTACCGCGCGCCAGCAGGAAATTGTGCTCTCGCTGGCCAGCCAGGCAGCAGTGTCGTTTGAAAACAGCCAGCTTTACGATAACATTCAGCGGCTGTTTGAAGGTTTTGTTCGCGCCTCCGTCACCGCCATTGAAACCCGCGATCCCGCAACCTCCGGTCATTCCTTCCGTGTCGCCAACCTGACGCTTGCCCTGGCTGAAGCCGTGGACAGGACAGCAACAGGCTTCTATGCTGCAGTTCACTTCAGCCGCGACCAGATGCGTGAAATCCGCTACGCCAGCCTGCTGCACGACTTCGGCAAGGTGGGTGTTCCTGAAGAAGTCCTGGTCAAAGCCAAAAAGCTTTACCCTGCCCAAATGGAGCTCATCCAGCAGCGCTTTGGTTTTGTGCGCCGCACGCTGGAAACCGAAATTCTCAGGTCGAAGATCAGCTATCTGCTGGAAAAAAGCCGTGACGAGTTTCACGCTGCCGAGCCGCAGCTTGACCGCAAGCTGGCTGACGCACTGCGCGAGCTCGATGAGAACATGGAAGCAATTATCCTGGCCAACGAACCAACCGTATTGCCAGAAGGCAATTTTGACCGCCTGCACGAAATTGCAGACGTGCAATATAAGGACCTGTTCGGCGAATCCAGGCCGCTGCTCACTCCGGAAGAAGTACGGCTGCTCTCCATCCGCCAGGGCTCGCTTGATGACGCCGAGCGGCTGCAGATTGAAGCGCATGTGGTACACACAGTGAGTTTTCTCCAGGCGATACCATGGACGAATGAATTGAAGAACATTCCGGAGATCGCGCGCGCTCACCATGAAAAGCTGAATGGCACGGGCTATCCCTACAAGCTTTCTGCGCCGGAGATTCCTTTGCAAGCGCGCATGATGACTATCTCAGATATTTTTGACGCCCTGGCCGCTGCAGATCGCCCGTATAAAAAAGCCGTTTCCGTTGATCGCGCACTAGAGATCCTGGACTTGGCCGTGCAGGATGGCGAGATTGATTCGGGACTTTTTGACATCTTCAAGGAAGCTGAGATCTATCATCGCTGGAAAGTTGAAGCACATCCATACTGACGCTTAAATCCCTCCCGAAAACCGGAGTGTTTCCCTGATTGCATCAGCGAAGTAAAGTAAGATAAATTGCGACTGAGACCCCAATGAAAGAGTTTTACATTGCTGACGCGCTTCGCTTTGAGAACCAGGTCATCACTTCTTCTTTTGTGGTGATCTCGAAGCAGGCGAAGCCCAAAAAGAGTGGCGAATTGTATCTGGCTCTCACGCTCGGTGATCGCACTGGCCATATCGATGCCAAGATGTGGGACAACGTGGTGGACCACATCAACATTTTTGAGCAGGATGACTTCATCAAAGTTCGGGGGCTGGTCAACAAGTTCAACGGACGTTTCCAGCTTACGGTGCATAAGCTGCGCTCCATGCAGGAAGCAGAAATTGAGTTCGATGATTATCTGCCTCGCACCACCAAAGACATCCCGTCTCTGTGGCGGTCCCTGGGTGAATACGTTGCCAGCTTCAGCGATCCTTATCTGAAGGCCCTTCTGCATGCGTTCATGGCGGACCCGCAGATTGAACACGCATACAAAAATGCGCCGGCAGCCAAGACGCTGCATCATGCATTCATCGGCGGGCTGCTCGACCACGTTCTTTCACTCTTTCAGGTTTGTGATCTGGCGTGCCGCAATTATCCCGAAATGATTAACCGGGACCTTCTCCTGACGGGCGCGTTTCTGCACGACATCGGCAAGATTCACGAGCTGACCTTCGCACGCTCCTTCGCTTACACCACGCGCGGCCAGTTGCTTGGGCACATGATCATTGAACTGGAGATGCTGCACCAGAAGATTGCCCAGGTGCCGAATTTTCCGGAACAATACAAGACTCTCATTGAGCACCTGATTATCAGCCATCACGGAAAGTACGAGTTCGGCAGCCCCAAGATGCCCATGTTTCCTGAAGCGCTCATGCTGCACTACATGGATGATCTGGATTCGAAGATGGAGAGCATGCGTACGCAGTTTTTGCGGGAACCCGATTCTGAGTGGACGGCTTACAACCCCAGCCTGGAGCGTCCACTGTTGAATTCGAAGAAATTTCTGGAGAAAGTCAGTGCAAGCGAGGATGGAAGTGGAGGCCAGTCCAGCGAAACCGTTGCCGCTGCCGCCTCAGCCGCTGCCAACGGCGAAGAGCTTTGAGACTTGCCTTATCACAAAGAAATGTCAGTTCTGGTCGCGTCGCCTCGTCAACTTAGAAAACCTGCGTTCCATGGATTTCATGGAAGTTTGCAAGGGGGGTTAAAAACTCGTGAAACGAATACATTCAATCCATATTGCGGCGCTGCTGGCGCTTGCTCTTATCGTTGGTTGTGCCAAGTCAACCAATCCGTCTACCACCACGGAGAACAATGCAGCCAGCACTGATAACAATGCTGGCGGAACGGCATCAAACGCCAAGTCATCCAGCCAGAAACCGGCGGCTGAGGAAGCCATTGTTGTTCCTGCTGGAACAACTTTGATGGTGCGGCTGGGCGACTCGCTCAGTTCCAAAGACAGCCACGCTGGTGACAGCTTTTCCGCAACTGTGGCAAGGCCTGTGCAGGTCAACGGCAAGACCGTCATTGACCAGGGCGCACGCGCGTCCGGCACTGTGGTAGATGCCAAAGGCATGGGCCACTTCAAAGGTGGAGCGCTGCTGGAAATCAGTCTGAACTCCGTCAGCATTAGCGGCAAAGAGCACACAATTCAGACCGCAGCTTTTCAACGAGTGATGCAAGGGAAAGGAAAGCGCTCAGCGGGCTTCATTGGCGGAGGCGCTGGAGCTGGAGCTCTGATTGGCGCGCTGGCCGGCGGCGGTAAGGGCGCTGCCATCGGCGCAATGGCCGGTGCTGGAGCAGGTACTGCGGGAGCGGCATATACCGGCAACAAGGAAATCGTATTGCCGGCGGAAAGCACTGTCACCTTCAAACTGACTCACGCAGTGGAAGTGCGATAACTCTCACGCAGAGTGAAAGGCAATGGAGGATGCTGGTTGGCATCCTCCATTTTTCCCTCTCCTCAGTTTCGGCCTCATTGGGCCGCCGAGATTGATTTGACCTCGGTTATCGCGGCCAGCTCTTTCAACTGCAGCGGCAGAATGGTTCCCGTAAGCTCAGTTGTACCTTTGCCGCTCTCCAGCTTGAAACCTGCCTGGACCAACTTTTGTTCGACCTCAGTGCCGGCGGAAATCAATTCCACTTTCACCTTCACCGGGCCAGGTTTCGCAATGCAGCCTGAGCCGTTAACACCCATTTTCCGGCTTAATGCGCATTCATAGAGGGCCAGCAATGGCGCATTCAATTTGGTCTGGACGAGTGTTTTTCTCAGATCCTTAGCAGCAGTGCCCTGGCCAGCGCCTGGGCCAGATCCGGAACCAATTCCGCCTCCCACGCCGGCGGCTCCGTGCAATTCAGTGCCAGAGAACGTATTGGTTACCTGAGCGGTAGTGATGTCTATCATCGGAGCGTTCGCAGTGACTTCCACCGTTTCATTGCTTACTCCCGGCGGCGCAGCAGGAGCCATACGATACACGTATCCACCGACTGCCACCGTTCTTACTTATGGCTGCATATTCCATGCCGGACACACCCGGAACTGCCAGCGGCGAAACGTTCTCCGGCAACTCCACTGGAACTTCAATCCGCACCGGCTTGCCGTCTTGCACAACGGTTCGAGTCTCAACCGCGACGAATGAGGTGTACTGTGTAGCCAGGCTGTGCTTCAGGCCGACTTGAATGATCTCAGCTTTGTGGCTGGAGTTACCGGACTGAATTCCCTCCCAGTCCTGCGACATCAAATCCTCAACCTTGTGACGGGCCCAGATCTTCTCCAGCGCAGCATTGTTTAGATCAGGTTGAGAAAAATCGACGGGTATGGCGCGGCTGAATTCACCCGTGCCCTGCGTGCCTTTAACGACAATTTTTCCCGAGGAACGACCGGTAAACCGTCCAGTCAGGATGATGGGTTTAGCTGAAAACAGGTCGCGCACCTCGCGTGGATAAACATCAGTGACCGGTAAGCCGCCCCAGTCAATGCTGATGTTGGCCAGCACCGGCGTATGAACACGATCGTAAAATCTGTCCGCGGCCGGTTCGGCTTCATTGGGGTTCGTGACGAACTCAACATCCCCGTGGCCCTCTTCCGCCATCTTCGTCAGCAGAAAACGATTTACCGCGGCGCCAATGCCGAAGGAAAAGACGCGGGCGTCAGGATGCTTTTTTACCTCAGCGATGATTGCTGCGTCATTGCCAACGTAGCCATCTGTCATGAAGCAAACCACGCGAACGGGGTCACCGTCCGTTGGCTTGTCCGCGCCTGCGTCGTCGCCCAGAGCCGTACGGATGGCCCCCATCATCTCTGTCCCGCCGCTGCCGTAGGCTCCAGCCAGCACCCGCCTTGCTGCTGCAATGTTCTCCGGAGTAGCCGGTAGCGGTTCAGGGAATAGAACTCTTGTAGCGCCCGAGAATGTGATCAGGTTGAAAGTTTCATCTTTGCGCAGATGGTCCAGCGCACGCGCAATGGTTTTCTTGGCCATTTCCAGCGGGAAACCCCACATGGATCCGGAAGTATCCAGTACAAAGATAAGCTGACGCGGCACAGCTACTTCGTCTGAAACCTGCTCTGGCGGTTGCAGGATCAGCGTGAAATAACCGCCATTGCCATCTGAGTGTTTCAACACGGCATCATGAATGCCGAGGCCCGCAACTTTATATTTCAGAATGAAATCCTTGTTGGGCAGCACCGCATCATCGGCCAGCTTTACATGGAATGAATCGGGGCCGGTGCGGTCGGCAAAGATCTTGTGCGATGTCGATTCCACATCGCCAATGGGAACGCCTGCCTTCAAGGTAACGTCAAATGAAATGTCATGCCCGGCATGGGCGTCCCCAGTGTGCACACCTGCGACCGGTGGGCTGATGTGGGAAGCGTCCGGAACCTGGTCGGTGTCCGGCATGGTGCCGCGATCAGGACTGTTGGTGGCGGCTCCCGGAATGTAACGTGGACCTACAACAGTCGGGAACGAAAATTCATAGGTTCCGTCCTCGTATTTCAGCAGTTCGAGCACGTAGAGCGTAACTTCCACTTTGCTGTTCGGCGGAATATTGGCTACAGATTGGGTGAAGATATTTGGCCGTTCCTGGTCCAGAAGCGCCGCCGTGTGACCCGCGTTGCGCGCCGCTTCGTAGATCTTGCGCGCCTCATCGCGTTCCTTGATGACGGCCTGGATCTCGCGGTCACCGACTTTCATGGTCATGCCGTCAACTGCGCCGTCATGCGGAAGAGGAAAAACATAAATGGCTTCTACAGGATTGGCGAGTACGTTTTCGAACTCCTGGGTAACTTCTGTCCGCGCGACAAAGCCGCTGATCTCAGTCTTGACGGTGGTGCGTCGCAAAGGAACGAAGCCTGCCGGCTTACCGTCTTTACCAATGATTTGAAGTTGAGAATTTGCACTGGCGGGAGAGCCAGCGGAAACGTCATTAGGCTGGAAGAAGATGGCAAAACCCGCAAAGAACACCGCTGCCGTAAGGGCGAGCGCAAATCGTCCATTCATACGTCTTTCTCCGTTGAGAGTAGAACGTCGCGCCTGTTACGGCTTGCAGGGATATTTACAGCAGGTAATCGCCGCGATAGAACAGCTTCCCGTCCACGATACGGGCATCTCGCGTCAGCGCATGCTCTTTCGGTGGCTTCTCATCCTGGATGTGGAGTACCTTATGTCCCACGCTCACCAGGTAGTCAGAGACCAGCATGCGGTGGCAACGAAAGTACAACAGCTCGGCACACATGATCGCCGTCCGCTGCTTTTCTGCACGCTCAATCAGCCGCAATGCGGCATTTTGAAATGCGGTGGAAAGCATGTAATCCGCGTAATTGCGAAATGAATCATTGCGGAGCGCGACATTGGGCGATTCTTCCCGCGACATTTGCTTATTTCTCCGGCCGCCGAGGTCTTTTTCCCAAACGTAGTCGCAGCCAATCTCCGGAAGCCAAAGCTCCAGGTGTTCACGATTGAAATGAGGGTAGCGGCGTGACATGGGAAAGGCGCGAATATCTTCGAGCAGTCGAATCTCGTGTTCCTGCAGCACATGGGAAAACTCCGCCAGATCGCGCGTGGAATGTCCAATGGTGTAAATGGTGGCCATGTGCCTCAGTTGATGCTACAAGGAAATGATAAAAGGCAAAGCAGGCTCACAACGGAGAGACGCTCTCTGATATTATGGCGAGAGCTTGTTCAAAGCATTCAGCAGCAGCTCATCTTCATCTTCAAACACAGTCCTCAGATCCAGCAGCACCCGGCCTTCTTCCACGCGGGCCACAATTGCCGGGATTCCCAAACGCAGGCGTTCGGCCAATTGGTCCGCGCTGAGTGATTGCGCCGTGACAGCAATCAAGAATGTCGGCAAGGTTGAAGTGGGTGCAGACCCCCCGCCAACAAGCGACTCCCCCTGAACGATCTCAGTTTTCAAATGCGATGCCGGGCCAATCTGCTCAAGCAAGCGTTGCGCGCGGTTGCGAATTTCCTCGGCTGGAATGCGCAACATGCGGACAAACGGAATAGCATCATGGTTCTGGCGCAGGTACTCCATGAGAGTGGCTTGCAGAGCGGCATAGATCAGCTTGTCCACGCGCAAAGCGCGAAACAGGGGGTTGGAGCGAACGTGACGGATCAAATCTTCGCGGCCAGTGAGCATTCCCGCTTGCGGGCCACCCAGCATCTTGTCTCCACTGTAGGTCACCAGGTCCACGCCTGCGCGGAGGCTGTCTGCCACTCCGCTTTCGTTCACTCCCAGACTGCGCAGAGAAAGCAACGCGCCTCCCCCCAGGTCTTCCATCACAGGGATGTTACGTTTGCGGCCGAGTTCACACAGCTCTTCCAGTGTTGGCTGTTCAGTAAACCCTATAATGGCGAAGTTGGAACGATGCACGCGCAGAAGCAGCCGCGTGTTGTCATTGATAGCGCGCTCGTAGTCTTCAGTACGCGTTCGATTGGTGGTTCCCACCTCGCGCAACCGAGCCCCGGATTTTATCATTACGTCCGGCACCCGGAACGACCCGCCAATCTCAACCAGCTCGCCCCGTGACACAATCACCTCGCCACCTTCGGCAAGCGTGTTCAGGGCCAGCATTACCGCAGCCGCGCAATTGTTGACTACCACGGTTCGGGTACCGCTCACCCCGTCCTGATTGAGGATTCTGGAGAAGAGCTGCTCCAGGTGCACGTCACGCTTGCCACGCTGCCCGGCGGCGATGTCGAATTCAAGATTGGTGTAGCGTCCGGCAACGTCGTTAATGCGCTGCAGGGCCGATTGCGCCAGAGGAGCGCGTCCAAGATTGGTATGCAGGACTACGCCGGTGGCATTGATGACGTGCTTCAAGGAGAATTCCATGGCTGAGTGGAGCTGCCGCTCAACCGCATCGGGCAGTCCTGCCACAGCAAGTCTTACTTCCTCGCTCGAAGCCAGTCGCGTTCCGGAAATCTCATCTCTCAAGCGCGCCAGCACCATCCGTACCGCCTCGGCCACGGCATGATGCGTCTCGCGCTCCAGCAACGGCTGCAACTCCGGGCTGTGCAGGACCTCGTCCACCGACGGGAGCAGCCGGAAGAGCTCGGATTTTTGCGTAACGGTCACAAAAACATTTTAGAGGGAACCAGTGGTTTAGGACGAGTGCCGCCCAAGTGTCCAGTCCAGCACCGTGCTGATTCGGTTTACCCCATTTCGGGATTTTCAACTGGATAAGAAAACACTAAACATAGCAATTTGCAGCAAAAAAGGGGCTGGAAACTTGTACGAAACCGCGTGAAAAGCGATTATTATATCCACGTTCAACTCTGCTTTTTGGGAAAGTTAACCTCAATACTGACCGCGTGATCCGCTGATGAGAACCATACCCATGCTCAAATCGACTCTGTTTTCAATCCTGGCGATATTTGTATTGCTCCCGTTTGCTGCCCTGGCACAACAACCGGCTGCGGCCCCCAATTCTACGCAGCCACAATCCGCACAACCGGTTTTGAAGATCAAGACGCGGATGGTGGTGGTTGACGTGGTTGCCCGAAACAGTAAGGGCGAGCCGATAACGGACCTGAAGCCGGAGGATTTCAGTCTGGTTGAAGACGGGAAAGCGCAAAAGATCAGCAGTTTCAATTTTCAGCATCCTGATCCGCATCCCACAGCGCTGCAAGCGCCAGTGCTGCCGCCCAACACGTATAACAACTTGCCACTTTATAAGCCCAACGGCGCTCTGAACATATTGTTGCTGGACGCTTTGAATACCAATTCTCCCAATCAGGCTTTTGCGCGCGATTCCATGATCAAGGTGTTGCAGAGCTTGCCTGAGAATGAGCCCATGGCTGTGTATCTCCTGGGCGCCAGGCTGCGGCTGGTGCAGGATTTCACGACCGATCCTGAATTATTGAAGAAGGCGGCCCTCAGCATCAAAGGCAAATCGCCTCACCTGCTCAATAATCCGAACGGAACCTCGCCTGCAGTTGCGCCGATGGGCTCGGTGGCTGCTGATCTGGTGGCTTCAGTTCCGGGGCTGGCAAATCAACTCTCACAATTTGAAGCAGAGCAGAGCGTAGCAAAAAATGATTTTCGAGTTGCTTACACGCTGACGGCTTTGAATTCGCTCGCGCGCACCCTGGCCGGCTACCCGGGCAGGAAGAACCTTATCTGGATTTCTGAGACCTTCCCCTTTGACATCGTGCTGAATAGCATTAGCGCGCATTCTGACCAACTTGAACGACACTATGGGAATGACATTGCCGTTACCGGAAGCCTTCTGAGCGATGCGCAAGTTGCTGTCTACCCTGTGGACGCCCGCGGCATCAGCAACAACACCATCTATAGCGTGGGAAGTGATCCGAATCCGCTGGCTGGCGGGAACGCCGGCAATTCAACCTTGCGTGGCGCCATGGGCGCGAGCATGAATGGTGATTCTGATGTTTTGCTTGCCTCCCACTCAACCATGAATGACCTGGCTGAAAAGACCGGCGGACGGGCCTTTTACAATCGCAACGACGTAGACAAAGAAATTTTGGAAAGCATGGATGACGGTTCCACGTATTACACGCTGGGCTATTATCCGGAAAACAAAGACTGGAATAATCAATTCCGTAGCATCCGCCTGAAAGTGAACCGTCCGGGAGTGAAAGTGCACTACCGCGCCGGATATTTTGCTGTGGACCGCGAAGCTGCGGTGCAGGCCAATCCATCACGCCAGGAGCAGGAACTCGATCAGGCGATGACGCCAGACTGGCCGATCGCTACCGGGTTGCCGTTTCAGGCGCGTGTGACACCGCCATCGGACAAAACCCAGAACAAACTCGTCGTCCACTACGCCATTGATCCCAAGGCGCTCAACTTCCAGACCGACGATAAAGGCCTGGAGCGCGTGGATCTGACCTGCGCCATACGCGCATACCTGGTAAAAGATATGAACAAACCGGTTAAGAGTGAAGGCCGGAAGCTGGCTGGAAGTCTCAGACCTGAGGCCTACACCAAGGTGATGGGCGGCTTCTTTCCCTGCGAAGAGCAGGTTGAACTCGCTCCCGGAAAATATTTTTTGCGCGTGGGCGTTCGTGACAACTCGACCGGGCTGATCGGCACTGCAAACGCCACAGTAGAGGTTGCGGAGAGCGTTACTGCTCAGGCAGGAAAGGCTGACGAGAAAAAATAATGGCGAGCGGGGCAATGGAGCCCAGGCTCCTCAGCCGTGTCTTGAAGTGCAACAAAATAGCAGTCATGTTTAGCGTAGCGCAGGCAAGTTCAGCTGAGCTTTTTTGCTTGTATGAACTTCTTCACCACGTCGGCTGCATCTTTTTTTTCGCCATCCACCGCGTAATTCATCTGCCGCATGTCTTCCGCTGTAATGCGGCCGGTCAGCCTCAACAGAACCTGGCGCACCTGTGGATGGCGCTCCAGCGCCTCTCGCCGCACAATCGGCACGGCTTCATAGGGCGGGAAATAGTGCTTGTCATCTTCGAGTACCACCAGCCCCAGCGCGGCAATCAACCCATCTGTGTTGGACCCAACTGCCACATCCACCTGGCGGCTCTCAATTGCGCGGTAGAGCAGCCCCAGGTCCATCACTCGGGGCGTCTCAGCAAATTTCAATCCATAGGTACTCACCAGGCCCTGATAGCCGTCAGGCCGCTCCATGAACTCATATCCCACGGCGAGGTGCAGTTTAGGCGCTACGGCAGCCAACTGCGAAAGCGTCTGAACATGCATTTGCCGCGCATCCTTTCCACGCATCACGATGGCGAAGCTGTTGTTGAAGCCCAGCGGCGGCATCACCTGAAGGTTAAAACGCCGCGAATAGTCACTTTTCACCGTCTCAAAAACCTGTGCCGGATTGGACGATGGCTTCTCTTTCAGCACCGCGGCCAGCGCGGTTCCTGTGTACTCCACGTACATGTCGATCCGTCCGGACAACAGCGCCTGCTGGCAGATATACGTGCCCGCAAGATAGAAGCGCCGGTCCACCGGACGCACACCGGCCGCTTCCAACAGTTGTGCCAGCAGCTCTCCCAGGACAAGTTGTTCAGTGAAATTTTTGGATCCTACGGTCACGTCACGCGAACTGCGGCAGCCCAGCATTGCCAGTAACGTGCTAGAAAGCCCGCCAAGAAAAGCCCTGCGGTCCATGCTCATTTGATCCGCGCTCAATGATGGGCCCGTGTCAACCGGCGTTGCAGCAAAGCAAGCACGCCGTCAGCGATCAGTGCCATCAATGCAGCCGGAATGGCGCCAGCCAAGATCACGTCATTGTTCACCATAGCGAGCCCGCGAAAAATAAATTCTCCCAGCCCGCCAGCGCCGATGGCTGCCGCAATCGTGGCCAGCCCTATGACAAAGACCGTGGCCACGCGAATGCCCGCGACAATTATATTTGCCGCCAATGGAAGTTCCACTTGCCAGAGCAACTGTCGATTGGTGAGTCCCATGGCGATGGCGGCTTCGCGAACTGGAGCCGCCACTCCGCTGATCCCGACATATGTGTTCTGTATGATCGGCAGCAGAGCGTAGAGCGTAAGGGCAAAGATGGCCAGCCGGTCCGCGCGTGCGCCCAACCACGGCAACGGCAGCAACAGGCCAAACAGCGCCAGGCCGGGAATGGTCTGGATTACACTGTTGCTGCCCAGCACTGCAGTCTTCCATCCCGGTCTGCGCGTCAGCAAAATTCCCAGTGGAATGCCCACCGCAATTGCCAGCAGCATGGAGATACCCACAAGCCAGAGGTGCTCGCCGGTGAGGGTTGCGATCTCTCGTTTGTGAGCGGCAAAAAATTCAAGCATCGTTGCCATCCACCTTCACGTTTGAAAAATCTGCTGTGTGGCCCGGAATGCTTCAACATAGCGTCTGACCAGAGCGTCCGGCTTAGTCACGAACTCCTGTGGCGTGTAGGTCCCGTGAAGCTTACCCGACTCCATCAACGCAATGCGATCGCCCAGCAGCAGGGCCTCGCTGACGTCATGCGTGACAAACACCACAGTCTTACGCAGACGCTGCTGCAGTTGCTTGAATTCCCTTTGTAATTCTGCCCGAGTCAAGGGATCAAGCGCACCGAATGGCTCATCCATCAGCAGGATGCGTGGATCGGCGGCAAGTGCGCGAGCCAGCCCCACGCGCTGGCGCTGTCCGCCAGAAAGCTCATCTGGATAGCGCGCCGCGAATTCCGCTGCCGGTAGCCCCACCATCTGCAAAACTTCCTGGACACGGCTGCGGATTTTCTCTTCCGGCCAGCGTTCCAATCGCGGCACCAGCGCCACGTTTTTCTCTACCGTGTAATGCGGAAACAAGCCCACTTCCTGGATGGCATAACCAATATGCCGCCGTAATTGAGTGATGTCCCAGTCGGCAACAGAGCGGCCCTCTACCACAACGCGGCCCGCCGATGTCTTGAGCAGTCCGTTGATCAGTTTGAGGGTGGTGGTTTTTCCGGAGCCGCTGGGGCCCAGCAGCATGAGAAGTTCGCCGTTTGCTATGGCCAGCCTGAGATCAGAGAGAAGTATGCGATTCCCGCTGGTTCGGTACTCGACGTGTTCGAATTCGATTGCCTGCGTCGGTGGCGCGTTCATTGCCGGCGTGCCGTCCCATTTTCCGGCAGGCGACCCGCAGCCTGTGCATGGCCGTGGCTTCCGCCCGCACCTGATGTTGCTGGTTCAGCCTAGCAGACAACCCCAGACTTGGCGACTCAGAGACGGTGGAGGGCAGCTCAGCGCTGTTGGCTCCACGCAAGCGCCACTTCCTAATGTTGTAAAGGTACAGTGCGATGCAGAATACATTCGCGGGGACAAATCCCCATTGGCCCGTTTGCAGCCCGATCACGGAAATGATGGCACTGTTGGCCCCTGCCACTACCCAGCCCTGCCACTTGCGACCGCCCACCATCACGGTGGAAAGAATGGTTAATACGCATGAGAGATAATCAAGTCGCAGCATCAGCAGGTTCGCGGAATCCAGAGTTCCTGCTTTTACTTGTAAGCCTCACTGCGGTGGCTCAACATCAGAGAAAAACTCTAGGCGCCCTCGTGTTTTCACTGGTTACGGTAACCATCTGCGACCAGTTACTTCCACAGCACCAGCGTGCCTCCATTCGTGGTGATAATCACAAGATTCATTAGCGCGAGCATGAGATCATAGTGCCACCCGGAGCTTTTCTCTCCCCAGAAGCCGGTGTGCCAGACAAAAATCTTCTTTTGAATGGCGCCGAGCATGATCAATATCAATCCTGCCGCAGCCAATTGCGTCAGCACGCCAAATGCGACTCCCAGTGCTCCTGCAAGTTCTGCTGCTCCTAAAAATGCAGTAAAGCTGGGGCTCATGCCGATGCTGTGCGCGCGGCCCTTCGGGTCCTTAAGATGGCTCCAGCCGCTGGTGGCGAACACCGCCGCAACCATCAGGCGCAGAAGGAGCAGGCTATAGTCGGTAAACTGGGTCAACTGGGGAAACATGCCAGCCTCCGTTTCCATCGGGCTTTCGAACCTGTGATCCTGACCAGCTTTCCCGCTCAGAGAGCGCGGATTTATGCCTTGACCACAGCACCTTCGCGGACAAAACCTTTGAAGTCGCGGCCCGTGAGCGCCAGCTCCTTCAGCAGCGGCGCGGGAGTCCACAACTCGCCGTGTTGCCGCTCAAATTCGCAGATGCGGTCGTAGACCTTCTTCAGCCCCACCGTATCCGCATACCACATGGGTCCTCCGCGATGCGCCGGAAAGCCGTAGCCGGTCAGGTAAATGATGTCGATGTCAACCGCCCTTAGCGCATACCCCTCCTCCAGAATGCGAGCGCCTTCGTTCACCAGAGCGTAAATGCAGCGATCGACAATCTCTTCCGCCGATATCTGCCGCTGAGGGATGCCGGCCTCTGTGGCCCATTGCTTCACCAGCTGCGGCACCTCAGGATCAGGAATCTGCTTGCGGTTCTCGTCATACTCGTACCAGCCGGCGCGGGTCTTCTGGCCGTAGCGGCCCATCTCACACAGCCTGTCTTCCGCAAGGGGTTGGCGAACGCCCGGTTTCTCCAGGTGGCGGAACTCTTTGCGGATCCGCCAACCCACGTCCAGGCCAGCCAGATCACCCACCGAGAGCGGTCCCATCGCCATGCCGTAGTCATAAAGCGCCTTGTCCACGGCTTCCACGCCTGCGCCTTCTTCCACCAGAAACTGCGCTTCGCGCCGGTATGGCCCGAACATGCGATTGCCGACGAAACCGCGACAGTTCCCCACCAGCACTCCCACTTTGCCCAGCTTCTTTGATAACTGCATGCAGGTGGCGACTACTTCCTTGCTTGTCGCTCTGCCGCGCACAATTTCCAGCAGCCGCATCACGTTTGCCGGACTGAAGAAGTGTGTACCGATTACCGCTTCGGGGCGTGAGGTCGCCTGCGCGATCTCATCAATGCTCAGCGTGGAAGTGTTGCTGGCCAGGATTGCTCCAGGCTTGCAGATTTTGTCGAGTTCACCGAAGACCTGCTTCTTCAGCGCCATGCCTTCAAACACCGCCTCAATGACCATGTCGACCTGGTCAAAACCGTCATAGGTCAGTGTTGGTTTGATGAGTTGCATGCGCTCATCCATGAACTGCTGGGTGAAGCGTCCGCGCTTGACGGATGTTTCGTAGTTTTTGCGGATGGTGGCCAGTCCGCGGTCCAGAGCCGCCTGCTCGGTCTCTTTGAGCAGCACGGGGATGCTCGCATTAGCGAAGCTCATGGCAATGCCCCCGCCCATGGTGCCCGCGCCAATAATCCCCACTGAGTTCACCGGAAAAATGGGCGTTTCTTTAGGAATATCAGGGATCTTGGCGACTTCACGCTCGCCAAAGAAAACATGGATCATCGCCTTCGACTGGTCCGAGAAGAGGCATTCGGTAAACAACCTGCGTTCTTCCTCGCATCCCTGCTCAAAAGGCAATTTTGTAGCGGCTTCAACGGCATCAATCGCGGCCAGTGGCGCCATCACCCCGCGTGCTTTTTTGCGAGATGCGTCGCGAGCCGCAGCAAAGATGGGAGCATTCTGCTCCGGCGTACCCAGCTTCTCATTGCGCTCGCGCGTCTTAGGTGCAGGCTTACCGGCAACTTCACGGGCAAAAGCCACAGCTCCGGCGAGCAGGTCGCCTTCAATGATGCGATCGATAATCCCGAGCTTCTGCGCCTCAGGGGCTTTCACTGGATTGCCATCGGCGCACATCTCCAGTGCCTTGGCCACTCCCGCCAGTCGCGGCAAACGCTGTGTGCCGTGCGCACCTGGAATAATGCCGAGCTTCACTTCGGGCTGCCCCACCTGGGCACTCGGCACAGCCACGCGATAATGCGCCGCCATGGCCAATTCTAGTCCGCCGCCGAAGGCTGTGCCATGGATGGCCATTACCACCGGCTTGCTGCAGTCTTCGATCTTCTTCAGCATTTGCGGGAAGATGCTGACCCCGCCGCGAGTCTTGCCTGAAGTGATCTTCCCGAACTCATTGATGTCGGCGCCGGCCACAAAGGTCTTCCCAGCGCCAATCAGCACTGCGGCCTTCACGCCCGAATCACTATTCACCTTATCAACGGCCTCGGCGATTCCCTCCGGAACTCCCGGGCTGAGCGCGTTCACCGGAGGGTTGTTGATGGTAATGATCGCGATATCGTTATCTTTGCTGAGGTAGACCAGATCGCTCATAAGAAAGTCTCCATTACGAAAATGAAAAATGGTGAAATCACCGGATCGTGAATGCGTCTTTGCCTGCTCCCGCCCAATGTTCCGATAAAAATTTGAGAATCGCCTTGTGCGCTGCTTCCGTCTGATCAGTGGCAAAGATATGGCTGGCATGAGGGAGCAGGACCAGTTCCGCGCCGGGAATGCGCGAAGCGATCAACTTGCCATTGGCAGTTGGCACCAGTTGATCCGATTCTCCGTGAATCACCAGGGTGGGCGCCTTGATCTGTGAAAGGCGGCTGTACGCCTCCCATGCGAGGATGCCCTGTAACTGCGCGGCATAGCCCTGAGGCTTAGGAAACCACTGCCGGCGGAGGGCCAGGTCTTCTTCAATCTTTTCCGCCGGCGTTCCCGAGTCGTAGACGTAAGTCCGCATTGCCTGCGCCATTTCCTCTGGCGTGAGATCACGGGACATGAGGACGTGGTTCACTTCGGCTTCAGCCCGCACAGCGGTCGGTCCTCCAGCGGCCGTGCAGCCAAGAATCAGCGAACGTACTCGAGCCGGGTACTGCAAGGCAAACTCCTGGGCAATCATTCCACCCATGGAGAGCCCGAAAACATGCGCCGCCTCGACACCGGCCGCATCGAGAACGGCTGCTACGTCTGATGCCATGAGCGCCATTGCATACGGACCAGGGGGCACATCGCTTTGTCCGCTGCCGCGATTGTCGAGAGCAATTGTCCGGTATTGCTTTGCCAGCACAGGCCGCGTGCGATGCCACATAACGGAGGGATAGCCAAGCCCCATGATCAGCAGCACAGGCTCGCCCGCGCCCTGCTCGTCCCAGTAGATGCGCGCACCCTGATTTTGTACGAAGGCCATAGGAGACTCCCGAAATGAATCGGCATTCATCTTACGCGAGAGGCGCGAAAGACGTGAAGGGGCCGGGGCAAGGCCGCGCTTAAGTAGCGTTTCCCGCAAGGGCGGATTCACGTCACTTTTGCGCGGTAAGCACGAAAATGGAGCACAATATCAGTGCTGCAACCTGCAACCGCACGTATGCCAGCGGACCGGGGCAAATCAGAGAGCGCCCCAGATGGCAGAACAGATTCAACCGGTGTGGAGGATGCCGATGAGCACGCAAGCGGCTTCGCAACAAGCAACGGAATTCCCTTATTTCACTGAAGAGCATGATCTCGTCCGCCAAACTGTCACGCGCTTCTGCCAGGAAGACATTGCGCCGTTTGCAGCGGAGTGGGACGAGCAGGGTATCTTCCCGCGCCAGCTTTTCAAAAAGGCCGGTGATCTTGGGCTGTTCGGCATCCGTATTGATCCCAAGTACGGTGGCAGCGGCCAGGACTGGTGGGCCACAACCGCCTACGTTGAGGCCATGAGCAACTCAGATAGCGGCAGCGTGAACATGGCGTTTCTTGTTCAATCAGACATGGCTCTCCCCGTCATTCAGGAGCTTGGCACCGATGAACAAAAAGAGGAATTTCTTCCGCCGGCTGTCCGCGGCGACTGGATCGGCGCGCTGGGCATCAGCGAACCCGGCGGCGGCTCGGATGTGGCGTCCATCAAAACCCGGGTACGCATGGAAGGCGATGACCTGGTCATCTCCGGCCAGAAGCTGTGGATTACCAACGGCACTCGGGCCGACTACATCATCCTGGCAGTGCGCACCGGCGCGGAAGGCCATAAAGGGATTTCTCTTGTACTGTTCCCAACGAAGACCGAAGGTTTCTCCGTGGGCAAGAAGCTCAAGAAGATTGGCAACCTGGCTTCAGATACAGCGGAATTGTTCTTCGACGAGTGCCGCATTCCTGCCCGTTACATCCTGGGCAAGAAGGACCATGGGTTCTACTACATCATGGAAAATTTTCAGGGTGAGCGGCTGGTGGCGTCGCTTTCCGCACTTGCTGCCATGCAAAAAGGCCTGCGCTGGGCCATTGATTACGGTCACGAACGCTCTGCGTTCGGTTCGCCGATTGGAAAATTTCAGGTGTGGCGTCACCGTTTTGCCGAACACCTCACTGCCCTGGAGGCCGGTCGCTGGCTCACCTACCATGCGGTTGATCTGTTGAACCGTGGCAGGCGCGCTGTCCGCGAAATCACCATGGCCAAGCTGTACACCACCGAACTCTCGCAAAAGGTGGCTTATGACTGCATGCAGATCTTCGGCGGCTTTGCCTACACCACGGAATATCCCATCGGGCGCATGTGGCGCGACGTGCGCCTGAACACCATTGGCGCAGGCACATCCGAAATCATGAAAGAGATTATCGCCAAAGAAGAAAAGCTGTAGCCTGCTCTGCCAGCCAAGCCGAAAACTGGAAACTATCGTGTCCCGAGGCGAATCAGATATGGAGGCGAATCTGCCGGTTGACAGCCCAGATTCTTCACCATCTCAGCCCATCTGAGAATGGAGCAATCTTTATGCAAAAAGGAGGGTAGCCAATGCCAGCAGCAGGTCTTGATACTGATATTTTGATTGTGGGCGCAGGACCAGTGGGTTTGTTTCTGGCCAACGAGTGCGCGCGACGCAACCTGCGTTGGCGAATCATTGAGACGCATCCCTCACAGTCCCTCCACTCCAAGGCGCTGGCCATTTTCCCGCGGACTCTGGAAATTTTTGACATGGCCGGCGTGGTTCAACCATTTCTCGCAGCGGCGAACCAAGTTACGTCCGTCGCGGTGATCACGCACGGCCACACGCTGGCGCAAATGCCGTTCAAACCCGAGGAGACGCCGTATCCTTTCGTCGCCATGGTGCCACAGAATGTTACCGAAAAAATCCTTGCGCAAGAGTTGCAGTGCAAAGGCGGCACGGTGGACTACGAGACGACTTTCGTCTCCGCCCGCCAGGAAAATGAATATGTAGAGGCGACGCTGGACCATCGCGGAGAAAGGGTGACGGTCCGCGCGGCATTTGTTGTGGGCTGCGATGGCGCACACAGTGGGGTCCGCAAGAGCATCAACATACATCTGGAAGGCGGCGAATATGCCGATACGTTCATGCTTGCGGACATCGAGACAAACGATGCTCTTCCGGTCGACCAGTTGCAGCTTTGCCCCAGCGAATTGGGACCTGTAGCAATCTTTCCCATGAGCGCCACGCGCCGCCGTGTGGTGGCGACAGTCAAGCAGCAGGAAGGAGACGCGCCATCACTCGAGCTGGTGCGCAAAGTGCTTGCAGAGCGTGCGCCTGCCGAGATTGAGGCGCGCAGTCTGCACTGGAGCAGCTATTTTCACATTCATCACCGGCACGCAGCCAAACTGCGCGCGGAACGGATCTTCATTGCGGGAGACGCGGCGCATATCCATAGTCCGTTTGGCGGCCAGGGCATGAACACAGGCCTACACGATGTCTGGAACCTTGTGTGGAAGCTCGATCTCTTTCTGCGTCACCATGGCACTGAGCAATTGCTGGAGAGTTACAGCGCGGAAAGGCTGCCGGTAATTGAAAATGTGATTGCCACCACGGACAGGCTGACCAAAGTCATGGGAACGCCGAATCGCTTTGCCCAGGCGCTGCGCAATACTGTGATCCCCATGGTTTCCCGGCTGGCTCCGTTTCAGCATGCTTTTGTGCAGAGGCTTTCTGAGCTGGGCATCGCTTATGCTGATAGCCCGCTGGTCGAAGGCCCGGGAGAGCGCTATTTTGATGATTCGATGCGGGGCGGCAACGGAATCAGGAGCCGCTTTCTGATATTCGGCAACTATGACGATGAGCCCACAAAAGCGCAGGCTGCAAGCCAGCTCAGCAAATCTCTGGGCGAGTTTGTGGAACTGAGGCCGTCACAATCTCCCGGCCTGCGCCTGGTGAGACCGGATGGATACGTTGCCTACACATGCCAGGATGGGGACCCGGAGACTGCGGTTGTGGCGATGCGGTCACTGCTCTTAAAACAGGCAAGTTAAAGACCGGCGTTGGGCCATGGACCGTCTCAACTCGATGCGACGTGACGCAGAGTGCGACTGCCCTGAAACACAAAATCTACTTCACCGCTCGCGTGGAAATTGCCCTCAGGTGCAGCTCTTGTGAAGGAGAAATGCGGGGATCCATAATCTCTTCAATCAGGTCTGCCTGCTGGTTAACCACTGTCTCCAGTAAACCCAACAGGCGATGAATGGCAATTGCGGGATCTTCAGGCTCGGCGAACGAGCGAATAGGTTTGGCGAGCATAAACTTCAATACCTCCCGGAGGAAAAGGTAACGTTCGGTGCCCTGAACCCACTGGCGCTTTCCGCACCCGAAGAATGGGTTCATCTGATAGGGTCAGTTCTGAAGCCTTTGATATAGGGCCTAGATTAAAAAAGGTTCAGATTGGGATCCGGGAAACGGACGTGACGTGACCGAATGAGCTAACCGGAGCTAAGGTGAGTTGTTTGAAAGCTTTAGGGAGTGGGACAGACGTGAGGAATCCACAAGAATTTAAGACCTCTCGCACGCAATTCACGGAATGGGCCGTACCCGGAATGAGTCCTCAGTGAAACGGTGGACAGCGCCAACTTGCCACGGCGCCTGCGAATCGAAAAAGCGAGGAGGACTTCATCAATGTTAAGCCTCAGAAAGCTTTTCTTCGCCGCTACGCTACTGTGCGCGCCGATCCTCGCAGCTCCGGGACAGGCCACGAGTTCGAGTGATTCGCCCATTCCTTCAGCCAGCAGCTCCGCGATCACCTGCCAGCCCGGATTGGTTTACAGGTGTAACCAATTCGGATGTTTCTGTGTGAAACCGTGATTTTAGAACCCCAGATTTAAAAAGCACACCGTATGGCGTGCTCGATTGAGGTATGCCACACCGGCAAAATCTCAGGAAACAAAACAAAAGCCCTGCGAATGCGAAGCAGGGCTGAATTGTTGAGTCAATTGCCTGGCGTATGCGGTCGGCCAGACGTTGGACCGCGTGTTGCCGTTATTGGCGTTAGGATTGATTGAGCTTACAGGTTGCAGCCCTCGTGGTCGTTGTCGCCGTTGGGGTACCTCGGTGAAGGGGCGCTACAGAAGGCGGTCAACGTGTTAATGGCGCCGGTGACGTGTCCTACCTCGTCCCACGTCAGTTCGCGGGCGCCGATGCGTTGCAGGACTCGATTGTCTTGATTCATAGCTGGCATTCCTTTCTATTATGATCTCCCGTCCAAAACACGAGGCCGAGCTTACCATAATTATTAAATTGATTGGCTGAACCAAATTGGGAAAACGCCAGAAAAAGGGCTTCTCACACACGTAATACATACGTGCGGGATTTAGCGATGAAACTTTGATTTGCACCACGCGCAAAATGAGCAGGATGGATAAAACTTCTGGCGCAGAGGGGGATTTGAACTCCCGATGGAGGTATTAGCCCTATACCGGTTGAGCAAACTGGCCATTTCAGCCACTCAGCCATCTCGAATGTCAATGTACAATAATATTTTTCGCATGCCTGACTCCCACATGGAACGGCTGCTGAAGGCAGGGTTCATTCACGCGGGAAGCAGGAAACTCAACGATGCGGGGCGCGCCTACCCCTGCGTAGCGCTGGAGCGCCGAGCGGGTATCTACGTGTATGCCGTCGATGGCGAAATTTGTTATATCGGCTCTGCACAAGGCGGTCTCCAGACTCGTTTTAACCACTACGCCAAAACGGAACGGCTGCGAACGGCCATGCGCATTCGGGATCTGATCACACCTTTGCTCCAACAAGGACATCAAGTGGAAATTTTCACTCTCTGTCCCCCAGCGATTGAATGGAACGGCTTGCCTTGATCCAATAGCCGGATTAGAGGAAGGTTTGATTCGAAGCTTTCGCCCAAAACGGAATCGCCGAGGAATAGGCCGCATTGCCTGATGTTGTTCCAGTTGAGGCAAAAAAGGTCTCAAGGGTGGGACAATGCGGATCTTTGCCATTAAAGCGTGAAAACAAGCACTGGCGGAGAGGGGGGGATTCGAACCCCCGATAGAGGTGTTAGCCCCTATAACGGTTTAGCAAACCGCCGCCTTCAGCCACTCGGCCACCTCTCCGTGCAAATCAAAAATGGAAAGAACGAACGCGACTTACGCTATCGCCGGAGCTCCCTCGCAAACTGCGCTCGGGATTTCGCCTGGCAACTCCCGCTCGGCTTTGCCTCGCTCACGCTGCCAAAACGGCTCAACTTCAGCCACTCGGCCACCTCTCCGTGAGGATGCGACGTTGCCGCTGGTTCATTGTATCAGTTTTTCTGAAGCGATTCTCCGCAGCTTTCTTCCCAAACACAAACTACCGAGCACCAATACCGTTCGATTAAGAAAATGAACCATTGCGATTAACAGCACTACCTGTGTCGCGCCGACGGCGCTCACACGCATTTTGCAAGGTTTCCCAGACCTGCCGGTCTGGGCTAACTCATTCCGCCCTCTTCGAGGGCTGGATGATAATCCATATCAGGCGCCTAACGCCCCGTAAGTGAACGGTATTGACTCAGCACGGAGCGCATGTCGACTCAGGAAGCTTGCGCAGAGGTGAATAATGATTTCCATACTGCCACGGGTGGGTGCGGCATTACGAATTCCGGGTGCTGGGTGGCTGCCATTTCTTTCATTGCCGCTGCCCTGGCCGAAACAACGTCGCGGAGAGTACACGCCAACAGAGTTGCACATTCAGAGACTGAGTAACCCTCCAGCACTGAAAGCACGAATACAAAGCGCTCGAAGGCGCCCAGTTTGGCGACGATCTGAACCAGTATGTCCAGCTCTGGTTTGCCGGTTTGCGGCTGTACGGGGACAGAGGTGGTCCGGGGTTCGCTGGGTGACGGCGCCACGGCCTTGATGGCCCGCTTGATGATCGCGCGCTGGCTCCATGAACGCGCCCACTGCCGGAACACGGGATTGCCACGGATGCTGTCTTCCAGCCCAGCCACAAAAACCTGCTCTGCCATGTTTGCGTCCGCAGTCAGCAGGAAGGCAAGCAAATGCAACCCGGCCATATCTTCAGAAAAAATCTTTTGAAAGTCACTCTGGGTCGCGTATTCATTCACCTGCTGGCGTGGATTGCGGCGGGTTCTGGAGCAAAACATACGGCGCGTCCCTTCTGAATAACCCAATATAGATTCGGCAAGCGCGTGGAGGTTTCGAAGAATCGTCGAAAAAGCAGTCACTACTCTCGCTCCTGCGAATTGGGGGTCTAAGACCAACTATTTTCTTAAAAGGCGATCTTTTTAAGAGTCTCGTTCTTTATTTGAGAGATCGTTCTTTTTTAGGAGCGCAATGGGCCGGACAGAAGCAGACTCGGAATTGATACGGCACGTCCGCTAGTCGTTATGATTACGAGCGTGGCTCAGATTTGGATTTGCCGGGCTTTACCGATCAAGAAGGCAGAACCTGATTCTGTTACTTAGTGTTCCGCGGAAAGCAATCATTTCATCTGCACCCAACAAAATTCGTTTAGCTGAAATTCGTTTCAGCTTCGGTTACTCCGGTGCTTTCAGTTGCTTCTGATATCTTCTTAATCATGTTTACATTCCGCACAGCCCTGGCGTGCGTTCTGATCGCAATGCTTGCGGCGCCGCCTGCGACCGCCGGTGAACACTACGCCAAGGCCGCTCCCGTAGAACTGACTAAGGAAGGACGCCACTGGGCGGAACAAACGCTAAAAAAACTCTCGCTGGAAGAAAAAGTGGGCCAGATGCTTGGCGTGCGCTATTACATGGATTTCGAAAACTTTTCCAGCGACGCCTACCAGCAGTTTCGCGCGCAGATGCAGAAATATCATCTGGGCACCGTGCTTCTTACCGTGCGGGTGGACGGCCCATTTCTGCTCAAGAATGCTCCTCTGGAAGCTGCCATGATGGCGAACCAGTTGCAACGTGATTCCAAGCTGCCGTTGCTGATTTCTGCTGATTTTGAGCGCGGGCTGGCCATGCGCATGAACGAGGTCCCGGTCTTTCCTGATGCCATGGCCTTTGCCGCAACCGGCAACCCGGCCAATGCGGAACGTTTCGGCGCGATTGTGGCAGAAGAGTCGCGCGCGGTGGGCATCAACTGGGATTACTACCCGATTGCAGACGTGAACATCAATCCGCACAATCCCATCATCAACACCCGGTCTTACGGTGAAGATCCGGCAACCGTGGGGCAGTTTGCCGCGGCGTTTATTCGCGGGGCCCGCTCTCATGGAATGCTGACTACGGCAAAACATTTTCCCGGCCATGGCGACACCGGCACAGATTCGCACCTGAACGTGCCCCGCGTGACGGCTGATCTGGCGCGGCTGCAAAGCGTTGAACTGCCGCCCTTCAAGCAGGCGATTGCCGCGGGCACGGATGCGGTGATGGTGGCCCACGTGAGCGTCCCGGCGCTGGAACCGGATGCCAACAAAGTGGCAACAACATCAGACAAGGTGGTGACCGGCCTGCTGCGAAATCAACTCGGGTTCCAGGGAGTTGTGGTTACTGACGCCATGGACATGCAAGGACTCACCAACCTTTATCCTCCGAGCGCAGGCAATCCCGCCGGACGAGCGGCTGTGGACGCGATCAAAGCGGGAGACGACTTTCTTCTGCTTCCCAGCGACCTTGATGGCGCTTTCCGCGGTGTGATTGATGCTGTACGCAGCGGCGAGATTCCGGAATCACGCATTGATGAATCCGTGCGGCGGATTTTGGAAATGAAAGCTTCGGTAGGGCTGGATAAAGCCCGTGAGGTTGATATCGAGCAAGTCCCGTATCTGGTGAGCAAACAGTCTGATATGGACTTTGCCCAACAAGTGGCGGATCAGGCCGTGACTCTGGTGCGCGATAACGGCAAGGTGTTGCCGCTGACTAAACTTCTTTCTCCGCCGCCGGCCCAGGGCGCGTATTCTCATGTGCCTGTGCCGCCAAGCGCCCAGGTGGTGACCATCATTATGAGTGACAACGCTCATTCAGGCCCGGGCCGTGGATTTGAAAACGCAGTGCGGGCCAGACGAGCCGATGCGACTGTTTTTTATGTCGATCCCAGCCTCGCATTCCCCATGGCCGGCCCGATTTTGCAAGCCGTGAAGGACGCGGGCAAGGTGGTGGTGGCTGTGTACCTCTCTCCCGTTTCAGGCAAACAGGTGATGGTGGAGGGACAGTTGGTCAACAGCGTTGGCGTGGAAGGCGCAAGCGCTGACCTTCTGAAGCAGGTGCTGGAACTGGCCGCGCCTAAGACGGTGGTTGTGGCTATGGGAAATCCGTACATCGCCACGAGCTTTCCCGCGATTGAGAACTACATCTGCACTTTCTCCGCCGTTTCAACATCAGAGCTGAGCGCCGTGAAAGTGCTGTTTGGAGAGTTGCAGACCCGCGGTAAACTGCCAGTGACCTTGCCGGGTATTGCTGCTCGTGGCTTTTCCATTAATTGAATTGGAAGCACAAGGCTAAGGCTTCACCCCGGGAGCGCTCACGTAAATCGCCCGTCTTCGCAAGTCCTTAAGAACAGAACGGTTTATGCAGAGGCCGCTGGAGATTGATACTAAGAATTCCACAGCTTGGGCCCGGATTTTAACCTGTTTTTAACATAAGCCACTGGCGTCTCGGAATCTCACGTCTAGAATACTTTTGTTGCGCCTATCCTCCTTTTCGCCCAGAAAGGAAAACTTGAGCAAATGAAGATCGTGAGGCACCCCTACCAAGCGAACATCGTTCCTCAGGCAGTTCGAGAAGACGCATTGTGGCAGTGCGTGATTCGCCGCGAAGATACGGCCGAAGTTGTGGTCCGGCATGATGCCAAGAGCAAAGAAGACGCTCACGCTCTGGCGTTGCTTGAGATATCACGGCTGAAACGCACACAACATCCGCTGCGCAATGCGAGTTAATCATCAAGGGCCAATCCCGAATCGAGCTTTCGTATATGCCCGGCGATCAGATAGTTCTGGCTGTTTGCTGCGAATCTTTATAGCTGTGTTACAAGCAGCTTACGATCCTGCATAGAGCTCAAGCGAGGCCCAGAAGTACGGATGACGGTGAGGTCCCTGCTGTTTAATCATCTCCAATTTCACTGCGCGAAGAGCCTCAGCACAGGTTTTACCACTACTAAACTGGCGGTAGAAGTCGCCCATGAATTCCGGAGTTCCCTCGTCGTCCACTTCCCACAATGCAGCAATGACATGATGTGCGCCAGCGCGGATGAATGCCCACCCCAGCCCTACAGTAGATTCGCTTAAGTACCAACGCAGCCCTGCGCCGTAACATGCCGATATGGTGACTAGATCGGCATCGATCGGCTTTTTCATGATCTCGCCTGCGTAAAGCATGTACGAGTTCTGCGGGCCGGGAGATAGCACAATTGCGGAATCCAGCGGATGTTGCTCATTGGCCGTGCCGTGGGTAACAAAATGAATGACACGATATTGCTCAGGATGACTCTCCAGATAAGCCTGTGGCGTAGCATCTTTGCCAGAAATCACGGTTTCACGCGCCGCATAAAAATGAGGTTCAATGTCTTGAATTTCGTCCGTTGCGTGGGGCAAAGCGGGAAAGTCTTTCTTGTTGACTTCAACCGGCGCTCCAATCAAGAGAAGATCTTTTGCCGGGGCAGGTGCGTGGTCCCCAGAATTCAAAAGCAGCAAAGAAATTGAACTTGTCTTCTGGATCTCAACGTCTTCAATCCAATAGTGTGGACTGGGCTTGAGAGCGACCAGAGCTTCAAAACTTGTAAGGCAGAGCACACGACTTGGAATTACCATCACTTTCGAGCCTTGCGGAATGAATCTGGCTGCCGGAGCGATTAGCGTTTGATAAAGCTGTTCGCCGTATGTGGAGTTCTGCAGGCTAACGCGGTCCTGTATTTCTTTGTTGGCGGTCTCCACCAGATCATGCAACTGCTTGTGTCCGGGCAATTGGAATACCTTGAATTGCGTGGGACTGATCAGCCAGAGATAAGACTCTTCATCGGCTACCCAGTAGGTCAATAAAACTTCATCGCGGCTCTTCAAAAGCGATTGGACATTCATCAAATCAATCGCTTTCTTTCGCAATCCATCGCCAGCCATGCCTTCCATGAGAGTAATTGCCCTTCCTCTCTCAGCGACTTGCAGTGCCCCCATCGGTTTGTCCTGCTTCAGCAGGAAGCGGACGTAAGCATCATAAAAAGGAAACTCGTCAAGGAAGGACATTCGAAACGATTCAGAGACCGCTGAACGCGCTTTTTCAGCCGCCTCCACGCTGCGCAGAAACGTTTTGTTGGCTGCATCGAACTTCTGTTCCGCCGCGTAAACCTCTGCCAAATTACCAAGCGTAATCGCGTGAAGTACTGGATTCGCGTTTACATCGGCAACCAGTGCGTCCAGAACAACTTCCGCACGACGATAATTTTTTCGCGCGAGAGCAATATCCGCTTCGTCCAGCGCGGCATATGACTTAATGACGGGGCTCACGCTGGCAACCGAGGCTTCTTGACGCCAATACTGCTCAGCTTTGTCCAATTGATGATCCTTGAGTGCCATCTGTGTGAGGTTGTTCAGAGCACCCGCCTCGTTGTCGTGATCTTGCAGTCGACGAGAGAGGGAAAGTGCCCTTTGAAGGTAGGATTCGGCATTTTCGAATTCACGCAGAGCCTGGTAAGAGTGTCCTACGTCAAGTAACCAGGCGCTCTCGTCGTCGCTAAGTCCCAACTGCGTTGCGATGTCGGCGGCCTTCCCCGAGTACTGGATCGCTGTTCGATATTCGCCCAGTCTGGAATAACACAGGCCGAGGTTCCCCAAAGTTCGTTCCCGAATGAAGGGAGACGTGGTAGCGTCCAGAGCCGGCCGAAGCCTGCCGATTGCGCCGTCAAAGTTCCGCTGCGTGAGCAGTACATAGCCCGATCCCAGCAGCGCTGACCCAAGCAGAAACTGATCTGTTCCGGCAGCCAATTCCGCTGATCGATCAAAATCGCGCTTGGCCGCTCCGAGATCTGAATCCAACGCACAACTGGCCCGATCCAGCAAACGCTCTGCCTCAATGGCAGGGAGGTTAGCGGAATTCAAATCAGGAGCAGCCAGAATTGCAAAAGCCTCATTCTCACGGTGAAGCTGGCAAAGCGCGCTGGCCTGGGTCAGCCTGGCGTGGGCGCGTATGTCGGCTGGAATTACCGCAGGCAGTTGCGAGGAGGTGAGAGAAAGTGCTTCGTCTGGATGGAGAAGCCGTAGATCCGCTTCCGCGTGAAGAATCCGAAAACGCCAGTACCACTCGGTAGATTTGCCCTGCGCCCGCCTTTCGCCATCGTCGGCAAGCTTCAAGGCTGCTTGGAAGTAGCCGTCCTGGAGCTTCTGTCTGCTCTCTTGGTACTGCCGGCGCCACTGCCCATTGTTTGTACAAGCTGTGACGCCGACTAAAACAATGGCAATTATGGCTTGGGCGGCCTGCCGCCACTCGTTCCGGTGGTGCCGCCGTCGGTGCTGCCCGTACTCCCGGAGCACATCTGCACCCGCACCATGGTTAGCCGTTGATAATCCGGATGGATGACAAGCTCGGCGAGGCGAACCACGCCAAACTTCGGGATCAGAATGAGGCCCCCGAAATTCTGAAGTTCGGTGTCTCCGATCGACTTTTTCAGATCGAGATGACCTGCTGCGGAACACCAGTACGCTCCCCCGTTCGTTGACTTCTGCGCTGGCCGTGCTGCGCTCTTTGATTTTGCACCATTCGCCCATGCTTTGGCGCGAGTGCCGATACCAACAAGCGCGTGATATGTCTCTTCAGATTCCAGAAGGCGATTGAGTCCCTGCTGGTCCTGATCACCCCATGGCAACAGAGAGGCGGCCTTTTTCTTCCTCTCCCCAGTTCCGCCTTTGCCTGACTTTACAGATGACGCCTTGGCTGTGGTCCCAGCGCCATTTTCTGCGGCTTCCGGATGATAGAGCTCCTGGAATTTTGAGTAAGTATTATGCTCGTTGATGAGATGACTGGACAAGTCGAACTCAACCTTATGTCCGGCAATCCTCAAATTGTCAAAGTGGCTGCCGGTAATATCAAAGGTGTGCTCTCCCTCAACGCAGCAATGACCGGCAGGTTCCGGAGGCGAGTAGGTGACAATGCGTGAGACTACGCGATCAGCAGTGACTACGTCTGCGATATTAAGACCTTCTATGACAGAATACGCATAAGTAGTGTGCATCATGTGACATTCGTCAAAGCTTCCGCCTACCTCAGAATACGCAGCATCGAAGCAAACGAATGGGGCAACGCAGAACTTTTCAGTTCGCTGAAACCCGCGTCCTCCTCCACTGGGAAGAGTACTTGCAGCCTGGGCGGCGATGCTTTGCTGCACCGGCCGTTCAATTTCCGCTGATAATCCAGACGCGGACGCATGATAGAAATACTGATGGTGTGAGCATTTGGCCATTATCGATACTCCACAAAATAAATTTCGGAACCACGTCGTGCGGTCTTACGAAACAGCAGAAGAGAGGCAGGGCACAGAGCCTCCAGTTAAGCTGGATTGTACTACTCTGTTTTTGTTCTGCTAGTGGAAATCGAAAAGCTAATATCTGAACCTATATTTAAGAAAATCTTAATCCGTAAACTGCAGTTCGAAGATACCGTTACCTGTCTCCCTTTTTGCACCGTCTTTGCCGAATCCCACAATTACAACTGTGTAACGACCCGGAGCTAGTGCCTGTGCCGGAATAGAGACTGTCATGGGCGTAGTCGTAGTCTCAGACTGGAACGAGCTGATGACTTTCGAGTCCGCCACAATCTCTGCGCCATAAGCATTGAACTTCGAGTCCGGCGTGAACTCTACTACCAGCTGCAGTTGGCTCTCCCGGGGGACTCGCACGACCTGAATGTTGTCCGCCGAGCGCGTCTGCTCTCTGAGTACAAAACGTAATTCCTGTTTGGGAGCCTTCAACTGGGCAATTGTATTTTTCTGCTTCTCAAGCACAACCATCTGATAAACGCTGAGACCGACAAAGCAGAGCAGCAGTGCGAACACCAGGGCAGAAGCAGGACGCAGCCATCCGGAAAACACCGGCATCAGGCGCTCACGCCAGGAAGCAACACGTACGGTGTTAGCCTCGCGCTCAGTCATTTCCTGGGCAACCTGCCGCCCAGCCTCGAGAAACTCCGTTCCGAAGGTGACGGCCTCAAGACACTCGGGGCACTCCAGGTAGTGCTCTTCAAAAGCATGGCGTTCTTCCGCCGACATTTCGCGCAGCAGGTAGCGCTCAGTTGCATGTTGTTCCATTGCCTGTTGATGATTCATAAAGTGCGTCGTCATAATATTATTCCTATCCCATTAGCTTAACTGCTGGCTCCCCTGGTCAAAACCTTTCTAGCACTCGAGAGAGCGCGATGCAGCAGAACACGGAAATTGTCCCGGGTAGTCCCTAATTCCACACAGATTTGGTCCCGATCTTTTTCGTCAAGAAAGAGGGCAATCAGAATTTTCCGGTCTTTCTCGGGCAACTTATCCAGCACCCAGCGGGCGGTCTGGCGTACTTCCGCCTGGCGCGCCGGGGCGTCAGCAGGATTGCGATCATCCGAAACGTCCGGGAACTCATCATGCTCGTCCTTCCATTGCGGCCACTCCCCGCGGTCGTATTCCCACTCCACTCTTTCGCATACACCATAGACGAACGACCGCAAGCTCTTTGGATTCTGGACTTTGTTTGCGTAGATGGCCTTCAGCACCCTGAACAGGGTTTCCTGGCGGATGTCATTCAAGGCGCTTTCAGAGTAACCGTCACTGCGCAGTTTGGCTTTCAGGAGGTTGCTGAAGTAGTCAACAAAGTGTTCCTCCGTCTTCGCATCCCGGTCGCGGAGGCGGCAAAGATAAGCTTCATCAAAGGGATAGAGGTCCACGGCGGCAGTGCGCAAACAGTATACTTCACCGCCGGATACGCCGGGCTGAGTTCCCGAAGCCTCCAGCCTTGGAAAAGGCAGCACAATGCCTTCTTTTCTCCGGGCTTTTGTGTGCATCCTCTTCACAGCAATGCCCCAGGCTTTCTCCTGGCGGAATCGCTGCAGCCAAGCCCGGATTCGTGTACCGAAAGAGCTGCAAGCGCCGTAATGGTGGAGAGGACTGTTGCGTGGGCGTCAGAAACCGCCGTGAGCCCGGCACCGTTGGATTTTTCCTGAGCAGCAACCGGAGACGAGGCCCATGAACCATCCGGGCGCTGCATTTTTTGGAGTGCGGACGCCGCCAGCCATGCCCTCTGGTTTCGCAGCCGCGACAAGATTCGCAACAACAGCGCCTGCTCATACGGCCTGCCCAGATCAAACTGGATGGCGGACTGGCTCACCTGATTGAGCAAGGGCCAAGGCGCAAGACCGCTTCCCCAATCCAGAATTTCTGAACAGATATAAAAACGTGAGGAGTTGCCCACATGGAGTAGAGGAAAGATCATTGCGAAGGTGCGCGGTAACAAAATCGCCGCCCGCGCGATCGCACATGCTCAGCGCGCGCAACGCAGTTACTGTGATTTCAGCGCTGGCGCCCTCAGAGTGTTCCTCCGGCAATGCCTGATACGGGTACGCTGTAAAACCGCCGTTGGGCTCGCGGCAGCGCAATAAAAATTCAATGGCTGCGCGCGGCACCGCTCGCCGATGGCACCGCAGGGCAAGGATGGCCCAGGCAGTGGTGAACGCGTCTGGCTTTCCAGATTCCGTGCAACTCCAGCCGGAGCCGGCCACAGCCCTTGCCTGCAATCGATTGAGGGCCATCTCAATCTGCTGCCTGAGAGCGGGCGAGATGTATTCAGAAGGCAATTCGCTAAGGCGGGCAAGAGTACACGCGGTAACCCACAGACGTGACCCGTCACCGGGTAAATCAGAATCGATCCACTGCCCCTCTTGATGCACCCGGGTAAGCCATGCCAACCCGGCCATGATCAAGCCGTCCCCTGAGTACCGGGGAACTGCATTGGCCAGGATAACCGGATCTGTCATTTTCACCCCCAGTTCCATGCCATTGATCAATTCGGTACTCACTTTTGTAGAAATTCCAGACTTCGCTGTTCGGTACTAAGTGAGGTTTTGCGGGCGATCGTTGCAGGGGAGACAGTAAGAAAGTCTTTAGGAAATCAGGCCCTAAACGCTATCAATCATGAAATCAATGGCTTACGTGAACAAAGACGCTTCCGGCAAGGCTGACTGGGGTAGCAAGGATTAGAGTTCCTAATAGTTGTGGGTTTTTGCACACGGATATGCTCAGTCGCCGGCTTAACGATTGAAAACCACAAAGCGGTTGAGACCAGGTGCTCATTAAGTCAGGACATGACTATTATCAATTTTAAGAATTTCCTTATTGCTGAGTAAAGCGACGATATTAATTTCCCTAATTTTGTAGCTTAGGGTCTATTTTTCCGGCTAAGTTCTACTCGCTTTCGCGGCCTTCTTCCGGAAAAAGTCAGGCTGCGAAACTCAAAGACGCCACCTCGGCGCGATAAGCGGACGACGGACCATTCCAACCGGCCTCATGCCTGTCACGCCTGAAGTGTCTCCACTTACAGGAGCAATAAGAAAAATGAAAAGAAGTCGACGCGATCTGCTCAAACTGGGAGCGATGGCCGGAGCCGGCATGGTACTGCCTGCTTTTTCCTCTGCCCAGACTCCCAATACTCGAGTCCATACCCAAGGCGGTGTTACCTTCCACGGACACGTACAGCATCCGCTGGGACAGTTGAAAACGGCAGCCACCAACGGCCTGGCACAATTTGTGGACCAACTTCCGATCCCACCCGTGATCAAGCCCGATCCCAATAGTGTGACTCACATTCGGATGCTACCCACGCTGCAGAAAGTGCACCGCGATCTGCCTGCAACCCCGATCTGGGGTTACAACGGAATCTGGCCCGGGCCCACGATGGAAGTACGCCGGGGCACGCCGGTGAAAATCAAGTATCACAACGATGCTCTGCCCACCACGCATCCGTTGCCGGTAGATCCCACAGTCCACGGCGCGGAAGCGGACAAGCCGCAGGTACGCAACGTGGTCCATCTCCACGGGGCCAAGATCCTGCCTGAATACGATGGCTACCCGGAAGCCTGGAGTTCGCCAGACGGCGTAACAGGCCCTCTGCTCTATACCGACAGTGCTTTCGTCTATCCCAATGACCAGCAGGCTACCATGCTGTGGTATCACGACCACACGCTGGGGATCACGCGCCTGAATATGGTGATGGGGCTGGCAGGCATTTATCTGATCCGCGATGCGGTGGAAGATTCACTCAACCTGCCCAAGGGGCAGTTTGAAATTCCAATGCTGATCCAAGACCGGCTGTTCAATCCTGATGGCACGCTGCTGTACCCAATCGCAGACGGCGGCACGCACCAGTTCTGGATTCCGGAGTTCTTCGGCGACACCATGTGCGTAAACGGCAAAGTCTGGCCTGTGCTGGACGTGGAACCCCGGCGCTATCGCTTGCGCATGCTCAACGGCTGCAACGCGCGGTTCCTGAACATGCGAATTGTCCGCACGACTGCCGATGGCACACCTCACGGCATGGCGGGACCGCAGTTCTTCGTCATCGGGACCGATGGCGGCCTGCTGCCCTCGCCCGTGCCTCTCACAACGCTGTTGCAGGCACCGGCAGAACGCTTTGACGTGATTGTGGACTTTACCGGCAAGGCGGGACAGTTCTTTGTTCTCAAGAATGATGGTCCTGCGCCGTATCCCGGTGGAGGAGAAGTGGTTCCCACCGAGATCATGATGTTCCGCGTCACCAAGCCGCTCTCGTCCAAGGACACCAGCAAAATTCCCTTTGTGCTGAACCCGGACCCAATGGACATCAATGTGCATCGGGCGGACAACAGCCGTGATCTGGTTTTGACAGAACTCGATCGCGAATCGGACGGGTTCCCGATCATCGGCCTGCTCGATAATAAGAACTGGGACGACCCGGTGACCGAAGATCCGAAGGTGGGATCGACGGAGGTCTGGAACATGATCAACGACACCGGCGATGGGCACCCCAAGCACATCCACCTGGTGCAATTCCAGATCATCAGCCGGCAGCCATTTGACCAGGACACGTTCGACAACACCGGTCAGCTCGTCTTCACCGGCAAGCCCCAGGCGCCCGCTCCGGAAGAACAGAACGCTTATAAGGATGTAGTAAAAGCGTATCCGGGAACGGTGACCAAGCTGGCCATGAAGTTCGAACTGCCCACCGGAACGCAGGTAGTTTCTGGCAAGCGGTACCGGTACGTGTGGCATTGCCATATCCTGGAGCACGAAGACAACGAAATGATGCGCCCCATGGATGTAGTTGGGTAGCCAGCCCCCAATGCGGCCGATTGGCAAAGCGCAGTCTTTGTCTGCCGGTCGGCCGCAAATTGGGAATGAGAATTTTTTCCGGGGGTGACGGACAGCCGGGTAATTGCAGTATCTTGCCCGGCTGATCTCCCCGGGGGCCTAAGCGGGTAACCACCGGGGGTTTGCTGGATCGCAAGAATCGCCGGGGCGAGAGTAGGTCCAAATCGCATGAGCCCGCTTATGCACGCGACTCAGGAGTTCTTCCCTGAGTCGCTTTTTTTTATGTCTTTACCTTATGTCGCTCTGCTCCAAACCGCTCCACAGCACTCATCACGTGGAGTTCCTCGGGCTCCTGTAGTAGCGGGCTCGGCACGCAAGCCGGCCCCTGGAGATTACGACTTGCGCATGTCCGTGATGTGCCAAAGAACGCCTGAAGGATCACTGATGTAGAGGACGCGGATGCCCCAGGGCTGCATCGCGGGAGGCTTACACATGATGCCCGGATATTTCTTCACCATCTCCTGACGCTGGATGTGCTCCCACCATGCGTCCGCGTCTTCGACATTGAGTGTCATCATGAAGTTGCCCGCGTGCTCGGCAACATAGAAGGTCTGCAACAGAAAGCGGAATGCACCAATCTGGAGCTCTGCAATCTGGCCATTGCTCCAGTTAATGGTAAAACCGAGATCGGCGTAGAACCTTTTGGAAAGCTCGGGATCCCGCGTGGGGACGAATGTCTTGAGATCGGTTACGGAGCTAGGCAGCATGTGTGTCACGTGGATTAGCGGGCATCATTTTAATCCACTCGCCAGTGGGAAACGGCTATTTCCGGAGATCAAAGATCGGAGCCGGGTTCGAGTTCCTTGACGGAGCGGACCGGCAACCTGGCCTTTGCTGGGAAGCTTTGTGATCACCGTAAGACAATCTTATTTTTTCAGGAATGATGCTACGCAAGGGAGCTGTCTGGATGCAGAGAAGGGGAAAAAGACACCAATGTGGGAGCCGTGTCGGTTGCCCAGAGACGGTTTCGCTCATCCGCGGTGAAGCACTCTCGGCTTCAGTAGGTTTATCTTCAGTCTGCCATGGCACGGTCAGGGAAGAGATTTAGGCTAACATCATGAAAGATGGTTCCTTCACCGCTACAACACTCGTCATCCCGCGTTCTGGAATTTGACCAGTTCCGCGATTTGCTCTCTGCGTACGTGAACTCCCCGCTCGGAAAAGAGCGGGTAGCGGCGCTTGTTCCATCTTCCGATCGCAAGTGGATTGCCGAGCAGCAGCAGCTTGCCGCGGAAACACGACGGTTTCTCTCGGCTGGCGGCAGATTTGATTTTTCCGGACTGTTCGATGCGAGCAAGCTGCTGGCGAAGGCGAAGATCGCCGGGCGCAGCGCTGGAGATCGCGGAGCTACGAGACATTCTGCTGATTGCTGACAAAGCTGCGGAGTGGCGGGAAATCGCTCTGCGGCCGCCGGAGGCGGTACTGCGGGAGAAAGCATGGGAGGGCATGCAGGCGCTGTCATTGCAAATTGCCGATTTCACGGCAGTGCTGCGCTATTTCCGCAACAAGATTCTGCCGGATGGCACGCTTGACGATCGCGCGTCAGCCGAGCTGGGCCGCATCCGGCGTGAGGTGGAAAAACAGAAGCGGCAGATTCAGGATTCTTTGCGCGGGTACCTGCGGCGCCTGGCGGAAGGTGGCGCAGTGCAGGAAGAGCTGGTCACGATTCGTGGGGAGCGCTTTGTGATTCCGGTAAAGACGGAGCAGCGCAGGCGCGTGAACGGCGTGGTGCATGGCGCGTCTTCCAGCGGACAGACCATCTTTGTGGAGCCGCTGGAGACCATTGAGCAGAACAACGATCTGGTGCGGTTGCTGGAAGAAGAGCTGATGGAGATCCGACGCATCCTGCAGGAGATGACGGAGAAGATCGCCGAGCAGGCTGATGCCATGGCGGCTGCGACCGAGGTGATGGCGGAAGTGGAACTGCAATTCGGCAAAGCGCGCTTCGGGCTTGATTACGATTGCGTTCGCCCCGAACTGACGGAGGACTACCTGGAAGTGCGTGATGCGCGGCATCCGCTGCTGGAGCGCAACCTGCGGCCCAAAGGCGGCAAGGTGGTTCCGCTGACGCTGGAGATGGATTCAGCGCACCGGCAACTGATCATCAGCGGACCGAATACCGGAGGGAAAACGGTTGGGCTCAAGACAATTGGCCTGTTTGCACTGATGGCCCAAGCAGGCGTGCCGGTTCCGGCAACGACGGCTCGTCTGCCGGTGTTTGACGCGGTGCTGGCGGATATTGGCGATTACCAGTCGATTGAGCAGAATTTGTCCACATTTTCCGCGCATGTGACCCACATTGATTTCACCTCTCGAACAGCCACGCCGCACTCACTGGTGCTGCTGGATGAGCTGGGTTCGGCCACGGATCCGGAAGAGGGAGCGGCTCTGGCAGTGGCGATTGCCGAGCACTTCCGCCGCATTGGCGCTGTAACCATTATTTCCACGCACCACACGTCGCTCAAAGTTTATGCGGCGAACACAACAGGCGTGTTGAATGCGGCAGTGGGCTTTAATGAGAAGACTCTCCAGCCCACGTATGAGCTGCAGGTGGGAGTGCCTGGGGCTTCGGCAGGCATCAACATTGCCCAGCGGCTGGGGCTGAACGCACAAATCATTGACGCGGCGCGTGGCAAGCTGGGTACGCAGACGCAAGACGTTGCGCGGTTCCTGGATAAACTCCACGCTGAGCTGCGGCAACTGGAGGGCGATCGCAAAGCGGCGCAGCAGCGGGAAGAAGAAATGAGCCGTGAGCTGAAGCGGCTGGAAACGGAAGGCGCGCAGGAGCAGCGGCAGAAGACGCGCGAGTTTGAGCGCAAGCTGGATTCGCTCATCCGTGATTTTGAGTACCAGGTGCGTGAAGCCGTGAACGCGGTTCAGGACCGGGCGGCACAACAGAAGCTTTCCAAGCAGGCTGAACAGCGAATCGCGAAATTGCGGCGCGAGTTCAAGGAGCAGTTCGATGCCGGAGTGGTGGCACACAAGACGGGCGCTGACCGGAACGATCCACATGCGCGTCCACATGAAGTGAAGCATGTTTCTGAAGGCGATACGGTGAAACTCAAGTCGCTGGGACGGACGGCAGTGGTGAAGCGCAAAATCGACGACCATACGTTTGAAGTGGAGATGGGCGCGATGAAGATGAAGATTCCGCGCGACGATGTGGCGGAGGTATTTCCTCGCAGTGGCACCAACCCTGTGGCAGCCGCGCGAGCCAAGGGGATCTCCGTATTCCTCAAAAGTGATGATCTGAACACACCAACGGAAATCAATGTGATTGGGCAGACGGTGGACCAGGCGACGAGCGAGGTAGAGAAGTTTCTTGATCGAGCGTTCCTGGCCGGGATGCCGCGCATACGCATTGTGCATGGCAGCGGCATGGGAATCCTGCGCAAAGCGCTGCGGCAATATTTGCAAAGGCATCCACACGTGGCGACCGTAAGCGAGCCGCCGCAGAATGAAGGTGGCGGAGGAGCGACGGTGGTGGAGTTGAGAACTTAGGTGCGTCTGCGGCAGGCTTCTTCCGACGTTCCGAGCGAAGCGAGGAATTCCTACCTGAAGTGGAATTCTCCTTCGAATCCTGTCAACCTTTGCTTACTCCGAGACTCCTGCCACAGTGGGTTCCCTCAGCTTCGCTCGGGATCAACCCCCATTCACTTCAACTGCGGTATCGCATTCAGTGCTGCCTCATCGGGGTGCTTGAACTTGAGATGCTGCTGCAGCCAGCGATCGCGATCCAGGCGCGCAGCGGCGTTGAGCGCGTGCGGCGCATCATAAAATTCCATCTTCTTATCTTTCGCGCTGAAGGCGTTGAGCCATTTCTGCGCCTGTTCGCGGGAGACGTGGTCCCCGGTGGCGAACTGAAGAAAGATGCTTTGCCCGTCAGTGTGTCCGATGAAATTTGCCGGATCGTCCCAGGCATAGTCTTCCAAATATTGCTCAGACTTTATCTTTGCCTACCTGCTGCTTCCAGTTGAACAGATCGCCGCTGGTTGCATTGCGCACCATCTCTTCGTCGTTGAACTCACCCGCCATGAGAACAAAACAGCAAATGCGCTTTTCGATGCCGGCCAGGATTGCTCCAGCGTGGGCGTTAAAACTGTGGCCAACGTAAGCAATGCGATGCCGGTCCACCTGCTGGCGGCTGACGAGCAGATCAAGTCCTCGGCGCAAATCCACAATCTCCTCGCGTTCATCTTCACTGGCTTGCTCCGCCCAGCCCAGAGGATCGTCTTTGAGCGATTTGGCTTTGTACTCCTGGCGAACCATGGGAGCGTCAATCAGCAGAGAGACTACGCCGGCCCGCGCGAGCACCAGCGCCTCCTCCAGAAACTCATCACGATTGCGCAATGGCGAGCCTTCCATCATCCAGTGTCCCCATATGATGGCGGGATAAGGACCATTGCCTTCGGGCAACACGAGATACGCGGGCACGTGGTCATTCTCTCCCGTGCCTTCATATTGCAGATCGATCAACAGGGCTTTGCCGCGCTTCTCCACGTTGAACTCAGTAAAGTCGAGCCCCAGCCGGGAAGGATAATCAAAATGCGCGGCGAGGCCGCAGAAATTCGACTTATCCGAATCACATGCCGCTGAATTATCTTTATCTGCATGGCTCTTTTTGGCATCCCTGGATGAGTCATTTTTGCGTGACTGTGCGGCCAGACCTAACGCCAAGCACGGGAGAACAATCAGGAGTAAAACGCGAAAGAGAACGGATTCTAATTTATAACTGCTCACATATCCAATTTAACCGGATTGCAGGGCAGAAGTCTTGTTGTGGAAGCAAGATGACCGGCGCAGAAGAATTTCATCGCGAACTCACGGAAAAGACCTACGGCCACTTGCGTCCAGGGTTGGAGAAAACTCCCTGGAACACGTTGTGCGTCAACATCATTGACCCTTTCGGCAACCGGATCAGATTCAACGAGCCGGTGAAGAAGCCCTAAAATCTTTGTGCAGCCCCGGTTTATGCGCTTGTTCGGGAATTGCGAGCAGTGTGCTAACCTCTCCCCGCATGAGCACTCCGGAAGCAGGCCCTTTGCAGGCCGGCAGCACGCCAGCAGGCTCCGCGGCGGCTGCGGCAAATCGCTATACACTGCGCGATCCCGAAACGTTCTTCCACGCGCAAAAGCGCAACCGCCAAGCGACGTGGCGGATGTCTGCCCTGACGGGGTTTGCTGCTTTCGTGATGGGCATTCCGCTCACGCTGGTGCTCACGCCGCTGCTTTACGCCATGGCGCTTTTTGCTGCGGAGGTATTCAACCGCTTCATCTCGCCGCTCCCGCCTGAGTTCTGGCAGGCAACGAATGACCTGGCAAAATTTGGGGCAAGAATCGCCGATTTTGTTTTCCAGCAGCGCGGCACGCTTGCTCCGCAGGAAATTGTCCTGGGGTTGCTGCTGGTTCTGGGACCGGGAATGGCCCTGGCGTTTGCGCTCTGGACAGGCATGCTGTTGCTGTTCCGTCACGGAGGCGTCGGCGGAACGCTTGCCAGCATGAACGCGCGCGAGCCCAACCAGGCAGACCTCAAAGAATTGCAACTGGCTGACGTGGTGCAGGAGATGGCCATTGCCGCGGGATTGCCCGCACCCAAGTTGATGCTGATTGACACTCCGGCCGCGAATGCTGCAGCCGTTGGGACTTCCCCTGACGACGCGCGCATCGTGCTCTCGCGGCGGCTGCTGGATGACCTGGACCGCGAGGAGTTACAGGCGCTGCTGGCCCACTTGATTGCGTCCATCGGCAATGGCGACCTGGGCATCGCTTTCAAGGTCACCAGCGTATTTGAAACCTGCGGATTGATCCTGACCATCATCAATGCGCCTTTCGGCAAAAATTCCCGCCTGGCCTTGTGGCGGTTGATCCGTTACAGCCTGACCGGTGGGTCGGCGCTCAAAAAAGCTGCTGATGCTGAGGAAGTTGCAGACCTGCTGGGCGACACTCTGGACACGCAGAATTCCGATATCGAACGCTTCTTCAACCAGACGAATCCGGGGCTCATTCGCAAGGCGGTGCGGGTGTTCCTGTTTCCATTTCAGTTCACCAACATCGCGGTTGAGATCACGCTGTGGTGCTTCCTCAACGGGCTGCTGGGCCCGTGCATGGCGCTGCTGTGGCGGACTCGCCGTTACCTTGCCGATGCCGGAGCCGTGGAGTTTACGCGGAATCCTGACGCACTGGCCCGAGCGCTGCAGCGGCTGAGCGAAGACCGGACCACGATCGAAGGAGGTGCTTGGGCCTCGCACCTGTTTGTGGTGAATCCACAGGGCGACTCCACCCTGCGTGGAGCGATTGGGTCCGACGAGCAGATGAGCAAAGCGGCCGAGGCCTGGCAGGCTACGGCCAACCTGGGCGGCGCTGTGGCTGGGGCTACCGCAACGCCGGATGAGAATGAATACTTGCGTCTGCGCAAGGAGATGATGGCCACCGGCATGGCTGCGTCCGGCGGAAATGCCGCCGCCATGGCACGCATGCAGGCATTCGCCAAGGCTATGGGCGGCGACGCCGAAATGGAGCTGCACAACCTTCCTAACATCAACGACCTTCTTCTGGCGCGGCAGGGAGACAGCGCGGCCATTGCGCGACTCCGCACGCAGCGTCTGCAGCAGCGGCAACAGCAACCCGGAGTGCCCAATAATGGAAGGACGGGATTGCAGACGCACAGCTTCCTTTCCTTTCATCCGCCACTGGATAAGCGGGCCAAGCGCCTGAACAAAATGGGCGCCAGGCTGGTTGCGCCCGGGCGCAACTGGGGACCGATCATGATGGTCATCATGACATTGATTTACGCCATCGGCGCGGCGGCGTTTACGTTTCTCGGAGCCGTGACGCTGTTCCTCATCGCCCTGATGATCGGCCTGAATTTGCTGTTCCTCACCATCTGGCTTTCCGTCATCCATTGGGCCTTTGCGCAGGACTGGGGCGCTAATTTTGAGGCCATCGGCAAGGTGATCGGCCAGCTCATCAATGCCTTCAGCAACAGGCGCTAGCGCAGGCGAGATTGTTTCTTTCATTTGCTTGCGCTCGCCGCAGCCGTTTCATTCTCCTGCAGCGACTTCAGGTAGCTGATGATCTGCCAACGCTGCGGTTCCGGCAAACGCGACCACGAGGGCATGCCGTTACGCATGCTGCCGTTGGTGAGCAGCCATTGCAGTTCGCCTGGTGTGGCGCTGCGCACGCGATCGCTGAGCAAACTCGGGTGACGGTCTTTCCCCTCCGCGTTGTCACCGTGGCACGATGCGCAATTCTGTTTGAACAGCCGCCCTCCCGCGGCCTGGGCCGATGTGTTTCCCTCAAATGGATTGTGGCGCCCGCGCTCCTTGTCCGGCACCTTGGTCATCCAGAGCCCGTCCCCGACCGCAGCCAACAGCAGGGTGGCAAAAAGCAAGAAGCTGATCACCGTGAGAAGAAGATGAGGCACTTTCATTACTTTCTCCACAAGCTTGCGAACTGGTTGAATTCATAGGAAATGCCAAAGCGCAGCAGAAAGCCATGACTGTTGCTATTAAGTCCTACGGCGGGCGAAAGCTGGAATGACGGCCCCTGCGGCATGCGGAATGCGACCGTCGGAGCAAGATAATGCGAAGTATCTTTCAGGCCAAAACTGTAGCGGTCGCCCAGCCCTCCGTACATTTCCGCGCCCAGGCTGAAGTTTTCCCGGCAAAACGTGCAGGGATTCGCGCCGGCTACGAGCGCAAGAGGACGGCTGGCGGCAAACGCGTATCCAAACTCCCACGGCTCGCCGGCCAGGTTCTTTTCCGCAATCATGTTTTCCGCGATGTTCCATCCCTTCACGTTGCTGGAAAGGATCAGCCGCAGTTCAGCTTCTCGCGCTTTCTCGCTGCGATCATTTCGTGCAAGAAAATCGGCAACGCCGTCATGCCCTACAACTTCCAGCAGAGTCTTGTCAGCGCTGTTGATGTCCTCAAACTCGAAATACAACACAGGATTGATCCAGTGCTCGCGCATCAGGGGACGAAAGCGATTTTCAAAACGCCAGCCGGTAAAAAGCGTGCTCTCGTTCGCCGTGGATTGCCCATCTAGATACAGCTCCGACGTCCACCATGCCTTCACGCCGTATTCGAATTCCACAGCGCTGCCCAAAAAAGAATTGCCATCCTGGGGAAAGCCGGTGACGGACTTGTTGGATACCTCAAGCGTTCCCGGCTCTTCCATATTGTGTGTGTAGGTGACAAAGTAGTTTTCCTGCGCCTGCTGGCGTAACGGAAATGCCAGCAGGAGTGCCAGAGAGAGAACCACAGAGAATTTGACTTGCAACCGCGACACAAAATTCTCCAGAGATGATTTGAGGCGATTCGCCAATTGAAAATGAAATTGAATTTCATTTTCAATTTGGATATTTTATCTCAGCGTGGCAAGTATGTCTCTGTGATGTTTGTCACATGACAGGACGGGACATTGAACGGTTCGTCCGGCAGGTTGAAGTGAAATTTTGAAGCTAAGAGAGCGTACCGACTACTCGTACCTTAACGCCTCAATCGGATCCAGGCGTGATGCTTTGATGGCGGGCAGCATGCCGCTGACTATCCCAACCAGCACAAGGATCCCGGTGGAGACAGCAAGGTTCGCCGGTGAAATCACCAGGCGAATGTCGCCCGCCGAAGCATTCTGAGCGACATAGCTGTAGACGGGAATGGTTCCCACAGTCCACGAGATCAGGTAAGCGGCCACAACGCCCAGGACGCCTCCGGCAAAAGTAATGGCCAGCGCTTCTGCAAGGAACTGGAACAGGATGTCCTTCCTCCGAGCGCCCAGCGCTTTTTCCACCCCGATCTCGCGCGTGCGCTGCGTCACTGAAACCAGCATGATGTTCATCAGCCCCACGCCGCCCACGGCCAGAGTGGACATGCCGATCACCGAGAGCAGAAACTCCAGCGCAATGGTAAAGATCTGCCAGTTGTGCAGCGACTTCATGGAGTTCCAGCAGAAAACAGCGCGCGGGTCCTTGGGATTGAAATTGTGAAAGCTGCCCAGAACGCTGCGCACGTTGCCTTCAATCTTCTCGAACTGGTCGCCTTCGTAGTTGAGCCAGATCGCGTCCAGGTACTGCGTGTCATGGAGGTCGCTCACGGTGCTGAAGGGGATGTACACAATGCGGTTGATATTGTCATCGCCTTCCTGCATCTTGGGCGTGAGGACGCCAATCACGTCAAAGCTGATGCCGTTGATGCGGATGCTTTCTCCCACGGCAAACTGTCCGGAAAAAAGCTTGGTCTTGGCTTCTGAGCCAATCACCGCCACATGCGCGCGTTGCGCCATATCGTCCGGATTGAAGAAACGCCCAGTGTCGATATCCAGCGAGCGAATGAACTGGATGGAAGGATAATAGCCGCCCACCTGAAAAGAATATGAGCGGTTATCGTTCTGCACATTCGCATTGTTCAAGGAAACTTCCGGGCTGATGTGCCGCACCAAAGGCAGCAGGTCCTGGATATGTTGCACGTCGTCAAGGGTGAAGCGGACTTGCGTGCCCGCCTTGGAGCCACCGGCCTGCAGGGAAGTGCGTCCCGGGAAAAAGCCCATCATCTGCATGCCCATCTGGGAAAAAATGTTGCTGATGGCCTTGCCGAACCCCGCGCCGTAGGAAAGCAGCAGCACCACCGTGGCGATGCCCCACGCCATACCCAGCATGGTGAGCGCCGTGCGGCGGCGATTGTGCTGCATTGCGCCGTAAGCCTGATCAATCAAGTCGTGGACCATGGCTATTCCTTTCTCAGCGCTTCCACCGGAGTGAGCATGGCAGCTTTGTGGGCGGGATAAAGCCCGGCAATAATCCCGGCCACAGAGAGCGCAAGCACCGCCAAAGCCGCGGACATGGGCACTATGTGCGGAGGATCAAAGCCCATGCTGGTCTTGGGCCAGAGGACAGTCAGCAGCGCGGAGATGGCAGCGGCAACGGCCACTCCGATGCTTCCGCTCAATGCGGTGAGGAACGCACCTTCCAGAAAGAATTGCACCATTACGTCGCGCGTGGTTGCCCCCACCGCCTTCATCAGGCCGATCTCGCGCGTACGCTCCGTGACTGAGACCAGCATGATGTTGATGATCCCGATTGCGCCCAGCGCCAGCGTGATGAGCCCCACGCCGCCCAGGAAGTAATCCATGGCGGTAAAAATTTTGCCTACGCGGTCCGTGCTCTCAATGGTGTCCCACTGTTCAAAGGCATCTTTGTTGTTGGGATCAAACTGGTGGTTGCGCGCGATAATCCGGTGTACCTGGTCTATCGCTTCCTGGTGCTTCTCCCGGCTGATGGGTTGCAGGTTCAGCCCGCCAATGTCGTCCGGCGTGTGCGCGTTCTTCATGGGGAAGTACATGTGCATGGTGCTCAGCGGCAGGTACACGCGCAGATTGTTGAAGTTATTTTCCTGGCGTCCCCAGTTGGCCAGCACGCCCACCACGTCGAAGCGAATGTCGTTGATCAGGATGGCGCTCCCGATGGCCGGGCGTCCGGGAAACAGGTTGCGCATCATCTGGTACCCCAGCACGCAGACGTTGCGCTTCTGCGCCTCGTCGGCCGGGTTCAGCCAGCGCCCTTCTCCCAGCGGGAGGTAACGCACGCTGGCAAAGTTGGGCGTGGCTCCAGTAAACGCGCCACTGGTGCTGGCGTAGTCACTCACGGCCCGGAGGTCGCCCCGGTTGATGATGGGCACCACGTCCTTAACTGCAGTGGCTTCCTTTTTGATGTCCAGGTAATCCTGATAAGTAAGGAAATAGTAGCGGCCCCCCTGGTGCTGCCCCGAGAGTGCCGGGATCTGCCCCGGCCACATGAAAATCACGTCCTCGCCAATCTCCGCCATGTTCCTGCGCTGCCCGGAGCGGAAACCCTCGCCCACACCAATCAGCATGAGCAGGGAAAAGACTCCGTAGGCGATCCCGAACATGGTCAGGAACGAGCGCAGCTTGTTCGCCCAGAGCGTGCGCAACACTTGGGCAAAAATGTCCAGGGCCATTCTCATGGTCTGATCCTTAAATACGGAGAACGCAGGCAGACGGTTCCCTTGCTTAGACTGTTAATTTTGCGTGAGGTCACCCTGGAGACGCATTCCGGCCGTATAGTTAGTCCCTTCCGTCGCGGCCGTACGTTAAATGCTTTGTCCTGCCCTCTATAACATTGCCGATAACGATACCTCTGCTTCCCTTTCATCTCCGGAGATGACTTTTCTATCCCGTCCTCTTCAGCGCTACGGCTGAGATCGTCTGCACCTGCACTGAGCACGTTCCGGGGTGCGAGCAGCTCATTTTCCCCAATCACCACATGCCCCGGACTAAAGGCACACACCGGCGTACTGCCCCCCCTAAATAGGAGGATTTCCGGAGCCTTTCTGGATTCCAGCATAGTGATTCAGGGTCATTTAGAGTCCAGAACTGCTAAACTCTCCCTTGTTATGGCCTTTCCAGTCACCCGCCTTCGCCGGCTGCGCCAGACTGAATCTCTGCGCTCGCTTGTGCGTGAGACCCATCTCGAACCCTCCAATTTTATTTACCCCCTATTTGTCTGTCCGGGGGAACGGGTCCGCAAAGAGATCAGTTCCATGCCTGGCGTGTTCAATCTTTCGATTGATGCAGCGGTGAAAGAAGCGCGCGAGGCCAAGTCTCTCGGTTTGGGTGGGATTATCCTGTTCGGCCTTCCCGAAAAGAAAGATGAAGTCGCTACTGGCGCCTGGGCGGAAGATGGGATTGTTCAGCGCGCCACTCGAGCCATCAAGCAGGAAGTGCGCGATCTCATTGTGATTGGCGATGTCTGTCTGTGTGAATACATGTCCCACGGCCATTGCGGCATTGTCAGGCACAAGACCTCGGGCGGGAAAAATCCTCGCGTCATGGTAGTTGCGCGCGATACCCTTGCTGCCGCTGCCACCAAAGTGGCTGAAGAAGCGTCCCTCGAATACGAAATTGAGAACGATACCACGCTCGACATCCTGGCGAAGACGGCTGTCTCTCAGGCACAGGCGGGCATGGACATCATCGCTCCATCCGACATGATGGATGGCCGGGTGGCCGCTATCCGCAAAGGACTGGACGAAGCAGGCTTCAGCCACACGCCTGTTCTTTCTTATGCTGCCAAGTTCGCTTCGGGCTTTTATGGTCCATTCCGCGAGGCCGCCGACTCAACTCCACAGTTCGGCGACCGCCGCTCTTACCAGATGGACGGAGCCAACCTGCGCGAAGCGATGCGTGAAATTGAACAGGATATTCAGGAAGGCGCCGATATGATCATGGTCAAGCCTGCTATGCCTTATCTGGATGTGATTAACGAGGCAAGACATCGCTTTGACCTGCCGATTGCGGCCTACCAAGTCTCAGGTGAATACGCGATGTTGCACGCAGCCATCCGTAATGGCTGGCTGGACAAGGATCGCGTGATGCTGGAATCACTTCAGTCCATCAAGCGTGCCGGCGCCAGCATGATCCTTACCTATTTCGCCAAGGACGCGGCGCGACTTCTGGGACAAGGCTAACGAAGAGGTTGCTGCGCCGCTTGGCGGTTTTGCGTTAACAATTTATATTTTTCGGGTTAATTTCGCGGCTAACCTCACGCAGCCCGCCGAATGCCTCCAGTTCCGCTGGTTCGGCCCCTTCCGGTAATCGCCCTGAAAATGGCAGTCAAAACCACGGCTCCCACAATTGCAATCAGAATGGTATAGATCATTCCGCCCTGGCCAGTACCGCCTAGAGCGCGCATGATCCAGCCGCCGATAATTGCACCGGCAATGCCGAGCAGAATGTCTGCGAGCACGCCATAGCCGGAACCACGCATAATCTTTCCGGTTGCCCAGCCGGCAATCAGTCCCACGATAATCCACCAAAGTACAACCATATTCCTTCCCGCTTTCTGGAGAACAGAGGTGCGCTCCCCACCGTATTCCAATTAGACGTAAGCCTCTGAGAGAAGGGGTTGTGCTCAAGCTCTGGAATTCGTGAGCTGTTGCGGGACGAATCTTCAGAGCTACTGAGTTTATCTAATCAGTGCACGAGCAATGGAGTGGCTGGATACTGAACGCCGAGTGCTGATTGCTGACAGCTAATTTACAATCAACTGTTTGCCTTCTCACGATTTTCCTTACAGGGGAGCATGAACTTTGCCAGAAACGATTTATGACGTTGCCATCATCGGCAGCGGACCCGGCGGATACACTGCCGCTTTCCGCGCCGGCCAGCTTGGACTGAAAACCTGCCTTATTGAAAAAGACAACAAGCTTGGCGGCACCTGCCTGCACGTGGGCTGCATTCCTACCAAGGCGCTTCTTTTCCATGCCGAAGTGTACGATCACCTGAAATCGGCGGAGAAATACGGCATTGACGGCCTGGGCGCCGGCAAACTGAACTGGAAGACCATCCAGGAACGTAAGAATGGGATTGTTGCAAAGCACACCAAGGGCTTGGATTTCCTGGTGCGCAAGAACAAGGTTACCGCGGTACGCGGCTTCGGAGCTTTGACCGGCCCGGCCAAAAATGGTGTACACACGGTGGACGTCACCGGAGAAGGCGGCCAGAAATCGCAGATTCAAGCAAAGAACATCATCCTTGCCACCGGATCTTACGCCCGCATGCTGCCGGGACTGCAGCCCGACGATCAGATCCTGACCAACATTGAAGTGCTCAGCCTGTCCTCGATTCCCAAATCCATGGTCATCATCGGCTCTGGAGCGGTGGGCGTGGAGTTCGCATCACTGTATCGCTCCTTCGGAGCCGAAGTAACGGTGATTGAGATGCTCCCCAGGCTCGTCCCCGTGGAAGATGAGGAAGTCAGCAAGGAACTTCTACGGAGTTTCAAGAAAAAGGGCATCAACTGCTTCGTCAACACGAAAGTGGAGAAGGTTGAAAAGACAAAGAGTGGCGTAACGGTCAGCTTTATGCCACAAGGCGAGCAACTGCAGAAACTTGAAGCTGAAAAAGTGCTCATCGCCGTGGGCCGTGGCCCGAACACGGAAAAAATAGGGTTGGAGAAAACTCCCAACATAAAGACCGAGCGCGGGTACGTTCATGTAAACGAATGGATGCAGACGGGCGAACCTGGCATTTATGCCATCGGCGACATTGTTGCCGGCTACCCTCAACTAGCCCATTCAGGCGCCATGTGCGGTATTGTTGCCGTCACGCATATTGCCGGTAAACCGGCCAAGCCGGTGAACAAGCTGCGTATTCCGGGATGCACATATTGCGAGCCCCAGATCGGAAGCGTTGGCCTGACGGAAGCCAAAGCCAAAGAAGCCGGGCATCAGGTGAAAGTAGGCAAGTTCCCGTTCACCGCCAACTCCAAGGCGAGCATCATCGACAACCATGAAGGTTTTATTAAAGTGGTTGCGGACGCAAAATTTGGCGAAATTCTGGGCGTTCACATCATCGGGCCGGTGGCCACAGAACTGATCGCGGAATCTGTAGCGGTAATGGAGTTGGAAGGCACGGTTGAAGACCTGATGTTTACCGTCCATGCCCACCCGACTGTTTCTGAAGGCATGCTCGACGCGTTTAGCGCCGTGGAAGGGAAAGCGATCAACATCTAACGTTCGGCACTCGGCAATAAGCACTCAGTCAGAAACAGCTTCTCCGCTGTGCCGCTTGCCTATATCCGCAACTCTGCCGCTCGGCTGATGGCTGAGTGCTTTCTTCCAGCAACCCTTCAGACCACTGCACGAATCAATCAACACGGGAGGGTCCTATGCCTATTGATCCGGTCTGCAAAATGCATGTAAGTATCCCTAACGCAGCCGCCAGCCTCGACTACCACAATGAGACGGTCTACTTTTGCTCGGTTGAGTGTGAGAAGAAATTCGAAAAAGATCCTGACGGCTACATGCACGGAATGAGCGATGAGGAACAGATAGCGAGCTAGCTCCGAGCACTTAGCGTTTAGCACTCAGCTGATGCTGAGTGCTCTTTGCGGCGTACAATATTTATGTGTCTCTCCGTGTCATCAACGTTGTTTATTTGGGCCGCGTTGACTACTCCACCGCACTGAGTCTCCAGAGCACGCTCGTCCATTTGGTGAAAGCAGGCCGCATTGGACACACGCTGCTCCTGCTTGAGCATCCACCGGCGATCACGCTCGGCCGCAATGCCGGGATGCAGAACATTATTGCCTCCCGTGAGTTCCTCGCCAGCCATGGAATTGAACTCTTCGAAACCAATCGCGGCGGCGATGTTACATTCCATGGCCCCGGCCAGCTCGTGGGTTATCCCATTTTTGACCTGCGCGCGTTTGAGCCTCGCATGGGAGTAGTCGAGTTTGTGCGCAAGATCGAGGAATCTTTGATCCGCACCTGTGGGGACCTAGGCGTAGTTACCAGCCGCATTTCCGGACTAACCGGTGTATGGACGGAAACAACGCCTCCGGCCAAGATTGCTGCTATCGGCGTGCACATCTCCCGCGCCGTCACTTCGCACGGCTTTGCCCTGAACGTCAGCACTAACCTCGATTACTTCAAGTTGATCATTCCTTGCGGAATTGCTGATAAGCCTGTGACTTCTCTGGGCCACGAGATGGCACACTCTTCCATCTCCAGCCAGAAGCAGCCTCCCGACCTGGAGCAAATGGCGGAGACGGTCTCGCGCAACTTTGGCCGCGTTTTTGAAGCTCAGATACTCTGGCTGGAATCTTTGGATTCTCTTCTTGCGGATATGCCTTCACCGGCATTGGAAGACGCACCCGCCAACCAGGATACGCCGGCCCGCGCTCCGGAAAACATTCGCCGTCTCACCCACGAAGAAGACATCTATTTGGCGTGAAGCAGCAACTGGAAATCAGCGATTAGCACAGATGCTCCAACCCTACGCGGATGACAATTTGGAATCCCTACTTGCTGTGCCAATTGCCAACTGCTGATTCTCTGCCTTAGCTGTACTTATTGCTGACTGCCGAGGTACTCACTCACAACTCGTCCGTCAGCAACGCACATCTAAGGTCGTAAGAGCCCGCCGCCCCTACTATGCGCAAAAAGTATTTTGAAGCTCGCAGGCAAGTTGCCCAGACCAGCGGATTGCGATTCTGGTTCAGCCGCTTTGCCAGCCGCACAGCTCAACTTGTGGCCCATCCATACATGTTTATTGCTGCCGTGGTGGTCATCATAGTTTGGGCTCTTTCCGGACGCGTGTTCCACTACTCGGACACGTGGCAACTCATCATCAACACCGGCACCACCATCATTACTTTTCTGGTGGTCTTTCTCATCCAGAACACCCAGAACCGCGACGCCAAAGCAATTCATCTGAAGCTGGATGAGCTGATCCGTTCGCACCATCCGGCGAGCGATGAATTGATCGATGTGGAAAAGCTTTCTGACGAAGAACTGGAAGAGTTGGAAAAGCAGTACGAGAGAATCCGCAAGGAGTGCGAAGCTCGCCGGGGGGACAAGGCCCGAAAATTGGTGTGAGTTTGTTGTTGCTTTTCCCGAGCGGAGCGGGGGAAGCCTGCCGGGATCCAGTTTTAAAAGTGAACTCGTCGAGGTAGTAAACTATTACTTCGCATGCCGAGCAAAGCCAAAACACCCAAAGGATCCAGCAGCAAACCTCAAAAAGCCGCATCCAATAGCCACGGCCGGTCTTCAATTCCCAAAGCCGCCGCCAACGGCGCACGCCCGGGAACGCCAGCCGTTCGCGCCAACCGATACGGCATCCCTGACTGGCGGCTGGAGCAGCCCGAGTTTGAAGTTCGCGAAATTGTTTCTGGTCCTGAAGTCCACTACGAGATCAAAGGCAAGCTCGATACCCCGGTTCCTCCCATTCGCGAATCGAAGTACCTCAGCCAAGAGCAGTGCCTTGAACTCTACCGCTGGATGCTGATGAACCGGCGCATGGAAGTGGCCCTGGAGAATCTTTACAAGCAGAGCAAGGTTGTCGGCGGCGTTTATTTTGGCCTGGGGCAGGAAGCGTGCTCCTGCGCGTCCGCGTACGCGCTCGGCCCGGATGACTGGTTTGCTCCCATGATTCGCAATCAGGGCGCGCAACTGGTTCGCGGCTTTCACGCCCGCGACATCATGATGCAGTACATGGCCAAAGCCGGCTCGCCCACGCACGGCAAAGATGGAACCTCGCACTATGGTGACATTGAGAAGCGCCACATGGTCTCTCCCATCTCCATGCTGGGTGATCTGCTCCCTGTGATGGCAGGAGTCTCTCTGGGTGCGCGATTGCAGGGCAAAGAACTCGCCTGCCTTACCTGGATCGGCGACGGCGGCCAATCCACCGGCGTGAGCTATGAAGGCATCAATTTTGCCGCCGTCCGTAAGCTGGGGCTGGTGCTGATTATTGAAAGCAATCTCTGGGCTTACTCCACGCCCACCGAATATCAGGTCGCAGTCAAAGACCTGGCCAACCGCGCCATCGGATACGGCATGCCCGGCGTGATCATTGACGGCACCGATGCCTGCCAGGTTTACGACGCAACTTATGAGGCTGTGGAGCGCGCCCATCGCGGCGAAGGTCCAACCCTGATTGAGGCCAAGCTGATGCGCATGAAAGGCCACGCCATCCATGACGCCGCAGCCTACGTTCCCAAAGAGATGCATGAGTTCTGGCGCAAGCGTGACTGTATTGACCGCTTCCAGAAATATCTGTTTGAGAAGAAGTGGCTGACGCCCCAGCAGGATAAAGAAATGATGGCGGCGATTGAGAAAGAAGTCGACGCCGAGCGTGCATTTGCCGAGAACTCTCCTATGCCCGAAGGTCACACCGCCGCTGAAGGCGTTTATTGCGAAGACGGCTGCCACCAGATCAAGCCGAAGTACGCCATGCCGCAGAAGGCCCGGCGAAGTGAAGGCAAGCTGAAGGAGAGCGAGGCGGCGATACACTTCAAGTGAGCAACTAGCAATTGGCAACTAGCAGTTAGCCAAACCCGCCGTCGCAACTCTTCTCTGGCTAATTGCTAATTGCTATTTGCTAACTGGTTTCTTATGGCACAAGCAACGTACCTTGAAGCAATCCGGCAGGGGCTTTGGGAAGAGATGGAATCCGACCCCAGCGTCTTCTGCATTGGCGAAGACATCGGCATCTACGGTGGAGCGTTCAAAGTCACTGACGGATTCGTCCATCACTTTGGGCCTCAGCGCGTCATCGACACGCCGATCGCCGAATCCGCTATTGTGGGCGCTGCTTTCGGTGCGGCGCTCACCGGTTTGCGTCCTGTGGCTGAATTCCAGTTCATGGACTTCATCGGCTGCGCCTTCAACCAGATCGTGAACATGGTGGCCAAGTCGCACTACCGCTGGGGCGCGCCTGCTCCTCTGGTTCTGCGCGGACCCTGTGGCGGCGGCGTGCATGGAGGACCGTTCCATTCGCAGAATCCGGAAATGTACTTCGTGCATACGCCGGGAATGAAAGTTGTCGCGCCAGCCACACCCGCAGACGCTAAAGGCCTGATCAAATCTGCCGTGCGCGACAATAACCCGGTCCTGTTCCTCGAACACAAGTTCCTTTACCGCCGCATCAAGGACGAAGTACCCGAAGCAGACGTAGTGGTTCCCATCGGCAAGGCGCGCCTGCACCGCGAAGGCCGCGATCTGAGCATCATCACCTACGCTGCCATGGTGCACACGGCCCAGGAAGCAGCAGACATCCTGGCCAAAGATGGCATTGAAGTAGAGATCCTGGACTTGCGCACGCTCTCGCCCCTCGACCGCGACGCCATTACACAAAGCGTGAAAAAGACCAACAAGGTCATCTTGCTGCACGAAGATACGCGCACCGGAGGTCTGGCGGGTGAACTTGCCGCCATCATCAATGAAGAAGCCTTCGACGATCTCGACGGGCCGATTGTGCGCATTACCTCGCTTGATACCCCGGTTCCCTTCTCACCGCCGCTCGAGCATTACTTCCTCCCCAAGGTTGAGGATGTGGTGCGCGAGGCACGCAAGCTGCACAGCTACTAATCGGATTGCAGAGAGTTCACGAGCATCAGCTCACATGTAAATCACGTACGAACTGAACCACAAAGAACTGGGCAGGGCGCCCGGTGTGCGTGCCGTCAGGATCACATTGAAATCAGACGACACCGGCAACGTCTCCAACACGGATTCTGTGCTCTTTGCCGGCTGAACGACAGCAAGGTAACGAAGAAAATCCTCCAGGTGCATGCCGCCTCCATATTCTGAACCGGCAAAGGAAAGCTCCACATTCTCCGTATTGAAGTGGCAGGCAAGCGTGGCCGCTAGTGATACTGCGCGTTCATAGGCCGTCGTGGTCACGCGGCCTGGTTCCGGATTATCAAACACCAGGCGCAGGCGGCGCTCGTCCTCACGGCTGTATTCCCTCACCTTCAGGCTGCCGGTCTTGGCCGTGGCTTTCCAATCCAGATAGCGCGCCGGGTCGTGCGGTGTGTATTCGCGAATCAGGTACAGTTCGCTGCCGCGCCCACGGGCATAGGAAACAAACTCTCCTGTGATCATGGGCAAAACATCCAGCACGTCGTCTGATTGCAGCAACGCGGGATAAACCAGCATGTCACGCTGCAGGTCAATCTTGCGGCTCTTGATCAGGAAGGAAAATGGAAAGCGCGTAGCCACGCTGAAAGAGTCCTGTGAATAGAGGCCCCGCCTGGGAAAAATCAGTTCCACCTGCGCCTCCGCTGTATCGCGGGGCGCCAGATAGGTGAAGTACACCGGACGGCTCAGGATCTCTGACGGTCTCTTCACCGCGCTCTTGCGGCGCAGCGTGTAATCGGGCACGCGAAACCATTGCCTTTTGCGGGGAAAAATAAACTCCGTTTTCTCCCATTCCCAGTCTGGAGCCTTCTTCTTTTTTTCCGTAGGAGTAAAGACCTTCACCGAAAATGCCGGCATCCACAGGCGAGGATTGGTTAAGCGCACCCGGACTGCCACAGGTTTTCCGGCAAATGCGTTTTGCGGCATGGCCAAGTCGAGTTCCAGTCGCCGCAACACCGCCGCCGAGCCCAAACCGGAAACGATAATGGCTGCCAGCATGGCCGCAAGCACGATAAACAGCAGGTTGTTAGCGGTGTTCAAGGCTGCAATGCCAATCACCAGCGCTGTGCCCAAATATGCCATGCCCTCGCGCGTCAATTCATAATGCAGGGCCTCACGGACGCGCGCCGCCGCAACTCGCCGCGCCAGATAAGGGACCGTGGTCAGTCCCACTACAGCAGCCAGGAATAAAGCGCTGGAAGCGAAGATGGCGGTGGCCAGCATGTTCCCTGATTCGCGCGCCGCGGACGAAAACACCGCCGCCGCGAAAGCCAGTGCCAGGCCTGCGATGGCAATGAAGAATCGCAGCCACGCCTCGCCGTCCAGATTGGCCCAGAATGATTTGAGGATAGTGATCATGCGGAAGCTTTAAGCCCAGTTTGGCACAGGTTCACTCCGGATGCTGGATAAAATCCAGCACCAAACGGTTAAACACTTCCGGGGACTCCTCAAAAGGAAGGTGACCTACGCCGGGAAGCATCTGCACCCGGCAATGCCGCAGGCTGCGCTTCAACGGCTCGGCAGAGCGCAGATCAACCGCGCCGTCGCGTGTTCCCCAGACGAGCAGAGTCGGAGCCTCTACACAAGGGATGGCCTCTTCCAACGCTGCCAGATCGTGCTCCCAATTGCGGAAGATGTTGATCAGGCTCCGCGCACGTCCGCGCCGCCTGATCAGCTCTGAATAGCCCTCAATTGTTCCGGGCTGAATTCTGCTGGTATCACCGTACATGCGTTCCACAGCGATGTGATGGAATCTGGCGGAAAACGGGAGTCCGCAGCGAACCAGCATGCTTCCCACGGTGCTGCCGCAAAAACGCACACGCTCCCGGCCAAAGGTTGACCAGGGATTCACCGGAGCTGCCAGCACGAGTGAACGCACCACTGAACAGCTCGCCGCCAGCAGCAGAGTAACTGCGCCGCCCCATGACGAAGCAACCACGTCCACCGAGTCCAGCGCCTCTTTCTGAATAAAGCACGCGAGCCTCTCCGCCTGTTTCTGCATTCCGCAATTGGTTCCTCTCGTCACATCAGAGAGACCCTGTCCCGGAAGGTCAAGGGCATACACGGTGTGACGTTTAGACAGCTCTGCCACGTTGAATCGCCAGCAGAAAGAACCCCCTAGCAACCCGTGTACCAAGAACAAAGGCGAACCAGCGCCGGTTTTGAGGTAATGCGTTCTTTGCCCGTCAATTTCAGCCCAGAAACTCTTTGGCGTTTCCAGGACGGTTTGGGCAACCATCTATTCCCTCCGGCGACTCCAAAAGCTTGATATCGCCTCTGTCGCTTCTGTATAAGCGGGACTCCCTCTCAAAAGGTGTCCCGCTTTTTTGCACCACTCTCAATGCACAAGTGTAAAAGCAGCCCGAAAGGAGCCGCTACAAAAAACCAGATACATAATTCAATTTATTGTATCTTTCTTCTCGATTACCATTTATAATCTCCTAAGAGTCTATAAACAAAAGGCTTACTTCGTTATCACCATTTTGGCCCATGGCATCTGACTTGCTCAAGTCACCGGTGAAAGAGTTTGTCCAACAGGGAGTGGATAATTCCCTGCTACTTGCGAACCAGCGAATGCGTAGGGACTCGCTAATTCGGGCTTCGGCAATCTTTCTGGCCATTTTAACGGTCGCAACCATGGTGTTTGCTGCCATCAATTTCCAAAAGGAAGGCCAGTACCTCACGCCGGATGATGGCGCCTGGTGGCTGGAACAGGACGGAAACCTGGTTGCGCAGCGTCTGGCGCCGGGTGGCCCCGCAGAAAAGGCCGGAATAAATGCCGGAGACCGCCTGCTGAGCGTTCGTGCTGCATCCTCACTTCAGGATCATCAGGTCAAGAATATAGCTTCGCTGGAGAAGCAACTCTTCCATGTTGGCGTATTACAAAAGGCCATTTACGGCCTGGAACGCGGTGACAGCCGTTTTGATGCACTAGTGACTCTGGTTCCAACCGACCGTTCTTTGTTTACGGGACTGCGGTTGATCGCCCTGATCTATCTTGGCATTGGCGTTTACGTTCTTTTTCGCCGCTGGACGGCACCGAAGTCGACACACTTCTACATTTTTTGCCTCGTCTCTTTCGTTCTCTACTCGTTTCACTACACAGGCAAGCTAAACAGCTTTGACTGGATCATTTACTGGGCCAATGTTGCAGCCTGGATGCTGCAACCGGCCTTGTTCCTGCATTTTGCGCTCACCTTTCCTGAGAAGCGTCACTTCGTCGCCAAGCACCACTGGGCAGTCTGGCTGGTATATCTGCCCGGTTTGGTGCTGCTGGGCGTGCAGATCCTGGCTCTGTTTCAATTTGAGGCCAGTGAGACACTCCGCTTCAACCTTGATCGCATTAACTGGTCTTATCTGACTCTGTATTTCGTGATTGCAGCCGTGGTGCTCTGGACAAGCTACCGGCGCTCCAATACTCCGTTGCAGCGGGAGCAGATGAAGTGGATCTCGCGTGGCACGGTACTGGCTATTGCACCGTTTACTGTCCTGTACGTAATTCCCTATCTCCTGGGTGTTCTGGCTACGCCTTGGATGAAGGCCTCAGTACTCTCGCTGGTGTTCCTGCCTCTAACGTTCGGATATGCCATTGTTCGCTACCGCTTGATGGACGTGGACCTAATCTTCAAGCGGGGCGTCGCTTATACGCTTGCCACGGCGGCCCTGGTGGGAGCGTACTTCATAGTGATTGGCAGCATGGCGGAAGCCGTTCGAGTGAAGCTGCCCAGCACAGGCACGGCCGGACTCATTGCCGCCATTGTCATTACGGCGCTGCTGTTTGAGCCTCTCAAGAACTGGATTCAGCAGCGTGTGGATAAGTTCTTCTATCGCACCCGCTACGACTACCGCCGCACTCTGATTGAGTTTGGCCGCGAACTCAGCTCTGAAACCGCTCTCAGCACCATGCTGGTGTCTGTGATTGATCGCCTTTCGCGAACTCTGGGTGTGGAGCGGCTGGCCATTTTCCTGGCCACAGGAGATGAGCATCAGCCCTTTGAGATGGTGAAATCCTTCGGGATCTCGTACGAAACCGCGGCGCCGCTGGATCTCAGCTTTCTGGTGGTGGAGCGCCCTGAACATTATTGGGGCCACGTGTTCTTCGATAACACGCGCAAAGCGCTCAAAGAAAGCGCCAGTGCACGCGATACTATCGCCCGGCTCAACCTGAACTATTACATTCCATGCACCGTGCAAAGCCGCACGATTGCCGTTCTGGGACTGGGCAAAACCCTTTCCGGCGATTTTCTCTCCAGCGAAGATGTGGAACTACTGGAGACACTGGCCGGCTACATCGGCATTGCTATCCAGAATGCACGTTTGTACGCGTCGCTGGAAGAAAAGGTGACGGAATATGAGCGGCTCAAGGATTTCAACGAAAACATTGTGGAATCCATCAGCGTGGGCGTGCTGGCGGTGGACCTGGAAGACCGCATCGAGTCCTGGAACTCACAGATGGAAGTGATGTATGCCATGCCCAGATCGCAGGTGCTTGGGCAGAAAATCAGTGAAGTATTCCCGGCCGCGTTCATGGAAGAGTTCTACCGGGTACGGCAGAACCCCGGCATTCACAACCTCTACAAGTTCCGCCTGCACACTCGCGCGGGAGATACGCGCATTGCCAACGTGGCCATCGCTCCACTGGTTACCAGAAAATTCAGCGTCATCGGCCGGCTGATTATTGTTGACGATATTACGGAACGCATGGAGCTGGAATCGCAGCTTTCACAGGCTGAAAAGCTGTCATCCATTGGCCTGTTGGCCGCCGGCGTGGCCCATGAGGTCAACACTCCTCTCGCGGTGATTTCCAGTTACGCCCAGATGCTGACCAAGCAGATCAACGGTGACGCCAAGCTCAGCTCCCTGCTGGATAAGATCACGCGCCAGACCTTCCGCGCCTCAGAGATTGTCAACAATCTCCTGAATTTCTCTCGCACCAGCGCCACGGAATTCAGTGATGTCGATCTGAACAAAGTCATTTCGGAAACACTCAATTTGTTGCAGCACCAGCTCAAGACATCGCGCATTAAGGTAGAAACAGAATTTTATGAACGGCTGCCGCTCATCCATGGAAACCAGGGCAAGCTGCAGCAGGTTTTTCTTAATTTATTCCTGAATGCCAGGGATGCCATGGCTGGCAGTGGCGGCACGCTGCGGGTGCAGACCTCAAACGGCAGCAGCGTGGAAGTCAATATCCGTGATTCCGGCACGGGCATCGCTCCGGAAAATATTCATAAAATCTACGACCCGTTTTTTACTACTAAAACCGTGCCGAAAGAAGGCCAGTCACGCGGGACCGGGCTGGGGCTTTCGGTAACTTACGGGATAATCCAGGAACACGCGGGAAAGATCACGGTGGACAGCGCGCCCGGCCAGGGCACCACGTTTCATCTTGCATTTCCGCTTATAAGAAAGGCAGTCAATGTCTGAAGTTGCAGTCTTAAGCAGAGCACCAGTTGAAAACGCCGTGGGTGGGACCGTTCTTATCATCGATGATGAAACCGCAATCCGCGAATCCCTGGAAACGCTTCTAGAATTTGAAGGTTACGCAGTACAGTCGGCAGAAACTGGTGAAGAAGGTCTGGCCAAGATGGCGGAGACGCCTTTTGACCTGGTGTTGCTGGATTTCGCATTGCCGGACCGCAACGGTCTGGAAATTTTGGCTGATATCCGCGACCGTGATCCCCAGCTTGCCGTCATCATGATTACCGCCTACGGCACGGTCGATAATGCCGTGCGCGCCGTGCAGAGCGGCGCCACCAACTTCATCCAGAAACCCTGGGACAATGAGAAGCTACTGGCGGATGTTCGCGCTGCGGTGGCGCGTCGCCGGGCTGAAGAAGAGAACGAGCAACTCAAGCGCGCGCTCAGGCAGCGCTACTCGTTTGAGAATATCGTTGGCAAGAGCGATCCCATGCTGCGGATTTTTGATCTCGTCAGCCAGGTCGCCTCCAGCCGCTCCACTGTGCTCATTCAGGGTGAAAGCGGTACGGGCAAAGAGCTTATTGCCAAGGCGATTCACGCCAATTCTCCGCGCAAGAACCAGCCTTTTGTGCCGGTGAACACCGGTTCCATGCCCACTGACCTGCTGGAATCAACTCTTTTCGGTCACGTCAAGGGCGCATTCACCAGCGCAATTGCCTCCAAAAAGGGCTTGTTTGAAGTGGCTGATGGCGGCACGATCTTTCTCGACGAAATCGGCACCATGAGCCTGGAAACGCAGTCAAAGATCCTGCGCGTTCTCCAGGACCGCAAGTTCATGCATCTTGGCGGAGTACATGAGATCCAGGTGGACGTGCGTGTGATCGCCGCCACCAACATTGATTTGAAAGTTCTGGTCCGCGAAGGCAAGTTCCGCGAAGACCTGTTTTATCGTCTGAACGTCATCACGGTGGACTTGCCGCCGCTCCGCAGTCGCGCCGTGGACATTCCGCTGCTCGTAAACCATTTCCTGGCCAAGTTTTCTACTGAGAACGGCAAGCCCCCACGGCAGATTTCTCCTGAAGCGCTGCGCCCCTTAATGGATTATGGCTGGCCGGGAAATGTTCGTGAACTGGAAAACGTCAGTGAGCGCGCGGTCGTGCTCTCCAACGGGCCGGTGATAGGCATTGAACTGCTGCCGGACCATATTGTGGGCCGCGGATCGCCAGGCAAGATGTTCGAGCACCGTCCGGATGCTTCTCTATTTGAAATTGTAGAGGACCTGGAGCGCCGATTAATTGGCGACATGCTGGAGAAATGCAACTGGAACCAGACAGAAGCGGCAGATAGGTTCCATATTCCGCTCTCCACATTGAATCAGAAGATCAAGCGTTTGAATATTGAGGTCAGGAAGCGGTCTGCGAAGGAATAGAAGCAGACGCTTGCTTTCGCGTCTGGACCTTGTGCCATATCCGGAACGCGAGCAGCACCAGTATCATGGCGTAAAATCCTGCGACGGGCTGATACCAGGCGGCCAGCATGCCCGCCGCCAGCGCAACCGGAAAAGCAGTCAATCGCAATCCCATTGCCTTTACCGCCCGGGGATCATCCTCATTGATCAGCTTTCGCTTGCGCGCAAATACCCATTGCAATAGCAACAACAGCGCCGCCAAAAACAAGTTTCCAAAATAGATCTCCAGCGCCGCGCTGTTCCTCATAAGGCGCCCCAGCAGCGCGCAGGAGAACGGCAGGACGGAGATCGCCATCAGGAACAGCAGGTTCAGCCAAACCAGCGCCACCTGCATGTGCCGGAAGAAATGCATCGCCAGGTGATGAAAAAACCATAACAGCCCGCAGTATGTAAACGAGAAGAAAAAGCTTACGAAGACCGGCCCTTCTTCTCCCAGTCGTCGCAATAGCTCATGCGACGACACAGACTTGGGCAGATCAGGAACCTTGAGTTCCAGCACCATGAGCGTCATTGCAATGGCAAAGATGCCGTCCGTAAGGGCTTCAACCCGCCCTTTCGAGAGCAGTACCTTCTGAAGCAGATCGCGAGGAGGCCTCTTGAGAATACTCATCAGGAAGCCGATTTTAGCGGCTCAGGCATTGAGAAACAATCCGCTACTTGCCCATTTGGGCACACCCCTGGTCTGCTATATTGAGCTTGTATGCGCGCTGGCTTCAGCACCGGCACTCTCTCTCACTGCTTGGAGTGCATCAGGTGAGGACGGTCATGCCTCCCTTCAACCCGCCTGCCACCCCCTCGCCGGACACTGTGCACAAGGCGATTATCTTTGAGGATGTTCATCTCAGTTTTGAAGACCTGAGCGTGCTGAATGGCATTTCCTTTGAACTTAAGCGCGGTGAAACCAAGGTCATCCTGGGTGTTGCCGGATCGGGCAAGAGCACGCTCCTCAAGCTTTGCCTGGGGCTGATTAAGCCTGATGCCGGGCATATCTACGTGCTGGGCCACGATGTTACGGTGATGCCCGAAGAAGAGCTCTTTGATCTTCGTAGCCAGGTTGGGATCGTCTTCCAGGAGAGTGCCCTCTTTGATTCGCTCACAGTGCGCGAGAACGTAGCCTTCCGTTTAATGGAGGAAAAACTTCCGGAACAGGAGATTGAGGCCCGAGTGCGCGAGGCCTTACGCTTTGTGGAGCTGGAACATACGCTCGATATGTTTCCGGCGTCACTCTCAGGCGGCATGCGACGGCGCGTGGGAATCGCCCGCGCTATCATCACGCATCCTGAAATTCTGCTTTACGATTCGCCCACGGGAGGCCTGGATCCGATTACGTCCACAACTATCATCGAGCTCATCATGAAGCAACGTGATGTCTCTAAAACAAGCGCTCTGCTGGTAACCCATCGTTTGCAGGATGGCTTCATGCTGGCCAGCCACTACTATGATCCAAACACCCACTCCATGCAGCCGATCAACGGCCGCCGCTCGCGAGACGTCCACACCAGCTTCCTGATTCTGCGGGACGGAAAGATCATCTTTGATGGAACCGCCACAGACCTGGCCGGGATTACTGATCCTTACATTCGCGATTACATTTCCTGAAGAACTGAAATTGCAATCTATCGTCCCGCCTTGGCTGCCTGCTGCGCGCGACGCTCCTCTAGCCTTGTGGTGAGTTCCTGCACACGCTTTTTGCCGGCAGGACGCATGACAACTTTCTCCAGATTACGCCCCAAATCAATATTCAAAGAGTCTTTCCGCGCCTGCGCAAGATAAGATCCGAATTTGGTGAAGAGAAAGTAAGGTTCGCCGGTGCTTTCAAGAAACAGGTCTTCGTTCAACGCACCCTGGACCACCATGGCACAAGCCATGTCCCAGTAGGTGATGACCTGACGCAAAAATGCGTTTTGTTCCGTTCCATATCCCAGCAGCACGGCCTTGAATTCTTCATAGTTCTGGGGCCAGAACTCTGAGATCATGAACTTGCGCGCAGCACGCATTACCGGTTCGCGCCGAAGATCATAGAGCTGAATAATTGTCTGTGCATCCTGCGCTGTTGCTTTCTTACCTTTGGGCATTTGCTCTCCATGAGTCCCTGGTGATTGACAAACGACGAGGTCACAATTCTTCCACAGTTGAAAGCTTTTGAGAAATCACCCGGAGTGCTCTCTCAACTGAGTAGCGCCCTTAGCGCCCGTTGCGGTGACGCCAAGCTAGGCGACAGCTTCCGGCCTGGGAATGGGGCGGGAGTAGTCGCACTTGATGGTTGCCGGCGCTTCTTCCCTGGCTTCGGCAGCAGCTTTGCCCTTCTTGCCCCGTTTCGGCTTTGGCTCTTCTTCCTCCTCCGCCGATTTCTTTGTGTTGTTCGCGCAAACCAGCATGGAACCGGACTTCAAATGCTTTTCCAGCAGATATGGACCGCCGCATTCCGGGCATTTTTCGGCGACAGGCTTGTACGCTGATGTGAAATCGCACTTCGGATAGTTCGAGCAACCGTAGAAAGTATTGCCGCGGCGGCGCGCCTTCTTTTCCACCAGTTCCCCGTCCTTGCACTTGGGGCACTTCACGCCGATGAAGTTCTGCTTTATGTACTTGCACTCGGGATAGCCACTGCAGGAGATGAACTCGCCGTAACGGCCATGGCGCAGCACCATGTTGCGGCCGCACTGCGGACACGTTTCCTCCAGCGGCACATCAGGCACGCGCTTGCCCTGATCGAGGCGTCGCGTGGTCTTGCAATCCGGATATCCGGTACAGGCCATGAACTGCCCGAAGCGCCCCCGCTTCAGCACCATCACGCGGCCGCAATTCTCGCAATATTCGTCCTGACCGGTCTCCGGCATCTCGGCCGTATCAAGGTCAGGCAGATTGATGGGATTCTCTTTGGTGAAGGTGCAGCTCTCAGGATCATCTTTCTTGTATGCACTGCAGGCGAAGAATGAACCGTGTTTGCCCCACTTGAGCACCAGCGGAGAGCCGCAACGCTCGCATTTCTCTTCCGTGGGCTTCTCCATCCGCTTGATGTTTTCCATGTGCTTCTGGGCATAGCGGAGGTCTTTTTCGAATTTCTTGTAGAAATCGGCAAGCGCCTGGGTCCAGGTTTCCTTGCCTTCTTCGATTTCGTCCAGTTCTTCTTCCAAACGCGCGGTGTACTGAGGATCGAAAATTTCGCCGAAGTTCGCCACCAGCAGGTCGGTTACCACGAGGCCGATCTCTGTGGGGATGAATTTCCCGCCTGTCTTGGTGACGTACTGCCGTTCTTGAATGGTGGAAAGAATTGTGGCGTAGGTGGAAGGGCGTCCGATACCGCGCTCTTCCAATTCCTTCACCAACGACGCTTCGTTGTAGCGTGGCGGCGGCTCGGTGAAGTGCTGCTCCGGCTTCAGTTCACGCAACGTAAGCTTCTGGCCGATTTCCAGCGAAGGCAGCTTGTGCTTGAGCTCCTCATCTTCCTCGTCCTTGTTTTCCTTGGATTCGACGTAAACCTTCAGGAAGCCTTCAAACTTGAGCACTGAACCAGTCACGCGGAAAGTAAACGACTCGTTGGCGGATTTTGCTTCGATATCGACAGCGGTCTGGTCGAACACTGCGGGCGTCATCTGTGACGCCACAAAACGCTGCCATATCAGTTTGTAAACTTTGTATTCATCTTCTCCCAGATACTTCTTGATTTCATCCGGGCGCCGCGCCACTGAGGTTGGACGAATGGCTTCGTGGGCTTCCTGCGCTTGTTTTTTGGATTTGTAAACGTTTGGCGCCGCAGGCAGGAAATCGTTGCCGTAATTTCCGTCGATATACTGCCTGACTTCAGCCAGCGCATCATTCGATACCCGCACCGAATCGGTACGCATATAAGTAATCAGGCCGACTGATCCTTCATCGCCCAGTTCCACACCTTCGTAGAGTCGCTGGGCGATCATCATCATGCGCTTTACGCTGAACCGAAGTTTGCGTGAGCCGTCCTGCTGCAGCTTGCTGGTGGTAAATGGAGGCGCGGGGCTGCGGCGGCGCTCCTTCTTTTCAATGTTGCGGACGTTCCACTGCGCCTTGTCTAGCGCTTCAACAATCTTCTTTGACTCTTCTTCGTTGGGAACCTCGGTCTTTTCGTCGCCGCGGCCGATGAATCGCGCGTCAAACGCTCCGCCCTTGGCCGGAGCGAGATGCGCGTCGATGGTCCAATATTCCTTCTTCTCAAAAGCCTTGACCTCGCGCTCACGCTCGACGATCAGTCGCAACGCAACCGTCTGCACGCGTCCGGCGGAGAGCCCGCGCCGGACCTTGTCCCACAGCAGCGGCGAGACCTGGTACCCAACAATGCGGTCCAGCACACGGCGCGTCTGCTGCGCATCTACAAGGTTCCGGTCGATTTCACGCGGATGCTGGAAGGCCTCCTGCACAGCTTTTTTGGTGATCTCGTTAAAGGTAACGCGATGGACCGGGATCCCACCTTTTTTCTTTTTCCTGCCGCCCCCGTCGATGAGTTCTTCCGCCAGATGCGCGGCAATGGCTTCGCCTTCGCGGTCCGGGTCAGGCGCCAAATAGATGGCGACCGCATCTTTGGCCAGCTTCTTGAGCTTGGCAACAACTTTCTCTTTGCCCGGGATAATGTCGTAATCGGTGGAGAAGTCGCCTTCAATGTCCACGCCCAGCCTGCTCTTGGGCAGATCCTTGATGTGGCCGAGCGACGCCTCGACTGAATAGTCCTTTCCCAGGTACTTATTGATGGTTTTCGCTTTGGCCGGCGATTCGACGATGACGAGTGATTTGGACAATTGCTTTTTACCGTTTTAATGATTCTGAAGCTAACACGGATTTGATGCATGCCACAAATATACCTTTGTGCCATTGGCTCTTGGCCTTTGGCTTTTGGCTCGTTACTCACAACTCACTGCATCACGAACTTTCGCCGGCGGCTTTGCGAATCATCGGCTGTTCCAATGTGGTCAGCAGGGACGCCAGCATCTTGCGAATCCTAGTTAGCTCCTGAGATAAGCCCCGATGATCTTCCGCTTGCAAAAAACCGAAGTCTTGCGCGAGCAACAGATGGTAGTCAAGCTCACTGGCAGAACCCATCGCTATCCTGACAAACCGCGCTAGTCTCCGCGTGTCGTCTGTCGGCCACAACCTTCAGCGAGGTTGGCACCCACCGACATCGCCGCTCGTCGCATTTGTGACGTGAGGCCGTAAAACTCCTCTTTCGGAAAAGTCCGGCTTTTCGCGTACAGTTCCAGCGTGAGTTTGTGTGCTTTTTCCCAGACATCCAAATCGCGATAGTTCCGCAATTCATCCCCCCGGCCTATTCTGTTTTTCCATGCTCGCAGAGCGAAAGCCAAAAGCCAGGAGCTAATAGCCTAAAGAAGCTAAAAGCTTTTTACAAAATTCTTTCCCGGCATCTGCTTGATCTTGCCATTCAACTCCAGCTCAAACAGCGCCGCGAAGATTTCTGAGGACGACACCTCCGGTTCCAGTTTTTCAATGATCGTGTCAATATGTGTCAGTTCATCCTTCTTGAGAACCGCCAATATCTTCTTCTCTCGCGGACTCAACTGCTCATCATTATTAAACAAGCTGGATGGCTGCGGCTTCTGGTCTGATGCGGACGGCTCCCATTCGGATTCAAGCTGCTGTTTGATGTCGGCCGGCAACTCCTCCCAGACGTCCTCCCACGTGGCAGTCAACTTGGCGCCTTGTTTGATCAAAGTATTGGGACCCCACGCGTTGCGAGAAGTCACGTTTCCCGGCACGGCAAACAACTCGCGGCTTTGTTCCAGTGCGCAACGTGCCGTGATGCGGGTGCCGCTGTACTCGCCTGCTTCCACCACCAGCACGCCTAGCGAAAGTCCGCTGATAATGCGATTGCGAATGGGAAAATTCTGTGGGGCAGGAAATGCCTGCAGAGGAAACTCGCTGATCAAAGCGCCGCCGCACTCCAGAATGCCATCGATCATTTTCTTGTTCTCGCGGGGATAGATGACGTCAACGCCAGTCCCGAAGACAGCCACTGTCTTGCCACGCGCATGAACCGCGCCGCGATGGCTGGCTGCATCCACGCCTCGAGCGAGCCCGCTGAAAATAACCATCCCCCTCGCTGCCAGATCACAGGAAAGCCGCTCCGCCATACCGATCCCATAGGGAGTGGGATGCCGCGTGCCCACCACAGCAATTCCGGGGAGCGAGAGTGCGCGGCAATTGCCACGGACGTAAAGCACCAGTGGCGGATCGTAGATTTCTCCGAGCCGCGCCGGCCACACTTCATCGTCCCGGCAAATGATCTCGATCCCGGCAGCGTTGGCCCGGGCGAATTCTTCATGCGCCAGTTCCAGCGATTTACCCAGCGCGATGTGTTGCGCGGACTGAGCCTGCAGGTTCAATGCCTCAAGCTCCGTCAGCGAGGCCTGGAAGACGTCGTCGATATTTTCAAAATGTTCGGCAAGTTTGCGTCCGCGTGTCGGCCCTAAGGCAGGCGTAAGGCTCAGTGCAAGCCAGTAAAGCGCATTGGAGGTCCGAGAGACCGGGGTAGCCATTGGAAACTTCGCGGACTGTACACGGGATGGCGAACCTCTGTCAACCCACGGCTTGCTTGGTACAATCGTTTTATGGCGCCGCTTCGCATATCCGCCATCAGTTTTCTGAACACGGCCCCACTCATGTGGGACTTTGAACATGGCGAGACCTCCACGCAGCTCAGCGAATTTTTTGATATCGGCTACACCGTCCCTTCACGCTGTGCAGAAGAACTGAAAACAGGGCTGGCAGACATCGGCATCATCCCTGCAGCTACGTACACCAGCATACCCGGGTTGGTTATTATTCCAGATATTGCGATTGCCTCGAAGAATGCTGTTCGATCCATTCTGCTCATCAGCAAAGTGCCGCTGGAAAAAATCCGCAGCGTTGCCACAGATGATTCTTCCCGCACCTCAGCGGCGCTGGTTGAAATTTTTCTGCGAAAGTTTGTAGGTGTGAATCCCGGCTTCCGGCGTCAGAAAGCGGTGCTCGGAGAGATGCTGCAATGGCACGATGCCGCGCTGCTCATCGGCGACCCGGCGCTGCTGGCCAGGACTGAAGGCTACTATGTCTATGACCTTGCCGAGCAGTGGCGGCGCTGGACAGGCCGGCCTTTCGTGTTTGCGTTCTGGGCAGTGCGCAAATCATCATTGGCAGGACTCAGCTCTGAGGTTGATCTTTCCCGGATTTTTCAGCAATCCAAGAAAAATGGATTGCAACACCTGGGTGAAATTGTGACTGACTGGTCCAGCCGGCTCAATCTGCCCGCGCCCGTTGTTCGCGAATACCTGACCCAGAACATTGATTTCTCTCTCGATCGGGAGAACCTGGAAGGCCTGCAGCTCTTCTATCGCTATGCCGCGGAATACAAGGTGCTGCCTCAGGCTCCGGAACTGCGCTTTTTGGAAGCGGCTCAATCCGGCATTAAGCCTGCAGCCGCAGCGACGACTGCGCCAATTCGAAATTCTTAACGCACAATACCGCTGTTTACCCGCTTTGTTCCTGCATCCAATCTAATACCAATGCTTTTATCTCACCTCGTTTATCTAAGCTTCTGGAGCTGGCTGGAACGGCTTGGCGGCGTGGGCCTGGTACTGCTCGGACTGGTGGACAACTCGCCTATACCGCTGCCAGGCAGCATGGATGCCTTGCTCATCATCCTTGCCGCGCACCAGAAACAATGGTGGTGGTATTACGCCATTATGGCAATCATTGGCGGTATAGCAGGCGCCTACGCCGGTTATGTGGTTGGTCGTAAGGGTGGCAAAGAGGCACTGGAAAAGAAAATAACCAAAAACAAAGCGGAAAAGATCTACAAGCGCTTTGACAAAGGGGGCTTTTGGGCGCTTTTTATCGGCGCACTGCTCCCTCCTCCTGTTCCATTTTCACCCTTCCCCATTGCGGCAGGTGCGTTGAATTATTCCCGGCGCAACCTGCTGCTCGCCGTTGGATCAGCCCGGGCCATTCGTTACACAGGGCTGGCTTTCTTGGCTCGTACTTACAGCAAGGAAATTTTTGGCTTCTTTCACAAATATTACAAACCGTTTTTCTGGACCTTGATTGGTGTGGCTGTGCTCGGCGGCATCGCCGCTCTTATCTGGACGTGGATACGGAAACGCGAAGGGAAACCAGTGGTCCCTGACATGAAAGACGATGCAAAGAAGAGCAAAGTGGCGTGAGGCCGCCCGAAAAATCGGTGTATCGGGATACCGGTGTATCGGGATATCGCACACGCGCAGCCGATATCCTTTTGGGGCATCAACTCACGATGTAAGATGCGGCTCATGAGCCTTGATCAGCACCAGCAGCTAAGGAAACGAACAAAAGACTTCGCTCTTAGAGTCATTCGCATGACCCAAGCATTGCCGAAAACAAAGGAGGCAGATGTTCTTGGCCGGCAAGTGCTTCGATCTTCAACAAGCGTTGCAGCGAATTACAGAGCTACTGGGCAGGCCATCCAAGTCGGAGTTCATCTCCAATCTCGCTGTCGTGCTGGAAGAAGCCGATGAAACGCTGTTCTGGTTAGAGATGCTAGCGGACAGCAGAGTAATCAAGCCAGCTCGTTTAGTAGCGTTGCTGCAGGAGGCAAATCAACTGGTTGCGGTGTTCGGCGCCTCATTGCGAACGGCCAAAGCTAATAAATGAACTCTAATGCGTGATGATCGCGAGCATGGTAATCCTATACTCCGGTACCCCGATTCCGAGGTTCACTGGACTATTCTTAGCACCGCAAATCCCTTAGAATTGAACTGTTTATGTCCCTTACAAAACAGCAGGCCCTTGACTATTTCCTCGCGGATGACCTGATCGGCCTGGGCATGGAAGCTGACGCGCTCCGCCGCAAGCTGCACCCGGAAGGCGTGGCCACTTACATCATTGACCGGAACATCAATTACACCAATTTCTGCACTGAATATTGCACCTTCTGCGCTTTTTACGCGCCAGTGAAAGGGCCGGGACGCGCCAAGGGATACGTGCTGGATTTTGAGACCATCTACGAAAAGATCCGCGAGACAGTGGAACTCGGCGGTACGGGCGTTCTGATGCAGGGTGGTTTGCATCCTGATCTCAAGATCGAGTGGTATGAGGACATGCTGCGTGGCATCAAGCAGCGCTTTCCTAAAGTCCACCTGCATTGCTTTTCGGCCTCAGAGATTATCCACTTTGCCGAGGTAAGCCGGCTCAGCATTGAAGACACGATTAAGAGACTACGCGACGCCGGGCTCGATTCCATCCCTGGTGGTGGAGCAGAAATCCTGGACGATGAAGTCCGTTATAAAATCGCCCGGCTCAAATGCCTGACTGAAGATTGGCTCAATGTCCACCGTACCGCGCACAGGCTCGGCATGCGCACAACCGCCACCATGATGTTCGGAGTTGGAGAGAGTTTGGAGCATCGCATTAACCACTTTCAGCACATCTACGACCTGCAGGAAGAGACCGGCGGGTTCACCGCTTTCATCCCCTGGAGCTTCCAGCCAAAGAATACCGCCCTGGGTGGCAGGCACTGGGATGAAGCCACCGCAGTTGAATACCTCAAGACACTTGCCATAGCGCGCCTGTTCCTCTCGAACTTTGAAAACGTGCAGTCCAGTTGGGTGACCCAGGGACTCAAGGTCTGCCAGCTTGGGCTGCGATTTGGAGGCAATGACGTAGGTTCGGTAATGCTGGAGGAAAATGTAGTACGCTCCGCTGGAGTTACGAATTGCACCACCGAGGAAGAACTGCGTCGCATGATCCGCGAAGCGGGATTCGTTCCCAAACAGCGCGACACCTTGTATCGGCAACTGTTCCTGAATTAACAGTTTGGGAACCATGAGCTTGGGGATTTCTGGCCCCCATCTGCCGCTCCTATCAACGCTGCTGCTCGCCAGCATTAGGCAAAGCCGTTACCACAGAGAGTGTGTCCCAAAAGCCTGCAATCCCTTTGTTCATGTACCTTTTGTCAGGTACATGTCCTAATTCCACATTGCATATGTACTAAGTAAGGCGCTTTAATCATCGAGCCTAAGTAGATGAATTTAGAGCAGCTTTAGCGAGTCTCCCACTCCCCCGAATCGCAGAACTGCGCTTTCTCCAGGAGCCTTTTTTATGCAAATTGGTGTGTACGGGTGCGGGTATTTGGGCACTGTGGTTGCAGCGTGTCTGGCGGACTTCGGAGTGCCGGTTACGGCCTACGGCAGCGATTCAGTCAATACCACCTTGCTGGCCAGCGGAATTCTACCCTTTCATGAAAAAAATCTGAGTGACATTGTTCGCCGCGGCGTTCGCGCCAGCCGGCTCATGTACTCCACGCACCTGCAGTCAATGGTGCAGCGCGCCGAGATCATCTACCTGGCAGAAGACGCAAACAAAGACATCGAATCCATCGCAATGGAGATTGCCAGCTACAGCGTTCACGGTCAGATTCTAGTGCTGATCACGCCGGCTCCCGTGGGCACTGCCCGGCGCATCGAGGACCGGCTTAAGACTGCGGGCAAACAGATGACCGTGGTTTCGCACCCGGTGTTCCTCTCAGAAGGCTGCGCCGTAGAGGATTTCAACTGGCCTGACCGGATCGTTCTGGGGACTAACTCGAGCGCCGCTGTTTCTTCTCTGAAGACGCTGTATCGACCGTTGGTAATGCGTGGCGTGCCTGTAATTGTGACGACGCACGAGACCGCGGAACTGGTGCGCGAAGCGTCCACCGCTTTTTTGGCCACCAAAGTCTCGTTCATCAACGAACTCTCCAGCCTGTGCGAGCGCATCAATGCGGACGCAGTTGATCTCTCGCTAGCGCTAGGTCTCGACAAGCGAATTGCGCCCCGCTGTATGCAACCGGGCTCACTGGGTGGCGCATTTACGGAATCTGACATGGATTCCCTGGCTAACCTGGCGTCCGTATCCGGCGTCTCGCTCAAAATTCTGACGGCTGCGCGCGAAGTGAACCGCGAATTCTGCACGCGCATCATGAGAAAGATCAACGGCGTGCTGGAAACAGTTTCCGGCAAGCAGGTGGGATTGCTGGGGCTGGCATTCAAGCCGAATACCAATTCTGTGGCCAGTTCAGGCTCTATTCACCTGGCACGTGCTCTGATGGAGAGCGGAGCGCACGTGAAGGCCTACGATCCAATCGCCATGCCGGACGCTCAGCTGGAGCTCACCGGGAACGTGCGCTACTGCGACTCAGCGTACTCCGTTGCTGAAGGCGCCGATGCGTTGGTGCTCGGCACTGGCTGGCCTGAATTTCGCGCACTTGATTTTGACCGCATCAAGCGCATTATTCGTCGTCCAGTGGTTATTGACACCAAGAACCTGCTCGACGGTCCGCGCATGAAGGCCCTGGGTTTTGAGTACCTCGGCGTCGGACGCGCCTGACGGGACTTATTCTTGAAGGGCCCCTGCACAACAGGGGCTCTTTGCTTTTGCAGCGAAATTCGATAAGACACCACCCAAAACCCAAGCCCGCTCGAGCGATGATCCGTCAGTTCTGGATGATGACTCTGGGATCGTTATCTCCGCCTTCTCCTTTGACGGTGTACTTGTACGCTTTATGACCAGCGCCCTTCAAAGCTGGACCGCTGGAGACGCTTCCGCCGGCCGGTACATTGAAAATCGACTCCTGGAACGGTGAGCCTTCCTCTGAAGAAAACACAACCTTCACGTTCTTGTGCTCGGTGGCCCACACAATTTCCTCTTCCGCGCCTTTGCTGATGTGGACAACATCCTGGTCCACGTGGCCTTTTTCGTTGATCACTCGTACGTGCTTTTTGGGCTTGGAATGGGTGGCGGTGGAATCAACCACGGTTTGAGAACTGCTCATAGTGCCTCCTAATTTTGAATTCTTTTCTGAGTTGAGCCGGCTTGTGCTTTTGTCATAATTGCCTGATATTCGCGGTCACCGGCGAATCTCTGCCATGCTGGATTGTTGGAAATCTCGCTGGGCGAAAGCCCTAATTGGAGTGAGCGCTTCAGATCCGCAAGCGCCTCGGGATCCTGATGAAATTGTGCAAACACCAATGCTGAGCGAAGCCACGCTTCGGGGTCTTCGCCCGCCAACTTGAGTCCAGATATTCTGTAGTCCTCCGCTCTCCTCCGGTCTCCCAGCATGGACTCATAGAGGGCCGCATCCATGCGGACCGCGCCATCACGCGGGTTTATCTTTAACCGCTCTTCGGCTAGTTCTAAAGCTCGCGTGTAGTTTGTGCGGCTCTCGTCCTGACTTCCTTTGATCTGGGCATACGCCTCCGCCAGATTGCCGAAGATCTCATATGCCTTGGGACTCATCTGCGCAGCCTGCTCGTAGGCGCGGACCGCGTCCTGATATTTGTGTAGATAGAAATAAGCCGCGCCCAGATTGCTCAGTGCTGGTGCGGTGGGTTGAATTGCAATTGATTTTTCCAGGGCCTTGCTTGCGTCAGAGTAGTTACCTTGAACCACGTAGACTGCGCCAAGATTGCTGTACCCGCTGATGCTGCTTGGCGCCAGCTGTACCACCCTCTGGAAGGCGGACACAGCTTCATCATACCTTCCAAGGTTGGCATAAAAACTTCCCAGGCGCTTGTATCCAGCCCACTGTTGCGAATGAAGCGCAATCGCTCTCTTCAGAATGGATTCTGCTTCTGCCGGCCGGTTGAGCTGTTCATAGGTCATCGACAGCTCGCGATAGCATTCCTCGCAATTCACGTCCCCATCAAGGGCATTCTCCAGATGCCGCGCTGCCTTTTCATATCGCCCCGTGGCGTTCGACAGCATGCCGAGGCAAAGATCCGCGACTGGATTCCCACTGTCAAGTTGCGCCGCTTGCGTGCAGGCTGCATTTGCTTTGGTCAGTAGCTCTGGCCTGTGCTCCAGAACATACATCAAAATGTAGGCCCGTCCCAGGCCCGCATACGCCAGAGTGAACCTGCCATCTTCATCAGCGCTTTGCTGGAATTCTGCAATCGCATTGCGCAGGTTTTCTTTTCGATCATATTCCTGAAGGTATCCGCGCCCGCGCAAATAGTGGTCGTAAGCGCCAGAGTTCGTGGTCTCATGCGACGCCAGGCGGGCGCGGTCATCTCTTCCCAGTTCAATATCCAGGCTGCTAAACACTTCACTGATCACGCGGTCTTGAAACCAGAAGGGATTGGAGGCATCCGCGGTAATAACCCCGGAGTGGATCTGGCGCAGCGAGCGAGTATCCACCAGGGTGTAGATCACACGAATCGTGCTGCCTGAGCGCTGCAAGCTTCCGTTCAGGACCATGGTGGCGCCCAACAGAGTCTGGGCATGGCGGGCGTCAGTAACATGCTGGGAGCGAACTTCAAAACCGGGAACAATCTGCAACTGGTAGCGATCAGAAATTTCTCCCAGCTTAGCGGAGAGCGTATCCGTCAGGCCGTCAGCGAAGGCGCGGCTGCTCGCGTCAGAAGCATCCGATGGCTCAAAAGGAAGCACCACCAATTGCCGGCTCGCCGTTGCGGCTGGCTCGGCAGAGCGGCTCTTTAACTTGCGCCAGCCAAGCGCGGCAACCATAATGGCTGCAAGAAGAAACACCAGCAGCGCCGGAACCATGTTGCCTAAAGACCGGCGGGACGGAACTAGCGTTGTGGCCGGAGTGTGGCGAACAGCATCAAGGTCGCGTAGCACTTCAGCGCAACTCTTGTACCGCTGGTCAGGGTCAGAGGCCAGCATGCGCCCAATCAACGCATCAAGCCCGGCGGGTAGTGCATGATGGACCCGGCCAGCATCCACACCGAGTCCGTTTGCAGACGTATGGAAAGCGTGGCGGAAGGGATGATGCCCTGTCCATGCCTCATGCAACACCACTCCCATGGAAAAAATATCAGCGCGTTGATCAGGCGAGCATCCCAGCAACACTTCAGGGGCCACATACCCGGGGGTCCCTCCGGACGTAATCGCGCTCAGGGTAGCGCTGGAATCAGGCGTTTCCATTTTTCGAGCAAATCCAAAATCCAGAATCTTGACAATCCCTGACGTCGTAATCATCAGGTTGTCCGGCTTGAGGTCGCAATGAAGAATGCCGCGGTCGTGTGCAGCTGCTAAACCGGTCAGACATTGCCCGGCAACACAGAAAAATTCATCCACCGTGAACTGTTGGCTGAACCTCCGGCGTAGGGTCTGGCCCTGTACGTACTCCATCACGACAAAAACACCGAGGTCCTGGACCAGAACGTCGTAAATCCGTGCTATGTGTTCGTCATTGAGCTGGGAAGCGCGCTGGGCCTCTTTAAGGAGTCGTTCGCGGAAAATTGGGTCCTGACTGTATTCGCGACGGATCACCTTAATGGCGACCTCGCGTTTGAGCAGAGTGTCTTCTCCCAAAAACACTTCGCCCATTCCACCTCGGCCAAGCTGCGCCTTGATCACGAAACGATCGACGCGCCTGCCCACAAGATCATGGATCGGTACGGTTGGGTGTGCCAAGCCACCACCTGAACACGAACAGGAAAGAGAGACGATCGTTGGCCGCGAAGAACAAAGCAAAGCGGGCCGTCGAGCGAAAATCAGTCTTGAGCCGGGTATGATTGCCCCGGGGTTAGCGCGATGCTATCCAGAGCTAATTCGCGCTGGGCACAACAGTCTTGGCAACGTTCGCCAATAAAGGAACCAGCTTCCGGGAGTTCCTGTTGAGCAAAATTATACCCCCAACAAAATCCAGGCAGTGTTTTTCTCTGAAGTTCCTATTCTGAATTTTCCGGGCTGTACAATTTCAGCCTCAATGTGCAAACGACGGCAGAGGTGAATCAGCTCACGCTCAGGCTATAATCGAAACATCCCATGAAGGCATACGTCACAGTCATGCTGAAGACCACGGTCCTGGATCCGCAGGGCAAAACCATTCAGGGCGCATTGAGGAAAATGGGCTATAAGGGCGTGGAGGCGGTGCGCCAGGGCAAGTTTTTTGAGATTGCGTTGGATGGCGCCCTGGATAAGGCTGGGGCTAAAGCCGAGGTGGAGCAGATCGCCAAAGAAGTTCTCACAAATCCAGTGATTGAAGAGTTCACCTACCGGATTGAAGAGTGATTGCCACGATCGACGGAATTGCCAAAGATTGAAATCCGATAGCCAAAACCTTACCGCTGATAACACTGACCACACTGATTCAAGAGAAATCTGAAGCAAACAGCCCACGCAGCGACGGCCGGCTTAGAATTAGCTCTAAGGCCCATATTTCTGGCCCCCGGTTTAGAATAAAGCGAATCCCCCGATCCAGCGCTGTCGTCAAATTTTTGTCGTTTCAGGCGGCCAGGTAAACTTCCAAAGAGCAGGTCTTATGTGTGGAATTGTTGGCTACGTAGGAAAAAAGCGAGTCGTGCCGGTGATTATCGAAGGCCTGAAAAAGCTGGAGTATCGCGGCTATGATTCCGCCGGTATCGCCGTGGCCGGCAATGGATCAGGCGGTGAGCTTCAGGTGCGCCGCGCCGAAGGCAAATTGCGCAACCTTGAAGAGGTGATCCGGCTCAAGCCGCTGGACGGTACCTACGGCATTGGCCACACGCGCTGGGCAACGCACGGCCGTCCCACGGAAGAAAACGCTCATCCGCATCGGGACTGCACGGGAAAAATCGTTGTCGTGCACAATGGGATCATTGAGAACTACCTTTCCCTGAAAAAGAAGCTGATTGAAGAAGGCCACAAATTTTCCACTGAGACTGACACAGAAGTCATCGCGCACCTGGTTGAGAAGGAGTTCTTCAATCATTCCAACGGACATCATCCCACTTTGGAAGAGGCGGTGCGCAAGACGGTGCAGCAACTAACCGGAGTCTTCGCACTGGGCGTGATTGCGGCGACAGAGCCCAATAAAATCGTCGCCGCACGCAATGGCCCGCCTGCAGTGATTGGTCTGGGTAAAGACGAATACTTCGTGGCCTCAGATGTGCCGGCTATTCTGTACCACACACGCGATCTTTTCTTTCTGCATGATGGCGATCTTGCCGTCGTGACCCCGGAAGGCGTGCAAGTCACGGATTTTGACGGAAAGCCGCTGGTACGGGAAGTCCAGCATGTTACCTGGGACCCCATCATGGCGGAAAAGGGCGGCTTCAAGCATTTCATGCTGAAAGAGATTTTTGAGCAGCCTCGCGCGGTCCGCGAGACCGCTCTTGGACGCGTTTCTCAGGAGACCGGGCAGGTCTTTCTGGATGAAATGGAGATCACTGAGGACGAGCTCCGGAGAATGACCAAGCTCAACATCGCCGCCTGTGGGACGAGCTGGCACGCGGGGTTGGCAGGCAAGTTCATGATCGAACGCCTGGCACGCGTCCCTGTGGACGTGGATTACGCCAGCGAATACCGCTACCGTGATCCAATCGTCTCGCCAGGCGACATCACGCTGCTGATCACGCAATCAGGGGAGACCGCTGACACGATTGCAGCCCAAAGAGAGGCCAAACAGAAGGGATCCAAGACGCTGGCCATCTGCAACGTGGTGGGATCCATGATTGCACGTGAATCTTCCGGCACTGTCTACACGCATGCGGGGCCGGAAATTGGAGTGGCATCCACCAAGGCCTTTACCGCGCAACTTACAGCGCTGGTGTTGCTTGCGCTGCACATGGCTGAGGTTCGTGAAAAAATCACTAAAGAGCAGGGCAAAAAACTGATCACGGAATTGCTCAAGATTCCCGGGAAACTTGAGACGGTGCTGGGACAAGATGAGGCTATGGAGGACCTGGCGAAGCAATATTCGAAATCCCAGGATTTTCTTTTCCTCGGCCGCGGCATTCACTATCCCATTGCGCTCGAAGGAGCCCTTAAGCTCAAAGAAATCTCCTACATCCATGCGGAAGGATATCCAGCCGGGGAGATGAAGCATGGCCCCAACGCTCTGATTGATGAGAATCTTCCAGCGGTCATCATCGCCACCAGGGATTCAAGCGATCCAAACTCAGTATTGCGTTACGAAAAGACTTTGTCCAACGTCAAAGAGGTAAAGGCGCGCGAGGGGCAGGTAATTGCCATCGCCAGCGAGGGAGACGAGGAGATTAAAGAATCTGTGGACCAGGTTATCTATGTCCCGGAAGCGCCCGAACTGCTGCTTCCGCTTCTGGAGATTGTTCCACTTCAGCTACTCGCCTACCATATCGCGGTTCGTCGCGGCTGTGATGTAGACCAGCCACGCAATCTGGCTAAGTCCGTAACGGTAGAGTAAGCCCATGTGAACTGTGCACTGAAACGGGTGCACATCCACAAATAAGGAAAATTTTACCTTTTTTCTCAGGCATCAATTGTTTTAGGAGCTAGAATCGAGCCATGCAGAACGACGGCGTGAAATTTGAATCTTTCTGGACCCGCCGCTCCGGTCTGCTTACCACCGTTATTGCAATCGTGGTTTTCAGCATTAACCTGCTGCAGGACATCTTCCTTTCTGCTGAGGGATTTTCGCGTTGGGGGATCGTAGTACTCAGCGACATCATTACGGGCGCTGTCGCCGGTGCTCTCTTTTACCAATTCGCCAAAAACGAAAGGAACCGGCGAGAGCTGATTCGCGAGCGCATGCACACGGTTGCTGAGTTGAACCACCATATCCGTAATGCGCTGCAGGTAATCAAATTCTGGGGGGCGCAGCACCAGAATTGCGCCCTGGATGAAATGCAGATCCGGCTCATGAAAGAATCCGTGGACCGGATTGAGTGGGCTTTGCGTGAGGTGCTGCCGAAATATCCCACGCCTCCCGGTACGGTAATTCCTCCATCCGGACAGCAGGTCACCAGCCTTTCACCGGAAACGGGATCCTGGCCGCGGGTCGCGGCTGAACAGGAAGAAGAGCAGAAAACGAATTTGCATTGAACCGCAACTGCATCAGACCTGTCGGCGAACTCCATCTAATAGCTGAATGCCTTACTTCCCCAGCAGTAAAAAACAGATTCAACTTGATCATTACGCTTCCGGAAAGCCTGGTTTAAGACCAGCAATTTTGCTGGTACACGGTTCAGGCGGCCCATTGCATGGGATTGACCCTTTCGCTCGGCAGGCTGCGGGAATGGGCGTCCATGTTTTCGTGGTGCATTACTTTGACCGTACCGGTCACACCTGGGTCTCACCCACCATCACTAAAGATTTCTTCATGCAGTGGCTGGAAACGTTGCGAGACGCACTCGGTTACATCATCGCTCAGCCAGGCATCGATCACCGGCGCATCGGACTGCTTGGCTTTTCTCTCGGTGGCTTTCTCTCGCTCGCGCTGGCCACTCAGGAACCGCGAATCGCCGCAGTGGCAGAGCTTTTTGGAGGCCTACCGGAGTATTTCAACGAGGACGCGGGCACACTTCCGCCTGTCCTGATCCTTCACGGCGGCCGGGATACGGTGGTCCCGGTGGCAGAAGCGGAAAAACTCGCAGCGGTTTTGAAGCAGCACAAGATTGCACATGAAATGAAGATCTATTCTGACCAGGGGCATCACTTCACCGGGCTGGCCCAGATTGATGCGTTGCGCCGCGTGGTGGCGTTCTTTCGGCGTTATCTCCAGAAGGCAGCCTAACGGCCCCTTGCGGTTATTTGCAGCTCTCTTTTTCCCTATTCTCCGCAACCTGAAGGAACAAAAAGCATCTAAATAACTTGACAGTAACAGACTCAACTCTGATAATAGAGCTGCTGTTATAGACATTTTTGCTGATTATAAAGCACTTATAAAAGAGCAGGGGGCAGTTAGCCATGGGAAAAATCATCGGAATTGATTTGGGAACCACTAACTCGGTGGTGGCCGTAATGGAAGGCGGCGAGCCCAAGGTCATCGCCAATGAGGAAGGCGGGCGCACGACACCTTCCGTGGTGGCGTTCACCAAATCAGGTGAGCGCCTTGTAGGTCAGGTGGCAAAGCGGCAGGCAATCACCAATCCGGAAAACACTGTTTATTCGATCAAGCGGTTCATGGGACGCCGCTACGACGAAGTGAACGAAGAAATGAAAATGGTTCCCTACAAGGTCGTCCGGCAGGGCGATCACGTGGCCGTGCTGGCGCAGGGCAAGGAATACACGCCGCCGCAGATCTCGGCCATGATTCTGCAGAAGCTGAAGAAGGCTGCGGAAGATTATCTCGGCCAGAGTGTGACTGAAGCGGTCATCACCGTTCCGGCGTACTTCAATGACGCGCAGCGCCAAGCCACCAAAGACGCAGGAAAAGTGGCCGGTCTGGATGTGAAGCGGATCGTGAACGAGCCAACCGCAGCGGCGCTGGCTTATGGTCTCGACAAGAAGAAAGACGAAACCATTGCCGTGTACGACTTTGGCGGTGGCACGTTCGATATCTCGATCCTTGAAGTCGGCGAGGGAGTAGTCGAGGTGAAATCCACTAATGGCGACACACACCTTGGTGGGGACAACATTGATACCCGCATCGTCGATTGGCTGGTTGAGGAGTTCAAAAAGGACGAGGGGCTCGACCTGCGGAGCAAGGGCAATGAAATGGCTTTGCAGCGTTTGCGTGATGCGGCTGAGAAGGCCAAGATCGAGCTTTCCACCACGATGGAAACGGAAATCAATCTGCCGTTCATCACCGCCGATGCAACTGGTCCGAAGCACCTGGTAAAGAAATTGAGCCGGTCAAAACTCGAGCAGATGGTGGAAGACATCATCCAGCGTTCGGTTGGGCCGTGCCGCCAGGCAATGAAAGACGCCGGCGTCCAAACCAGTGATATTGATGAAGTGGTACTGGTCGGCGGGCAGACGCGCATGCCTCGCATCCAGGCCCTGGTAAAAGAGTTGTTTGGCAAAGAGCCTCACAAGGGCGTGAACCCGGATGAAGTCGTGGCGGTTGGAGCTGCGGTGCAGGCGGGCGTTCTGGCAGGCGATGTGAAGGACCTGCTGCTGCTGGATGTGACTCCGCTCACTCTGGCGATTGAAACGCTGGGCGGCGTAGCTACCCCGATGATCCCGCGCAACACGACCATTCCGACGCGCAAGACTGAGGTCTTCTCGACCGCTGCGGACAGCCAGACGTCGGTTGAAGTGCATGTGCTGCAGGGCGAACGGCCTATGGCAGGCCAGAACCGCACGCTAGGCAAGTTCCATTTGACGGGCATTCCACCGGCCCCGCGCGGAATCCCGCAGATTGAAGTCACCTTTGACATTGACGCCAATGGCATCCTGAACGTAACCGCGAAAGACCGCGCCACGGGCAAGGACCAGAAGATCACCATCACGTCGTCTTCCGGTTTGAGCAAGGAAGAAGTGGAGCGGATGGCCAAGGAAGCCGAGGCGCATGCAGCCGAGGACAAGACGAAGCGTGACGAGATCGAGGCGCGAAACCAGCTCGACAGCATGGTGTACAACATCGAGAAGATGCTGAAAGAGCATGGCGACAAGATCTCCGGCGAGGAAAAGAGCAGCGTGGAAACTGCACTCGAAGACGCCAAGAAGGCCCTGGAAGGAAACGATCCCGCGATCATGAACTCGGCGCGCGAGCGGCTCACCCAGACTTCACACAAGCTGGCTGAAGCAATGTACAAGTCGGCTCAACCGCCGGAGGGCGCTCCGGGCGCGGGCCCGCAAGCAGGCGCAGCCGGCAATGGCGGCGCTCAGCAGGAAAAGAAGAAAGATGAAGGCGTGATTGACGCCGAGTACGTTGACGTCGAGGACAAAAAGTAAGAACCGACAAAGAATGGTGGGGAAGGCGGCCCCTCACGGCCGCCTTCTTCACAGGCAGTAGAAGCAGCATAGAGGTGATACGGTGAAACAGTTTTTGGTAATGAAAATGGTTCAAGGGTTGAACCAAATGGCAGGAATGGTGACCCTGCCCGGACTCTACACGCTGGAAGCAGCGCAACAGTTCGTGAATAACGCAATGGCCCACGAGCCCAATTCCATGTACGTGATCCAGGAAGTGGGGGCGGCATAAGAACCTTATCGCTGATGAACAGCGGATCAATGCAGATAAAAAACAAGCGAAAAGCGAGTTCGTGAATGAAATACATGAAGCGTCGTGGTCTGAAGTTGTTTGCGGTAGCAGCGCTGTTGCCTGTAATGGCAGCAGCATCGAATATGACTACAGGGATTTCAACCGCGGCGCCAGTCGCGGTCAGCATGACTGCGGAAGACCAGGAGACAGCCAAGCAGGTAGAACACCTGGTTAGACAATTCCTGGCTGAAGTCCCCAGGAACGATCCCAAAGTCTTTCAGGAGTTTTTTGCTGATGACGTGATTTACACACGCGCTGCCGGCGTCACGGTGACCAAAGCAGATATCCTCAAAAACATTGATGTGCGGGCGGCTAACGAACCGGGAGCCACGTACGAAGCGGAGGACGTGACGGTCCACCCGTATGGCAATATGGCTGTAATCAACTTCCGTCTGGTGCAGCATAACGGCGGTGAGACAAACCACTTCCGCAATACGGGGACATTTTTGAAGCGCAATGGCAAGTGGCAGGCCGTAGCGTGGCAGGCGACGAAGGCGGCAGATACTACTAAATAGCAATCGGCGATTAGCAAGTGGTACCTGGTAACCGGAATCTGGCGGTGGTGTTCAAAGGTACGGCCAGAAATAGGGATTCTGAAGAATGGCGACAACACAGCAAAAAGATTATTACGGCGCGCTGGGCGTGAAGAAGAATGCCTCTGCGGACGAGATCCGGAAGGCGTTCCGCAAGCTCGCTCGTAAGTACCATCCTGACGTGAATCCCGGAGATAAGAAGGCCGAAGAAAAATTCAAAGAGATTTCTGAAGCCAATGACGTTCTGAGCGAGCCCAAAAAGCGCAAGATCTACGACCAGCTAGGCTTTTACTCAGACAATATCGATCCGGCAGCAGCGGAAGCCTATGCGCGCGGCGGAGGTTTTGGGGCAGGCGGTTTTGGCGCAGGTCCCTACCCGGGTGGCACCGGCCAGGCCGGTGGAGGAGCCCAGGGTTTCGACTTCGGCGGCTTTGATTTCTCTGATTTTGTGGGAGGCAGCGGAGCGGGGAAAACCGGCGGTGGTCGCGGCAGAGGATTCCAGGACATTTTTTCCAGCATGTTCGGCGGTGGACACAGCGGGGCCGCAACGCAACGCGAGCCGGAGCACGGATCAGACCTGGAATACCAGGTGAACATCAGCTTCTGGGACGCGATCCGCGGCACGGTCATGAAGTTGAACATCCCGCATCTGGCTGCCTGTGATAATTGCGGCGGCAAGGGAGCGATTGGGGCAGCAGGAACGTGCCCTGAATGCAATGGTAGTGGCCAGGTCACGCAGACTGGGGGCCGCATGAAGTTCAACATCCCCTGCCCGCGCTGTGGAGGCACAGGGAAGGCGCAGAGCGTCTGCCCCACCTGCCATGGTGACGGTTCGGTGGAACGCACCGAATCTCTGGAAGTGCGGGTGAAACCCGGAACGCGCGACGGCCAGCGCATTCGCCTCGGCGGCAAAGGCAATGCCGGAGCGAACGGCGGGCAACCGGGCGATCTCTATGTCATCATTCGCGCGGGCGACCACCCGGTGTTTCGCCGGGAAGGCGACAACATCTACGTGACTGTCCCGGTGGAGGCCTGGGAAGCGGCGCTCGGCGCGCGAATCGAGGTGCCGACGATTGATGGCCGTTCTCAACTGCGCGTTCCGCCCGGAACTCAGAGCGGCCAGAAACTGCGCCTGAGGGAAAAAGGAGTGCCGTCAGCCATGAAAGATGGGCATCGCGGAGACGAGATTGTAGAAATCAAGATCGTGGTGCCGGAGGCGCGCGATTTGAAAGTCCGGGAGCTGTGGCAGGAACTGCAGAAACTGAGCCCGGAGGACCCGCGAGCAGAGTTGTGGAGCAAGGTGTAATCCTGGAAACCGAACGCCTGCGACTCCGTGAATTCAGGCCGGACGACGTAGACGCGCTCCTAACTGTGCTCGGTGATTTTGTGGCGATGCAATACTACCCGGCACCGTTCCTCCGAGCCGAGGTAGAAGATTGGATATACCGGAATAGGGCGCGATACCAGGATGCAGGTTTCGGATTGTGGGCAATGGTACTAAAGGATTCTGGTGAACTGATCGGCGATTGCGGCTGTTTCGTTCGCGAGTTGCAGGGCATTTTCGAATGTGAGTTGGGCTGGCATGTACGACGCGATCTTTGGGGCAGAGGATACGCAACTGAAGCGGCACGGTATTGTATCGAGTATGCTTTTGAAAGGTTGGATAATGAAAGGATCATCGCGTTGGTACGACCGGAAAACCTGGGATCGTGCAGAGTTGCGGAAAAGAATGGAATGAAATGCGAGCGAGTGATCTACTGGCGCGGCTATGATCATTGCGTTTACGTGAAGCAAAGGGAGAACATCGCCAGCGCGGCCTAGGAATAGCTATGGCAAAACGCAAATCCAAGGGGGCATACATGATCTCTGCAGTCGCGGAGATGTATGGCATCCATCCGCAGACCCTTCGCCTTTACGAACGCGAAGGCCTCCTCAAACCTTCCCGAACGGACGGCAATACACGCCTGTATACCGAGGAAGACCTGCAAAGGCTTGAGTTTATTCTGAACCTTGCTCGAGACCTGGGCGTTAACATCGCCGGAATGGCCATCATCCTGCAGATGCGGGAAAGAATGGAGGAGATGAACCGGCAGATGCAGGACTTCGTGCGCTTCGTGCAGCAGGAGGTGGCATTCCGGGCCAGTCATGCTCATGCAGACGCCAGTCAGGGCGCCATTGTCCCGGTGCGCAAGCCCACCATTCAGGTTCCCAGAAGGAAATAGCCGGCTGATTCCGGAGCTCGCGCCTGTTGCGGTAAAAGCCTTTTGGCTTTGGAAGGCCGCTGCGTAGCGGGCTCAAATTGTAAACGCAATGCCTTAACGCGGGTCATCGGTGGCCAGCGCTTCAGCGGTTTGTAATTTCCGGTTTTCCCGTCAGACAATCCGGTGTGATACGAATGAACTGATCAATATCAAAACCAAGGTAGTGGGGTCTTGGAACAGAATCCACAGAAGATACTCGTGGACGAGATCGGCGGCATGGAAGATGATGTCGACATGCTCATCCAGTTTCCGGCCACCATCACGCTGGCGGATGCGGTGACTGGACACTTTGGTGTAATTCGCGCCTCCGGCGGACTGAAGTTTAGCAGGAATCATAAGAGCCGCTGTCACAACAGTCCGTTCGTCCTCTGGATCTGAGTCGGGATTCCGGGTTGCGTCTATCCCGAATTTCCGCCCAGCTTTCCACAGGCGGCTTCTTGTATAATTGATCGTGCACCCAAGAAGGTCCTACGGCCACTGGCATAAGCCACTTTCGAGCCGGGGATCAGCACCCTCAAAATACAGTTCATCCCAAACATCACAACAATCTAATTGCGCGAGGAGTTCATGGCAGCGAAATACATTTTCGTGACCGGCGGAGTTGTGTCTTCCCTGGGTAAAGGCCTGGCAGCAGCGTCAATGGGCTGTCTGCTGGAGAGCCGCGGCCTCAAGGTCAACCTGATGAAGTTTGATCCGTACTTGAACGTTGATCCGGGAACCATGTCCCCGTTCCAGCACGGGGAAGTCTTTGTCACGGATGACGGCGCGGAAACCGATCTCGACCTTGGCCACTATGAGCGCTTCACCCACGCCCGCCTCTCGCGTGATAACAACTGGACCACGGGCCGCATTTACGAGCAGATCATCACCAAGGAGCGTCGCGGAGACTATCTGGGCAAGACCGTTCAGGTGATTCCGCACGTCACCAACGAGATCAAAGCCGCCATGAAAAAGGTGGCGCAGGATGTAGATATCGCTCTTGTTGAAATTGGGGGTACGGTAGGCGACATCGAATCACTGCCCTTTCTTGAGGCCATCCGCCAGATGCGCCAAGAACTAGGGCGCGATCATACGCTGTTCGTGCATGTCACTCTGGTACCGTGGATCGGCGCAGCACAAGAGCTCAAAACCAAGCCGACCCAGCACTCGGTGAAAGAGTTGCTCAGCATCGGAATTCAGCCGGACATCCTCCTTTGCCGCACTGACCGTTTTCTATCCAAGGACATCAAGAGCAAGATTGCCCTCTTCTGCAACGTGGAAGATGAAGCCGTGATCACAGCGAAAGATGTGGCTTCCATTTATGAAGTTCCGCTGGTGTTCCATCGTGAAGGCGTGGACAAACTTCTGCTGCGTTACCTGCGCGTAGATTCCAAAGAGCTCGACCTTTCCCGCTGGGAAGAGCTGGTGCACAATATCTACAACCCGAAAGATGAAGTTCATATCGGCATTGTTGGAAAGTACGTGGAGTATGAAGACTCCTACAAATCGCTCAAAGAGGCCCTGATCCATGGCGCCATTGCGCACAATCTGAAGTTGAATTTGACGTGGGTGGAAGCAGAAGGCCTGGAGAGCAAGGACGGGAACCGCGATTACGAAGTTCAGCTCGAAGGCTTTGATGGCATCCTGGTTCCCGGAGGTTTTGGCAAACGAGGCATTGAAGGCATGCTGAATGCCATCCGCTACGCGCGCGAGCGGATGGTCCCCTACTTCGGGATTTGTCTGGGCATGCAGACGGCGTGCATTGAGTATGCCCGTAATGTGTGCGGATTGGAGCAGGCAAACTCCAGCGAGTTCGATCCCGCCACTCCACATCGCGTGATTTACAAGCTGCGCGAACTTCGTGGGATTGACGAGCTTGGCGGCACCATGCGCCTGGGGGCCTGGACCTGCAAGCTGGAACCAAAAAGTCACGCTTCGAGCGCCTACGGAGCGACTGAGATCAGCGAACGTCATCGCCACCGCTATGAATTCAACCGCGAATATGAAGCCGTCCTCACCGGCGCTGGATTAAAGCTTACCGGCGCAACTCCGGATGCAACCTACGTTGAAATCGTTGAGATCGCCGATCATCCATTCTTCCTGGGGTGCCAATTCCATCCTGAATTCAAGTCGAAGCCCCTGGAGCCCCATCCTCTGTTCAGCGCGTTTGTGAAAGCTTCCTACGAAAACGGCTTCTCACGGCGCGACAATCGGGTACACGAAGAAGATGAGCTATTCCGCAGATCAGAGAGAATTGTGAGGCGGTAATTACGAGAGGGCCGGGGCGAACATGAGCGATACGCGCTCACCCTCATTTCCCTTTCGCCACAATCAGCGTGATGTCATCATGCTGCTTCTTCGCGCTGAAGCTCTGCACTTCTTCTACGACTGACAATGCCAACTCTTGCGCGGGAAGTGATCTTTTCCTTCGCAATACGTCAATGAGTCTGTCCTCTCCGAATTCCTGCTCGAAATCATTAAACGCCTCGGTAACGCCGTCCATGTAGTATTCCTCAGATTCCGGAACCGCTTCAATGGAATGAGGACGCAGTGCCATGCGGCGGGGACCCAGCGCTGCCCCGATTGCGTGATCACATCAAACGCTACTTCAAAACCCAAGCTTCTCCAGATAAAACTGACCGCTCTTCTCCAGGTTACGCACAAACACGTTGACCGATTGCAGGCGGAGATAGAGCTTCTCAGGCTGGGTGGCTGTTTCCATCCTTTGATGACCGGGCGGTTGAGTCGTCCATGGACGCTGATTATAAGGCGGATGGCGGAGATGTCGCCGACGGTACAGATCATGTAAGCTTTGTTTAATGTCCTCTGACCGTCAGTTTCAAGTCGGCGCGATCGCAATAGGCGGGCCGCTTTTCCTTATCGCCGGCCCCTGCGTTATTGAAAGCGAAGAACACGCGCTCAAAATGGCGGATGCCATCAGCGCTGTGGCTGGCAAGCTGGGTGTGCCCTACATCTTCAAAGCGTCTTATGACAAAGCCAACCGCACTTCGCTCAAAAGCTTTCGCGGACCAGGGCTGGAAGAAGGATTGCGCATTCTCCAAAGAGTGAAGCAGCAGATCAAAGTTGCCGTACTTACGGATGTACATGAAGCCGCTGACGTGGTAGCGGTGGCTGCGGCTGTGGACGTAGTCCAGATTCCCGCATTCCTTTGTCGTCAAACAGATCTTTTGGTAGCAGCGGCCAAACATGCGCGCGCTATCAATATCAAGAAGGGCCAGTTTGTTTCACCGTGGGACATGAAGCACGCGGTGGAAAAGGTGCGGGAGTCCGGCAACAACAACGTCTTTCTCACTGAGCGAGGAAGTTCTTTCGGTTACAACAACCTTGTTGTTGACATGCGATCTCTGGCCGTCATGCGCCAGTTTGCCCCGGTGGTGTTTGACGCGACCCACTCCGTGCAGCTTCCCTCAGCGGGCGCAAATGGCCAAGCCGTGTCAGGCGGCCAGCCGGAATTTATTCCTCTGCTCTCGCGCGCCGCGGTAGCAGCGGGCGTGGATGGCGTGTTCATGGAAGTCCATGACAATCCGGTGCAAGCCAAATCTGACGGGGCGAATGCGCTCGATCTCAAAAACCTGGAAAATGTCTTACAAGAGTTGCTTGCCGTGCGCAAAGCAGTACAGCCGGACAGATCCGGGAAATAACCGCGCCGCCGCACTGTGTGGGCGGCGCGCTGGTCTCAGTGTCCGTGAGCACCTGCCAGATCGAGTGATTTGGCATCTTTGCCCTGCGAGGGTGCGGTGGGATTCTTCAGAAAATCGATGATGAGCCCGACCTCATCCTCATCCAGCCGCAGGTTGGGCATATTGACGTGCTTGTATTTGTTCCACAGCGCTGTGGCGATAGGATCTTTGGCGACCAACATTTCATCCGGCGTGGCAATTTGCCGTTCCAGCCAGACCCGGTCGCGGACATCCACCACGCCCAACAAGTCCGGACCAATCTTATCGCCATGTCCGATAGTGTGACAGGCGGCGCAATGCCGACCGAATAGATAACGCCCGTCCTTCTGGATTGCCGTGGCCTCCCTGTAACTGCGGAGAGGAGTTGTGCCTTTCCCCTTCCAACCACTCAGCCAGTCGCCGATCATAATTGCCATGAACCGCGGATTATCCGTGGCCGCATCCAGCATCCATTGATGAGTGGGTTCATTGCCGATCAATACGCCTGGTTCGTGGCCGTCACGGTTATTGGGATCAGGGTCGGAGTAAAGTCCAAGTTTTTTGGCTATGAGCGTGATGTCATCGGGCTTTCCGGTGTAGAAGGTCCAACCGGGACCGACATGATATGTCTCAGCATACTGCTTGAGAACTTTTGCAGTATCGCGTTTTGGATCAATCGTAATCGAATAAAAGAAAACGTCTTTACCCACTTTGTCACCCAGCATCTTCTGTACCTGTACCAGGCGCGCTGTTTCGAGCGGGCAGGAATCCACGCAATGGGTGTAGATCATGTCCAGGACTACGCTTTTACCTTTAATCAAATCGTCATAGAAATGAACGGTCTTACCATCCTGGTTCACAAGGGGCACATTAGGAAAGTAATCGGCACCCCACCGCCGATTCTGAGCCTGGGCCGGATGCGAATTAAGGGTTAGAAGGAAGAAGGTGAAAATGAGGGCAAAAGCTGCAATAACAAATGAATTTCTGCGTGGCATGGAAAGGTCCCCGGAGTTGTATTGTACATTCAATGGAAGAGCAGGGCCGGCGAAATTTGTGTTTTCGCGAGCCCTGCTTAAGAGTAGCGCAGTTTTTTATCGTGCCACGACCTTTTTTTAGAAGGCGGTGGGTTCGATGTTGTCCGGTGCGACGAACGTAACACCCTGAGGCGTCGGAATTGGAGTCGGCAGCGGACGCAGGAACGGCGCGCCTCCGTTATCGATTTCCCAACGAACCAGCATGGCGTTGTCTTCGTGCACGGTGTTATGGCAGTGCTCCATGAACATGCCGCCCCAATCGCGGAACTGCATGGTCAGGGTGACGCTGCCGCCGGGACGTAGACGATAAACGTCCTTGCGGCCTTTTTCCCACGCAGGCACATTGGAAGCCTTGCCGTTGCGGGCCAGGACTTGGCCTTCTTCAAAGTGGATGTGGATGGGGTGATCCCAGCCACCGCCACCGTTCTTGATGGTCCAGACTTCGCGAGAGCCGTAGCTCGGCGCAGCCGAGATGCGGCCCCAGCTGGCGTTGAGCATCTGGTTGTTGTCCACCTTAACGCCCCACGGTCCCTTCTGACCGCCCGCGCCGGTAGTGTAAGCTGCGGGATCACTAGGCGGCAGAGGCTGAGAAGCGCCACTGCCGAACTCGAACGTACGTGTGCGGGAGATCGGGATGTTGGACAGGTCCGGATTCGGGATCATGACAGCGGGCACCTGGCTCTGGTCGGGCTGGGCCGGGTCACGCACGATCCGGAATTCCAGGAACTTGCCGACGCACGGATCCGCAGACTGGCCAGATAGAGCCTGAGCCAGCGTGAGATCGTCAGCGGGTTTCTTGCCGTCCTGGTGTTCGCAGAGGTTGACAAACCAGAGTTTGTCGCCGACGTTGAACTTGGAGAAGTCAAGCACAATGTCATACCGCTCGGCGATGCCCTGCTCGTCCAGTTCCGTAAGGACTACGGGGCTGGGCATAAGGTTACCGTCATTAGCGATGAAGATCATCGGCACGGCGTGGCCCTGCGCATCGCAGGTGGCGACCTTGAAGAAGCGTGACACGCTGGCGTTCAGGATGCGGAAGCGATACTTGCGGCGCTCCACTTCGAAGAACGGCTTATACCACAGGTTCACTGTCATGGCATCACCCAGGAACCCATCAAACTGGAAGATATCCATGAACAGCTGCCCGGTGGAGTCCCAAGCCTTGTCAGCCAGCATCAGGTTGACGTCATATTCCAGGTTGCCCCACGACTTTGCTGTTCCGGAGGGCAAGCGGAGATTGACACCGTCATCGATGGCCTCATTACCACGATCGAGCGCGCTGTAGATGTTGAACATGGCAGCGTTGCCCTTGTAGACGTTCTGCGACGTGAACGTGAACATGTGATCGTGGAACCAGTGCGTTGACATGGTCTCATGCCAGTCGCCAGGGATCTTGTCGCTTCCACCCGCATCGTTCGGAGTGGCAGCTTTGGGATCGGTGGCATTCGTGTTGATGGAGAGCAGTCCTGCCAGCACGATCGGCCAATGATAGTCATAGAACTGGTTGGGGAAGAAGAACGCGCCGGTAAAGCCGTCATTCTCCGCACCGTGGTGGCCGTTGTGCTCGTGAGTCGAGATGGTATTTTTACCAAAACCGTTGTTCTGGCTATCATCAACCGGCAGCCTGTTGTGATGGCGAACCAGGATAGGCTCCATATAGCGGCCCTGAATCAGCTTCGGCGGAATGGTGCCGTTGAAAGTCCACACCGAGTTCGGCTCCTGTACAGGCAACTGCGGATGGAAAGTCAGCGGAATGGGATCCGCAGGATTGATGCCGCTGTTGAATTGTGGATCGACGGCGGGGTTATAGACGGTATTGGTCTGCGCCTGGGCCTGAGATACTTCCACGGAAACTCGTGGCGGAAAGAGATTGAACTGCTGGTGCGCCCAGATGGGTCCAGGAGGACGGCCTTCGATTGGGCCCGTGCCACCGCCTAGAATCGGATCAACCGGCTGCTGGGTCTGGTTGGATTCGGCAGTTGGAATCGGAGTGAGGTCGCCACCTAGCGGGTTGGCGCCGCGGTGGAGAACATCAAAACGGGGCAACGGCGCAGTAAACGGTAGCACGCCGAATAATGGGCTCGGCGGTGCGCCGGTGGGAATGCCACCACCGTTATCGCTAGCATGCACGCTGGGAACGAACGGACTCAACCCGCCGATGGGAGCAATAGCTCCTGCAGTGGTGATGAGGCCCCACTTGATTAATTCGCGTCGGGTGACTTTTCCCTGGGAGTATGCCTTCAGAATTTCCGCACGGTTCTTGCGGGCATTCTCAGCATCACGCAAGCGTGCTTTGGACACACCTTTAGGTAGATAGATATAACTCATGGACTGCGCTCCTTAACTTGCGGTATTTGGACCAAAAACCAGCGGAAGTTCTCATGTTTATTCCTGGCAAAGCGGCACGCCTGATGGAATATCCGCAGGTTGGCTTACTTTTTCCGAGACGAACGCCGCCACTCTCTACGGAGTGATGGTCAGCGTTCCGTCCGACACAGTTACTGCGTAATTCTTAAGTGTGGAGAGGTCGGCCTTGAGCGTGCTCACAATCGGATACGTTCCTGGAGCGCTTCCGCTCACCGCGTTGCTGGCAAAATTTGCGGTTATGGCCTCTCCGTTCTTGACTCCTGTGACCGTCCCGGTAAAGGATGCCGGGTTCGGCTGGTTTTGGCCCCGTGTGAGGTCATCAGCCACAATGCTGAGCGGCGCAGGAGCAATTGACAGAGTGCCGGAGTTGACTGTGACCAGATAGTTGCCCAGATGATGATCCGGGTCGTTCAGTGTAGCCACAATCTGATAATCGCCTACCGCACTGGTGGCAATGGCGGTTGTGGAATAGGTGACTGTAATGGTGTCGTTCTTCGCGAGTCCAGTAACGACTCCGGCGAATTGCGGGTTCGGGTCACCATAAAACCGCGCTGCGTTCAGTGGTGTTACCACAAGCTTCGGTTTGGTAGTGCTCGTTGGCTGGGCTTGAGCTGCCATGGGAACAATTAGCATGGCCAAAAGCGTGGCCACACCAAGTGTTACGGATTTAAGGCGTGTCCTCTTGCGGGTGAACAGAAGAGAGGTAGAGACGTGCACAGTGTCCATATGTTTCTCCCAAATGTCTCAGCTGAGACTGAAACAACAGCGAATCATCACGGCGAGCCGTGAGAAACATTTTTTCGGCAGGGCGAGGGAACCGCCTGACACGAAAATGGTTGAGGGATTTTGAGCCCGGAAGTATGGCTTGATCTCTGGTCCCTGGTTTTTGGCAGATGCAGTGTAAAAATGGCCTCGTCCAGCAGGATCACTGAAGTAAGCCGCGGAAAACTTTACTTAGGAGACCCTAATAATGCAAGCAGAGAAGGATTAAGTTTTGTAATCAGCCCGGATTAAGACTTGAAAAGCACTCAGAATTGTGCATCTTGGCGCCCCATTTTGCGAAAAGCTGCAAGTCGAGATATGTCGGGTCATGATAGAGAGCAGAGTATGTCGGATCATGATAATAGTACCGGATCCTGCTTAGAAAGCTGGGGTTTAGGTCATCAAAGAGGCCACCGGCGTGGTCTTGCCAACACCCTGCCTGGCATAAATTTGCGGGAGCTCTCCCATCTATCTGGCCAGCGAGACGCACCCGGCGTGGATTTCCGCACATGGCGAACTTTTGCAGGGAGGAGTAAGGAGAGAGAAGGATCAGCATTGTAGCACAAACCATGGAGCCGCGTCCTGCGAACTTCTCCCCTCTGCGCCCGTATATCTTTGAAAGCGTTCTCGGAAAGCGTTCTCGCACGGCTGCTTAAGACGCCAGGCGCCAGACCAATCGAGTTTTGCGAATCGTCAGAATGGCAATGGCATCTACATAACAGGAAAATCCTTTATATGAATGGACTCAAAACAGCATTTCTGCTTACGCTGCTCACTTTGCTCGCCATCGGCATTGGCGACTATTTCGGCGGGCAGAATGGGATGATCATTGCCTTCATCCTGGCAGCGGTGATGAATTTTGTCTCGTACTTCTTTTCAGACAAAATTGCTTTGGCCGTTTACCGGGCCCGGCCGATAACCCGCGAGCAGGCTCCCCGTGTTTACCAGGTGGTGGAACGGCTTACAGGCAAGATAGGCCTTCCGATGCCGAAAATTTACGTGATTCCCACCGACTCGCCCAACGCATTTGCCACCGGACGAAATCCCAGCCATGCCGCCGTCGCCGTGACAGAAGGCATTTTGCGGCTGCTGGATGACGAAGAACTTGAAGGTGTGCTGGCGCATGAGCTGGGACACGTTCGCAATCGTGACATCCTGACCAGTTCCATTGCTGCGACACTCGCTGGCGCCATCACTATCCTTGCGCGCATGTTTGCCTGGGGTGCAATGTTTGGCGGTTACGGCGGAGATGATCGCGACCGGCGCGGCGGCGGGCTTGGCGCTATTCTGATGATCATCCTGGCTCCTCTTGCAGCCATGCTGATTCAGCTTTGGGTCTCACGTACGCGCGAGTACGAAGCAGACGCAACCGGAGCACATTTCACCGGCAATCCGTATGCTCTGGCCCGAGCTTTGCAGAAACTGGACGCGTACTCAAAGCGGATTCCTCTGGTGGCATCACCTTCAACCGCGCACCTGTTTATCATTCAGCCGCTGGTGGGGATGGAATTTGCCAGCCTGTTTTCCACGCATCCTCCCATCGCCAAGCGTATTGAGCGCCTGACGGGAATGCCAGTGGAATACCAGAGATAGCTCTTATTGCTCCCGCCGAGCTATGGGGCGATTGTGTGACTGCCTCGGGTTGAAGAAGTGCCAGAATCGCCGAGATTACCAAAATTGACGTGTCTACGTTCTGGTCGACCCTCTTCAGTCTTGGCAATTTTGGCAATTTCTTTTCAGTTTGGCTTGCCCAGATCCTCGAATCTGACGTTCATGATCGGGTAGTGCTTCCAGTCTTTGTAATCGAAGTGCCACCATTCCTGCGGATAAACCGTGAAGCCCTCTTTTTCCATCGCGCGCCGCAGGATTGCGCGACGCTCACGTTCTTCCGGTGTGCCGCCAGGGTAATCAGCGTAAGCACGCGGCGACATTTCGTCATAGCCGCTGGGCATCTTCACCGCTGTTCCGGTTTTCAGGTCATACAAGGTCAAATCCACCGCGCAGCCCCGGTTATGCCGTGAACCCTGCTGAGGATTGGCGACAAAAATCTTCTTGTCGTCCGGGGTGGCGTCCCAGAACATCTTGGTCACGTACCAGGGCCGGTAGCCGTCATGGACCAGGAGTCCGTATCCCTGTTTCCGAAGAGAATGGCTGGCGCGCACAAGCGCCGCTGCTGCGGGGCGCTGCAGAAATGCCCGCGCCTGTGAGTACATGGGAGTGCTCAGGAAATTGTTGGTGGTGGCATAGCGGATGTCGAGCTTTATGGCGGGATCCAGCTTAATGAGTTCCACCAGTTCGGGTTTGCGGAAGTCGCCGGTCTCATGCGGCGGCTTGGCCGCCAAAGCCTCTTTCTCCAGCTCTGCAAGCGGATGGAGCGGCGTAATGCGAAAAGTGGTATCAGGGGATTGGGCCGAGAGCGGCAATATCAACAGCAGGGCAAAGAAGAACCTGAAGATCTTTTGCGTGAAGGGCATGACGCAAATAATGTAGCAGAGCTAAACACATGGCAATGGAGGCCGCTGAAGTCGATGTGAACACCTTTAGGTTCTGCAACTTAGCTGTTTATCTCGAATTCAGGTCCGGTCGATGTTCAATTTACCCGCGGTGCATTGCCGGAATCCGTCCTCCGGCGCGATGCTGACTGCATGGAGGACACAAAACATGCAGCACACGTTCACTTCGAAAATCATCCTTGGTCTGGCGTTGATGGTCATCGTATTTACTCTTCTGATAACGGGTTCGGCAGCCGCCTGGGCACAACAGCGGCCCAATTTCAACGGACAACGGCCAGCCATCCAGGGCGGATATCCGACTTATGCCAGCGGGATCAATGGAACAAGATTTGACGCTGAAGGCCGCTACCGGGGTCCGGCTCCCATTGAAGCATTTCCGGCAGGGCTCAGCTCCATGGCTGTACCGCAGGCGCAAACAAGAGAGAAAGAGACATCCAAACCAGCCCCGCAACACCTTGCTTTCCAGAACAGTCCGCTTCGTCCCGAGGAGGCCGCAAATCCGGACGCTCCAGACCAGTCAGACCTGCTCAAGAATTCAAAAGATCCGGACTTCATCCTGCGCAACTTCAAGACCATGTGGGTTGACGCCCGGGATGCACAGTATTTTGGCAGTGATCAGATGAAAGCCGCGCTCGGCGCGAACGAAGAATTTCGCAAGCTGAATATCAGAATCGTGGATGATCCTCACATTGCGGACGTGTTGCTGAAGGTCAGCTATACCTTCGCATGGGATTATCCCTTTCAGTTGAAGCACCAGAACACCACCATGGTTCTGGTTTCCGGGAAAGGTGAGGGGCCATTCTCCGGACCTTTGGGCGCAGCCGACGTGGCACGTCAGTTCGTCAACTCGGTTAAGAAGTACAGGACTGACAAAAAGGCAACTGCGAAGTAACAATCCAATGGCGCAGAGTACAACAGGTCCGGGCCACAACCATGACCGGTACCAAGGCTTGTGGCCCGACCAGAAGTCTCATGCAGGCACCTGTTTTGCCCCTTTGCGCAATTTGATTTGGTCAAGGATCTGCGCGCCCAACTGGGATACGTTACCTGCACCCAGCGTGAGAATCATGTCTCCGGATTCAGCGAGCGTAGCAACAGTTCTTGCAGCCTCTTCCAACGAAGACAGGTGACGAGCATCTTTGCCGCCCAGACTTCGGATGGCTTCCGCCACTCCTTCCCCGGTAACACCAGGAATAGGAGGCTCGCTGGCCGGGTAAATATCCAGCACAAAAACGCTGTCAGCATCAGCAAACGCGGCCCCAAATTCATCCAGCAAGTCACGGGTGCGGGTGTAGCGATGCGGCTGAAATACCACATGCACGCGATTAAACCGGCATTGCCGCGCTGCTGCCAGAGTCGCCCGAATTTCGGTGGGATGATGACCGTAATCGTCGATTACTGTTACGCCACCGACTCTGCCTTTCAATTGGAAGCGGCGGTCCACACCGGCAAAGTTCTCCAGGCCCTCGCGAATCTGTTCCGGCTTGATGTCAAGCCCAATGCCCACCGCGATGGCCGCCGTGGCGTTCAGGACGTTGTGCTGGCCGGGCACCTGGAGATGAAAATCGCCGAGCGACTTGCCCTGATATTCCACCTCAAAGTGGGAAAAATGTTTGCTGCTGGAGCACTGGGTCTTGCTGCGCAGGATGCGAAAGTCAGACCCGGCACTGGCCCCATAAGTCACAGCGCGGCGTGCAAGCCGGGGCAGAAGGCCGCGCAGCCGCTCATTGTCATTGCACAAGACCACGATCCCGTAAAAAGGCACACGATCCACGAACTCAATAAACGCCTGCTCCACATCGGCCATGTCGCGATAGCAATCCATGTGTTCGCGATCAATATTGGTTACCACCGCCAGGATGGGAGAGAGCTTAAGGAATGATCTGTCGCTTTCATCAGCCTCTGCAACGAGATATTGAGATTTGCCAAGCCGGGCATTTGATCCCAGAGCATCCACGCGGCCGCCGACCACAACCGTGGGATCAAGCCCGCCGGCGGCGAGCACCGCAGCCACCATGCTGGTGGTGGTGGTCTTTCCGTGCATGCCGGCTATGGCGATTCCATATTTCAGGCGCATCAATTCAGCCAGCATCTCCGCGCGGGGAATCACGGGAATGTGCTGGGCATGCGCCGCAATCACTTCCGGATTATTCCGGCTCACGGCGGAGCTGGTGACCACCACCTCCGCACCGGTAATGTTCTCCGCCTGATGCCCCGTAAAGATGATGGCCCCAAGTTCCGCCAGCCGTTCCGTTACGGATGAGGACCGCAGGTCTGAGCCGGACACCTTGTAGCCGAGCGTGAGCAGTACTTCGGCGATGCCGCTCATGCCGATGCCACCGATGCCCACAAAGTGAATACGTTGAATTTTTGCAAACATTTATTTCTGTCGCTTCGCTCCAAACCGCTCAACTTCTATTCGTGTCGCTACGCTCCACACCGCTCAGCAGCTTTGCTTGACAATTAACTGTGTCAGGCCTTCCAGCAGCGTGCTCGCCGCGCAAGTCGGGCTCGCCCGTTGGCCTCGAAATCGATGCATCCTGTAGAAACTCAATCTGCTGAATGCTGAGTGCTGATTGCTGAGTGCTTCTTTTCTGCCAATTCCGCCACCATGCCCGCCACCCTTCCCGCCGCGTCATGATGTGACAAGGCTCGTGCACGCTCTGACATCTGTTGCAGCCTCTTGGCATCTGCCATCAATTCGACGATGGTTTGCGCGAGACGCTCGCCTGTCAGTTGCGCCTGGGGTATCAGCAATGCCGCACCACCCTGCGCAATGGCTTCAGCGTTCCGCCGCTGATGATCGTCTGCTGCCTGGGGAAAGGGAACAAAGATTGCCGGCTTTCCCGCGGCTGTTATTTCGGCTACAGTGCTGGCCCCGGAGCGACAAATCAACAGGTCGGCGCCAGCAAACGCCTGCGGCATGTTGTCAATAAACGCTGATACTTCCGCCTCAATTCCAGCTCGTAAGTAGGCAGCCCGAACGTCATTATAGTCGCGCTCTCCGGTCTGATGGATGACGCGCAAGTTGGGAATTTGCCGTAGCACTTCAGGCACTGCCGCACTAATGGCTTCATTGATGGCATGCGCCCCCTGGCTGCCGCCAAAAATTAGTAGTGTTGGTTGCTGAGGAGCAGATGAAGGCGGCAGTGAGAAAAATTCCTGCCGCACCGGCACGCCAACCACCTGCGCATTGCGGAAATAGCTTGCCGTCTGCTCAAAATGCACAGCGGCCGCGGAAACATGCTTGCCCACCATTTTGTTGGCAAAACCTGGCACGTAGTTCGGCTCAAAAGCCAGCGTAGGAATTCTGCCAAGGATGGCCGCTGCCATTGCCGGACCGGAGGCGTAACCACCCACGCCGACCACAACATCAGGTGAAAAGACGTGGATGATCTTGCGCGAATGGAGAATCGCCAGTGGGAGATCGATCAGCGTGCGCAACCGGGTAAGCATGCCCACATTTTTGAGCGCGCCGACTTTGATCTTCATCAATCCGAAGCCGGCTTGTGGAACCAGCCGGTTCTCAATCCCGCGAGCGGTGCCAACGAACATGATTTCAGCGTTGTAGCGGGATTTGAGCTCGCGGGCTATGGCGAGAGCCGGGATAACGTGTCCGCCGGTGCCTCCACCGGCAATGAGAACGCGCATATTCAATTTGAGTTTACAGGAGCAAGGCAGCTTGACAAGGGTCCTACCCTGAAATGGTCATCTCAAATGACTATGGTATAATGAACTGGTCATGAACGAGATTTCCGCATCAGAATTCAAGGCAAAATGCCTGGCCATTCTGGACGAAGTAAATAAGACCAGGAAGCCGGTTCGGATCACCAAGCGGGGCAAGGTGATTGCAGAGTTGGTGCCTCCCTCGCCTGCGAAAGAACACAAAGGCGTGCTCGGACGCATGAAGGGACAAGGGAAGATTATTGGTGACATTGTTGCCCCAGCGACCGACCCTGAAGAATGGGAGGTCTTGCGCGATTGAAACTCCTGCTGGATACGCACATCTGGTTGTGGAGCGTTCTCGAACCTCATCGGATCAATCGGCATCTTGCTCGCGAGCTTGCCAGTGGAGTGAACGAGTTCTGGATTTCGCCCATAAGTATATGGGAGGCACTCACACTTCAGCGAAAGGGCCGCGTCCTACTGGACGGAGATTTGCGAATCTGGCTCGCCGATGCTTTAAAGAACCTGAAGGAAGCTCCTCTGACGCATGAGATTGCGATCGAGGCGCAGTTCTTAAACTTGCATGGAGATCCGGCAGATCGTTTTCTGGCAGCTACCGCCAAAGTTCTGGGACTGACGCTGGTTACAGCCGACAGGAACCTGTTGGGACTCGGCGATATCGCAACGTTGGCCAATCGATAATCTGCAGAGCTGGATGGATCAGTTGCGCCGGCAGGGACTCAAGCCCATGGTGAAGCTGGCCCAGATGCTCCTGGCCCATCTGAAAGGCATTCTGAACCAAGGGTTCTTTCTTCTGCAGAAGCAAAACTTCTAATCTTTCTGCCTAAACCCGAGCTTCACTCAGAAATCGGCATAGGGGGAGTGGTCACCCACTCTCCCCTGCCACACCACCGTACATGCGGGTCCGCATACGGCGGTTCAGTTCGGTTAAGCTGAGACATCCCACAACCGTGGAAGCCCAAGCGAGTCAAAGTAGGCAACGGAAAGAGCGGACTGCAAGGCGGGGCTGTCCGAGAGTCGCCAAGGACCATGGGAGCTGCCAGCGGTTTGTCTCGCAAGGGCAGCGCCGATGTTGCGTTGGCGCAGCTTCTGGAACCGCACCGTCCCCCGCTTCCATTGCTTCCAGATCACGGATCGCAACCTGCGTCGCATCCATGCCTCCAACTTGCGCAGCACCGAGGGCGTTTGACAGTAGCCGAAGTAGCTCTTCCAGCCTTGTAAATAGCTGGCGAGTTCCTTCGTCATCTGTTCCACACTGATCCCTCGGGTCCGGCGCGTCAGTTCCCGCACTCTTTGCTTACAACGCAACAAAGCCTTGGGCGCGATACGCCGTTTGGGCCTGATTCCGTTGGTAAAGCTAAAGCCCAGAAACTTCCGCTGCTGCGGTCTTGCCACCGCGCTCTTGGGCTCATTCACCTTGAGCTTGAGTCGCCGTCGCAGGAAGCTGGTCACGCTTTGCATGACTCGTTTCCCTGCACGTTCGCTGGCCACGTAGATATTGCAATCATCTGCGTAGCGCACGAAACGATGCTGACGCCGCTCCAGTTCCCGGTCGAGTTCATCGAGCACCAGGTTCGACAGCAGAGGGGACAGTGGCCCTCCTTGCGGAGTCCCTTCCTCTACCGGACTGACCAGCCCGTTTTCCATCACGCCCGACTCCAGGAACGCTCGAATCAGCTTGAGCATCCTCTTGTCCCTCACCCGCTGCGCGATCGCCGCCATCAGCCGGTCGTGGTTCACTCGATCGAAAAACTTTTCCAGATCGATATCCACCACCCAGCGATGACCTTCAGCGATATACTGTTGCGCCTTGGCCACCGCCTGATGCGCCGAGCGCCGCGGACGAAAGCCGTGACTATGTTCGGAAAACGTCGCGTCCCACCTGCCTTGCAGAACCTGCATCACCGCCTGTTGCATGAAACGATCCAGCACCGTTGGAATCCCTAACTTGCGGATTCCTCCGTCCGGCTTGGCTATTTCCACTCGCCTCACCGCTTGCGGTCGATACCTTCCACTCAGCAACTGTTCCCGCAATCCTGGCCAGTGTTGCTTCAGGTAGCCCGGCAGTTCCCCGACCTTCATGCCGTCGATTCCCGGACTCCCCTTGTTGGCCTTCACTCGTTTCAAAGCCCGCAGGCAGTTCTCCCGCCCGCAGACCTCTTCCATCCGTTGTTCTGTTCTAGCCGGACTTTCGGTCTCGCAGTTCGCCGTGAACGATTCGGTCCCTTCCCGGGGAGTCCTTGGAGCTTCACTCCTCCCCTCCTCGGTAAAGGCCAGCAACCTCTGTAGCCGGTTCTTCTGCCGCTTGTCGCTCCTCGAGTCCTGCGTCCTACTTGCCGCTCCTTACTGTTCGGGCCTTCGACCTCATCGGTCTACTATGCCCTCTGCTGACTCCCCCTGCACGGTCGGAATGGATCGCTCCACTCCCAGTCACGATTCCGTGACATGCAGCGGGCCTCCCGAAGTAAGTTCGACCGCCTTCCGCGCGCCACCGCAGGATTTACCACCAGTGCTCTTGGTGGATATGGGCTTCGCAGTCAATTGCCCGCTCGCCCTGCACCGTAGGCCTTTTCATCCGGTTCTTGTTCATCGGCTCGCGCTTTTGATCCACGCTTCTTTCAGACCCCGCCTCACGACGACGCCCTTGCGCTTCTCTAGTCCTTCACCTCCACCAGGTTGAACAGGGGACTTCCACCCCCAAGCTGTCGAACATGTTCGGCACACAATAATCATGGCGGGCGCTTTTCGCGCCCGCCATGATCACAATGGCAATCTTACGGAATCAGTGATTGATGGTGAGATTGAGGTTGATGCTTGCCGTCTGTGAGCCGCTGGCGCCGGTCACAATCAGAGTAGCGGCAGTAGGCGGTTTCACCCCCGGAGGCGGAGGCGTGTTGTTGGCGGAGCCGCCGCAAGCGGTGAGGCCGCCGATGACGAACAGGGCCATCAACGCCAGCACTGCTTGTTTGCGCTTCTTCCGCAGACTGGAAGCCATTCCCATAAACACGCCGCCGAACACGAACAGCATGGTGTTGCGGAACGGAACCGGCATGGATCGCGCATTCTGCGTGCCGGAAACGGTAATTGTGATGGGCACGCTGGAGGATGAGGCATCCAAGTCAACCGAGGCTGGGTTGACCGAGCAGGTGGTTCCGGCCGGCGCTCCGGAGCAGCTTAGCGCAACTGTACCGATGAAGCCCTGAGATCCCATCGAGATGTTGTACGTTGCCGTCTGTCCCGCCTGGACCGTGGCTGAAGTGTTGCCGCCTGTTCCGGAGAAGCTGAACTGTGGTGTCCCCGCAGTAACGACTACCGTAACGGAAGCGGCGGTAGCTGAGGTGTAAGTTCCGTCACCGGAGTACGACGCGTCAACGGTGTGCGTTCCCGGCGTCAGAGACGCAAGGAAGGATGCTTGCGGCGCAGCGCCGGCGCTTCCCGACACAACGGTGACAGGCGCTCCCAGCGGCGTTCCGGCTTCAGAGAATTGCACCGTTCCACCCGGCAGCGTGGGACCGGCATTCTGCACCACCGCGACCAGTAACGCGGAGGACGCGCCACCTTGGGCGGTCAGCGTCATGACCGGAGTGGCCTTCACTACCGTCAACGCGCCGTTCAGCGATGAAACAGTGTAGTTGCCGAGCTTAGTGCCGGGATCGGCCAGCACAGGCACGATGGGATACGTTCCCACGGCGCTGGCCGCCGTCGCCAGGGTGGTAAAGCTGGCAGTGATGTTGTCGCTGTTCTTGATCCCCGTGAGTGTGCCTGTGAAAACAGGATTTGCGCTGCCGTAAGGACGGCTCGCGCCGGTTGCGGCCACGCTCAATGCCGCTGGGCCAACGGTGAGAGTTCCATTATTCGCGGTCACACTGTAGTTGCCCAGCTTGCCCGCCGGATCTGCCAGGGCGGGAACGATAGGATACGTTCCCACCGGACTGGCCGGTCCGGCGCTGCTGAAGGTTGCGCTGATGTTATCAGCATTCCTCAGGCCGGTGATGGCGCCCGAGAATGCGGGATTGGGATCGCCGTAAATCCGGCTCGCGTTGGCGGCGGTTACAGTCAGCGGCGCGGGACCCACGGTGAACGTTCCCGTGGAACTCACCGTATAGTTGGCCAGCTTCGCGCCGGGATCGGTGAACGCCGGAGCGATGGGGTAAATTCCCACAGCACTGGTCGCATCAGCGCTGGTGGAGAATGTTGCGGTGATCGCGTCTCCATTTTTTAAGCCGGTGAGCGTGCCCGTAAATGCGGGGTTCGCATCACCATAGAGCCGGCTCACGCTGTTGGCTGCCGCCGTCAGTGGCGCGGGACCGACCGTCAATGTTCCATCGACGGACGTCACTGCATAGTTACCGAGTTTCGCTGTGGGGTCGGCCAGAGTAGCCACGATCGGAAATGCGCCGACAGAACTCGCGGCAGTGGCTGCGCTGGCAAAGGTGGCGGTGATGTTGTCAGCGTTCTTAAGTCCGGTGATGGCGCCGGTAAAGGCTGGATTGGCATCGCCATACAACCGGCTCGCATTTGCGCCCGTCACGGTCAGAGCAGCCGGAGCTACGGTGAGCGTTCCATTGTTCGAAGTAACGCTGTAATTGGCAAGTTTGCCGGCGGGATCAGCGAGAGTGGGAACAACAGCAAATGTTCCTACCGAACTGGCAGGGGTTGCGGCGCTCGCAAAACTGGCCGTGATGTTGTCACCGTTCCTGACGCCGGTAACGGTCCCCGAGAACACCGGGTTCGGATCGCCGTATGTGCGCGTCGCGTTAGCGGCGCTGACAGAAAGCGCTGCCGGGCTGATGGTAAGCGTGCCGTTGCTTGAGGTCACCGTGTAGTTGGCCAGCTTAGCTGTGGGATCGGCAAGCGTGGGAACAATGCTGGAAGTTCCGACCGGACTTACCGCTGTTGCCGCGCTGGCATAAGTGGCAGTAATGTTGTCGGCATTCTTCAGGCCGGTGATGGTTCCGGTGAATGCCGGGTTCGGATCGCCGTAAGCGCGGGTTGCATCAGCGGCAACCACAGCCAATGGCGACGGAGTCACAGTGAGAGTTCCGTTGCTCAACGTGAGGGTGTAATTGCCAAGCTTGCCGGCGGGATCGGCAGCCGCAGGTACGATTGGGTAGCTCCCCACTGGACTGGCAGCATCAGCGCTGGTGAAGGTGGCCGTTATCGGATCGGCATTTTTCAAGCCGGTGATGGTCGCGGTGAACGCCGGATTCGCATCGCCGTAGATCCGCGTCGCATTGTTCGCGCTGATCGAGAGAGGCGCGGGTGTGATGGTTAGCGCGCCATTCGTGAGGCTGACGGTGTAGTTCGGCAGCTTGCCGGTTGGATCCACCGCCGCCGGTACGATGGGGAATGTCCCGACCGGGCTGGTGACGTCAGCGCTGCTAAAGCTCAACGTGATGGCATCAGCATTCTTCAGGCCGGTAATCGTCCCCGTGAATGCCGGGTTCGGATCTCCATAGATGCGCGAGGCGTTATTCGCACTGAGCGCGAGGGGGGCGGGCGTGACCGTCAGCGTTCCGTTGTTTGAGGTCACAGTGTAATTGCCGAGCTTGTTGGTTGGATCGACCAGAGTTGGAACAATGGGATAGCCTCCGACCACGCTGGCCGCCGTTGCCGCGCTGGCAAACGTGGCGGTGATGTTGTCGCCGTTTTTCAGGCCGGTAATCGCGCCGGAGAAGAGCGGGTTGGCGTCGCCGTACACGCGGCTCACGCTCGCGCCGCTCACCGTCAGAGGCGCAGGAGCTACCGTCAGCGTTCCGTTGTTGGATGCAACGGTGTAATTGCTCAGCTTTGCTGCAGGATCCACCAGCGTGGGCAGGATTGGGTAATTGCCCACAGGATTCGCCGTTGTAGCCGCAGAGGCAAAAGTTGCCGTAATGGGGTCGTTGTTCTTCAGGCCCGTGATTGTGCCGGTGAAAGCCGGGTTGGCGTCGCCATAAAGGCGGGTTGCATTGGCGGCCGAAACCGTCAAAGGCGCGGGGCTAACGGTGAGTGTGCCGTTGTTGGAGGTAACCGTGTAGTTGCCCAGCTTCGCCGTGGGATCAGCCAACGTGGGAACGATGGGATACGAACCAACCACGCTGGCCGCCGTAGCCGCGCTGGCGTAAGTAGCGGTGATGGCATCAGCGTTCTTGAGTCCGACGATGGTCCCACTGAATACCGGGTTCGGATCCCCATAGGACCGCGTTGCGTCGCCCGCCGTCACGGACAGCGGCGCGGGAGTGACCGTCAGCGTGCCGTTGTTGGAAGTTACGGTGTAATTGCCGACCTTGCCGGTTGGATCAACCAGGCTGGCGCTGAGAGGATAGGTTCCTACCGGGCTTGCCGCTGTTGCCGTACTCGAATAAACCGCGGTGATGTTGTCATTGTTCTTGAGGCCGGTGATGGCGCCGCCGAAAGCCGGATTGGCATTGCCATAGACCCGGGTCGCGTCACCTGCGGTAACCGTCAACGGCGCGGGAGTGACGGTGAGCGTTCCGTCCGTTGAGGTCACCGCGTAATTCCCGAGCCTGGCTGTGGGATCAACCAGCGTGGCCGTGATGGGATAGTTCCCTACGGCGCTGGCGGGCGTTGCCGCGCTGGCGAATAGCGCGGTGATGTTGTCAGTGTTCTTCAGCCCGGTGATGGTCCCGGTGAACGCCGGATTGGGATCGCCATAAACCCGGCTGGCATTCGCGCCGCTGACGGTGAGAGGCGCCGGATTTACAGTCAGTGTGCCGTTGACTGAAGTCACAGCGTAATTGCCGAGCTTGTTAGTTGGATCCACCAGAGTTGGGACAATTGGATAGCCTCCGACCACGCTGGCCGCAGTCGCCGCGCTGGCGAACGTCGCAGTAATGTTGTCAGCGTTCTTCAGGCCGCTGATGGTCCCGGTGAAGGCTGGATTGGGATCGCCATAGAGCCGGCTGGCATTCGCGCCGGTGACGGTCAGGGGTGCAGGATTGATGGTCAGCGTTCCGTTGTTGACCGTGACGGTGTAGTTGCTCAGCTTGAGAGTTGGATCCGCCAAAGTGGGAACAATGGAAGCGGTCCCTACTGCGGTGGTTGGATCGGCCGCACTGGCATAGCTGGCCGTGATGTTGTCGGCATTCCTGATTCCCGTGATCGTGCCGGTGAAAACTGGATTGGGATCGCCATAGAGCCGGCTGGCGTTCGCCGCCGTCACGGACAGAGGCGCCGGGGCCACGGTGAGTGTTCCGTTATTCAGCGCGACCGTGTAGTTGGTCAGCTTCGCAGTTGGGTCCACAAGCGTAGCCGTGATCGGATACGGCCCAACCGTGCTCGCGGCTACGGCAGTAGTCGCGTAAGTAGCGGTGATGTTGTCCGCGTTCTTGAGACCCGCAATTGTCCCGGTAAACGCCGGATTAGGATCGCCGTACAGCCGAGTGGCGTTTGCAGGCGTGACGCTCAAGGCAGCGGGAGTAACCGTCAGGGCGCCGTTGTTGGTTGTGACGGTGTAGTTTGAGGCAGCAGCGCCGGAGATGGAGGCCACAATAGGATACGTTCCCACCGGGCTGGTTGGATCGGCCGCACTGGTGAAGGTTGTCGTAAACACGTCACCGTTTTTCACGCCGGTGACGGTCCCAGTAAATGCGGGATTAGGATCGCCGTATACGCGGCTGGCATCGGCGGCCGTTGCGGTAAGAGGCGCTGGAGTTACGGTGAGAGTTCCGCTGGAAGTAATCGAGTAATTGCCGGCCAGGAAGGATGGTCCCGGAACAACTGTTCCCAGAATCGGATACGCTCCCACCGGACTGGTGGAGACAGCGGCGGAAGAGAAGGTGGCGGTTGCCTGATCGCCCGCTTTCAACCCGGTAACGGTGCCGGTGAATGCCGGGTTCGGATCGCCATAGAGCCGGCTGGCATTATTGGCTGCCAGAACCAGCGGCGCGGGAGTGATGGTCAGCGTGGCCGGCACAAACGAAAAATTGTAATTCGTGGCTGCCAAGGTCCCGGTGGAGCAGGTGATGGGATCCGTTCCCGCTGAGCTGTTCACGTTCGCAGAAGTGGTGCAACTCGCGGTTCCGCTGACCACCGCGACTGTCTCATTGTTGAGGAAGCCGGTGATCACATACGTGAACGGAGGATTGGCATCACCATACACTTTGGTGGCGTTCTGCGCGGTTACTGTTAGCGTCGCTTTATTTATGGTTAACGTGGAGGTTCCGCTCCCGGCGGCGAACTGCGAATCTCCGGCGAATGAAACGCCGATCGGCACTGCACCCGCATTAATGGGCACTCCATTCAAGAACAGGCTTACATTGGACAGAGCGGCGATGCCATTCGTACCGGTAACCGCAGTTCCTACCGTAATGCCGTTGAGAGTGAAGGTGATCGTCCGGCCCGCGACCGCCGATCCATCCAATGTTCGTTTAAGTGTGGTGGTGAGATTGGTTGTTCCTGTATAAGCCCCGGTCGAATTTGAAACAACGAAATTGGTGGCGGACAAAGGCGCGGATACCGTAACCGATGTTGAAGAAGAGTTGTCGGCGGGCAACGGGTCTACCGTCGATGCATTACTCACGGTGGAAGTATTCGCGATGGTGTCGCCATTCAAAAGCGTACTGACGCTGGCAGCCACAATCGTCGCAGTTCCGCTTTGACCGGGAGCCAGCGAGCTGAATGTGATGGTCCGGTTCAGGCCCTGGCCTTTGTCGCATGCGCCGTTGGGCGATGAACTGCAGGAAACAAATGTGACAAAGGTTCGCGGTAGAAGATCGTTGATGGCAACCGGCGCTGTGCTGGGCCCGTTGTTGGTTATGGTGATGGTGTAGGTGATCTGGTTTCCCGCCGTCACCGGGTTGGGCGAGGCTGTTTGCGAAATGGAAAGGTCAGCACGCGCGCAACTGCGCGGGGGAAACGCGGCGACTCCCTGGATCTGGCCAGCGCCTGTGATGGGGTTGTCAGCCACCAGCGTGGGAACCACGCCGGGGAGGATGTTGAAGACCGCCAGACCGGATGTGTCGTCGGCTGCATACAAAAACAGCCCGGAATTATCGCTCGACAAACCTGCCGGATGAGTCCCGGCGGCGATGCTGAAGCTGCCGATGCCGGTCAGCGTGCCATCCGGATTAACGGTGAATTGATTCAGGTCATTGCTGCCCTGGTTACTTTGCAGCAGGATGGTGTTATCAGGAGTTAGAAAGACAATGTTGGAATCAGAGCCCGCCGCAGAGAATGGGCTTCCCGGCAGGGGTGAGAGAGCGCCTGTTGGAGCCACGCTCCAGGCATCCGTAATGGACGTGGCCGCGCCGCCCTCGCCGGCATAGAGCAGGTTGCCATCACAACTGAATTCCAGGCCGCCGATTTTTCCAGTGCCGGTGCTGGTAAACGGAGAACCGGGGACCGCGGCAAGTGAACCATCTGCCGCAATGGTGAATACCGATACGCTGAGTTGATGCGAGACGGCCAGGAACCTGCCGTCGCCGGAAATCTTCATGCCAACCATGGGGGTGGGCAGGCCGGTAACGCTTGAGGCCGGGGCCAATGCTCCGCTAATAGCATCTACGCTGAAGGTCTGTATGACGCCGTTAGCGGAAGCCATCAGGAAATTTCCATTCGGGGTGGCGGCCAGAGACATGCCGCCGCAGGAGTCAAGCGTGAGGCCGCTGGCAAAGGGCGATCCGGGAACAGCGACCAAAACGCCGCTGGTCCTGTTAATGGTGAACACGCTGATGGTCGCGTCGCCGGAGTTGGAGACGAATAAAAGGTTGCGTGAAGGACTCACCGTGATCCGGTCCACAGCGGGGCACAGGATGTTGGCGCCAGCGCCTCCGGTGGGGACAGGATTGCCGAGGGACGTAAGCACACCTCCAGCACTGACGGAGAAAGCCGAGATGGTGTTCGTGGTGGCCGTACGGTTGGTAACGTAAACAAAGTTCTGGCCATGCGCCGCCAGCGGCGCCATCAGGACGGCTGCGGCAACCAGCGCCGCCACCGCTCGAAATGCTCCGCCCAAGTTTTTGTTGGTGGCTCTGATCAAGAGCAAGAGAAATCCACTCACAGACGTACGCATGCCTTTACCCCTCCAGGGTTTTTGTCTTGGCAAAACCATCCGTCTGAACTTGTGTGTAGCCGCTTCCCGGAAGGGAGGCCGTTTCGCTGGTAGCGAGGCGTGACGATCACGTGCAGCAACGCGCGATCGGCCCGGTCAGCTTGCGCTTAAGAGCACGCGCTATCCGATATGCCTTGGCAACTGCACCACAATCTATGCTGCCGATTAACTCTGGATTAGAGGGTAATTAGAATTTCTAATCTGGCTCACAAAACACCTACCACGGAGACACAGAGGCACGGAGAAAAACAAGTTCTTACCGCGGATGAACGCCGATACACGCGGATTAGCAAAAACAATTTGCCACAGATGAACACGGATAAACACTGATTGAAGAGAAGAATTGGCCGCGAATTGATGCGAACAATACGAATTGGCGGGAAGCAAAAAAGCAAACCACAAAGGACACGAAGGAACAGAAAGGGAGAAGGGGACAATCAAAGGAGACGCGGAGGCAGGGAGAAAAGCAAAAACATTTGCCACAGATAAACACAGATACACACTGATTGAAGAGAAGAATTGGCCGCGAATTAACGCGAACAACACGAATTGCCAGGAAGCAAAAAAGCAAACCACAAAGGACACGAAGGAACACAAGATGGGGGCAATCAAAGGAGGCGCGGAGGCAGCGGAGAAAAGCAAAAACAATTTGCCACAGATAAACACTGATGAACGCCAGATCTGAAAACAAAAAATTCTTATCTGCGTGGATCAGCGTAAATCTGCGGCCAAGTTGTTTTACTTTGTGCTTTCGTAGCCTGCCCTGAGGGACTGAGCGAAGCAAGGAGTCGAATGGGTGTCCTTTGTGGTTCGCAGTTGTTTTAAAGGCGGAGGAAACAAAAAAGGCCCCAAGGAAAGGGGGCCAGTCTTTGCTATTTGCTAACTGCTGGTGACAGGGGTAAAGCGTTTCAGGGGCTTGTATTTTCCGATTTTGAAGTCAGCCAACTCAGGCGTGATGGTGAAATTTCATCTGCGGTTCAATATAGAAGCTCAGCTATGTCCTGTCAGTGAACAGGACGCCGATCTTGTATCCGGCGCGGGATGGCGTGAGTTCTATTGCTTCCACCATTTTGGCCGTGACTTCAGGAAAGTAAGACTTTGCGCGTCGCTTGAGGTAGAGTGTACGCTTCTTCGTAGCCATGATTTGCCTCCTTCGATAGGTCGGTTATGGTCAGGGGGCATGATCCGGTCTGATCCACCGGGCGCGTCCCGCTTTAAGTTCAGCCATTAGCCTTTCCTCTTTCCTCTTTTTTCCTCTTTGCCATTGGCTCTGGCCGGGTTGGGAGTCACTCTTTTTTTCGCTTCTTTCTTGGTGTCACAGCCGACTTCGGCTGTGCTTTTGTTCTGGCTGAATGCTGACTGCTGGTTGCTGACTGCTTCTTCTTGTATCGGGTTTTCCTGCCGTTGGCGATCCTGGGCAGGAGTTGGCGAACGTGCTCGATTTCGCTTCGGTCCACATGTAAATGGTGATTCCCCCAGCGCTGAAATTCTCTTAAACAGGGGGTAAAGCTTGGGAATCCTACCCGACGGTATGCCTGAGGGAAAGTTCAAGCCTAACGCTGGCGCACTCGCGCTTCAATGCGCGGGAGCCTGCGGAGTGACGTTAAAATGTTTCCATCTGCGCATCTGGTTTAACGATGTTCGCCGCCACTAAGTGGAACGCACCCTTCGCGTCATCCTGAAGGGCTTTAGGTAGAAAAGAAAGGATGAGAGACTTAAAGGCGCTCCTGGCCAAACCTACGCCTGCTTTGTTGCTGAACTCCCATGCGGGATCGATGCTGCTGGCGTTCTGGGCTTCCGCGAATTGGAAGATCTTCTCAAAGAGCTCACCAACACTTTGAATCGTGGAAATCTCTTTTAATCTGTCGAGCTTCAGCATAATCGCGGTGCCGAAATCAATCTGCCCTTGCATGTATCCGTCGACCAGAGCATAACGTGCATTCGTTAGGATCATGTCACAACCACCGGAGTACCTCCAAGTGGTCCGATCTTCCACTTCTTGCCTGACGTGATTAAATGCCACAGCGTTGAAATACCAAGGCTCTTCACCCGGGCCCATTAAATTGGACTGAGCCGCCTTCACTCCCTCTGGATCGTACCCCGCAAAATAAAACACAGTATTTCTGCTGCGCTCATTGAAGTAGTCGATAGATGACAGAATTTCTCCCCGGGCTATAGGTGAATCTGGCCTCATGAATACAATCGCGACTAGGCTGGCGGGTCTGCGCAGCATGCCTTCGTCGAAACGCTGTGTAAGGTCCGTCCTTATCCAGTCAAAATCACCTAGCGGCATCATAGAATTTGGTTTCCCTTACGATTCAATTTAAGCACTTGTCATGCTGCCCAGTCTTTCGCGATCAATTCTGCCTGAGCCAAAACTGTTTGCGTAGCTTTTTCCTGCTTGTCCGGCGGGTAGCCGTGGGCACGAAGAATGCGCTTCACCATCGTACGCATGCGGGCGCGAACGCTTTCTTTTACCGTCCAGTCGATGCTGGCGTTGCGGCGCACGGCGTCCACCAACTCAAGCGCGATCTGGCGCAGCGTTTCGTCGCCCAGGATCTTTACAGCGCTGTCGTTTACTTCCAAAGCATCGTAGAAGGCCAACTCTTCTTCGCTCAAGTGCAGCTTTTCGCCGCGGCTCTGCGACTCGCGAAGGCTCTTGGCCATGTTTACCAGTTCGGCAATGATCTCGGCGGTATCGAGCGAGCGGTTTTGGTACTTTTGAATCGTTTTCTGGAGCATCTCGGAGAATAGGCGCGACTGAACAAGGTTTTTGCGCGATGTGACCTTGATCTGGTCATTGAGCAGCTTACGCAAGGCCTCAATGGCAAGGTTCTTCTGCGGCAGCCGGCGGACTTCTTCCAGAAACTCGTCGGAGAGAATCGAAATGTCAGGCCGGCCCAGGCCTGCGGCGGAAAAGATGTCAATGACTTCGTCGGAAGCTACGGCGCGGGAGACAATCTGGCGCACAGCGGAGTCGAGCATCTCCGGGCTGCGCTCGTCGTCTGAGACGGTGGTCTTGATCAGCGTGCCGCGCACCGTCTGGAAAAAGCCGACCTCATCGCGCAGCGCCATGGCTTTCTCGTGCGGGACGGAGAGGGCAAAGGCGCGCGAAAGCGCGGCCACAGATGAGAGATAGCGCTGCTTGCCGTTTTCCTGCGGATGACGAAGTCGGCGGCGTCGCGGACGATCTGGAGGCGCTGGCGGGTTTGGCGGTGAGGTGCTTTGAGTAGTCGAAGCCGTGGAGCATGGACTTGACCACGTCAAAGTGCTCCTGCATTTTGCGCACGGCGGCTTCCTGATCGAGCGTGGGCTGGCCCTTGCCTCCGGCCTGGGTGTAATTGGCCATGGCTTTCTTGAGCTGATCGGCCAGGCCGAGGTAGTCAACGATGAGGCCGCCTGGCTTGTCCTTGAAGACGCGGTTCACGCGGGCGATGGCCTGCATCAGGCCGTGGCCCTGCATCGGCTTGTCCACGTACATCGTGTGCAGGCAGGGGGCGTCGAAGCCGGTCAGCCACATGTCGCGCACGATGACCAGCTTGAGCGGGTCGTCCGGGTCTTTGAAGCGCTTGGCCAGCTCCTCGCGGCGCGTCTTGTTGCGGATGTGCGGCTGCATTGGCGCCATCGGCGGCGGAGCCGGTCATCACGACTTTGATCAGGCCTTTGTCGTCATCGTCGTGGTGCCATGAGGGGCGCAGCTTGATGATCGCTCGTACAGGTCGACGCAGATGCGGCGGCTCATGCAGACGACCATCGCTTTGCCGTCCATGGCGGCGAGGCGCTTCTCGAAGTGCTCGACCAGGTCTTCGGCGACCAGCTCGAGGCGCTTCTCAGCGCCGACCATGGCTTCGAGGCGGGCCCATTTGGTCTTGAGCTTCTCCTTCTGCTCGCCTCCTCGCCTTCGGTGACCTCCTCGAAGTCGGGATCGATCTTCGGGCTGCTCCGTCTCCTTCAGCTCGAGCTTGGCCAGCCGGCCCTCGTAGTAGATCGGGACGGTGGCCTCGTCTTCGACGGCGCGCTGGATGTCGTAGACGTCGATGTAGTCGCCGAAGACGGCCGGGGTGCTGGGTCGTCCGTTTCGATGGGCGTGCCGGTGAAGCCGATGAACGAGGCGTTGGGCAGCGCGTCGCGCATGTGTTTGGCGAAGCCGTAATGAAGCTCGCCGTTCTCGTCACCTTGGCTGAAGCCGTACTGGCTGCGGTGGGCCTCGTCGGCGATGACCACGATGTTGCGGCGGTCGGAGAGCAGCGGGATATCTTGTCGCCTGCTCTTCGGGAAAGAACTTCTGGATGGTGGTGAAGACCATGCCGCCGGACGAGCGATGCAGCAGCTCGAGTCGTCGCGGCTCTCGGCCTGCTCGGGCGTCTGGCGGAGCAGGTGCTCGCAGCGGGAGAAGGTGCCGAAGAGCTGGTCGTCGAGGTCGTTGCGGTCGGTGAGCACCACGATGGTGGGGTTTTCCATCTTCGGGTGCTGGATCAGCTTGCCGCGTAGAAGACCATGGTGAGGCTCTTGCCGCTGCCCTGGGTGTGCCAGATCACGCCGGCGCGGCGGTCGCCCCGACGGCGGAAGCTTCGAGCGTGCTCTCCACCGCCTTGTTGACGGCGTGGAACTGGTGGTAGCCCGCCATCTTCTTGATAGAGCTGGCCGCCGTCGTTCTCAAAGACGATGAAGTTGCGGACGAGTCAAGAAAACGTTCTTTCTCGAAGATGCCTTTGATCAGCATGGGCAGTTCGAGCGCGTTCTTGGGCGCATCTCTTTGCCGTCCACCGTGCGCCAGGGAGCAAAGCGCTCCCAATCAGCCGTGAGGGTTCCGGCCTTGGCGTGAATGCCGTCAGAGACGACCATCACCTCGTTGTAGGGAAAGAGGCTGGGGATGTCTTTCTTGTAGGTCTGGAGCTGGTTGAAGGCGCCTCTGACGGTGGCGTTTTCGTCGCCGATGTTCTTGAGCTCGATGATTCCCAGCGGCAGGCCGTTGATGAAGACCAGAATGTCGGGGCGGCGGTTGTTGCGGTCTTCAATGACGGTGAACTGGTTGATGGCGGCCCAGTCGTTGTTCGCGGGGTCATCGAAGTCGATCAGCTTGACCTGATCGTAGGCGATGGTGCCGTCTTTTCGCTGGTATTCGGCGGGGACGCCTTCCACCAGCATCTGGTGAAAGCGCCGGTTGTTTTCGACGAGGCTGGCGGTTTCAGGATGGAGCACGCGGCGGACGGCTTCTTCGATGGCGTCCTGCGGAATCTGAGGATTGATGCGGGCCAGGCTTCACGCAGTCGCTTTACGAGGACAATATCGCCGTAGCTTTGGCGCTCGGCAAAGAGTTCTCCGGGGGCAATCTCCGGCCCGTGGACGACGGCGTAGCCCAGTTCCGCGAACCAGGAGAGCGCGGCATCTTCGACGGTGGATTCGGCTACGGCTTTTCCTGAGCTACCTTCCATATTCGTCTTTGCCAGTTGCGCTTTTGAGTGATGTCCGGATTTTGCTGCCTCTGACACTGAACGGCTCTATCCGGACACAATGTCCGGATAAATGTCCGGAAAGGGTCCTAGCCTAAGATTGCGTTCTATGCCCCCTGCGCCTTTGCCTTACCTATAACGAGCCTGACTCGACCGTTCGCTTGTTCCAACTCCCATGCGCCGCTCTTCTTTCCTTTTTGGGCGAGCTTCTTTAAGCGCAACTTGACATCTGCCTCGCCCTCTGCCAAAGCTTCGAGTTCGGCTTGCTCGTGCCATTCACCATCTGACAAGAATCCATGTAACGCAGCAATAACCGAACCTTTGCGGGAACGGAACGGTTGTATCTATGTCCTCTGGGATGGCATCGGCGACGGGCCCCGTCCAGATTGCAATCACTTTATTCGCTAACAAAGCCGCGCGTTCGAGGATTTCATTTTTCGTCCATTTGTTGTTGAGGGCGATTGATTCAGTGAGCTCGTATTTGCTCTTTTTGTAGCCGGGAGTATTTTTGATGCCCTTAAGCTTTGTCGCAAAATCGTGGTTTGAGAGACCCTGGTTATAACCGGTTAGAGTGAGATTGCCGAGGGTGTCCGCATACTCCTCGTGTATTTCTTTGGCCTCTGGGCCAAGCATGGATTTCCAAGCCGATGTGAGAGTCTGCGGCAGGACATGCTCAATTTCAACCTTCTCTTTCAGTGTAGCCAAAGAAAATGGAAAATCTTCCGGCAGTGGCGACTCCTTGCTCTTGAATGACTTTTCAAGATACGCCAAGGTGTAAAGCCCATACGGGCTGTCATAGAGCGGGAAAGTTTCCAAAGCGATGGTAAAACGCTTCGTGCCTGGAAATCCCTTGGACTCCAGAAATTGCTTCAAAGCCATGTGCCGGTCAGGACTCTGTTGGGTGCACGCTGCAACAAACCACTCGCCGTAATTGCGCGATGAAAGTCCGCAGATATAGCGCCTATAGATGAACCCGCTGATTAGTTCAAGGCATTCGGTGAGCTGCTTCGATTGCAAGGCGTCTGTGGCATGGTCGCGCATAAGAGCGAGAACCAGAGGGTACGTTGTGGAACTCTTGAGGTATCTCAGCTTTGCAAGTGCATTGTTGATAGCTTTTTCGGGATGGGGCTGGTCGCCTTTAATCCAGCGGTACAAATCTGCCGATTGTAAAACCGGCTTCATCAGGTTTGTTGGTTTGAAAGCGGGTCCCTGGAACTTTGTTTCGAACTGATCAAAAGTGTCATTCTTGCCGATGTACTCACCGTCGCTCATCAGATAGTCGCGGAAGAACGACGATAGTTCTTTGGCATCTGTGGTCTTTTTCTTCCCCGGGAAGTGATCTTCCAGTTTCCGCCAATATTTATCGTCGAAATCGTTTTGCTGTCCGGGCGGCACATGCATGAAGAGGAAATTCCGGATCAAGTCTGCTTCCGTCAGCTCAACACCAGTGGAATTAAGGCTGCGAAAAATCTTGTAAGGACTCTCGCCTTCCAGGATTATGTGAACGAATTCAACAGCTCCAAAAATCTTTCGAAAAAACGCACGTAGCTTCTCAGGATCTTTCCCAATCAAGTCCGCAAGAGCCGTTTCAAAGAAGCGGAGGGCGGTGCCAATCCTGGCTGATGGCCGTTTTGTGCCCTCCACGGCATGAATAAAATCATCCCGGTCGCGATGCCTTGGCAACACTCGATAACGTTCAAGCCCGTCACGGTATTCGTGTACAAGACCGGTGTTTTCGATCTCCTTGGCAAGTTTGTCAGCCTTGTGCGACGTGGCAATGTTGCGCAACGCGCTCAGGAGTATAGAAAATGTAGTCAACCTTTGTTGGCCGTCAATAACTTCGTATCCGGGATTTTGCGTTGTAAGTCCCGGACGAAACACGAACACCAGGGCGCCCATGAAAAGCTTTTTGTTCGGCTGCGTTGAACTCCAGAGTTCAGTGAGATCATCCCAAAGCTGCTCCCAGTTTGGCTCTGTCCATGTGTAATACCGCTGGAACAACGGCACAATGTACTGGTTAGGGCTGTTCAATGTATCTTGCAGACTTGCTTGAGTCGCCTTCATGCATGGGCCTCGGTCATTTTTTCTACTTCCTTGAATCGAATTTCTCCGGAGATCAACTTGGGCAAAAGGGCATCGCGGATTTCCGCTAGCGTTTCAGATTCGCGAAGATTGGCAACAACCGGCCCGTATAGGGATGCGGCCAGAACCCGAAATTCATCGAGAACCGGTCTTGGCGGCACGGCCACGAGCAGCGGACGAAAGTTCGCTTTGCTGATTTCCATAAACGTGGTTCCGTTTGCATGAGCCTTGATCTCTTCCATATTGGCTTCAACCCAATTCAGCACGAAGTAGTTCGGTAATTCCTTGTCACAGACCATTGCGATGAAACCTTGATTAATTGCCACGGGGACTTCCGCGATGGCGGTATAGCCGATCGGTGCGCGTGAGGAGAGCAATACTGTGCCTTTAGGCAACAAGCCGGAGTTGATCTGTTCGAGTCCCGTTTCAGTGATGTGTCGTTCTGTATTCAGCAGAACTGGGCTGTTAAGAGATGCAAGGTCTTTCGGAGTAGCCCACGCGATTTCGCCATTCTGCCAATAGGAGGACTCCTCAGTCCGCGGGTGTTTCCTCCTACCACGCGGGTGAGCTTTCCGATTGGTCGAGCCTGCCAGCCTGTCGGAATCTTGCCTATTGGGGAATCATCGAACGTGGCTGGAAAAAAATTCAAAACTCGCGGTGAAAACGCTGCACTTGGTTTCCCATTGGATTTGACACGAACAGGATCAAAATCGACGAACCACGACTTGAAGATTGCGCGGGCAGTCGCCTCCAGCGTCTGGTTCATGCGCCGGTTAAGCTCGATCTTACGATCCAACGCATGCAGATGACGCGAGATAGCACGTTGAATCTCTAAGCTGGGAAGAGGGAGCAGCAGATCGGCAAAAGTATCGCGTGAAAGACTGGGGTTCGAAGTACCATCTTTTAGGTGGTTCAAACCTATGTACTTTACGAGATAGTAAAAATACCGAAGGTCGAGCTGATCTGTTTTGGCCGTGACGAAGTAAGCTGTATCGATCACCCAGAAATCTGAATCGCACCACTCCACGCCGAGCGGCCCTTGCCCCTTACGGCCGAGAATCACGCCAGGGCCCGGCGCGAGCGCCTTGTTATGCCAACCACACTGGCCATTCGTCCCATAGACCGGAATCTCACCCGGTTGTCGCTCTGCCTCGCGCAACGCCTTGCCGTAATTTAGTTGCACAATTTCTCCTGACTTGACCAGCGGCCAAGGCCACGGTTCGGAGATCGCGAATCCGCGGGGATAGATGCCACCTTTTGCTACTGTCCTAGGGGCACTCATATCCCAACTCGTGGAGGTTGTCGGCAATTCCTCGGTTAAGCTTTTGAGATTCTTGCATCTGATCGGAGAGCATCGCTACCAGTCTCTTCATCTTGTCCTCAACGGTTCCGTGTCGTCCTCGACCTCTTCCGCGCCGACGTAGCGGCCGGGCGTGAGGACGTAGCCGTGCTTGCGGATCTCCTCGAGCGTCGCGGCTTTGCAGAAGCCGGGCACGTCGGCGTACTCGCCGGCGTCCTTGTCGCCGCGCCAGGCGTGGTAGGTGCCGGCGATGCGTGGCGATGTCCTCGTCGGTCAGCTCGCGGTGGACGCGGTCGACCAGCGTGCCGAGCTTGCGGGCGTCGATGAAGAGCGTCTCGCCGCGCCGGTCGCGGAAGCGTGCCGTTCTTCTTGTTCGCGGGCGAGGAACCAGAGGCAGACCGGGATCTGCGTGCGAGTAGAAGAGCTGGCCGGGCAGCGCGACCATGCAGTCCACGAGGTCGGCCTCGATGATCTGCCTTGCGGATCTCGCCCTCGCCGGACTGGTTCGAGCGACATCGAGCCGTTGGCCAGGACGAAGCCGGCGATGCCGGTGGGCGCGAGGTGGTGGATGAAGTGCTGCACCCAGGCGTAGTTGGCGTTGCCGGCGGGCGGCACGCCGTACTTCCAGCGCTCGTCGTCCTTCAGGCAGCTCGCCGCCCCAGTCGCTGATCGTTGAACGGCGGGTTGGCGAGGACGTAGTCGGCCTTGAGGTCGGGGTGCTGGTCGTTGTGGAAGGTGTCGCCGTGCGGCCGATCTGGCGCGTCGATGCCGCGGATGGCGAGGTTCATCTTGGCCAGGCGCCAGGTGGTGTGGTTGGACTCCTGGCCGTAGATGGAGATGTCGCCGATGCGTGCCGCCGTGGGCCTCGATGAACTTCTCGCTCTGGACGAACATGCCGCCCGAGCCGCAGCAGGGGTCGTAGACGCGGCCCTTGTACGGCGCGAGCATCTCGACCAGCACGCGGACGACGCAGCGCGGGCGTGTAGAACTCGCCGCCGCTCTTGCCCTCGGCGCTGGCGAACTGGCCGAGGAAGTATTCGTAGACGCGGCCGAGGATGTCCTTGGAGCGGTCTCGGCTGGTCGCCGAGGCCGATGGTCGCTGACCAGGTCGATGAGCTCGCCGAGGCGCTGCTTGTCGAGCGCGGGCCGGGCGTAGTCCTTGGGCAGCACGCCCTTGAGCGACGGGTTGTCGCGCTCGATGGCGGCCATCGCGTCGTCGACGAGCTTGCCGATGGTCGGCTGCTTGGCGCTTGCCTTGAGGTACGACCAGCGCGCCTCTTGGCGGCACCCAGAAGATGTTCTCGGCGCGGTACTCGTCGCGGTCTTCGGGGTCGGCGCCCTGCTTCGTCTCGGCGGCGAGCTCGGCGTGCTTGCTCCTCGAAGGCGTCGGAGATGTACTTGAGGAAGATCAGGCCGAGGACGACGTGCTTGTACTCGGCGGCGTCCATGTTGCCGCGCAGCTCGTCGGCGGCCTGCCAGAGCTTGGCCTCGAAGCCGAGGTTGGCGCCGTTGGATTGCTTTTTGGAAGAAGACGAGCTCCTAGCCATAAGTTGAATGAGGAGTGTAACGCTAAGTTTGATGTGAGTTGTGAGAATTTGCAAGAAAAAGCAGGTAAATAGGGTGATTTAAGTAATGATCGTAGGACGATGGGTTGGGTTTAGCGCGCTCCGGCTACGGCTGGTCTTTCTTCTGGCGCGCTGCGCCTTCGGCTGCGCACGGGCCCATTCGACTCCTTCGCTTCGCTCAGTCGCTCAGGGCAGGCTCTGCGGCGGCGAGGAAAGTCATATTGGGAAATTGACTCCGCCGGGTGCGCTCGCCAATGATGAAGCGAGGGGAAAAGGGAACCAGGCCGGCGATTACCTGCCCTGGCATGGCGCGATTCAGCCTGCTGCTCCTGAGCTTTCCTGCCCTCTTGCAACCCTGGCCAATCGCCAGCGCAGCTCCCCATTCACACGATGCAGGGAATTAACCGCGCGGTCTTGCGAGCGTACACACCATATTACGGGTAAGCTTCTTTCAGCAGATTCTCTTCGCCTCCGATCTTGACAACCAACCTGGCTGTAATCAGCAGCCCCCAGCAGCACATTCACCGCCGAACTTCGCGTCCGGATTCGGGCCTGTGGGGGCAGCGCTACGCCCGACCGGCAGACCATCCGCGTAGATTGGATTGCGAATATAGCGGCAGGCCCGTCTTCATCAGAGGACCACGCGTTAGCTATGCATTCGCTTTCCATCAGTGTTAATCATTGTGATCAGTGTAATCAGGGTTGAGATTCCCTCCGTGCCTCCGTGATAGATTTTGCTGATGCCAAGCGCAACCAAGCCCGCCGCAATCATCCGCTGCTCCTGGGCCACCACCGCACCCATGATTGCCTACCATGATCAGGAGTGGGGTGTTCCCCAACATGACGATCAAGTACTTTTTGAATTTCTTATCCTGGAAGGAGCGCAGGCTGGTCTGAGTTGGTCCACCATTCTGGCCAAACGGGACGCCTACCGTGCTGCATTCGCCGGATTTGAGCCCGGTGAGGTGGCCCGTTTCAACGCGCGCGACGTCGCCCGGCTTCTCAAGAACGACGGGATCGTGCGCAACCGGCTCAAGATCCAGTCGGCGGTTGCCAATGCTCGCGCGTTTCTTGCGATACAAAAAGAGTTCGGCACATTCGATCGCTACGTTTGGCAGTTCGTTGGCGGCCGTCCCAAATTGAATGCGTGGCGTACAAGCAAAACCGTTCCCGCTGAAACCGCAGAATCACTTGCGATGAGCAAGGACCTTAAGAAGCGCGGCTTCAACTTCGCCGGGTCCACCATCTGCTATGCGTTCATGCAAGCCGTGGGCATGGTCAATGATCATTTGACGGAATGCTTCCGCTATAAGGAGCTGAATTCCCGCCAACTCGGCTTCGATGGTTCGCCGCGGGCCTAGATGCATGGAATATTCCTGCCCGGTGTTCCCGGACTTCCAGAAATTAAGGTGTCCGGCATTGCTGAAGCGCCGGAATCAAACGAACTGTGCTCTAGTGGTTGGACGCAACAGATAAATCAAGAGCACGCCGGCAACTATCACACCCGAGCGCTCCCTTGCAGAAGGACGTCCCACCAGGATGTTCCCCACGTCCCCGGCCAGATGGACGGCAAGGATGATCACCGCCAGCCTCCATCCCCACGAGCGGCGTTTGAACCACCCAATTGCTGCTACCGCCAGGATGAAGCTGAGGAGTATAAACAGAAGGCCTGCCCGGTTTCCTACCGCAGTAAGTTGCCGTTGCGCGGTGGGATTCAGTATCCAGAGGTTGTCCAGAAAAGTGCCCGGCAGCAGTAACAGGGTGGCAGCGAGTAACGCCATGACCGCTCCGAAGCAAAGAAATATCCCGAACGCGATTCTGGAGTGCGTGCCAGCAGCCATGAGGACACTGTAACGCAGCCGTCCATAAAAAAATCCTGGCTTTGTTGAAAGCCAGGATTGCCAATGGGTGTTACTCTCTTTTTCGAATCTCTATTCCTGCTTTGGCGCTTCCTGGGTTGGCGCGGTCGCGCCTGCCGGAAGGGCGGTGACATCCACTTTCCGTCCGCCGGCCGTGCCGGTCTTAGTCTGGATACGCTGGCCGTCAATGCCCTTGGACTTGGTCAGATAGGTCTTGGCATTTTCAGCTCGCTGGGTGGCCAGACGAGCTGGCTCAGGACCTTCTGTGCTGCCGGAAAGGACCACCGTGCTCGCCGGATCCTGCTGCATTTTCAATGCGACGTCATCAAGAATGGCCTTGGAGCGGTTGTCCACATAAGCGCTGTTGGGCTTGAAATCCAGTTGGGTAAGCTGCTGGGCGGTGGGCGCCGGAGGCGTTGCCGCTTCAACGTTGACCGTGGTCACCGCGGTGGCGCTGAGCTGCCGGTCATCAAAGGCGGTGGCGCGCACGGCAATGGGCCCTGCACCAGTTTCTGAGGTATCAAGCGTTGCCTGGTTGCGGTTGGCGGAAAGCTTGCCGCCGTTGGAGACAAAAGCAATTGAGAGCGGACGGTTATCCGGACTGGTGGCTTCACAGTTGATGCCTGCCGTCTCGCCCACACGCACTGTGGCGGGTGAGGCGGTGCAGGAAATCTTGGGAGGATTCATGGCTGCGGTATCGGCAGCGGCAGGCGGCGGAGCGGTGACTGAAGCCGGCAGCACGGGCTGCAGCTCAGGCGCGTCCGCTACATCCATGAGTTCCACGCCGTCTCCCACGTGAATATCTTCCAGCGAAGTAAGAACCATGGCCGTCGCGCTTTTCTTATGGACGTTCAGCACCACCATATCGCCCAGCGTGCGGCGGGGCAGGCTGGAAAGATCGCCCATAGGCATCTTGTAGGGATGGTCCTGCGTATCCTCAACAGCGCTGGCTTTGAGTGACATGCCAGCTTCAGGATCATGGTAACTGTAAGCATAAGTCCGCGTGGCGCGCAGGTAATCCCCCACCTTGATCCCTTTATCTGCGCCGAGGCTGAGATAGACCTTGTACCTGGCGCCAATGAACTGATCAAAATCGGCCGCCATAATGATCCGGCCCTGGGTCTTGCCGTTGGGCGGAGCAAAACGGTTCAGCGTGACGCTGCGGAACCTGGGGGCTTCACGCTCCTCGAAAGGAACGGCCAGGTCGCCGGGAACAATATCCGCACAGCTCAATTCGGGTTTGGCGATGCCGGTTTCCTTCTGCACTTCAATGATGCGAACGTAGCCGAGCTCAAAATACGGAACGCCCGCCGCGCGGATGTCGCCCGATTGTCCGCGGAACAGCTCGTAATGGTTGGGATCCTTTACCCGGCGAATGATTTCATAGCGCTCGCCTTCTTTGAGGTTGCGGCCATGGATATAAATGGTGTCAACCGCTCCGGCAAAGCGCGTCTGGTCAGGGCTGTTCCAGCCGGCGGCCACAAAATGGTCGCTGGGAACATGATCTGTGGTGATGAAACCGGAGCAATAGATATCCGCAGGAGTTGGAGTGTTGCCGATACTGGGAGCCGGATTTGCGGACGGCTGCGGCTGCTGCGCGGCAGCTACGGCACAAGCGGCGATTGCAAATAGAAGCGTACGGAATTTTGTCATGAGTCCTCCTGCGAAAACACGCGGGAATAAAACGCTCAAAAAGCGTGGGACTAGCCAGAATGTTGGGGGGTACACTTGGGTCCGCGAGGGGAACATATCACTGGTTTTCCCTCGAGTTCAACTAAACTCTTGTTAACTCAGGAGATACACCTGATTACAGAAGTACATTTTCCATCTTGCATTCGGGTCTTGCATCTGTGATTTTCGGTGCGTATGATGGCGACTTTTGTGTGCTATCAATAATTTGCAAATGAATCCCACAGGATCCAGCCTGGCTCCGCGCTTTCTTCCTGCCCGCCTGCCGCGGGTTTGCGTAGCCATTGCTGCTGCCAATCCGGTGGATCTGGTTCAAAAAGCTGATGTTGTAGTCCGGGAAAACCCCTTTGTTGAGTTCAGGTTAGACTACCTCTCTAAACCGGCCCAGGGATTGCCAAAGCTTAAGACCTTCATCGAGTACCACCCGGAAGCCCTGATCGTAGCCACCTGCCGCAGGGTGGCCGCCGGGGGCAAGTTCCGGGGATCCATCGCCTCCCAGGTGGACATACTGGTGAAGGCCGCGCACCAGGGCTGCCACCTGGTCGACATCGAATTGGAAACAGCCGCTCACCTTAAGGCATCCGATTTCAACCGGCTGCGCCAGTCGGCCAACCTGATTCTGTCTTTCCACGATTTCAAGGGCACCAAGAAGCTCGAGGAAACATTTGCGCGAATGCGCGAATACCCGGGAGACTTCTTCAAAATCGTGACCACGGCCAACTCCCTGTATGACAACGTGGTCCTCATGAAGTTCCTGGAGAAGTACTCGCATCAGCACTCGCTGGTAGGGTTCTGCATGGGGGAGGAGGGAGTGATCAGCCGGCTTCTCTGCGTCCGGGCCGGAAGCCAGTTCACCTTTGCCTCCGCCAGCCCGGGTGAAGAAACCGGCGCCGGCCAGATCGCCGCGCGCACTTTGCGTGAAACTTACCGCATTGAGCAGGTGGATGCCGCCACCCGCGTTTATGGTGTGGTGGGCGATCCGGTGGCGCATTCGCTTTCTCCCATCATGCTGAACACCGCATTTCGCCGCGAGAACGTCAACGCACTCTATCTGGCTCTGCATGCCAAGGCACTGGACGACGTGATGGCGTGCATTCGTGACATTCCCATCAGCGGGCTCAGTGTGACGATGCCTTACAAGGAAGAGATTCTGAAGCATCTCTTCAAAACGGACCCACTTACGGCAAAGATTGGCGCCTGCAACACCGTAGTACGAGGGCAGGATGGCAAGTTGTTCGGCTTCAATACAGACGTGGCCGGGGTGGTGCGACCGCTGGAAGTACGCATTCGGCTTCAGGGAGCCAAAATACTGGTGCTTGGCGCGGGCGGATCAGCGCGAGCAGCCGTCTTTGGTCTCAGAGAGCGCGGCGCGGAAGTTTATATCCTGAACCGCACACCCGGGCCGGCTCAAACGCTGGCCAAACAAGCCAAAGCCAAGGCAATCAATCGAACCATGCTCAAGAAGATGGAGTTCGATGTGATTATCAACGCCACTCCCGTTGGCATGGACGGCAATCGTGATCCCTTGCCCATCCCCGAGCAGGATTTTAAGACGAAGTATTTCTTTGAAATGGTCTACACACCCGCGGAAACCAGGATGGTGAAGCTGGCGCGCGCAAAAGGCATTCATGTAATCCTGGGCTCAGAGATGTTTGTTCAGCAGGGTGTGCGCCAGTTTGAAACCTGGACAGGGACGCCTGCGCCGCTCACGGAAATGCAGCGCGTGGTGGAATACGCCCTCGCTCAGCAAGCCGCGGCCAAAGCCAATGAAAAAGCAGCGGGCAAAAAAGCCGGCAAGTAACTCTTAGTCATCAAACCACACTCGCGCCCTCGCCGATCACTGTGTTCCACTTCCGCACGCGCCACTGCTTGACCAATCCGTTCAATACATAAGGATCGCTGTTGGCAAAGCGCTCAACCACTTCGGTGGATTCGCCGCGAAAAACCAGTACGGCGCCGTCCACAGGCTCCGCTAATGCACCGCCAAGCACGAGTTCCCCGCGATCATAAGCAGCGCGAGCGTGCTTCAGGTGCAAATCGCGAAACCGGGTTCGCTTTTCGACATAGTCGTCAATCACGTCATAAAAAAGGATGTAATGCATCCGCATTCCCCCGGCTCATCAGATGATCCAAGAGATCAATTCCTAACAGAACTGAGGATGCCGCGACAAACGACGCATTAAGAACTCGAGCAAAATAGAACACGGGTTTCAGGACCTGAGGCCCTGAAACCCTGTGAAAGCCAGGGGGCCAATCGCCCTAGGTTCCCCTGCCTTCTGGTTGTTGAGACAACTGAGAAAGCGCCGCAGAACAAAAAATTTTGCAGCGAACAATTTGTCGCTCAATTTTTTCTCGACAATCTTCCGACGTACACAAGTTTTGAAATTCTCACGCGCTGAACACAACACGGTCGGGACTCAAGGCATCTTTCTTCCAATCGCCCAAAAAACATCGCCCAAATCCAATGCTGAAAGGAAAGCCGAGATGCAAAGGAAATTACGGCAGTTTGCCTGGATCCTGATTCTATCGGTGATAGCTACTCCCATCGCAGTACCGCGGCTTCTGGCCGAAGGACCGCATGGCCGCCATTCAATGGACCACCGTGAAAGAGATCGTAATCGGGATCGAGACAGGGACAGAGACCGGGACCGAGACAGGAATCGTGACCGCGATCAGATGCGCGAACGTGAGCCCGAACGTGAAGTCGAGCGCGAACATGAGCGCGAGGTTGAGCGTGAGCAGGAACGCGAGCGTCAACGAGAACGCGAACATGAGCGTCACGAACATCACGGTCACGATGGTCATGATGGCTAATCGGACGGGCAACGCCCGGATCTCACCAGCCGGGTAACAGTAAACCTTACAACCATGCAGAGGCACGGGTTTCCCTTGTGCCTCTGCTCTAAAGCTCCGGCTGAAGAGCAGGCAGCCGCCTGCCTCTGCCAGTCAGTCCGCGCGTCCATCGTGCCAGAAATGAGGAAAAATGAAATCCGCTCCGTTCCATGTCTCCCTTGTACTTTGCCTGCTCTGTTGTTTGACTGCGGTTCCGCTCTACGCTCAGCAGGAAGTTTCCACCGTTCAACAGACGGTACCTGCTGCCCCTCCCCGTGCTTCCTCCCACCCTGCGCAGGAATTCAGGGGCTTTAACATGTATGAGTCGTTTCAGGGCGCCATCGGCTCATCAGGAAGTATTTTCAAGCTCGATTCCACTGCTGGATATGACTTCAATCGTCATGTGAGTGTATTCGCCGGCATCCCACTCTACTTTGCCCACGACTCCTCATCCGCTGACAACCTCACAGGCAGCGGAGGCGGCGATGTTTACTTCGGGTTGGAACTCTATGCTCCCACGCGCGTTGTGAGTTATGGCAGCACCTTTACCGTTTCAGCGCCAACAGGGAATGTAACCAAGGGGTTCAGCACCGGACATCGCACGTTCGATTGGACCAACCGCGTCCACCGACGGTTCGGTCATTTCATGCCGTTCGTTTCTGCGGGAGTCAGCAATACTGTGCCGGACACAGATTTAGTGACCAGAACTTTTACTTCGCTGGGAAACGTTGTTCATCTTGAAGAGGGCGCTGAGTATGACCTCACCAAGCGTGTTTACGCCGGCGCTTCCGGGTATCACATCTTTCCTTTTGGGAACCAGCAAGTGTTCAATCGCATAGATGACTCCGGCGGCGGCCCGGGCGATTCCAGGCGTGACAAGGATGCGCCGAACCCGGCCCTGCCCCCGAGTACGACACCACCCCCGCTCCCGCTTCCGCCAGGGAGCAGCGGTGCTGGTCTTACGCGCGAAAATGGCTTCGATACATGGGTGGGATTCGAACCTGCGCGTGTGCTGCGACTTGAAATCGGCTATTCGCGCAGCGTCACGTTCGATTTCAACCGCTTATCAATTTATCTCGGGATGAACGTAGGCAGGCTGCTCCGCAAAGAAGGAGGGCGACAGGATTGAGAGGTTCTATAAAAGAAAGTGCGCGGCCAGGGATGACCGGCAGGCCGCGCACTTGATCAGAGCAATTGTGGCTAGTTCGGAGTTTTCGCCGTGTCGCCAACTTTCGCGGACGCACCGCCATCCAGCGTTGCAGTGGCCGAGTCCGCGTCCACTTCCGTAACTGTGGCCTCACCAATCTTGCTGGTAATTGTCTTCAATACTTTTCCGGTGGCCGGGTCTTTTACCGTCCGCACCGGCCGGCTGATTTCCAGTTTATCCCCGACCTGCACGCCAGCCTTCGATCCTACGTTGAGAATCACGGTGCCGCCGCTGACGTCAGCTATCACGCCCGAATATTCAGATTTGTGCGCCGGCAGTTTTTCCGATGAAGAGTTCAGCTGCTGTCCAACCGAATTCACAGCCTGCAGCACAGCTTCGCCAAGAAGCGTCTGGCCAAAGTTAGAAGCATGGGTGTCAAATCCACCCGCGCCCAGCCCTCCCGGGCCTCCGCCTGCGCCAACCAGAGAAGTGCCGGAACGCTTCGACTCGCCATCTCCGGTAACCGCTGCCAGGATTTCGCCGCTGCTGGTATCAACCATGCGTGCGCTGATGCCGCACACAGCCTTGGCTTCGTTTCTCTTTACTCCACCCAGCCCGAACCGTCCGGCCTTGCCTCCCAGGCCTCCAATGGATTTTGACTTGTCGTCTCTACCAAACTTGGTGACAGATCCGATGATGATTGCATCTACGCCCAGCACCCGGCCGATCTTGGCAGCCGTACTGGCATCGGCACGGTCACTGTTAGCGAAGTTCTGCTCCGCCAGGATTTTGTCCAACGCCTTGCGTTCGATTATTGAGTATTTGCCGTCCTGCACCAGTTTCTGCACCAGCAGGTCTGAAATGCCTTTACCTACATCCTGATTGGATCCGTAAATGCCATACACGTACGATTGCACTGTGCCGTAATCAAAATCCATTACCGCCACACGTTTCTTCTTCTGCGCCATCGCACATGAAACCAGTACCAGCAGAATCACGACAAGGCGAGTCATCCGCATAGGTGTGCTCCTCACGACATTAAAATTTCAAGGGGATTTCAGGGTTACCAGTTCTGGAAACTGTACCACAACACGCAAAAACTGGTACTTAAGAATTTAGCTGCTGGGTACTTTCCACGTCATGATAGACAGGCTCGCGGCCAACCACCAAGTTGGTGCTTCCATCAGAACAAGACATCCAGAAGGAGGCTAGACATGGGAATCTTCGACAAGTTCGAAAACGCGATTGGCGGCAGCGCTCAGGCCGGACAGGAGCAGCACGAGTCCATGATGCAGCACGCCATGCAGATGTTCGGGAATCGCGATGCCATCGGCAGCCTGCTCGGAAATGCCCAGTCCCAGGGACTCGGACACATTGTTCAGTCCTGGATCAGCAGCGGAACCAACCAGCCCATCGAGCCCAACCATGTTTCCAGCATCATCGGGCAAGACAGGCTGGAGCAACTGGCGTCCAGAGCCGGTCTTCCCACCGGTGTAGCCAGCGCGGTGCTCTCGCGCGTACTGCCCTCCGTGATTGACCGGCTCACGCCCAACGGCAAGCTGCCGGAAGAAAGGGCCACGGCCTGAAAATTTCTTCCTCTCCTATATCAACACCGGTGTGACTCACTCTACTGCTACAGAAGCAGGCTCATCCGTCGACTGCTAATTGAAAAGCCACAGACCCGGAAGCTGTGGCTTTTCTTATTGACGCTATCAAACCTCGAACACTCCAGGCGTCTCTGCATCAAGGCCGCAGCCGAATTTACTCTGCCTATATTTTTGGGATTAGCGATTTTAATGTGCTTGCAGTCGCTTTTTTCTCGCACCGAAATGTGTTTTGCTCTAGAGTGTCTTTGCTGTCCTGTTGACACTCAGACGATGTCCTCCTCCCCCTCATTCCGACGCGTCAGCAGCACAACATCGCGGCTCATAGAGTCCTACTGCTCAGATTGCGGCTTGTTCATTGCCAGCAGTCCCACAGAAAAAATTATTGAGCTGATGGAACGCCTGCATCAGTGCCAGGCGTCTTTGCCGGAGATGTCGCGCGAAAGCATTGAAGGCCTCCTGCAGGAGCTGGCTCGTAAAGAACAGCAACTGATGGAATGGATTCAAACCTCCGAGCGCAATACCCAATGGTTCGCCAAAGACCCCATGAGCGCCATTCGTGCCGCCAATCTGGGTCTGGATGAAACCGTTCTCCAGCAGCTTGAGGTCATCACGGTTTCAATTGCCAAAAAGCTGCGCTGCGCAAACTGAATCTGCGGCCGCTGCACCGGGCACGTTCTTTCATTTTGATTCGTAGCGGTCTCTTCGCGTCCTTCATTTTGCTCGCTTCCAGCGCGCAGTTTAAGATAAATCATTCGCGCTCATGAGCACATCAAAACTCAATCCGGAAGCTGCTCCCGCCGTTCCCACGCAATCCAACTTTATCCGCGACCAGATGATTGCAGACCTCAAGGCCGGCAAACATCAGGGACGCATCTGGACCCGCTTCCCTCCTGAACCTAATGGATACCTCCACATTGGCCACGCCAAGGCTATCTGCCTTGATTTCGGGCTGGCCGATGAGTTCGGCGGCGGCACCAATCTTCGCTTTGACGATACGAATCCGGAGAAGGAAGAAACTGAATACGTGGAATCCATCCAGGAAGATGTCCGCTGGCTGGGCTTCCATTGGGAAAATCTGCTCTATGCGTCCGACTACTTCGATCAGCTCTATGAATGGGCTGTGCAGTTGATCAAAGCGGGTAAAGCTTATGTTGACGATCTGACCGCGGACGAAATCCGGCAATATCGTGGCACCCTTACCGAGCCGGGCAGAGAGAGCCCGCACCGCAATCGCACAGTAGAAGAAAATCTGGACTTGTTTCAACGGATGAAGGCCGGTGAGTTTCCCGACGGCTCGCGTTGCCTGCGGGCAAAGATTGATATGGCATCGCCCAATCTCAACATGCGTGACCCGGTCATGTACCGTATCCTGCGCAGGCCGCATCATCGCACCGGCGACAAATGGTGCATTTATCCGCTCTATGATTACGCGCACGGCCAGTCAGATTCGCTGGAAAAGATCACGCACTCCATGTGCACGCTGGAGTTTGAGGACCATCGTCCGCTCTACAACTGGTTTATCAAAGAGCTCGGAATCTTCCCTTCGCAGCAGTTTGAATTTGATCGGCTGAACCTGACGTATACGCTGCTGAGCAAGCGTAAGCTGCTGCAATTAGTGCGTGAGGGCCGCGTGCGCGGCTGGGACGATCCCCGCATGCCGACTCTCTCCGGAATTCGCCGTCGTGGTTACACCCCGGAGGCGATTCGAACGTTCGTTGCCAACATCGGCGTCAGCAAGACCCAGGGAACTATCGAACTGGCCATGCTGGAACATTTTGTCCGTGATGATCTCAATAAACGCGCTTTGCGCGTGATGGCAGTGCTTAAGCCGCTCAAAGTAGTGATCGATAATTACCCTGAAGACCAAACGGAAGAGATGAACGCAATTAACAATCCTGAAGACGCAAGCGCCGGGACGCGCAAAGTGCCGTTCAGCCGTGTGCTCTACATCGAACAGGATGACTTTCGTGAAGTCCCGCCCAAAGGCTACTTCCGCCTGTCTCCCGGAAAAGAAGTGCGCCTGCGCTACGGCTACTTCATCACTGCGCAAAGCGCAGTTAAGAATCCGCACGGCGAAATAGTGGAGGTCCACGCGACCTATGATCCGGCAACGCGTGGCGGCAACGCTCCAGATGGCCGCAAAGTGAAGTCGACCATTCACTGGGTCTCGGCGGCGCACGCCATTAATGCCGAAATACGTCTCTACGACAACCTGTTTTCCAATCCTGATCCGGGCGACGTGCCTGATGGAAAAGACTTCACCGCCAACCTGAATCCCAATTCTCTGGAGATTGTGCCTCAGGCAAAGCTCGAGCCTTCTCTGAAACTCGGGAAGCCTGGCGACCGGTTCCAGTTCGAACGCCTCGGTTATTTTTGCGTGGACCCGGACTCAACGCCGGAGAAGCTGGTCTTCAACCGGACCGTGGCGCTGAAAGATACGTGGGCGAAGGTGGAAAAGAAGAACTCTTAGACAAGGCCATCTAAAACCATACCGCTGATTACGCTGATCCAAAGGATTCAATCAGTTTTAATCAGCGGTAGGCTTTTTCTCTGGCTAACCGAGGACCTTAGGGAACGGCGCGCGCTCAAACGCCGGAAATACCTTCTCCAGATTCTCATTTCCCAAGTGCCGGCTCACGGCTTCTCCCAACACCTGGCGGAAATCTGTTGTCAGCGCCAGGTCGCGCCCTTCATAGAGCTGTTCCGGAGCAAGTCCGGGCCAGCGGCCATAAACTTTGCCGCCCTTTACAGGCCCGCCCAGAACAAACATGACGTTCGCGTGCCCGTGGTCTGTCCCGCGATTACCGTTCTCTCGCGCCGTGCGGCCGAATTCAGACATGGTCACGATCACGGTGTCTTCACCAAGATCACCCAGATCGGTCCAGAACGCCGCAATGGCTTGGGAGAATTCACGCGTGATATTGGCAATCTGCCCCTGCACGCTGCCTTCGTTCACGTGGTGGTCCCAGCCACCGATGTCGGCAAACGCCACCTGCACCCCAAGGTTAGCTTTCACCAGTTGCGCCACCTGGCGCAGGCTGTCGCCGAAGCGCCCTCGAGGGTAATCCGCGCCGAACGCAGGCGTGTATTTCTCCGGATCGGCGGAGCGCAACATCTTTACTGCCTCAAACGTCTCGCCGCCCGTTCCGTGCAGTACAGTGTCAACAGATTGCTCGTACATAGCTTCAAAGGTGTTGCTCGCTACTTCGGCGCCCGGCCCGCGGCCAGCCACGCCAAAGCTGCGGATGTCGCTCATGGCAACAGCGGGAACAGAGCCCGCCAGCGTGCGCGGCAGCGCGCCGCCCATGGCCAGAGCCCGGAATGGAGACTCGCTCGCGTCTTTCACCCCTGCAAGCGCGCGATTCAGCCATCCATCTTCCGTAGATTTCACTCCCGGCGTGCCCGACTCCATGTAGTCCTGAGCATCAAAGTGCGAGCGTGTGTTGTCAGGTGAACCAGCTGCATGCACAATGGCCAGATGTTTCTGGTCCCACAGCGGCTTGAATGCAGACATGGAAGGATGCAGGCCAAAGAAGCCGTCAAGATCGATAACAGATTGAGCTCCGCTGCGAGGACGTGGAATGGCGATGCTGGGACGCATGCTGTAGTACGCCTGCTCTCCGTGCGGCACCACAATGTTCAGCCCATCTGCCGCGCCGCGCTGGAAGAGCACGATTAACCGTTTTTTGCCAGCGCCTGCGGCCGCGTCAGCCGCGTAGACTGCCCGCGTAAGAAAGCCGGGCACAATGCTGGTTCCCACAATGGCCAGCGCCCCATTTTTCAGAAAAACTCTGCGAGTGATCGACATCGATTGCATCTTCCTCTTTTCCGTGCAGCGAAGCCCGGTACGGTGAAACGAAAGCTCACCTTCTCTGAAACTCCGGTGAGCCAATCATCAATCCGGCAATTACGGCAACATTCGGAGACCGTTGCGGGGTCGTCAAATTTGCGTTGCGACACCTGCGGATTGTTCAACTGTTTGAGCATAACTGCGTGCGTCTGCGCCGAAACATCGCCGCCAAGAATGTCGCTCTCCAGCAGTGCCAGCGCTTCCTGGCCATTCTCCGGTGTGGTCCCGTGCAGCAATATCTGCTGGTCCAGTATCATGCCGGGTAGTCTGCCCGAACATAAAGCCAGAGCAAAATTCATGCGGTTCAGCAGTGCTGATGAATTCACCCACGCATCCGCCTTCATGGAGTAGCCGGTGGGCGGCTGCATGCCATAGAGCGGCATGCCCATGCGGTTCAGGAATTGAACCAGCGCCAGCGCGTTCTGCACATCCACTCCCGAGACGCGCGCTGCGGACGCCACAAACTCCAGTGGCGTTTTCACCTTAGCGCGGTACGCATCAGCAGACCAGAATTCAGGCGACTTGAACATGGTGCGCAGAACCTGCCGTATATCGCCGTCCTTCTTAAGGAAGGTGTCTGCCATTCTGTCCACCAGGCTCTGCGGCGGATTGTCAGACACAAAGCGCATGGCCAGCTTGCGTGAGATGAACTTTGCCGTGGACGGATGGTGCGCCAGGATATCCAGCGCCTTCATGCCTTCGGCTTCTCCGCGCTCGTCAATCTTGTGTCCGAGCACGTATTTGCTCCCGGGCTCATGAGCAATTTCGCGGAACCGGAACTCGCCTTCCTGCTGCGGTTTTTCAATTCCCCAACCGGTTAGAACCTTGGCCAGTTCTGTTACGTCTTTCTGGGTATAGCCTCCGTCCACGCCGAGGGTGTGCAACTCCATGATCTCGCGCGCGTAATTTTCATTCAGGCCGGTGGGCATCTTCTTCGCTTGGGTCGCGCACGCGGGAAACGGGCATAGCGGCGCCCGCGCATGCGCGGCTTGCCACCCGGACCATAAAGAGCCAGTTCAGAATGCGGCCCCACACTCTGCCAGTTATCAAGATAGAAAAGCATCGCAGGACTCCTGGCTGTGGCTACCAGCAAGTCCTTGAACTTGCCCAGCGCGTGCGGACGGATCACATCCCGCTCGTAGCTGGCCACCATATAGCGGTCTAGTCCCTTGCCCACAAAAACGTTGAAGTGGTTGTACCAGAAGTCCGTCATCACTTCGTCTAACTGGCGCTCACTGTAGATGGCACGCAGCAACTTGGCCTGCGAGACCTCGCCCACAACCACCAGGTTGGGATTGACGATGGCTTCCACTGTTTCCTGCTGCTCCGGCTTCATCCCGTCTGTCAGCTTGAACAAACGTGGTCCGCGATAATTGCGTGCCAGGTGGAGCAACTCGTCCTGGTTCATCTTGATGATCTTGTTGTAGCGATCTTCCGGCGAGAGCTGCAGAAGTGAATCGTCGTTTGCGGTCTGCATGGGCTCGCTTGACGGCTCGTCTCCAGCTTGATTCGGCTTGCCTGCGCCCAGTGCGGCGTACATGGCTGGTTCTTCATTTTTCTGCTGCTGGGCGCTGTGTTGGGCAGTCATCTGCCCGTCATTAGGATCATTGACATCCTGTTGCAAGCTGCCGGGAGCATAGTTCTTTGCTGCCGGCTTCATGTCCTCGTCGTCAGCAGCGGCATTCTGTTTCTTTTGTTGACGATTTTCGATGGCAGCCATGCGGGATTCGTAAATGGCGCGCTCCGCGGGATCACGCGGCATGGAGCGCCGGCCATTCTCAACCGCTTTCAGCACCTGCCCCGGCGGAAAGTTTTCCACCATCTGACGCGAGCTCATTTTGATGGTGCGCAATGGCGCGAGCCTGGCTTCCAGAGCATTGTCATTGATCTTGTCCGGATGGAGCTGCTCCTCAAACCACTTATCAAGACCCATGGCCCGAACCCGTTCCACATCAGCCGGCCGAACGCCGAAGGTAAAGCGGTTCAGTGCATGGATAATCTGCTTGTCTTCCGGCATTGGCGCCGGCCTGGTCTTATCTTTGGCGGCGGGAAGAACAGCAAATGTAAGGAACAGCGGGCCCAGTAATGCCAATGCTCTGCGAGTGGCGGGCATACACGCTCCAGGTGCTTTTGAGTTCAGAAAACAATAACCCAATGGCAGGTAAAAGTTGTGGACGGAAAAAGATTACGTGAGGGTGGCTTTACCCCGATGGCTCCTGTGGTTCAGGTCAGAAACAAGATGGTCGATATCTGTAGGCGAGATATTGCAACGATGGATGGCATCTAAAAACGGCTTGCGTCCGCGCTCCGGTTGCGGCGCCCACGGTCTTGGAGGCGACATCATGGCGACGGCATCGCGGCGCAGTTGCACCAGCAACGCATGGACCACGTCAGCATCCAGCTTGGATGGAGCCAGCCAGCTTAGCTGCGCGGCAGCCTCTCCCAGCGACATGCATTTGCGATAGGGACGCTCGCTGAGCATGGCATCGAACGTATCCGAAACAGCGACGATGCGCACGGGCATGGAAACATCTTCATTGTGCAGCTTGTCCGGATAGCCTGAGCCGTCTGCACGCTCATGGTGGGAACGAACCACTTCGGGAATGTTCGGCCACGGGAACTGGACGGTGGAGACAATGCGATGCCCCAGCACCGTATGATCCGCCATCTCCTGGAATTCCACCGGCTCCAGCGCTCCCGGCTTGGTGAAGATGTGTTTATCCACGGTTACTTTGCCAATGTCATGCAGGTATCCTGCAGCGCGCACCTCGCCGGTTTCACTTGAGTTCATGCCCAGCGCTTCGGCAATTCCAGCAGCGTAGCGGCCAACGCGCAACGAATGCCCCTGCATCTCTTTCGATTTCACATCAATGGTGGCAGCGAAGGCAGCCAGTGCATCGTCCCAGAACGAGTGAACGGAAGCTATGAGCTTCAGGTTCTCCGCCGTTCGTTCTTCCAGTGACATCATGAGCTGGTGGTTGTAAATGGACAGCGCGATAAATGGCGCCAGGTCACCGAGCTGCTTCAATGTTTCGGGAGTGTACTCCGCGCCTGCTTCGCGCTCGCCCAGCATCAGCGCGCCTATCAACTTGCCGCGCACTCTTAGCGGCGCAATGGCTCGAAACCACACACTGGAAATGTTTCCCGCTGAGCTCAGGAAAATATCGCTACGCTCACGTACAATTCGCTGCGGTGACGGGACTGTCGTCAGCGCGTGAACATGCTTCGGCTGTAGAGGAAAAACAGCCGTCTGGGGGAAAACCACAAAGCCCGATGAGGCAATCGAGCTGAGCATGGCGGGCCTTTCCTGGAAGCGGAAGATTGCGCCGGACGCGGCGCGTACCGCCGCCATCACAATCTCCAGTGCTGCCGCGGCGGTGTGCGCCAGATCGCGCTCGCCTGTCAGCACCGGCCCCAGTTCGGCCAGAACCTGGGACGCGAGTAAAGGAGGTCTGCTTGTAACCAGTGGGTCGCCCAATTTTGAGGTGGCGCGAACTCCAGAGCAATGTCAGAGTAGCAGCTTAAACAGTGTTACGAAAGGCTTGGTACCCTGCTGGTAAATAGACAAGGTGCAAGATCGTACAGATTACCAGCCGAACGGCCGCCCTATTGTCACGGAGTCTTTTGCATAAAATCGAACTCACCATGACCAGGGAGTTCCGTCTCCGCATTGCTACGCCAGAAGACATTCCTGTGCTGCGAGAATTGATCGCAGCATCGGTTCGCGGGCTGCAGGCAAAGGACTACTCCCGGGAACAACTGGAGGCCGCTCTCGAAACAGTTTACGGAGTCGACAGTCAGCTAATCGCCGATGGAACATACTTTGTAGTTCAAGCATCGCCACCAAATCTATCGCCAACTACCGACGACGTGATCCTGGTGGGCTGCGGCGGCTGGAGCAAGCGCCGGACCCTCTTTGGCGGCGATGTGTGGCGTGGCCGGGAAGACACTTTGCTTGATTCGCATACGGAACCAGCAAAGATCCGCGCCTTTTTTGTTCATCCTGAATGGGCGCGTCGTGGCATAGGAAGCATCATCCTTGATGCCTGTGAAGCAGCCGCTAAACTGGCTGGCTTTACTCGGCTGGAAATGGGGGCAACGTTGACTGGAGTTCCTTTTTACCGTGCAAGAGGTTACAAAGAGCTTGAGAGAATCCAGGCGCCACTCAAAGATGGCTTGTCTCTGCCCATCATTCGCATGGCGAAATCAATTTGAGCTTAGGGCTCGCTCCGCACAGCCCTTGTCTGCCAGTTAAAGCGCAAAGCCAGTAGCCTTAAGCCGAACCCGCAGGATGCGCCAACAATTGTAGAGATCTCACGATTGAATCCCAGCCAGTCGCACAGCAGAAAAGCCGCCGAGCCGAAAACTGCGGCAATGGCGTAGAGTTCGCCACGCTCAAAAATCTTTGGCGTTCGGCCACTGAGCACGTCGCGAATACTTCCTCCGCCCACAGCCGTTATTACGCCCAACAGGAGAGCCGGCAAGCGACGCAGCCCGGCATTGATCGCCCGCGTGCTGCCGGAAACAGCAAAGAGCCCGAGCGCCGCTGCATCAATAATGATAATGGCGCGTTCCGTGCTCTTGCCGATGCGGGAAGCAAAAATCATTCCCACCAGCGCACCCGCGAACGCAGTAATCAGGTAACGGACATCTGTGAAAGCGAGCGGAGGGCCGACCTGCAGGATGAGGTCGCGCGTGATGCCGCCACCCAGGGCAGATGCCAGCGCCAGTCCGGTGACACCCACCAGATCGTACTTGTAACGTGTATCCCGCACTGCTGCCAGCGCTCCGCCCAAAGCTCCCACGAATACTCCGAGAAAATCGATCAGCAAAAACAATTGATCGATGGGCAATTTGTTGATGGGGAGATTCACGCGTGCTTATTGTAACGGGAGCAACCGGTAATCCAGTGCGCGGCAGCAACTCTGCGGTGGAAAGGGTTGGGGCGGGTCTTGCGAACCGCCGCCCCTTTTGGAAAATCGAGAAAAAATGAATGACCGGGAGCGCTACTCTAGCACTATTGCCTTGGAACACAGCATTACGGCGGGCCAGTTACTCTGCTAAGGGGCAAAGTGAAGGCAATTTTCCCCCATGTGCAGAAGAATGCTGATCAAGGGCGAACCCTTCGGTAATCTTCAATCCCAGGCTAATAGGTGGCATGATCAACTCCGTCATGGCCCACTTCCCCCAGTCGCAAACTAAGAAACGCTCACCTCGAGTTCGCGTTCCCGATGACGAAATGGTTCGTTTCAACATTGATGGAACAGTTGTCCCTGGGATATTGCAGAGGCTTTCGCTCACCGGTGGCTTGGCTGAGTTCCCCACCAGCGTCACGGCCGGAAATATCGCTGAGGTTCAACTCAATACCACTCTCGGCCCCGTAAGCGGCCTGGTCGAGTTTTTGCGCCAACAAAAAGGCGGAGCCATGGCACATCCATTCCGGTTTATCGCTCTGGGGGACGGCGATTTCAAACGCCTGAATGCCACTCTTCAGCTCATGCGCAGACTCGGCCTTGGCCTGGATGCCAACTGAGCGATACTTTCCCGGAACAAATTTCCCCTGACAATTCCGCACCAATTGTGTTTTCATGGGATCATTCCCACCCGAAACGGTGAAGCGGCATGTCCTGAACGCCGTGGATCGCCGGCTGCTTTCGCCGTTTTGGAAATGTGCGAAGGAGCAATTTAAAAAATGAGGTTGATCCACAGAGTTGTCGTACTGGCGATGTGCACGTTTTCAGTTTCAATTGGGCTTTGGGCACAGGCGCCTGCCACAAAAGCGAGCGGCCAGTTCAAAACGGAACCCATGCCTAAGCCATTGAACAGGTCAGTAAATGTGGATGACCATCTGCACATGCTTTCGCAAGAGCTGAATCTATCGAAAGCGCAGCAAACCAGGATCAAGCCCATCCTTGAGCGATATCTGCGTCAAAGGGAGCAGATTGAGGTGGACAATAAACTGAGTCCAGATGTGAAGTCAGCCAGGCTGCAATCAGGCGAGCGCGCCTTTCATTCCAAAATCAGGGCTCTTTTGACTGCGGACCAGAAAAAGAATTTTGACAACATCATGGGGAGCGATGACGACACCCCTCCACATCCATCCAAAGCACAGAAAAAGAAGTAGCTCGTTGTCGAGCGCGCCATGCAAGCTGAGCTGGAGTGTTTTCTTTTCGGAGATAAATGCCTCTTTGGAGCAGTTTGAGCTTCTCCGAAAATCCATGAACATAGCTACAGCCGGAGTTGCCTCAGGTGACTCAGGTTTTCTTACCCTCCCCGCGGCGGAAATGAGCATCACACATCGAATTGGACCCATATCGAGGAGCTCACAATTCGATGAAGAGTTTAAAAAAAACGCTATTGATTTCTATCGCGCTGCTGGCGACGGGAGCTTTTGCGGGCCAGTACCCGACCAGCCCGTCATCCGGATCGGCCCAGCCGGGCCAAATGCCGCAGTCACAAAGTCCGGCTCAACCGGCTCAGCCCGGCCAGTCCGCTCCTGGAGCAGCCCAGCCAGGACAGCCGCAATCCGCGCAGCCGGACCAGCAGTCACAAACACAAGCCGGACATCCCAGCATTGACGACCAGGTAAAAATGCTCACGCAGGAGCTGAACCTGAGTCCGGACCAGCAGACCAAGATAAAGAGTGTCCTGGAAGACCAGCATACGCAGGCGATGACCATCATCAATGACAGTTCTCTCGCTCGCGAAGACAAAATCCAGAAAATCCGCAGCTTGCGCGAAACCACCATCACTAAAGCGCGTTCGCTGTTAAACGACACACAACAGAAGAAATTGGACGGCATGCTACAGCAGTCAGACCAGATGCACCAGCAGCAGCAATCGCCCAGCAGTTCGCAGCCCGGCAGCAGCTCTCCCAGTTCAACCCAGCCCGGCAGCAACCCGCCGGGGCGGCCGCCGCAGTAAAGTTGAATTTGCCCGTTTGATAGGCGTCTCCTTCCAACCTGGAGGCGCCTATTTCATTTGCGTCCAACGAAAACACTCCTTCCGTGCTGAGCCGCCATCTTCCGGCTAAAATGAGATTTCCATGCCAATCATCAGAGCGTTGCTCATCGCCATCCTCATGGCTGCCCTTGGGACAGCGGCAGAGAAACCGGAATGGCGCCGAAATTTGCCGCGCCCTGTTTATAAGAACCTGGAAAAAGTTTCTGTGCCGGATTCATGGTTTGAGGTGTATCGCATTCGCCCGGGAGTATTCGCGATTTACGAGCCAAAGCAGTCTGAAGAGGTTATTTCTTACCTCATCGTCGGCCAGAAACGCGCATTGCTCTTTGACACCGGTATGGGAATCAGCAACATCAAGAAATTGACCGAGGGACTTACATCCCGGCCTCTGAGCGTGCTGAATTCACATACGCACAATGATCACGTAGGCGACAACTGGCGTTTCAGCAAGGAGCAAATCTACGGGATGGACACGGCGTTTACGCGCGCCAGTGCAAAAGGTTCGCGTGCCGATGCACAGGCGGAGATCGCAGCGGGCCAGCTTTGCGGTCCACTGCCGACGAACTTCGATGCAAAATCCTACTCCACGCGGGCGTTCCACATTGGGCACTGGTTGCATGGCGGCGACCGCATTGACCTGGGTGGGCGCGTACTGCAGGTGATTGCCGCTCCCGGACACACGCCAGACTCCATCGCCTTACTCGATCAGCAAAACGGGCTGTTGTTCACCGGCGACACCTATTACCCCGGCCCGATTTTTCTTTACCGTCCTGAGACTGACCTCGATGCCTACGAAGCCACACTTGCCAAGCTCAGCGGTATGGCTGCGCAACTTAAGCTTTTGCTGCCAGCGCACAACGTTCCGGTAGCTGATCCTTCAGATTTGAAGCGAGCACTTGCTGCCATACGCCAGGTACGCGCCGGAAAAGTAAAGTCCTCAGCTCACGACGGCAAACAGGAATACAAATTTGAAGGTTTCTCATTCTTGCTGAAGAACTAGGCTTTGCTGAGGAACCAGGCTGGGTGAGGAACCAGACTTACTGAAGAACCAGGCGGCGTCAAAATAGGGCGATCCCTGATTTCAGTCGCCAGACTTTTCTGCCGTGACTTCACCCTGCGAAGGGATGGCGGTAACTGAAGCTTTCACGGCTTCAAGAGTTTGAAACAATTCCTGCTGCTGAAATGGCTTGGAGATATAGCCATCCATGCCGGCGCTGAGGAAGCGCTCATTATCGCCTTTAAGGGCATGAGCTGTCATGGCAATGATCGGGACATGGATACCGTTTGAAGATTCTTCTTCACGAATGGCTCGCGTAGCCTCCAGTCCGTCCATTTCTGGCATTTGGATGTCCATGAGGATGGCGTCGAACAACTCTGCCCGGGCAAGTCGCACAGCCTCTTTTCCGTTTTCAGCGACCACCACTGAATGGCCGGCCCGTTGCAACATGGCCAAAGCGACTTTGCGATTTACCGCATTATCTTCCGCCAGGAGTACCCTCCAGCGCGGAGAAGTGACACTCAGATGGGCAACTCTGCCTGGCTCCTTGACTGTGGAGACCAAAGAACGTTCTTCACCCGCCAATACAAGATGGACCGCTGCCAGCAGTTCACCTTTCCCTATTGGCTTCAGCAGGTGAGCCGCAATGCCCAATTCTGTGCACCGTGCCGCCGTGAAGCTGCATTTGTTTGAAGTGAGCATCATCACGATCGACTGGCCCAGTCCAAAACGACGCTGCGCCAGGGACGCCAGCTCAAAACCATCCATCCCCGGCATCTCCGAGTCAACAACCATGAGCGAATACCCGGAACCGTTACCGGCAGAAGCTCTCGCCAGTTCTTCAAGTGCGCTGGCTGAATCTGGAACGCAGGTTACGGCAAGATGCCGGGTCTCCAGAGTACGCCTCAAAACTTCACGTGCCGTGGCATTGTCATCGACCACCAGGACATGTTTACCAGGCCACGAGTCGGCAAAATAGGCGCCGGCATCCTTTGCGCGGCCGCTCGGCCGCAAAGGCACGGTGAAATGAAAGGTCGTGCCTCGCGATTCCTGGCTGTCAACCCAGATTTTGCCTTTCATCAATTCCACAAATTGGCGCGAAATGGAAAGCCCCAGCCCGGTTCCTCCAAAGCGGCGTGTAGTTGAACTATCTGCCTGCGCGAATGGCTCAAAGACCAGAATTTGCTTGGCGGGCGGAATGCCGATGCCGGTATCTGAGACCGAGAAGTGCAAGCGCGGACCACCGCGGCCGGAATCGATATTCAGGTTCAACTTGATCTCGCCGTGCTGCGTGAATTTGATTGCATTGCCCAGGAGGTTGAACAACACCTGGCGCAAACGCACTGGATCGCCCAGGACAAAGTCGGGACATTCCGGGTCGATATCGCAGATCAACTCCAGCCCCTTCTCATGTGCGGGAAGCGCAAAAGCCTTGGCGGAAGATTCAAGCAGCTCACATATGTCGATTTCAAGGTCCTCAATGCGCAATTTGCCTGCTTCCAACTTGGAAAAATCCAGAATTTCATCCACAACTGAAAGCAGCACATCGGCGGAAGCCGAGGCAATGCCGAGCCACTCACGCTGGTCCGGGTTCATGGGAGTATCAAGGGCCATGCGCGTCATGCCGATGACGCCGTTGAGCGGCGTACGGATTTCATGGCTCATATTGGCCAGGAATTCAGTTTTGGTCTCATTGGCCTGGTCTGCCAGTCGCCGCGCTTTGCGCAGGCGCCACGCGCCCCAACTGAGAAGCAATAAAACAGCCACGAGCACCAGAAGCGTCACATTCATGTAGGAACTGCGCTGGCGCAGGATGGTGAGGTATTGCATCACGGTGGCGGCATTGTTCGGATCAAGACCCCATTTCAGGTAGATTCGACCGAGCGTGCCGTCTTCTACCATGAGTCCGATTTCTTCCCGTACCGCATCCGCAGCGGCGCTCGCCGCAGCGTCCTTTTGTCGCGCGCCAACTCCAAACCAGATCCTGCCCTGAGGCAGAGGGCTGAATTTCAGCCTGACTCCCCTGCATGCTGGCAGATCTTCAAAAAAGGTGTTGATGCCCGCTGTTACTGGCGAGATCAATGCGGCCTCAGCTTTGCCCTCGCACACCCCTGCAACCGCTGCCGTAAATGACTCCTGGGGATAAAGGTTTGCTCCAGCAAAATTTTGCCGGGCTATGTAGCTGTGACGAATGTTGTTCTGGTACCAGACGCGTTTCCCGCGAACCTGAGATGGCGTAGAGAAGCCGGAGGACTCCAGCGATACCATCCAGCCGCTATCCATGATCCAGGGGTCGGAAATGTAAAAGAACTTTCTTGTTTCAGGAGTGTCAAACACGACCGGCACCAGATCAATTTTTCCTTCGTGCAAAGCATCCATCGGCTCTTCCTGGATCTCAACCAGTTGCACGGGAACATGACGACGGCGGCAGGCCTCCTGAAAAATCTCATTGGCCGCTCCGACAAGCGCAAGCCCTACTCCCTGCTCTGGCGGCAGCTGGTGATAGGCGATGCGGAATGGATGCGAAGCACGTGAAGGCTCAAGGGAGTAGCGCCGCGCCGACCAGAATGCCAGACCCAATGCCAGCATGATCACCAGGATCATGGACGCCACCCGCAAGTTCTCTTTCCAGCCTGTAACCCAGCGCGCGAACTTCACGCCCTTAAGTATGGTCAAACTCGCCTACCGGGGCAAGAAATGTTTGGCAAAGCGCCCATAAATGAATGATTCAACATGGAAAAAACTGCCCGGTGCGTCTATTCTGAACAGCTCCCGGAGAAACCGAATGATGCAACCTAAGCGCTTTATGTATTCATTTGTGTGCCTGCTTGCTTTTATCCAGATCCAGGCCAGGGCCGCCGATACCCGCTTTAAAGTAACTTTGCCTGCAGGCTATGGACAACCGATTACTGGCCGGGCCTTCATCATTGTTTCGCGCGTTGACGTTCCCGAGCCGCGCCTGCAGGTGGGATCGTGGCGCTCACACACCGAGTTGCTGGGACGTGATGTGCAGGACATGGCTCCGGGAGGCTCGGCGATGCTTGACGCTCTTACGCTGGGTTCTCCCTTGCGTTCTGTGCGTGAGCTTCCGGCAGGCGATTACTATGTGCAAGCACTTTTCAACGTGTACACACAATTTCGCCGCCAGGACGGGCACACGATCTGGGCACACATGGACCAGTGGGAGGGCCAGCAGTTCAACAAATCTCCCGGGAACCTCTACAGCGCGGTTCGTCGATTTCATTTAGATCCGCTGAGCGGGTATGAGATCCAGCTCTCACTCGACAACAAAATCGGTCCCATCCAGGCGCCATCGGACACGAAATACGTGCGACATGTAAAAATCCAGAGCAAGCTGCTCACTGCTTTCTGGGGCCAACCGATGTACCTGGGCGCAACGGTGCTTTTGCCCGAAGGTTACGATTCGCATCCGAATGCACACTACCCGGTCGCTTACGAGCAGGGACACTTTTCTCTGCGTCCGCCGCTCGGTTTCACAGAAGAGGCCAGCACCACGGAACCACACGTGCGCGAGGGCCAAATTTCCGGGGAGGCACTGCTCAAGCGCTGGACGGCTGCCAATTTTCCACGGATGATCGTGATCACCTTTCAGCATCCCACGCCATATTTCGATGACTCTTACGCCGTGAATTCGGCCAACAACGGTCCGTACGGTGACGCCATCATGACGGAACTGATTCCTTACCTTGAGGAGCATTTCCGCATCATTCGCCAGCCGTATGCGCGCGTGCTCTTTGGCGGGTCGACGGGCGGTTGGGAATCACTGGCGCTGCAGGTGTTTCATCCTGACTTCTTCGGCGGCACCTGGACCTTCTATCCTGACCCCGTGGACTTCACGCGCTACCAGATCGTCGATATTTACAACGACGTAAACGCGTTTTTAGCTCCCGGCTACGATGCGCCGGTTCCGGAACGCCCGATGGAGAGAACATCAGAAGGGCAGGTAGATTTCACTATGCGGCAGATGAGCCTGCTGGAAGATGTGCTGGGAAGTCACGGCCGGTCCACACAGCAATTTGAGGCCTGGGAGGCAGTGTATGGTCCGGTGGGGACGGACGGGTACCCCAAACCGCTATGGGACAAGGAGACAGGTCGCATTGATCATCAGGTGGCTGAATACATGCGCGACCATGGATATGATTTGCGCTTTTACCTGGAGCAAAATTGGCCGAAAATCGGCCCAGAGCTGGCGGGCAAAATTCACCTGTATTGCGGGGACATGGACAATTTCTACCTGAATCTTGCCGTGTATCGACTGGAAAGTTTCCTGCGCAGCGCCACCAATCCCGCCTATGGGGGCTCATTCGAATACGGACGTCCTATGAAAGGGCACGGCTGGACGCCGTTGAACCAGGCTGAGCTCATTGACACGATGGCCAGGTTCATTACTCAGCACGCGCCTGCAAGCGCTGATAAATCATGGAAGTATTGAGACAAGAAACGAAAGTTAGTGTGCGCTCTGCGGCTTTGCCTTCGTTCGTTGTTCAAGCTGATGGTAGTACGCTTCAGCGTTGTCGGCAAACGTAGCTTCGTACTTTGGAAACTGGCGGAAATCTTTGAATTGCGGCAGTGAAATGCGCTGTTTCACCTGCTGAAGAGAAAGCCCATCGGCATACATAGAACTCACCTGATCGCGAAGTGCCGCAAGATAATCACGGAACCGTTTGAGTTCGGCGGGACTGGCGGCCTGGAAATGGCCCGGCACCACGTGAGCGACCGGCAACGTAAGCATGTGATCGAGCGCACGAACCCAATTTTCCATGTCGCCCTCGTCCATGGCCGGGCATGAGTTGGTCAGAAATAGATCACCTGTGGCGATGGTCTGTTGATCAGGAAAGTAAACAACCAAATCGCCGAGGGTATGCGCTGGGCCGGGCTCATAAATCAGAACTTTATGACCTCCCGCGTAAAACCAAGTCTCTCCGTGCATCACGAGATTTAACCCGTACTGGGCAGGATCATTCTGGATCACGCGCTCTCGTGTGTATGCGGTGCTGATGATTGTGGCGTCAGGACCAACCATGCTGTTGCCGCCGCGATGATCCGGGTGATAGTGCGTGTTAACAATCCACCGCACGGGCCGTGGGGAAATTTTCCGTATCCCGGCCAACAGCTTGCGCCCCTGCTCCTGGTTCAGGCCGGTATCGACCACCAATATGCCTTTATCCGTGATAAGAAAAGTTGAGTTGGCGCTGGAATCATCCTCTGAAATGTACGCGTACAGGTCCGGGCCAAGCTTTTGAACAGATGCTGAAGCAGATCCAGGCAGGAAGAGAAGTACCAGCAAACAAGCACGTGACAACCATCGCAAGCAGAAAACTATCTTCATAGAGATAAGAGCACCAACTCTAGCATGAGCCTGTGCGAATCCGATGAACGGCAGTTCCCCCATTACAATGCATAGTTCCGGTAGAACTCCGATTTTATGACCGTGACCTTGCCTATTCTGCAGACCGGCGAACCAGTCCTGCGCAAAGCAGCGCGCCTGTTGCGACCCAATGAGATTCGCAGCCGCGAGATACGCGATTTGATTGAAGAAATGAAGCAGACCATGTACGCCGCTCCCGGCGTGGGTCTGGCGGCCCCGCAGATTGGCCGGTCAATCCAACTTGCTGTGATTGAAGACCGCGAGCAGTACATGAAGGACTGGACAGCCGAACAGCTTGCTGAGCGGGAACGTAAACCTGTCCCGTTCCACGTGATCATTAATCCCAGGCTGACTCTGATCGGGGACAAACAGATCGAGTTTTTTGAAGGCTGCCTAAGCGTCCAGGGCATGATGGCGCTGGTAGCGCGCAGCCGCCGGGTCAGAGTGGAGTGTCTGGATGAAAACGCCAAGCCGAAGATCATTGAGGCCGCGGGCTGGTATGCCCGCATATTGCAGCACGAGATTGATCATTTGCTGGGCACGCTTTACCTGGACCACATGGTGTCACGCACGCTGATGACCCTGGAGAATTATAAGAAGTTCTGGCTGGGAAAGAGCCTGGACGAACTCAAGGATGCTCTCGGCATTGATTCCGGCCGATGAAGTTCAATCGGCAGCCGAAAATGCGGCGGGTTCCAGTTCAAGGAAAATTCTATAAACGATTCATTCGCACGATTGATTTCAAAATCATTGGGCAATCATTTACACTTCCGCTTTTGAATCCACCTTGAGGGGGCTGCATGAAACGGCTCAGTGTTCATCTTTCCATATCCGCCATTGTAATTCTCAGTGTGTGCGTGCTGTGGGCACAGCACTCGGCAACCCCCACCACGGAAGGGGGTTCCAAAACGGCCGAGCAACAATTCAAGAACATTCAGGTGCTCAAAGGCGTTCCTGCGGACCAGGTCATACCTTCCATGCAGTTCATCAGCAACTCCCTGGGAGTGGAGTGCGAATTCTGCCACGTACGCAACGCATTTGATAAGGACGATAAGAAGCCCAAGCAGGTCGCCCGCAAGATGATCCAGATGCAGATGGCCATCGATAAGGAAAACTTCAACGGGGAAAACGCCGTGACCTGCTTTTCCTGTCATCGCGGAGCGGAGAATCCGGTTGCCATTCCCATCATTTCAGCTGCAGCTGAAGCTCCAAAGCGCCCGGAAGCTGAAAGTCAGGGATCAGATGTGGCTGCATTGCCTTCTGCTGATGAAATTCTGAATAAATATGTTCAAGCAGTGGGCGGAGCTGCAGCCGTAGAAAAGATTACAAGCCGCAAAGAGGACGGCACGGTCAGCTTCGGCGGGCAGCAGTTCCCAGTGGAGGTATACACCAAGGCGCCGAATAAGCGGATTTCCTTTGTACACACGCCTAACGGCGATAACATCACGGCCTTTAACGGCAACAGCGGCTGGCTGGGAAATCCCGGCCCACGGCCTCCGCGGGATATGAACCCGCAGGAAAATGAAGCCGCAAGCTTCGATGCTGCTTTTTACCTTCCGACGGAACTCAAAAAAATGTTTGCTCAGTTCAGGGTCCGCCCAAGCGAAAAGATTGATGGTCAGGAAGTTGTGCAGGTGATCGGGATGAACCAGGGCCATCCCCCGACACGTTTGTTCTTTGACAAAGACTCGGGCCTGCTGGTGCGCAGCGTGCGTTATTCCGCGACGCCTCTGGGGCTTAATCCAACTGAAGTCGATTACGCCAACTATCACGAAGAAGGTGGAGTGAAGATCCCCCTGCAATGGACAGTGGCGCGCCCCAATGGCAGGTTCACCATTCAGGTCAGTAAGGTTGAGCAGAACGTCCCGATTGCTGACTCGAAGTTTGAGAAGCCGGCCGCATCTGAGCCGAAGCCCGGGACGAAGTAAAACTGGCTCTGACCGGCCGAGCTGTCAGGCTGGCGACAATCGAGCAAAATCGCCGAAGGATCTATATGGATTGCTTCTTCTCGAAATTGACCCAATGTATAGATCCTTCTTCTTTTGCGGAACCAGCCCAACCCGCCGACGCGAACCGACGATTCTTCGGGAATCTGAAAAACATCATCGGTAACATCTTCTGTTCGGCTCAACAGCTCCATCGGAGGATTATTTGATTGTTAGCGTGGCTTCTCCGCAGCAGGGCAAGGCAAATACCCCTAAGTCTCTGCAAAGAAAGCACGTATTACTGCGGTAACTTGCTGCACATGGATTCCGAATCATAATCTTGGTGGAAATATGCCCAGACGGTTCTTGACTATCGTATTGCTCGCGTTCTGCCTTGGGGGTTCGTGTGCCGCCCGGCAGGTCGCCGTAGTCGTGGACAAGACCAATAATGTAGGAGGCCTCAGTTCCTCCGATCTGGCCAAAGTCTTCAAATGCGACAAGATCAAGTGGCCTGACGGCAAGACCGTTGTGCTGGTGTTGCGCGATCCTTCCACGCCCGAGATGAGAACAGCCATTGAAAAGCTGTATCACATGAAGCTGGAAGATTTGAAAGCCCTGCTTTCCGCTCATCACCAGACCGTGCTCATGGTTGGCTCCGAAGAGGAACTGCTCAAGTCTGTTGAATCCATTCCCGGCGCGGTAGGGTTGGTGGATGTGTATTCGATTAGCAGCAGGGTGAATGTGCTCAAAGTGGACGGGAAGCTGCCACTGGAGCAAGGGTACTTCCTTAAAGGCAATTAAGCCAGGAGCATATTTTGAATTTGCGCGTCACGGGTCATCTTTCACGTTTCCCTTTTTCTTACGTTCTTGCCGTTGTTGCGCTGACCTTTGCGCTTGCCGCCGGTGCGGCTGCCGATTCAGTGAGAACTATCCATACTGACCCGGGGATTACGGTCTCCACGAAATCGCCTCAGGCACGCACTTATTTCGAACAAGGCCTGGCTGAGTGCCAGACTCTGCATCTCCGTGAAGGCTTTGAGCTTTGGCGCAAGGCGGCGAAGACAGATCCGAATTTCGCCCTGATCCACATTCTGCTTTCCAATTTTTCCCGTGATCCCGCTGAGCGCGTTGCTGAGCGGGAGAAAGCGCTGGCATCGCGCCGTTTTGCCAGCCGTGAGGAGCAGCTTGTCATCGACTGGTTGAGCAATTCCAGCCAGGGACAATGGGTACCTGCCATCCAGGCAATGAATGCGGTGCTGGAGAAATACCCCAATCACAAGATGATAGTTTGGCTGGCCGGCATGTGGCTGGATGAGCAGCGGCAATGGTCGCGGGCCATTGGGTTGTACCAGCAGGCACTGCAACTGGATCCGAGATTCGGTGACGCATGGAACAGTCTGGCTTACTGCTACGCCCGCACCGGTGATTTCGACAAAGCTGCCAATGCTGTGCAGAACTACAGCAAACTCCTTCCGGGCCAGGCGAATCCGCATGACAGCTATGGCGAGATCCTGATGATGGGCGGCCGTTATGATAAAGCGCTAACGGAATACCATACGGCCCTCAAACTCGATCCGGAATTCATTGAATCAGAGCGCGGCATCGCCGATACGCTGGCGGTGATGGGGCGTGAACAAGAAGCACGCCAGCAATATTCCGCAGCCATCGCAAAGATGAATGACAAAGTGGAGGCCGCACAATGGTCTCTGCTTTCCGCTATGACCTGGGTGCGCGAGGAGAATTTCCCGGCAGCGGATACAGAATTCCGGGCGGTAGCCGCATCGGCCCACCAGAATGGTATCGGTCTGGTAGAAGCTGAGGCTTGGCGAAGCATGGCGGTTTATAGTCCGGATGCCTCGGCTGCAAGTCACGATCTCATCCTGGCCGAAGAAGCGTTGCGGGAAAAACATAGAATTCCCGAAGCATTGGCCCGCCAGGAGCTTGCTTCGATTCTCCGCACGAGGGTGGAACGCGCAGTGCAGGAGAAACGGTTGGATTTGGCGGCTGGAACCCTGAAGCGGCTGGAACAGCTCTCTGCCGGCTCTGTGAATGGAACAATCCGTCTTTATTACGAGGCGGCTGCGGGAACCATTGCGCTGGCCCGGGGCAACTACGCTGATGCACTGAGCCATTTTGACGAAAATGATCGCGACCTGTTCTCACTGGTACATCTGCTGGAGGCCTACCAGAAAACTGGTTCTTCCGGGGATGCTCAACGCGTTGTTTTGAAACTCGCCGCTTTCAATGAGCCTACGATCGAACAAGCCGTACTTGTCCCGCAATACCGCAAGGCCCTGGCGCTGAGTGGCCAGCGAGCCAGCAGACGGAAATAGCACGCAAGTTCAATTCGCCACGTTGAAGGCGGCAACAAATTAGCCGACAGCGTGGGCCGTTCACAACGCAAATTCCTGCCGGGTGAGCGTTCTCCCGTGGGAGAGCAAAGCCGCCGTTATCATCCGAACGGCGGTTTCATGTATCCTGTCCACAATCTTTTTTACCCGCGAATGGCGAGGAGCATTTAATGAAGGCAAGGATTTTTGCGGCCTTATGTGTGGCTTTGATGGGATTGACCGGTTGTATCAAAGGTGAGAAGAACTTCTTTTACGTCACCGGTCCGGGCACGAATGAGGTGTTTGGCTTCAGCATGCACAGTGATGGCTCACTGACTGCGCTCAACAGCCCGAATTTCACCACTGGCTCCCGCCCTGCCGCTCTGGCTATCCACCCGCCGGGCGATTTCTTCTACATCGCCAATTCAGCCGGGGCCAACATTACGCTCCTTGATATCAATACCGGAAACGGCGAACTGGTGGTGCCCCCGACCAACAGCGCGCTTCCACCAGTGACGCCGCCAAACATTTTCGGCGCCGGAGCAAGTCCTATCGCCATGGTAATCGCGCCGAATGCGCCGCGCCTGTACGCCGCCAACCGTGATTCCGGCGACATCTCTGCATATCTGATCGACCCAACCAATGGCAACCTCGGCGTGGTTCCAGGGTCGCCGTTTAAGGTGAACCCTGATCCAACCGCCACCTCACCTACCAACCCGCAATCTATTGCGATTTCGCCAAATGGCAGCTTCCTTTACACGGCCAATCCAACCCAAGGGACAATCGCAGGGTTTGCGGTTGCTTCCGACGGAAGTTTGACCCCCGTGCCGGGATCTCCTTTTGCGGTGGGTACAGCGGGCACAAGTCCGTCATTCCTGGCAGTTCATCCCGGCGGAACATTCTTATACGCGGCTGACGCTGCGAACAACGCAGTGTTAGGCTTTTCCATTGGAAGTAATGGCGCGATTTCGCCTATTGCAGGCTCGCCCTTTGCGGCGGGAGTTGGCACCTCGGCTTTTTCCATTACTCCGCAGGGATCCTTCCTCTACGCTTCAAACTCCGGCGACAACACTGTTTCCGCATACTCGATTAACAACTCCGGCGCATTGACCCAGGTCAGCGGCTCTCCCTTTTTGACCGGAGGTAACGTTCCGGGCTTTGTGCTGGCCACAGGCAGCTTTCTGTACGTGGCGGACCAGGGTACAAACGATATTGCGGGCTTTGTTATTGCAAGTACCGGAACACTCAACAAGGTGAAAGGATCGCCGTTCCCGGTTGCCGTCTCGCCCTCATGGCTTATCGCGTCGGCTGAGCCGCAATAAGTTGTACTTCAAAGACCGCGTCCTGCGGGGCCGCTGAGCTGGTACCGCTGAAGGTGAAACGCAACGGCGCGGTCTGCTCCGGTTCCGTTTTCAGATCGACGTAGCTCAGCCCCAAGCCGCTGGGCCTGGAATCAGTTTCATGGGATTGGCCATCTGCTCCTGACCACCGCAGACGAAAATCGCCGGGAACTACAACTCGCAGCGTGGAGCCCGCAGTAACTCTAACCACCTGCCGTGTGAGCCTCCAAATCTCAAAATCTTTGCGCCCCCGCTGCTTCAGATAGCGATCTGCAACCAGCGGGATTCGATCAAAGACTTGACCATCACGCAGAGAGCGCAGCAGTTTGATGTATTCAGCGTGCGCCCACATCAACGGCATGGCGGATCCGGCCGGTTTACCCAGATACATAAAGGCTTCAGGAAGATCGGGCTGGTCCCAGACCTGTTCAGGCAGCATGCCGGAACGGGTAGCAAAATTTTCGATAGCCGTAACCAGGGGACGAATGTCTCGTCCGGCGGCAAGCTCATAATGTGCGCGTTCTCCAGTAAGCAGAGGCCACGCTCTCCCGATGCCCCAGCCTTGATAGGCTGTGCCATCAGCATGAGGCCCGTATCCATCATGGTTGTAACGGCGCCACGCCGGGCCGAAGGGAGTTTCCACTTTGAGCTGTGCATCGATCACTCGCAATGAGTCTTCCATTAATGCCGATCCCGCAGGACGAATGCCATAGCGAACAAGTTCGAGAAAGCCGGCGTCGACAATGTCTTTGGCGGGAAACTGGTACTGCTCTCCCGGCGACTGATTGGCAAGGATAATGCTCCCAGTGTTGGGGTCTTCCACAGGAACATGATCATGAATATCCAACGGCAGAATGCGTATGTAATGCCGAGAAACATCAGGAAGCAGGCTACCCTGCGTAGTGACCGTCCAGCGTTCTATGTGAGACTCCACGAAATCTGCGTGGTCCTCAATGAACTGCGCGATTACATCTTCACCTCGTGAACGGGCAAAATCAGCAGCGCAGGTGAGCGCCGCAATGGACGGAGCCAGAGTGGAGGGTGAATATCCACTGCACTCTTCCCATCGTTCCTGCTGGGTGAGCGGGCCGTGCTGAATCAGGTAGCGCGCAGCCGCGCGCACCATGGGATAAGGATCGAATTGCTCCAGCGCTTCAGCCTTCCACAGCCGCCAGGCCAGCATGATGGGGAAAGCCACTTCGTCCAGTTGAATGCCTTTCCAGTACGGCGTGCCATCAATCCAGAAGTTCTGCGGAAAGCCTCCATCCGGCTGCTGCGAGCAGGCAAGGTAAACCAGCGCGCGCAGCGGAGTAACTTTGTCGCCTGAGGCCAGCAGTCCGGTGGCGCTGTTCACCATGTCTCGTACCCAGACCAGGTGATAGCCGCCAAGGTCTTCGTCTCCCATGCTGTCTCCCCATGGGATGGTGGCCGAGGCAATCAGGGCTCCGGCAAAGGTTTTATCTTCATGGGAAAGTAGGACGATCCTGCTGGTGCGGTAAAGCTGGCCGCCATCGCCGCTGACGGATTCAAGCTTTTCAAAATTGTCACAGGCGCGGCGCCACTGATCGATAAACTTGTTCTTGTGTTGCTCAAAGGGCACGGCAAGGGATTGTTTGAGCACAGCCGCGGCAGCATGCAGGCTGTCACCAAACGCCAGTGCAACTGTGAACTCATTCCCGCGCGAGAGATCGATTTCACCAGTTACAGCAACATTGCCGCTTTCGGCGCGGTCATATTCCCAATCAAGTTTGTAATTAGAATGAAGATCCTGCCAGCCGTCACTGTAGCCAACAAAGCCGCATGAGGAGCGCGCAAATGCGTTGCTGGAATCCACGGCAAGATAAGTGCTGTTTTTCCAGGCGACAAGGATAGTGCGGCCTGACAGTTCCATTTTCATGGCCGAGTTGTTCCAGCCACCTACGTCCAGATGCGGAGCCAGGAGAAAGAAAACTCTCAGCTTCCCATCCCAACCAGCGGCAGGGATGAGCCGGGCACGAATCAGCACGCAGGCGGAGTGCGGGTCAGAGATGACTTCTTTCACCAGGCGGTAACGCCCTTTGGGATCGTCGCTGATCACGTGATAGCCAAGAGACTCGGCTTCAATCCGCACCACTTCGCCGGCCAGGTCACGCCTTTCTTCGTGAAAGAACGTAGCGCCGTCCGTGATCAGGAACTGGGCATCACGAATTTGTGGGCGGTCGATCGTCGGATAATAAATTTCGGTGACGATGCCACGCGCGAGGGTGAACCAGACGCGGCTGGATGTGGCATAGGCGGTGCCGACGCCATCTTTCGAGCTATTGGACCACGTTGGAGGAATGCCAGGATGGCCGGGAGCACTGCCTTGAGGTGATGAAGATTCGCTTGCCATGAAATTGAAAAGATAAGCCCTCAGGACATGCTGAAGCAAACGAACAAAGCGCAAACGCTGCGTCGCACTCAGAGGAAACGCTATCGATGGTTGCATCCAATAGCAGTTATGGTGGAAGGAAGCCGGAAGAACTGGCTTTGGTCCAAGAACAACGCGCTGCAGACTACGATATAAACCGTTGATGGATATTGTGAAATGATCCTTGCCCCGGAGCGTGACGTACAACGCGCGCGCGAGCTTGTATTTGCACACAGCTTGAATCCAATCGCCTATCAGATTCTGAACCCGGGGATCCAACATTGGTTCAGCCACGAAGGGGACGCGCTCATCGGATATATCACGTGCAATCGAATACGAGTTGTGGCAGGCGCGCCTGTCTGCAGCCCGGAAAGAATTAACGCGGTGGTTGATCGTTTTGAGTCTGAGGCGACCCGAGCAAAGGAAGCTGTGTGCTACTTCCACGCGGGACCGCGCTTTGCCAAAGTTGTAAGAAACTCGCGCGGCCATTCGATTGCCGCCATTGGGGCCCTGCCCTACTGGAACCCTGTGGGCTGGGACGCAATATTAAGGAGGAATGCTTCTCTTCGTTACCAGATATCCCGCGCGCGCCACAAGGGAATAAGCGCTTCAGAAATGCCCGCAGTGGCGGCAGCTGAATCGCAGGAACTGCGTGAGATCAGGCAGGAGTGGCTCAACAGCAAACATCTTCCGCCATTGCATTTTCTTATTGAACCGGACATTTTCGGAGAGCTCGCCGACCGGCGTCTATTTGTTGCCATTCAGAAGGAACGCATCATTGCCTATCTTCTCTGTTCGCCAATGCCGAACCGGAGAGGATGGCTGTTTGAGCAGTGGGCACATGCTGCACGCGCGCCGCTCGGCACAAGCGAACTCCTGGTGCACACGGCCATGTCCACATTTGCGCAAGAAAAATTTCAGGAGGTCACCATGGGGCTGGCTCCGCTTTCGGGTGCGGCGCGGGCGCCGGGTGAACCAGGACCATTCTGGCTGCAGGGCCTGTTCAGGTTCATGAGGGCCACTGCAAATCCGCTTTACAACTTCAAGGGTCTTGAGCATTACAAGTACAAGTTTCGCCCCCACTACTCGGAACCGGCTTACGCGGTGGTGAACAACAGCCATTTCCGGCCAGCCAATGTGTTTGCCATCGCCCGTGCTTTCGCAGGCAGTCCCCTGCAATTGTTTGCCCGCCGTACATTCAAGCAAAATTTAGAGCGATTGATCCGCGGCTAAGGGGATTTTGGATTTCTTTGGCAGACTCATTCCGTGTCTCTTCCCATGGTGTTGCCGGCGTATATACTGCTGCGATGAAACTCCTGCGCGTTTTCGCTCTTGTGCTGGTCCTTGGCGTGGCAGCAGCCGCGCAAAACAATACTCGCAAGCCGCTGGTGGATGTACCGGCGTCGACGGTGCAGATGATCATCCCGAGCCACGGCAGCATGCTGCTGGGAATTTTCTATCTTGCTGCAGGGCCACAAGAGCACCCGACGGCAATAATTTTTCATGGATTTCCTGGCTTCGAACAAAACCTGGACGTAGCGCAGGTGTTACGCGCACATGGCTGGAATGTGCTGGCGATGCATTATCGCGGGTCGTGGGGAGTGAAGGGCGATTTTTCTTTTCAACACGCAGCTGAAGATGCCGATACTGAAGTCCGTTTCGTGCTTGACCCGGCAAATGCGCGCAAGTATAGAACCGATACCCATCAAATCGTGGTCATTGGCCACAGCATGGGCGGATACATGGCTGCCTCAGCAACGGCCCACAATCCCCAGGTAGCCGGCGCAGTACTGATTTCTGCATGGAACATCGGCGCGGATTATGAATCGAGACGTCATACTCAATCCGAGCAACCCACGGTGGCGAATGAGGCAAAGTCGCTCGAGAGTGACAACAATCTGCTGCCACTTTCGGGCACCAGTGGCGAGGCGCTCGCGCGCGAGATTTATGACCATCAGAAGGAGTTGAACTTCGACAATTTGGCGCCGGCAATTGCGGGTCGTCCGGTCTTCATTATCACCGCGAATGACGGACTTGCTCCCATCGATAATGCACTGGCGGAAGCCTTGCGCAAGGCTGGCGACAACCACGTGAGCGAGCGCCACTGGGATACTGATCATAGCTACTCCGGGCAACGGGCTGAGCTCACGGCGGCCATATGGGAATGGACTAAGAACCTGCACCAGTAACAATCGAATAGCCAGCCACCTTTGCCGCTGAGAGGCACTGCGCCACCTCCGCCGCCGTGAGTGCAATTAACTCCATGTACTTGTGGTGTTTGGCCTGCGAAAGGCGATTGTGCTAAACAGTGCTGTCATGCTGGAGAACGTGTACCAGAACGAGCCCCTGGTTGAAGAACCGGAACAACTTTCACCTGTAGACCAGCTGCGGTTGCAATGGAACCAACAGCCCGGCATACCGCTGCTAAAACAGAAGAGTGTGATCGAGCGCTGCCCGGAACTTCTTTCTTATGTGGGCATGGCATCGCTCAAGGGCTGGAGCTGGCCTTACGCATTTGCTTTCCAGGGATTGGTTATAGCGGCTATCCTGGCATCCTTGCTCAACTGGTCCACGACGCATGACAGCGGCAAGTTGCATGAGGAGATAGACCGACTGCAAGCAGCAACGCAAGCCGAGGTGCAGCGGCAGCAGGGTGTTTCAGACGCGACGGAGGCCGAAATCAGCCGGATTTCCAATTCCCGCAAAGAAACGTTTAAGCTGCACATGTCAGATACGCTGCTCACACGTGAACAGGCGCTTGCAGAATTGAAAGCCTCACTCAACGATTCGCGCAGTTCACTGGAGCAATACAAGCAGCGTATGGACCGGAAAGAGAAGGACCTGCAAGCCACGGAACACGCCCTCTCGCTTGCCCGTTCCGGTGCACCGCTTTTCTTCTGCCTGGCCCTGCTGCTCTGTGCGGGTGGTGTGAGGCGCGGGGTACAGAGTGATTATTCACGGAACAGGCTAGCCCGCAACTCAGGAGATTTCTTTCTCTACTTCGCCACTACCGAAGGGATTTTTTTGAATCTGGTGCTGCTGGCATTCGCCCATTTTGCGTTAAGCGGGGGCAATTACGGGCTGAGCGACTTCTTTGAAAGTGTTGGCCCCCTGTTTAAAGTGGTGTTCTGGATTGCATTTTACATTCTGGTGCTGCGCTACTTTGTCGGCATCGCTCGGGGGATGTACAAGGCACTCGGGCTGCGTGTCCCGGCAAGTGAGTGGGGGTTCGACAACCGCATTCTGCTGCGCATTCACAACAATTTTCTGGCAGTGTTTGCCGTCATGGAGGGAACCTTTTTGGCCGCCTGTTACTTGCTCTACCACCTTGATAAAAGACTCTTCTGAACTTTCGGAACTACTCAGAGATTGATCCAATTGCCGATCATTGGACATCTTGCTGAGCGCTCCCGCAAGGTCCCCCTGTACCGCCGGCGCCGGCAACATCCGCCATCCATAACATCGCAGCTCATCTCTCACACAATCGAACTGGCGACTTGGGTCTCCAGTTTTCTTGCCCTGATGTTCTGCCACCCGCCGGCGCGCCCGGTTTCGCGCCGAAGCTCGTACAATGAATGAGGCAGGCTGCATCCATTGGAATACGGGGAGGAGATCCACTTGGCCCAGCGACTGGTCTACTGGTTCATGTTCCTGGCGACTTTGGCAGTCACGGGACCGCACGTTGTTCCTGCGCAAACCGGCCCCCGTACTTCAACCATCATCATTCATGCCGGCAAGACCGGGCTGTTCTCCGGCTTAGGCCACAACCATACGATTTCCGCGCCTATATCGCGTGCCGTAATCGATCCCAAATCCAAAACAGTCTCCATTACCGTACTTACAAAGGAGATGAAGGTCCTCGATCCTGAAGTTTCTGAAAAAGACCGCCAGGAAATCCAGGCCACCATGCTGGGGCCTAAAGTGCTGGACGCGCAAAAGTATCCTGAGATCCGCTTCGCCTCGACGCGCGTAGAGCAAACTCCTGCCGGGGAGTTCAAGGTGACCGGCAATCTTGAACTTCACGGCGTAACCAAACAGCTTGAGTTCCCGGTGACCGGCACCCCGGAACATTACAGCGGTAAAACGAAACTCAAGCAGACTGACTTTGGCATTCAGCCCGTCTCTGCCGGGGGCGGCACGGTGAAAGTAAAAGACGAGATCGAACTCGAATTCAATGTTTATCCGGAAGAGCCGCATCGGGCTACACGCTGAAATGGCTCACTGGAACAGCAGAATGGAATAGAGATGAGAATTGCAATGCACCGCTGGACAAACCTCTTGATCGCTCTCGCAGTGGCGGCCCTGCTGGTTGCCATACTTCGCAGCGCAAAGACCGTGGCAGCCGGGCCCAACGCGGCATCGTCTGCGGCGAAACGGTCAATCATCGTGGAACTCTTCACCTCTGAGGGCTGCTCCAGTTGTCCCCCAGCGGATGAATTGCTTGGGCAGCTACGGCAGGAGCGCAATTCCAATGGCGCTGAAGTGATTCCTCTGGGCTTTCACGTGGATTACTGGGACTCACCGGGGTGGCATGATCGTTTTGATTCCGGCGCGTTCAGCCGCCGGCAGGAAGATTACGCGCGAAGACTTCACCTTGACGGCCCATACACGCCACAGATGGTAATCGACGGTGAAACTGAATTTGTGGGCAGCCTGGCGGGACGCGCTCACCAAGCCATTGCGGACGCTGAAGCAGAGGCGACAGACGCAACTGTGACTGTCTCACCGGAAAAGAACGGTGATTTGCTCTTGCAGGTAAGCAGCTCTCAATCGGGTGACGTGATGCTGGCCATCACGGAGGACAATCTTATGACGCGGGTGGGCGGCGGTGAAAACGGTGGGCGCACGCTCCATCACATGGCGGTGGTGCGGGAACTGCGCCGCGTCGGGCAGGTGCGCGACGGCAAATTCTCTTCTGCCGTGCAACTCACACTGGCAAAAGACTGGAAACGTCAGGACCTTCGCGCTGTGGTCTTCATTCAAAATCCGGACAACGGCAGGATACTCGGAGCTTCGTCCCTCAAACTGGATTCACTGCCCCGGACGAATGGGAGTTGACGGGCTATCGAGCTTGGCAGTCTCCTGAAGAAACATAGGGTTGTTGGGAAATTCATCGTGCAGAGCGACAAACACTTTCCTGGCTTCGCTTCTATTGTTGCGACGCAGATAGTCATAAGCCAGCAGCAGCCGTGCAAATGGCGCCATATACATTGCATGGGCCGCAGCCAGGGATAGCTCTCGCACTCCCTCGTCACGATCGCCCTTCATCCCGCCTGCGCGCAGCACCCAACGAACAGGTGCGGACTTGCAGCCGATCACGTACTTCCCCAGGCCGCTGGCGAGATACGCGTCATAACGCTGCGGCGCGACGGCAAGCAGGCGTTCGGCGTAGCTGGTGGACGAATGGAAATACGAAAGCGTAGCCATGTCTTTCTTCGCAAACAGCGCCGCGTCTTGTGCGCGCATGCTGTTGCTCAGGGCAAGAGCCAGCAGAGCACGATCGTCATTCTGGTTGCGATCAAGGCGTTTCTGGGCAAGCTGTTCCGCCCCGTTCAATGCGTTCTGAAATGCCTGGTATGAACCCGGGTCCCAGCGGTAACTCTGCCGGGTGGTGTAATTATCGTCACTGGCAAAGGTCTCACTCCGCAGCACGTGTAAGCGGTCGTATTCCCGGAACAGCACGGCGTTGGCCTGAGCGATCCATGGCATGGGATCGTCAGGGGCCAGCGTTTTGGCCTGTTCCGCCTGCTGGAGGGCGTCCTGGAAACGGATGTTGTACACATCGCGATAGGACTGGATCAGGCGGCCCTCCACGCCATTCTGAGCCTTCGCCGGCGCGCAGAAGCTGGCAAAGACAACAATGAGACTTAGTAAAGCTGATGTGAAATGGCCGGGTCGCAAGTGGGTCAGGTTCTCCTGCAGGATGCTTTTGATACTACCAGCTTCCATATTCAGGCTGCGGTCACCAAAGGGTATGTCCTGGCAGTGCACCAGAAATGTTCAGCTCATGCGCAACTGCTTTGGGATCATTGTCCCGGACTAGCGCCGGAATGCTCCAGTTTGGCCAGTTCCTGGGTAAAGAGGGGATTGTTGGGAAACTGAGTATGCAATTCCGCCAGCCTGGCCCGCGCAGCAACCTTGTTCTTGTGGCGCAAATCGTCAAATGCGAGCAGGATTTTCGCGAACGGCTTCAAATAGTGCCCGTGTTCCGCCGCCAGAGTGAGATCGTGGACGCCTTCCGCCTGGTCGCCCTTAAACCCACCGAGCCGCAGCAGCCACCGCACCGGCGCTGCCTTGCCTCCAATGATGTATTTCCCCATGCCGGTGGCGACATACGCGTCGTAATAGTCCGGTTCCTCCGCCAGGAGCCGTTCTGCATAACCGTTTGCTGCCTTGGTAAAACTGAGCGCCGCCATGTTCTTCTTAGCCAGCAACGCGGCGTCATCGGCTTGCAAGCCGTTTACCAGCGCCATGGCGAAAAGACCCTTGGCATCGTTCTTGTCGCGTGCCAGGCGCTGTTTGGCAATATTTTGCGCGCCGTTCAGCGCGGCATCGAACTGCTGCCTGTGCGCAGGGTCCCAGCTATGGGCGTCTCGCTTGTCAAAAGTATTGTCTGAGGCAAAAAGCTCGCTGCGCAGGATGTGGAACCTGTCCAGTTCCCGGAATAGCGAGGCACAGGCCTCGGCTACCCAGGGCAGCGGATTATTTTTGTCGGCCGCCTTGGCTTGCTCTGCAGAGCGGAAAGCCTGGTCAAAATTCAGGTTGTACATCTCGTGATAAGACTGTTCGAGCAGTGAATCCGAAGCAGGAGCCTGAAAAACGGCTTGCCCTGATGCAGTGCCGCCGGCCAGGCTAGCCAGTGCCAGCATCAGGAGGATTAGAAACCGGATTTTCCGGGGCTTAGCTTTCGCTCTCAAGTGTCACTTTCCACCAGCAATTCTGCCGCAGCATGTTAACAGTTCAACTAATGATCAGAGCGCATTCCTGCGGCGAAAGTTGTGCGCCCTCTTTCTTTTGGCTCAAAGCCGGCAGGTTCACAATTCTTTGCGTTCTTCAAATTGCGCTGGAATAAAACCCGTTCATTCCGGTTATCCCCTTTGAGAAGCAGCTGATGAGCCGCCTCACCAAGACCACATCGGGAGGACGCGATGGAGCGCAATAAAAATAACAAAGATGAAATCCTACATGACCACAATCACGACGGAATCGACCGCAGAGGTTTTTTAAAGTGCATGGCCTGGGCAGGAACCGGAGCCCTCTGCCTTATCAAAGGTGGAGTCCTTGAGTCCTACAGCCTCAGCCGTCTCCCTGAGCTCAAGGAGAAGGATGTCCAGGCCGAGCTGAGCTTTGTCCAGATCAGTGACAGTCACATGGGGTTCAACAAGCCCGCCAATACAGACGTGGCCGGAACTTTCAAAGCAGCCATTGACAAAATCAATGCGCTGCCGGTCGCACCCGCTTTTATGCTGCACACCGGCGATGTCAGCCATCTCTCTCGACCAGCGGAGTTTGACACAGTGCAGCAGATGTTGAAGTCAGCCTCAGCGAAAGATGTTTTCTATGTCCCCGGGGAGCACGACGTAATCGATGACGACGGCAAGCAGTTCCGCGAGCGTTTCGGCAGGGGAGGCCAGGGCGCAGGCTGGTACAGCTTTGATAAAAAAGGCGTGCACTTTATCGGGCTGGTCAACGTGATGAACCTGAAGGCGGGCGGACTGGGAAACCTGGGCCAGGAGCAACTGGAGTGGATGGAAAAAGACGTGAAGCACCTTTCCAAAAGCACTCCTATCATCGTTTTTGCCCACATTCCTTTATGGACTATTTATCCGGAATGGGGCTGGGGCACGGATAACAGCGCGCAGGCGCTTTCTTATTTGAAGAAGTTCGGCTCAGTCACGGTGCTGAACGGCCATATCCACCAGACCATGCAGAAAGTGGAAGGCAACATCACATTTCATACCGCAGCCTCCACTGCTTTTGTCCAACCGAAGCCGGGAACCGCTCCTTCAGCAGGGCCCATGAAAGTCCCGGACGAACAGCTGCGCAAATTATTGGGCATCACGGACGTGAACTACAAGCGTGGAGAACACGCGCTGGCGGTAGTGGATTCATCGCTCGAGTAAGCCGGGGAGTTGATCAACGAGTTAAGAACGAAACATTCAAATCCGTGTCATGGCGAGCGAAACACGGGCGAGTGAACGAACCAGAGCGAGTCGGAACCATCTATGCATTTGCTTCCCGTGATTTGCAGTGAGTTCGGGAAAAAACAGATGCATAGATCCTTCGACTCGGCCTAAGTCGCATCGCTCCTTCGGCCTCACTCAGGATGACACCACTTGAGGGCAACGTTGAAAAAGACCGTTGTCGAAATGAAAGGAGAACCATGAAAAAATCATTATCGTCGGTGCTAGTTCTATGCGCACTTGCCGCTGTGGTGGCGATCGCATCACCGTTTCTGTACACTGCATTCGCCGACAAACCGGTGGAAATCAAAATCGATAATTTCAGCTTTACGCCGTCCACTATTACCGTCGCAGCTGGCAGCCAGGTGCACTGGACGAACGGTGACGATATTCCGCATACCGTAGTCAGCGAAGACCAGTCGTTTAAATCAAAAGCGCTGGATACTGATGACCAGTTCAGTTACACGTTCGCCAAACCCGGCACTTACAAATACTTCTGTTCGATTCACCCGAAAATGACGGCCACGGTGGTCGTAAAGTAGGTCACCTGGAACGGCTATTCACGCTTGCAGCATGAAGGGCTGCAAGGGACTAAAATCGTAGGCTCAAATGTGAACTGTCTGGAGTGAAGTGAGCGGACTGAACCAAAAGGATTTTGAGAAGCTGGCGCTGCCCCTGCTGGATCCTCTTTATAACTTCGCGCGCTGGATGTGCAGCGATGCGGACGAAGCCCGAGACCTGGTGCAGGAGACGTTCGCCAAGGCGCTGAAGGCGCTCTCCAGTTTTCGCGAGGGGACAAATTTTCGCGCCTGGATGTTCAGGATCCTGCGCAACACCTTCCTGACCAGCCGCACCGGCCTGGAGCGCCGCAATACCGTGCAGGAGAGCGAAGAGGGCTTCGACGACTCGGTTGTGACGCACGATACTCCGGAACTGGCGCTGGTCCGCCGCGCGGATACGGAGTTGGTGCAGCAGGCAATCTCTACGCTGCCCATGAGTTTCCAGGAGGTGCTGATCCTGGCCGATTTGGAGGAGTTGAAATACCAGGAGATCGCCGATGCTCTCGACATTCCCATTGGGACTGTGATGTCACGCCTGGCGCGGGCTCGGGGGCTTCTCCGGCAGAAAATTGTGGAGATGTTGCAGGGAAAGACCACGCGCGACGCAGGAAGAAAAAAGATTGTCGGTGCCAAATCATGAGCTGTAACTGGCGGGAAAAAATCGAATTGTTTGTGGATGACGAACTGCAGTCGGCGGACCAGCAAGAAGTCTCAACCCACCTGTCTGGCTGCCCGGAGTGCACCGCTGCCGTGGCGGAGCAACTTGCGCTCAAGAAAGCCGTGCGCGTGGCCGCAAACCGGTTCAGTGCGCCTCCTGATCTTCACGCTGCGGTCTACCGGCAGCTTCATCCCCATGCGCGCGTGAGCCCGTGGTGGAAGTGGGGCATGTCTGCAGTTTGCGCTTTGCTTCTCTTTACGCTCGGATACGCTCTCTGGCCACGTTCGAGTGGCAAAGATCCTCTGTTGGCTGAATTGGTGGACCAGCATGTGATCGCTCTTTCGAGTGCGAACCCGGTGGATGTGGTGAGTGAAGACCGCCACACAGTGAAGCCGTGGTTTCAGGGCAAATTGGCGTTCACGTTCACCCCACCAGAGGTCAAAGGCACTAACTATAAGCTGGTGGGCGGCAAATTGGTTTTCATTCAGCAAAGCCCCGGCGCTGAGCTGCTGTACCTGGCCGGGCAGCACAAAGTTTCTCTGTTCATTTTTCAGGAGCGCCGAGTGAAGCAAATTCCGGATGGCAACGCAAACTTCAACGTGAAGAGCTGGAGCGAAAATGGGCTGCAATACTGTCTGGTTACGGACGCGAGTGACGCCGAAACCGCGCAGCTCATTTCGCTCTGGAAAGATGCCAACCGCTCTTGAGGACCTCTCACTGCTTGCCTGTCGGCTTGACCGGGCCTTTGGGGATATCGGGTGTGGAACTGACCTTGGACACATAGCGATTGGCCAGCTTCCACTTGTCGCCTTCCTTCTGCCACAAGTCCACAACGTAAAACTCGCCGCCATCATTTTGTCCTTTATAGGTGGACTCCTGAATGCGGTCATAGCTCACAACGGCTGCGTTGCCTAAATCGGTCACGTACATCTGCCGCATGGTCAAGGTCTTCAACACGAAGTCCTTGCTCATCACCGAATCCACCCAGTCCTGCCCGTCAAGCAGGTCCGCATCAGGCAAATAGATGCTGCAGTTTTCCGTCAGCATAGCCTGCAGCGCCGCTTTGTCTTTTTTCTGTACCGCCTGGATCATCTGCCTTTCCATGCCAGTGAACATGCTGACCTGCTTGGTCGCGGTGATGATTCGCGGCGTCAGCGCAGGTTTTTCCGGCTCCTGCGCGGCAGAAAAAATCGAAATTCCGATAAAAGCTAAACAGTAAAACGCAAGCAGACGCATGAACGATGCTCTTTCTTTGATCATGTTTTCGATTTTAATGAAAAGCCGCCCGGAAGACCGGACGGCTCTAATTGATTTGCGAATGCGTTAATTGGTGAAGAACGGGCCGCCCAGGGTCTGGTCGCATCCGCCGCCACGGCTGTTTTCCCACTCCATCTGCATCATCCAGTTGTGCCCGCCGAAAGTCTGGTTAAAGCGAGCGCCATTGGGTGCGGTCTGCGTCGGCCCGAATTTGAAGTTGCACTTGTCGGCATCTTCGTTTCCTGCGGAATCAAACCATGCATTCAGGTCCGGATCGGTGATGGATTCTTCACTTTCATGGGTGATGATATTGACCATACCGTCCGCGCCACCCACGCCCGCCGAAGGGCTGTTGGGGCCGGTAGTCTGGATTTCGCAGCCAGACGGGCACTGGTCAGGGTTACCGATGAACGCCCACTTGATGTCTGCGCCATTGATTGTCTGGGCCGTATGGAAACCGCAGAACTGGCTGCAGAATCCACTTTCCTTGACGTTCGAGGAAGTCAGGAACAGATACACGCCGTTCGGGTCCGTGGGCAGCTTCCCCGTGGTGAGAGCGGAAGAAATGGCCGAGGTAATGTTTTTGTTCCGCAGGCGCGTTCCCTGGGAGCCTGTGTCGAAGATCTGGGTCGAGATCTGGAGGTTGCCGGCCACGTTTCCGGTGGTGTCGCCGTAGGTGGTATTGATTTTTTCGTAATTGGAAAGACCGAGTGAATTAGCAGCCAGGAAAGAATCAATCAGGCTGACTGTGGCCGCCGTGTTGGAGCCGGTGGTGCTGGTCCAGGCGCCATACCAGATGACATAGATCGGCACCGGATTGCCTTTCAGGACCGGTCCGCCGTTGTAGTTGATGCCGTTGCCCGTCACCACGGCTGGTCCATTCGGCCTTGCTGCGGCAGTGGCGCTGCCATCGCCGTTCGGGACCATATGCTCGCCTGGCCCGGCGTTATTGTCGCGAATCTTCTGCGCCATCAGAAAATTGGCGGCCAGAATCACGAAAAGAAAAGCCATGAAGTACCGGATCTTTCCAAGGGGAAATCTCATACTGACCTCACTAGAGTGGAATTTAGAGAATTCTGCCGAACGATTCGAGAGGGATGAAGCCGTAATGATATTGGTAAGCATTGAAGCTGGTAGCGCAGGCAGGCTTCCAAATAGCTGCACGAGTGTACTACCAGGTTTTCCAGTTGAGTAATCGGATTATGAGAAATTTCCAATTTCAGGAACTCCCTCCATTACCAGGGCTTGCGGCGGGAACTTCCATGCCGCAGAGTCAATATTCCTGGGATTTCTTGATTGGGCGTGGCTGGATTGAAAAGGTTACAAGGCCGTCCATAGGAAAAGCGGACGGCCTTGGACCTTAGAAGCAATTACAGGTGCAGTACGCACTTGCCGCCGGCAGCGTTCTCCCACTGCTGCTGGATCATCCAGTCGTTGCTGCCAAAGCTCTGGTTGAATTTTGCAGCCGCACTCTTACCGGCCGCAGAGCAAATGCTGGTAGACGTACAAGTCTGCGTTGTGCCGAAGTTGAAGTTGCACTTGTCGGAATCTTCCTGTCCGCTGGTGTCGAACCAGGCGTTGAGGTCCGGATCCGTGATGGCTTCAAACTGCTCATGCGAAAGCACGTTGATGAGCCCGTCCGCGCCGCCCACATTCGTGGCCGGGCTGTTCGGGCCGGTACGCTGGATCTCGCAGCCAGTAGGGCAGCGGTCCGGGTTACCGACGAAGGCATACTTGATATCAACTCCGCCCAGCGTTGCATGGGTATGGAATCCGCAGTATTGCGTGCAGAAGCCCGAGGTTTCATTGATGTTGGAGGAGCTGAGCACCATATAAACGCCGTTAGCATTCCGCGGCAGGGCTCCACTGTTGAGGACATTGCTGACAGTTGTCCGCAAACTGGTATCCGTCAGGTTGGTGCTTGAGCTCACAGTCGCCACGCCACCCAGACTCACGTTGCCGCTGACGTTACCGGTGGTGTCGCCGTAGGTTGTAGCCACATGTTCAATGGCACTGTTGCCCAGCGTGCTGACAAAATGCTCAATCAGGCTGACGCTGGCCTGGGTGTTGGATCCTGTGCTGTTCCAGTTTCCATAGAAGATCAGGTAAATCGGAACCGGGTTGGATTTCATCACTGGGCCACCGTGATAATTAATGCCGTTGCCGGTGACCACAGCCTGGCCGATTGGGCCTTGTACCGGAGCAGCGGTTTGCCCGGATTTTTCGTGTTTCCCGTTAGGGACGTTATCGCCGCCCGGGGTAACCAGCGGTTTCTGCGCAGCCATGAAGTTCACGGCCAGGATCACAAAGAAAAACGCAAATACAGCTCTCATCTTTCCAAGGGGAAATGACATTCGAACAACCTCACTGGTGTTGGAATTTGCCGCTTCTGTTTTGTCGAATAGGAACAGAGGAAGCCGGGTATGGATGATCATGAGTCAGCCTTCTAAGTGGTACGAGCCTTCATTCCCTATACCCGGAAGCACTGAATGTCGGGGCAGTCTACTACAAGACGGTGAAAAGTGAGCGCACCAATTCGGGAACATCAAGAAAAGACATCCCGGGCAGGAGCAACTCTGGGCTTAAATTGCGGAAACACCCGCAATTTTTCAATATTTTATGGATGGTTTACTCGGGAGCTACCCCAAGTGCCAAATTGGCATTACTAGATAATAATTTTTTTGTCCCAGGGGTCGCTTTCCGCAGGAGCCATTTCAGCTAGAGGCGACTCTACTGTTGTCAACGACTGACTTACACCCGGCGATACAGCGCTTTCAACGGCTGCAACCGCTTGTGCAAGCGGAGGGGCGACTGGCTGCGGGTCAACCGGCAACAATTGAGGATTTTGTGCCGCCCATTTTGCGGCGAGCCCATTGAGAGGGCTTTTAGTGTTGTATTCCTGATAAGCGATCATGCGACCGATGCGAATGATCAAATCATCCAGCGATTCCGCAGCCGCCCAGAAATCACCGATGCAAACGGAGCTGTCATCAAAGTTGGGATGAAAAACCGGCGTCAGCATGCGGCATTGCGGCGCGCGTCGTGGATAGCCCAGCGTAAGGTTGACTTCCAGAAGATGTTCATTGCGCTCCATGATGGAACCATCCGGTGCAACATGAAGACCGCGCAGCGAATACTGGAAGCGATAGAGTTCCGGAGGCATGCCTGCGGCGCCCACCATGCGAACTACCGGCCAGTCGCGAAAGCGTTGCTGCAAAGATTCGAAATCGAGTTTTAAACGCCGAATTCTGGGTGACAACATAAGTTAAATCACAAATGCCAGGCCTGTATTTCGGGCCACGGTAAACAGCACCGCAACTACAGCAACCATGGCCCACTCCGTGTGAGGCAGATGAAAATCGGGCGGTTGATTGGTTAGGACGCCGCGAAGCCACACAAACGCAAACCAAACTAAAGCACTTCACTGCCGGGCATGCGGGAGACGATTCCATTGCTTACGCTGAAATTCAAACCTTCAGGATGGCCGATTACGTAAATTTTTTCTCCAGTCTGGACGCTCTTATAAGTGGCGATGGGCTGGCGGAAATCTGCATCACCTTCGCGCCGCTGCAGCCACAGCAGAGCCACATCCAGTTCACGATGGCGCGCAATCACTTGCGCGGCAGCCCATCCATTCATTCCATCGGACACCATGACCTTCTGCCCGCCATGTCGCGAGCGCCAGTCTTCACCGTCAGCCACATGGCGCGCCGTCGCCAGCAGGTATCCATGCGAATCGGCCTGCAGGATCAGCGCCGCGCCGAGAATCCCTGACATTGCCTCCGAGTGGCTGAACCAGCGTTTCGCCGCGGGCGACGCCAGCAGGACCATCGGCCTAAGTGTGGAACTCAATTCCACCCCGGACATAACAGTTCGCGCCGGCAAAGAAGGAAAGCTGCTGCGCTCATCGAGGCCTGACAACGCGACTCCCACTGCATCGGGAGCCGGTACCCAGGAGGATGAAAATCCGACTATCACCAGCAGCGTTGAAAGAAAGCCGCTGACGATCAGTAACGTGAGCAGATAGGACCACCACGCCTTCAGCTCTCGAGGCGTCCGCTTGCGTGTGGACAGCGCACGACCAGTGCGACCAGGCACAGCAAAGGAAGAAACAGAACCAGCGGAGCCAGTAGAAATCGCGCCCAAAGCGGGACTGGATTGGAGAGGCACGACTGTAATCCTTGCGGATTAGATGGAAGCGGCGGGCGCAGGCGCTTGAGATTGCTCCAATTCCTGCTCTGTAATGACAATTCTGTCCATTCAAGTTCACAAAGGGGGGTGACCAAGGCAGTAAGGCGTTCAAGTGCTTTGGGAATGCTATTTTTTATAACGGCTTCCCTCTGAAAGCAAGAGAATCTGCATAATAGGGCAGACTTTAGTTCAAATACCGGCGCTGTGTCTGAGAGGTTCACCTCAGGAATTTGAGAATTTTGGCTCCCTCTTGTTCGAAGCGCACAACGAAGGCCGGCAACTCCCGGGTCGCTTGACTGTAAGAAATTCCCCTAGTCAGAATCCTCTTACAGTGATTTAATGTATGTTCCACGGGGAAAAGTTAGAATTTACTTAGAAATCTCGTTTTGCGATATGAGAAGCGAGGGCAAAACTGTCTTACAATGACAGGCTAAATCATGGATTCACTTGTAAAAAACGAGAAGCTTCTCGATCCAATTGGCTGGAAACTGCTTTATGAGTTGCAGATCAACGGACGCCTTTCCTATGCTGAGTTAGGTCGTCGCGTGGGGCTCACCACGCCTGCCGTAGTGGAGCGCGTTAAGCGAATGGAAGACGCCGGAATCATAGTGGGATACCACGCGGACGTGGATCCGATTAAGGTCGGCATGCCCATCTCAGCCTTCATCAGAATGTCAGTAGTGGGTGACGTCTTCAGCAAAATCACTGCCGTGATCAAGGCTTGTCCTGAAGTAGTGGAGTGCCACCGCGGGACCGGCGCTGATTCATTCATCATGAAGGTGCACGTGAGATCGGTAGAACATCTGGAATCGCTTATCGATCGCCTAACGCCTTATGGCACCACGTCAACTTCCATTGTGCTGTCTTCTCCGGTACAGCGCAGGGAAATTCAAAGGGCTGAAGAGCAGGCCCAGGCAGCAGCCCAGGCCACACAGAAAAAATAAGAAGATCTGCGCCCGGCGAAATGGGCAGGCACAAGTTAGAAGCTCATTTCAACCGGGCACGGTCGTATTGTGGCGGCCACGCTATCTCGTGGCCCAGCGCACGCGCTGCCAGCAGAGGCCAGTAGGGTTCACGAAGAAACTGGCGCGCCAGAAAAACAACATCGGCCTGCGATGTCCGCACAATCTGATCAGCTTGCGCCGGCTCCGTGATCATGCCCACGGCTCCCGTCAATACACCGGCTTCCCGCCGCACTCGTTGCGCAAATTCCACCTGATAACCGGCTCCCACAGGGATTTTCGCAGTAGCTACGTTTCCACCCGAGGAGCAATCAAACAGATCAACACCGTGCAATTTCAAGATGCGCGCCAGCGCCACGGATTCTTCAACACTCCAACCGCCCTCAGTCCAATCGGTTGCGGAAATGCGAAGGAACAATGGGTATCTCTCCGGCCAGACATTGCGCACCGCATCCACTACCTCGCAGAGAAAGCGGATACGATTTTCAAACGAGCCGCCGTATTCATCCTTTCTGTGATTGCTTAGCGGTGAAAGAAAGGAGTGCAGCAGGTAGCCATGCGCGCCGTGAAGCTCAATGACTCTTGCTCCCGCAGCATCAGCTCTTTTCGCTGCAGCCACGAATGCCTGGACAACGCCGGAAATTTCCTCTTTGCTCATCTCGCGCGGAACTTGATATCCCTCAGCAAACGGCAAAGCGCTGGGACCGAATACAGGAGCCCAGCCTCCCTGATCAAGAGAAAGCGGTTTGCCACCCTTCCACGGAGCACTGGTACTGGCTTTTCTTCCCGCGTGCGCCAACTGCATGCCCGGTATGGAACCGTGCTGTGAAATGAAAGAAAAAATCCGGCGTAAAGGCTCGATATGCGCATCGTCCCAGATCCCAAGGTCGTCGGGACTGATACGCCCATCCGCGGTAACAGCCGTTGCTTCCGTTAATACGGCAGCAGCACGCCCAACCGCGCGGCTCCCAAGGTGCACGAAGTGCCAGTCATTAGCAAAGCCGTTCTGGGACGAGTACTGGCACATGGGGGAAACAAGGATGCGGTGTTGCAACTCGATCTCGCGCAAGCGAAGCGGCTGGAATAAATGCGCCATAGAGTGGATCGTTGATTGTAAATGGAAGCTTCACCGGCAGGCAGTCATGCCTCGAAAGTGCATGTCTGAACGATCTAAGGCATTTTGTTGATTGAACTTTAGGGTGAAGATAAGGCAGAGTTGCTGATATTGAGATAGCAAATGGCTCCTCCGCCTAAATTTAAAGAATATAAAGATGACTGGGGCACGACGGCTCGCGAAGGTTATGAAGATCGCGGTACCTTCCGTCCGCCACGCCCAGCGGAAAAGCAACGGGGCAGCCCGTTGCTGCGTACCTTGGGTGCAATCTGCATCTTCGGTGGGCTCTGCTGGGGCGCCTATCTTTACACGCAGGACCGCGATATCGTTGCCGCACTGCAGCAAAACCACGGCCCCATTGCCATCCTTGGCTTGGGCGTATTTTGTTCCCTGGTGGGCAAATTTCTTCGTACATAAGACATAAAAAGGCAATAATCGCTGGCTAACCAGAGCTGTTATTATTCTAGCGCTATGCGAGGCAGAATGACGGGCGCGGTTGCAGGTGCAATCGGCATTGGAACGGGCGTTACGAGCGTTTTTTAGGTCGTTGCTTTCTCGTTGACTTTAAGTTATTACTGCTGCACACTTTAGCCGTTCACTTGCATCCAACAGGCAGGAAAATTTGGGAGAAAGCGGCCCCGAAAGACGAGGAGTTCCCCGAATGGTGGGGGATTTTCTTAGAGAGGCTGCCGTTTTAGTAATCGTTTTTTATCCTCTGGATCGGTATTTCAACATTCAGAGTCCAGAGCATATCAATAACTCGATTCCGGTTTCCAAAATCGTTGGACTCAGCGTTTTGCTGCTTATTTCCGGAATCGCACTCGAAAGACTCGACTTCGGCGTTTTGGCGATTACTTGCGTCGACCGGGCCGTTGTTGGGTTAACATGGGTGAGGAGCAAGTTGGAAAGAGGCCCGAAATGAGCAAATATATTACTGATGTGGCCCTCTACGGCGCTGGATTGTTTGTGTTTGGTGTTGGCTGGGAGATGTTTGCCGCGCTGGTGAAGAGGTACAGAGAGCCCCGCTTGCCGCTAAGAGGTGCTTCCTATGACAGCCATGAATCCGGGCGCTATGAAGTAGTGCGAAGGTGAACAGGCAAAAAAAGACTCATAACCGGGCCGCCGTGATGGCGGCCTTTCCTTTTCTCGACCGATATCTGAGCAGAGCATTTCAGAACGTTGCCTCTGCTGGAGTGAATCCTTGCCAGTAAGAGCAGAGTAACTGAGTCTCTTACCAGCGACTTGCGAGAGCAGCATACTGAAACGCTCACCACGTTTACGGGTTTTCTTTGCTGCCCCGATTGTTGAAGCGGAACACCTGTTCATCGCAACAGCGGTCAAGGTGGAAGGGTTCAACGGCGACATGCAGGAGAGCGGCCACGATGAACTGCTGGCTGAAAGGGCCAGCCACAAAGACCTGAAGGACAGGATTGGGTGCGTGCTCCACAAGCGGCTGGAACTGCTGGCTCCGAACCGGAAATTCTGTGATCTCTTTTCCTGCATGCCCCCGATCCCAGTGATCCGCTTTCTCCCTTCAGCCCGGAAACCCGTTCCATTCGCGAGAGTGCCATCGAGCACATGAAGATTGGCATGAATGGCAGCAACATAAAGTTGCCCGCTGACCTGGAACCCAAGCTTCCCTTCCTGCTGTGGGCTCTATCAATGGCTCTGATTCTCTTTGGCTTTATGATCGCTCCCCCAAGCAGGAGCGCACCACAAAGCTGGTGGACAAAAACTCTTACTCTGCTGGTGAACCTGATCCGCGTATCGTCTCTGCCGCTGATGAAGCCGGTACGAAAGATGGTTCTGGAGATTGTGGATGTCGCAGTTCCGTGATGTCGGCGGTTTGTCCGTCACTGCATTCTAAGAATGTGGGCTTTTAGAGCCTGAACGCAGAATTCCACCCACACCAGACAACTCTCCGCTTCTCCGCAGCTACAAGAGATAGTATGCGAACTTCGGGGCGGCGAGGCGTAGTAACCGCGTTAGCCATTCTTCTTGGTCTGGGCATTGCAACTGCGCAGCGGCTTCCCCATCCAGCAGCTCTGAATGCACAGGGGAACGTGGAAGGAAGCTTGACCGTGACGATCATCGTTGCATCGTCGGTGGGAGTGGTCATCGGGCCGGATGGACAGCAACACCTGGTCACCGCCAACTCTATCGATCCCGCCGACAACGTTTCACGAATTCAATACGTCCATCTCAGCCCGGCGAACGAACACCAGCAGAGACAATCAGACGGCACAAGAAAAGATAGACCACCGGCAAAGCCGGATCGCTGATTCAGCGCGTATTCTTGCCGTAAGTCGATCGTACGGCCACAAGCTTTTCCAGTTGTTCTTCATCCAAAGTCCGGCTGCAACCCAACTGGCGTGCAGCGAGCACAATCTTGGCATAATGTTCAACCGCTTCCATGCGAAGGTAAGCCTGGCGCAGGTCCGCACCGTAGGTAACCACACCATGATTGGCCATAAGAATGGCATTGTGGTCAGGAATGAAAGGCACCAGCGAATCGCTCAACTCCCGGGTCCCGGTTGTGGCATAAGGCGCCAGAGGCACGGCTCCCAGAGTTATGACTACTTCAGAACATAACGGCTCATCCAGAGCCAGGCCGGCAGACGCAAAAGCGGTGGCCGTACAGGGATGAGCATGGACCACCGCGCCAATTTCCGGTCGCATGCGGTAAATGGTCAAATGCATGGTGATTTCGCTGGAAGGGCGGCTGGAACCGCTCAGTTGTTCGCCTTCCAGGTCCACGATCACCATATCTTCCATGTGCATCATGCCCTTGCTTACAGCCGTGGGCGTAATCATCACCCGGTCCTGGTCCATACGAATTGAGAGGTTTCCGTCAGTGGCCGCGACAAAACCCTGCGAATGCAGCATGCGACCGTATTCCACCAGGTCCTGCCGCAGTTGCAATTCAGGGCTCAGCGGCTTGCTGACGAAAGGCAATCTCACAAAGGGGAGCACAGCGGCTCCCTCAAGTATTTTTCTTATGTAGCTCATGGCCTGCCGTACCTTTTCTGCTATGTTCTGCTTGCGACGTTGCGCGTTCTGCCAGGGACGCGAACTGTCTCAGAGACGCCTGTTCCGTTCGCCAGGAGGCTCTGTGTGGGATCCGAGTCAATCAAAATAGGAGGCTCCGGATCTAACAAAGTCTCACGCAGATCTTGTCCAGGACATTGAATGCGGCGCAAAAGCCGTCAACGGTTACACCAGAAAAGATAAGAAGAATAAGCAGAAATGATTCGAGAAGAGCGTACGTGACCAGGGAAAAGAAACTAAGAGCAGACTTACCGGAGAATGCGCTGCCCAGTTCGGGCAGAGGTGAAATCAGCAGGTGCAGAATGCCGTAGATCACCAGGAGCCACACCGCGCGTCTGATCCAAGGATTCACGGGACACATAGTATCCGATTTTCTACGCTGTTAAAAGCGTTTCCCCACGACAGAAAAGATCCGGTTTGCCGCCATGTGGGCGGTTATCTCAAGCTGCATTGATCTTGTATATCTAAGAATCTAACGCTATTACGCACCGTGTGCCGCCGGTTGCACTGTGATGCAGGTCAATCACGTCAGATGATGAGATTCCCGAAAAGGGCCGGCTACTCGTACCGGAGAGCGATCATGGGATCCACCCTGGTGGCTCGCCGTGCCGGAAGGTAAGATGCTCCCGCGGCGACCAGCAACATGCCAATGGCAGCGCCAATAAGCGTCACCGGATCGGTGGGCTTAATTTCATAGAGCTGGCTGGCCAACACCCGCATGAGCAGGAAAGCTCCTGCAATGCCGATAGCGGCGCCCACAATCGCCAGCTGAAGACCATGGCCCAGTACCATGAGCAGCATCTTCCCGGGGCGGGCACCCAGCGCAATACGAATTCCCATTTCATGGGTGCGTTGCGCGACGGAGTACGAGATTACACCATAAATTCCTATGAGCGTCAGGACCAGGCCGGCGGCGGCAAAGGCGCTCAGGAGCCATGTGCGAAAGCGATGATCGGCGATGGATGAAGCAATTACCTCCGTCATGGTTTGGACTTCCCGCAGCGGCTCATCCTTATCCACCGACCGCAAAGCGTTCCGCAGCAGAGCGCTGACGGCTGCTGGATCAAGAGAGCTGCGCACCATGATCCTGAGTTCATTACCCGCAGCTTGCAGAATGGGGAAATAAATTTCAGGCCGGGGCTTGGCATTGAGCTGGATGTCTCGCGTATCAGCAACTATACCGATGATCTGATAAGAATCTTTGTCGTGCAGACTGACCTTAAAACCTCTGCCCACTGCATCATGCCTGGGGAAAAAGCGTTGCGCCATGGATTCATTGATGATTATGACGTTGGGTGCTCCCTTTTGATCCTGATCGCTGAATTCTCGTCCGCGAAGGACCGGGATTCCCATGGTGGAAAAGAATCCAGGCGAGGTCCATCTCGCCTCCAGATTGGTTTCCTTCTCATTACTGCCCAGGGTCGCCGGATCAAAAGTGGTCAGCCCGGTGCTATGTGCCAGGATGGAGTTATTGCTTAAGGCTACTCCACTGAACTGCGGCTGCGCGCGCAAAGCATCCAAAAGCTTTCGGGTAAACAGCAGTTGCGCATCTTCTGATGGATAACGTGTGGTCGAGAGAGTTACTTCTGCCGTGACCATGTGGTCCGTGCGCAACCCAGGATCCACCCGCAGCGTGCGCATCATGCTTTGGACCATGAGAGCTGAGCCGGTGAGCAGCACCAACGCCAGCGCTACTTCTGTTACCACCAAAGCAGAACGGAGAAAAGGCTGGCGTGTGGAAACTGTGGCGCTGTTTTCTTTCATAGTGGAAGTTAAATCAGATCGCGACGCTGAGATTGCGGGAGCAAGCCCAAAAACGGCTGCCGCAAGGACCGAAATTATGAAGGCGAAAAAAGCGATATGCGGCTCCAGGCGAAGCTCGTCCAACCGGGGAAAATCCACCGGAGCCAGGGCACGAAACGCGTGAATGCCCCAGACCGCCAGCGCCAAGCCAGCGGCTCCTCCCGTTACGGCGAGCAGGAGGCTTTCCAGCAATAACTGACGTACCACGCGTGTGCGGCTTGCACCCAGAGCGGCGCGAACGGCGATCTCGCGCTGCCGCTGGAGCCCGCGAGAAAGCACCAGATTGCTGACGTTGGCGCACGCGATCAGCAGAAGGAAGCCCACGGCAGCAAGCAAAATCATGAGCTCACGTTTATCGCCGCCGAGGGTTGCATCTCGGATGGTTTCAACCGGGAATTTGATTTGTGAATCCTCTTTTGGATATTCCTGTGAAAGGGCTCCGGCAATGCCATCCATCTCTGTCTGTGCTTTGTTAATAGAGACTCCCGGACGGAGTTTGGCGATGGCCAGATACATCCATCCGGTGCGATTTTTCGCCTTGTCTGGCGGGACAACCAGCGGCACGATTACATCTGCTTTGCCGTATCCGCGCAGATAAAAACCGCTCACGCTCTGTGGAAGTACTCCGACCACCGTGTAGGGCGTCTGATCGAGGTTGATGGACTTCCCAACAACCTGCGGGTCAGAGCCAAATCGCCCCTGCCACAAGCTATAGCCCAACAAAACGACTTTTCCATTCTTCTGTTGCTCGTCATCAGGTAATAATGCGCGGCCAAAAATGGGATGAACGCTGAAGAGATCGAGGAAGTTTGAAGACACGGCCGCAGCGGAGATCTGCTCTGGTTCGCCTGCTCCGGTGAGAGTGAGGCTGGTGCGCTGATATGTGGCGATCATCTCCAGAGATTTGGCGCGTGCTTTGATGTCATTGAGATTGGGAAGTGACTGCCCCAAGGTGAACTCGGGGAACATGGAGCTGACGGTAGAGATATTTACGAGCCGCTCTGAATCCTTGTACGGCAATGGCCGCAGCATTACCGCATACACAATGCTGAATATCGCGGTTGTGGCGCCAATTCCCAATGCAAGAGTCAATAAAGCCACAGTGCTGAAGCCGGGAGCATTTCTGAGACCGCGTGCGCCATAACGAAGATCTTGAAGCACGCTCTCCAATCGCGGAAATCCCCAAATGCGATGGCTCTCTTCCTGCTGCAAGGCCATGTTGCCTAACTGGCGCCGCACAGCATAATACGCTTCGGCAGCATCCATGCCCTTGTCCAGATTCTTCTCAGTCTTGAGCTGCGCATGAAAACGCATCTCTTCCGCGAGTTCACGCTCCATGCGCTTACGCTTGAAAAGGAAGATAATTTTCCGCAAGAAACGGTCAAATTGCGGCATGGCTTCTCCTTACGCTGTTTGCATCACCCGGGCAATGGCTTCAATCAGGCGCTTAAAATTTTCCGCTTCAATTCCCAGTTGCTTCCTGCCGGCCGCGGTCAGGGTGTAAAACCGTGCACGCCGGTTGTTCTCAGACGTACCCCATTCCCCCTTCACCCAGCCCTTCAGCAGAAGTCTCTGCAGCGCGGGATAAAGCGATCCTTCTTCCACTTGCAGCACCTCATCGGTTATCTCCTGAATGTGCTGAGCAATGCCGTACCCGTGCATGGCGCTACGCGTAAGCGTTTGCAGAATCAGCATTTCCAGCGTCCCGGGAAGGAGTTCATTTTTACTGGCAGTACGAACCATAGATCACCTTCATAGACTATCTATGGGAGATTAGACGATGAAACCGGCCCGCTGTCAACGGAGTTGGTGTCGCCGCGAATTCATCCGAATAGCGCTTCAGCGGCTGTGGGTGAAATAGAACTGCGGAAGCACTTGCTTGGCGACCCGGCTTCTCTACTTAAATGCGGAAATCAGTGCAATCAGCTTCATCCGCGGTAAGCTTTTGCTCTTCCCTACTTGAACTGGCTGCGAAACACCGCCTTGATGTGCGCGAGCCGTTCTTCCAGCACGTGTTGTTCCTGCGTTAATTCCAGGTCGCGCGCGGTCGAGATGGCCGAGTAGAACGCTTCCTTTGCGTCACTGTAATAGGCCGCTGCGGTGGAAGACAGCACCACGTCATACATGTCGCTGTAAGCCCTTTCGCCGAGCAGTTTGAAGTACGCGAGCCGGCGGAGCAGGTAATCAGTCCACCAGTCAAGATAATGCTGCGGGCTGCAGCATTCGACATCGACATGGCCGTCCGGGAGCTGGAGGTGGATGCCGGTTTCACTATGCGCGCCGCACATGCAACACGTTGCCGGCGCCACGCGCGGAACAACGAGGTCCACCCAGGGAACAGCCGTACCGGAATGCGCGTGAAGAATCGAGTAGGTTGCGCCGAACAGCGCCCCGTTTGCCGAATGCACGTTTGCCGGATGCAAGCCTGGCCCATCAAAGCCGGCCGAATCAGAATCGAGCGAATTCGTGCCGCGTGACTCAGATCCGGTCGAATCAAAATTCTTGCAATAGGTGGTGAGCGGCTCCTGAAGTTCCATGCCGCGAATCCTGCAAATGCCGCCCGCTCTGGTTCCATTCTGTGCGGACGCTTCTCCGCGCGGACCAGCGGCCGGGACGCGGTAATTGCCGCATCCCAGGCAGTTGCCGGATGGCGAGAAGAGTTGCAGCGCCGGTTGCTGTGCGGCCACCTGAGCAGGCTCAGGTTGCTTACCTGCTTCAGGCGGCGCCAGGGATCTCCGCCGCGGAAGCCATCCGGCCATCTTTTCGATCAGTGTTGAAAACATGCGAGGCAATGCTACACAACATTGTGGCACCGTTCTGGCCGCGGCATCAGCCAAGTTTCGCTTTCCTCCGCGCCCCGCGTGTGGGGGGTGAAAATTCGTTCGTATGCGCGTATCCGCGTTCATCTGCGGTAAGTTTTCAGATCAGGGCGATCACGTGTGATCACGGGCAATGTCGGCGGTCCTTTGTGTTCCTTTGTGCCCTTTGTGGTTCGTTTTTGTCTTTTCTCCGCGTCTCCGCGTCTCCCGGTGAGTGTTGCTTTTCAATCCACGTGAATCAGCCTTTATCCGCGGGTAAGATTTTCCCGTAACTGTAGTAAAATCGCCATCAGACACCAGAAAGTTGAGGCCCTAAACCCCATGGGTGGCATGATTGGAGCCATGCGTTCCTTCGGACAGGACGCATCTGTTGTAAAAAAAAAGTAAAGCCCGGCACCGCCAAGCGCACACTGGCCTTTGCCGCGCCGTACACTCCGCTCCTTAGTCTTTATCTGCTGATTGTCATTCTGGACGCCGGCATTGGCGTGGCTAGTCCGCTCTTCTATCGCGAAATCATCAACAACGGAATTCTCAAAGGAGACGCTGGACTCGTCATCCGGCTGGCTGTATTGGTCGGAGCGCTCGGCGTGCTCGACGCCCTCTTCGGCATGGTGCAGACCTATCTTGCCTCCCGTGTCGGCGCCAGCATCGTACTCTCACTGCGTACGCGGCTCTTCCAACACGTGCAGCAGATGCCGCTGGCCTTCTTCACTCGCACCCAGACCGGCGCGCTGGTTTCGCGACTGAACAATGACGTCAACGGAGCGCGCACAGCGTTTACCGACATTCTGTCCAACGTTGTCGGCAACCTGATTACGGTCACGCTGATCCTGGGCGCCATGTTTTTTCTATCCTGGCGCATCTCTGTGGCCGCGCTGGTGCTGATTCCGCTGTTCATTTTTCCCGCGCGTTACTGGGGCAGAGAACTGCAGGCCATTGCCCGCGAAAGCTACGATCTCACCGCCACCATGAACAACCTGATGGTGGAGCGCTTCAACGTGGCCGGGGCGCAACTGGCCAAGCTCTTTGGCCGCCGCAGTGATGAAAGCAAGACTTTTGAAGCCAAGGCAAAGCGCGTGTCTGATATTGGCGTGAAGCAGGCGGTTTACGGACGGCTCTTTCTTACCGCGTTGCTGCTGATGGCCTCATTTGCCACGGCGCTTGCCTACGGCTGGGGCGGCGTGCTGGCCGTGAAGCATGTACTTGATGTCGGCACCGTAGTTGCGCTGGTTTCCTACCTGATGCGGCTCTATGCTCCTCTGCTCGGACTCTCGAACATGCAGGTGAGCATCATGACCGCGCTGGTATCGTTTGAGCGCGTATTTGAAGTGCTTGATCTTGCACCCATGATCCAGGATCGGCCCGGCGCGCGGCCCATTCCGGTCGGCCCGGCCGCCATCGCGTTCGACCATGTGGCATTCCGCTATCCTTCGGCCGCGGAGGTCTCGCTGGCATCGCTCGAATCCGTTGCAATCCCTGACAAAGGCCAGGAAAAAATCGTGCTGCAGGAGATCACCTTCACCGCCGCACCCGGACAGCTGGTTGCGCTGGTGGGCCCGTCAGGCGCAGGCAAGACGACAATCACGCAACTGGTTCCGCGGCTCTATGATGTGCAGAACGGGGCTATCACCATCAACGGCATTGACGTGCGCGACGCCACGCTCGATTCGCTGCACCAGCGCATCGGCGTGGTCACGCAGGACGCGCACCTGTTTCATGACACCATCCGCGCCAACCTTATATATGCGCGGCCGGAAGCCACAGACGATGATCTCAACGAAGCCCTGCGCGCTGCGCAGATTCTTCCGCTCATCAGCAGCCTGCCGCAAGGTTTGGATACGCTGGTGGGTGAGCGCGGTTACCGCTTCTCCGGGGGAGAGAAGCAGCGGCTGGCCATCGCGCGCCTGCTGCTGAAGGCGCCGGACATCATGATCCTTGACGAAGCCACGGCGCATCTGGATTCCGAATCCGAAGCGGCAATCCAGAAGGCACTGGAGACTGCCTTGGCAGGAAGAACGTCCATCGTGATAGCGCACCGCCTCTCGACGATTCTCAAGGCAGACCAGATCCTGGTGGTGAACGAAGGCCGCATCGTGCAGCGCGGGACACACGAAGAACTGATGGAGGCGCAGGGCCTCTACGCTGATCTCTATCAGCGCCAGTTCGCCGAGCGGTCGTCACTCAGCCTGAGCGAAACCGCGAACCCGAGCGCGTGAAACAACCGCAGATGAACGTGCAAAAAACCGTCGTGAGCAGAGCCCGCCTTATCCAGCAGGCTCAACGTCAGATCATCAGCAAAAAAGGCATCCCTGAGCAGGATGCCTTTAAGGTTGGAACGGGGTTCAGTCTATTTGGGCGAGCTGTCGTCCTTGCTCTGCCCATGCTGGTGAGCCCCTTTATGATCATGCATCCCCTTCCCCTGATTGTGCATGTCCTGCACCATCTGGGCGAACTGCTTCTTCTGCTCGTCGTTGAGAATCGGGTCGATTTTTGCCCGCGCGGCATCCATGGATGTTTTCATCTTCTCGTGTTTCTGCTCCATGGAAAGGGACTGGTCTTTCATGATGGCATCCCTGTCCTGGAGGTGCTGTTCAAGGATGGGCTTGATCTTGGCTTTTTGATCGTCTGTAAGGTTGAGCTTTTGCGAGAGCATCTGCAGGTGCTCGTCAGCGTTCATTGCGCCGTGGCCCTGGCCCATGCCTTGCCCATGACCCTGGCCCACCTGCTGATGGTCATCACCCTGCGCCGGCTGCCCCTGCTGTGACCACGACGCAATGGCCAGCATGCAAACTGCAAACAAAATGGCTTGCCTGATCTGCTTCATTTTCGAGCTACTCCTTGTCTCATGTCTTCAAGTGAAAGCTATTGAAGATGAAAAACCGTGCACTTAATTGTAAACATAAAGAGACCCTCCGAAGCGTTGAGAGCTGGAAGCAGCCTGACTCGGAGCGGGAGTGGAGGACGTGCTGGGAGAAGTTGGAGAGCGGGCCAGTATCGCCGGAGAGGAAAACTCAACATCGTTGAAACACTGAGGAACCGAGGCAACGGAGGGAGATCCTGATGCTCAGTAAAGTTGTGAGCTGCTGCGGACCGGCGGCAGGTCTGCCTGGCAGCCGGATGGAAAGGAAACGCTGGGGCCTTAGTTTGGCGGAACGTCGCTGAGGAGCAAAGTTGAGTTGCTGGCAACCCGCTCAATTTAAATGAGTTCTCATAATTTTAAGGTTTTTAACTGCTGGCAAGGGATATAGTAACTATGTAGTTCACATTTAAGGTGGGTTCGCGGTAAAATACCTTAAAGGCAAGGGTTTTAGTACCCTGTTGTGAATTGAGAATCACTGCGGCAGGGCTCCGGGAAATATAACTTTGAGATAAGCGGGAAGATAGGCAGCAAGGTAACCAGCCGCCCTCGTCAAAAGAAGCTCTAAGGCCCTGAATAGGAAGTGTCATTGACAGCCGTACCGCCGTTCAAAGAATCGTCTCGAGAGCTCATCATTGAAGTGGCCCGCGCCCTGGAGCCTTACTTCCCTGATATTACAAATAAATGGCGTGAACGGCTGGTAGCGGATTTTGGCTTTGATGGCCGTACCCTAGCTGCACTGGAGCGTCTAACGCCTGCCGCCGGCGCGGTCTATTTCCTGCATGACGATTTCCCCGGATTTGAAGAGAACCTGCAGTACTTTGGCAAGCGCCTCTCAAAGCTCCAGGTGGACACGCGCGCGGTAGCGCGATGCCTGGAGTTGTTCCAGCTCTCCTGTGATCCTTATCTTTCCGGGCTGTTTCCAGAGCGTGAAGGCGAGGCCAAGACGGCGCTGGAAGTGCTGTCTTCCATGTCTTTCGTGATCATCTCTGGGGCCTATTTTGACGCCAAGACTCTGGAATCCAACGCGCTGCTTTCCCTGCTCGACGCAGAACTGGCCGCCGACGATCTGAGCGTGCTGCTGCAAAAGGTGATGGAGATTACCACGCGCACATTTCAGGCTTCCATGGGAGCCATTCTGCTGCGCGACATGGAGAGCAATCACCTTGGTCTGGCGAACGCAGTGGGACTGGATGAAGTTGTGCCTGAAGATTTCAAAATTGCCGTTGGCCAGGGCTTCGTAGGAAATATTGCCTCCAGCGGCGAGCCGGCCATGGTGCTGGATACCAGCGGAGTAACGTCCTTCTCTTCCAACCTTCGCGCCAAAGCAAAATCACTTTGGGGAGTACCGTTGAAGGCCGAAGGCGAGACCATTGGCGTAGTCACAATTGGCTTTCCCAAACCTTATGAGTGGTTGCCGACCGAGCGCGAGTTGATGCGTGCGATTGCGGATCGCGCCGCGCTGGCCATTGAGCGGGCGCAGATGACGGAAGCTTTGCGGGAACGCGAGCAGCGCATCGCAGATCTTTCTGCGCACCTGCTGCGGGTGCAGGAAGAAGAGCGCAAGAGGATCAGTCGCGAACTGCATGACGAAACCGGGCAGGCGCTGATGGTGATTCGCCTGTACCTAGGGATGATGGAGTCCGGCGGCGCAAAGAACCTTCGCGGAAAAATCAAAGAGACCGTGGAAGTAGTGGACCGCACCATTGAGGGAATCCGGAGAATTATTGGCAAGCTGTCTCCACTGGTGCTACAAGAGCTTGGATTGGTGGCTGCGATTCGCAAAGAAGCCAAAGACCTGGCTAAGAACTCGGGCGTGAAGACGCGAGTGTTGTTCGCGGACGAAGTGGGACGGCTGGCGCCGGGAACGGAACAGGCCATCTATCGCGTGGTGCAGGAAGCCCTGCATAACGTGGCCAAGCACGCCCAGGCAAAAAGCGTCACCATCCAGGTGGCGCGTGAAGGCGACGCGGTGCAGGTGCAGGTGGAAGATGACGGCGTCGGCATTCAGCCTTCGCGGGGAAACCCGCGGGACCGGTCATTTGGACTGGCCGGAATCAAAGAACGGATTGCAATGTTGGGCGGGGTCTCGCGCGTGATCTCGGCCAAAGGTAAAGGAACGCGCATTGAAATTACCGTGCCTGCGGGTGAAAATCCACAACTGGAAAGGCCGCTGGCGCAGGCCGCGACCCATCAGGGTGCACGGCTGAATTAAAGATTACGAGGAACCTCCCCATGCCGAAAATCAAATGTTTGCTTGTTGATGACCACACGCTGTTTCGCCAGGGCGTACGCCGCCTGCTGGAAACCGAAAGCGATTTTGAGGTTGTGGGCGAATCTCCTGACGGCGGTGACGCCGTGGAGAAAGCCCGCGAACTGCGCCCGGACATCGTGCTGATGGACATCGGCATGCCGGGATTATCGTCGTTTGAATCGGCGCGACAAATCAAGAAGAACCGCGTCGAAACCAAGATTCTCTTCCTCACCATGTATGAAGATGAGGACTACCTGGTGCAGTGTCTGGAGGTTGGAGCGTCCGGCTATGTGCTGAAAGATACGCCGGCTCCACAACTGCTCAGCGCTGTCCGCGATGTGTATAAGGGCGGAAAGTATCTAAGCTCGCAGGTGCTGGGCAAGCTGGTGGAAGATTTCCGGTCGCGCGTCCGCGATACCAGGATGCGGCCACGAATCTCTACGCTTACACCGCGCGAACGAGAAATCCTCAAGTTGCTGGCGGAAGGCAATTCCGTAAAGGAGATTGCGGTGATCCTCGGCTTGAGCGTGAAAACGGTGGAAGCGCACAAGTTCAACCTCATGCGCAAGCTTGACATTCACAATAAAGCGCAGCTTGTCACCTACGCGATTCAGAAAAAAATCATCAAGATCCCCGTCAACCAGTAGTTATCTTCTTCTTCAAGGAAGGGCGTCAACGGCGACGCCCTTCTGCTTTGTGGCGCATGCTGCTGTGACTCTCCTCAGTGCAGTTCTTCAGTGCAGTTCTTAAGGCCCGATCCAGCAGCTCTCGAATTCCGTCCACCAGGCCAACCCGCGCTGCATGAGGGCATCTAATTTCGCATACGCACTGCTGCCGTTTCTTTTTGCGCCGCTCATGCGGAAGAAAAAAAGTGCGTAACCCATTTTTGAGGGGCGCTTACTTCGTCACAACAACCCAAAGGGAGACATGCATGAAGAGCTATGTGACTAAATTTGCCATGTTCATGGCGCTGAGCTGCGGTTTCGCAATTGCTCAGTCAATGCCCCAGCAGAACCCGCAATCCTCGTCGCCGACCACGCCGTCAGCTTCGCAACCTGCTCCGGACCAGACTCAGCCGGCGCAGCCCGACCAGAGCACTGATCAGGGCAAGAATCCCGCGACCGCGCCGGAGAGCATGCCCAAGAGCGATCAAGACAAGTCAGCCGATCAATCCAAGATGCCGCAGAGCGATGCCGCCGCTGCCGGCAGCAGCGATGTTCAGAACCAGGTACAACAGGCACTGCAGCAGGATCCCAAGCTCGCCAATGCCAACATCACCGTCAGCGTAAACGGCAAGAACCTTGAACTGAGTGGCACGGTTCCCAGCGGCGACGAAAAGAAGGCAGCTGAGAAGATTGCCAAGGACAAGGCCGGAAGCCTGAAAGTAAAGAACCACATCAAGGTTGCCAGTGCGAACAACGCGCCCGGACAGGACAAGAGCGCTAATCCGAAACCCTACTAACTTTTAGATAAAGTCTCGCTGAATGACGGCCCAAGTTGGGCCGTCATTTATTTGGTGGCTAGTCATCGCGATGGACTGTGGCTGGTGAAAATGCCGGCATGCAGACTGCGATATATTCTGTCGCTTCCTCCGGAGTGGAATACTGGATCCATTCCCCGGCATGCGCAATCACCGCCTGTCCAGCCGTCACATCGAACGAGCCATCCTTGTGCCTCACCCTGAGTCGCCCGCGCAAGACAATCGTGTATTCCTCAAATTCCGGCTTCTGGCCTGGTTCCTGCCATCCCGCAGGACTGCGCATGTGGGCCACGCTTACATCCCCGTTTTTCGTGTTGACGCGTCCTACATATTCATCAATCAGTTTGGGTTTGTTTCCGGCCGCTTCAACGCGGGTTGCACTCTGAATCAGAGTTGGCAATTTCATTCCTCCGTTGGCTGAATCCTGCGGGCGATCCGCCTGCAAATACTTTTGCGTCATCGCTGACGCGCAGAGCGTAATATATCTGCTTCCGCCAGCAAGTTAACTGATTGGCCTACGGAGACGCAATGAGAACATTTTCTTCCCTCGCATTCATCGTTCTATCCGCAACCCTGTCTTTTGCCCAGACTCCCATTCATGAGCGGCTTTCCATTGACGCAACGGATGCTCCGCGCAATATTATCCACTCCGTTATCAGCATTCCTGTCTCTTCGGGGCCCGTCACGCTGGTGTACCCTAAATGGATCCCCGGAAATCATCGTCCCACCGGGCCCATCCAGAACCTGACCGGACTTCACGTCAGAGCCGCCGGACAGGAACTCCCTTGGCAGCGCGATCTGGAAGACATGTATGCCTTCCACTTGCAGGTGCCCGCCGGAGTAAAGGAATTGCAGGTGGCCTTTGACACCATCACCTATTACGAAAAGAGGTCGCTTTCATCGACCAAAGTTCTCGACCTGGTCTGGAACCAGGAGGTGATCTATCCACAAGGCGCCGGAATAGATGACGTTCAGATCACCGCATCTGTGCGCCTACCGGACGGCTGGAAATTCGGCACAGCGCTTGACGTCGCACGGCAGTCCGGCAACACAGTTGATTTTGCTCCTGTCACTCTCAACCGTCTCGTAGATTCCCCTTTGATCGCCGGCCTCTATTATCGGCAGGTACAACTTACGCCTCCGAATGAAAAGCCGGTTCACGTAATTGACATGGTTGCGGAAAGTCCCGACGAACTGGAAATCACCGATAAGGATATAGCCAGTTACAAGCAACTTGTGGCGGAAACGGGCAAGCTCTTTGGCGCTCGCCACTATGAGAAATATCATTTTCTGCTCACACTCAGCGATGAGACGGCCCACCACGGGTTGGAGCATCATGAATCCAGTGACAACGGCGCATCTGAAGACATGTTCGAAAATCCCAATTCGCACAACCTGGAAGCCGACCTTCTTCCGCATGAATTTACTCACTCTTGGAACGGCAAATACCGCCGTCCTGCCGGGCTGGTCCATCTCAACTATCAGCAGCCCATGCACGGCGACCTTCTCTGGGTGTATGAAGGAATGACCGATTATTGGGGCAACATTCTTGCAGCCCGTACGGGCCTACGTTCGCCGGAACAGTTCCGGGAAAATCTCGCCTACACGGCCGCCATGTTGGACCATCGTACCGGACGCACATGGCGCCCGTTGCAGGACACCGCAACCTCAGTGCAGATTCTGTTCGCTGCAGCTACTGAATGGCAGAACTGGCGGCGCTCCGCGGATTACTACCCGGAAGGCTATCTCATCTGGCTGGAAGTAGATTCGATCATCCGCCGCCAGACCGGTGATAAAAAGTCTCTTGAGGATTTCTGCCGCTTATTTGAAGGCGGCCAGAGCGGGCCACCGAAAGTGGTTACCTACACCTTTGAGAACGTTGTCTCCGCACTGAACCAGGTCACACCCTATGACTGGGCAAAATTTCTGCGCGATCGGCTTGACTCCAAGTCTCCTCATGCACCCATGGGTGGATTTGAGAACGATGGCTGGAAGCTGATTTACAACGATAAGAAGAATGCCACCATGGAGGCTGCGGAGAAGGTTGGCGACTCCCTTGATTTGAGTTTTTCCCTTGGCATTATCGTCACCAAAAAAGGCGAGGTGCGTGACGTGATTCCCGGCATGCCAGCTTATGCAGGAGGCCTCGCTCCTGGAATGACCATTGTTGCCGTGAATGGCCGCAAGTATTCAAAAGACGTAATGCGCGCTGAGCTTCACCTGGGGATGCAAAGCAAGCAGCCTATAGCGCTTCTGTGCGAGAACGCTGATTATTACAGCACCTATCAGGTGGAGTATCACGGCGGAGAAAAGTATCCTCATCTGGTCAGGAATGAAGCTCAGCCGGACGTGCTCAGTGATGTAGTCAAGCCGTTGGCGGCTGGACAGTAGGAATCTCAGGCGCGACCTTGGGTGACGGCAGCCGTGCGCTCGAGTTTGTCCCAGGCAAACGGCTTGCCGTCAATGGCGCGCTTCAATGTCCTGAACAGCACTGCGGAGAAAAGCTGCCGGTAAGAGAAGCGTTGCAGCCAGAGATGTAGCAGCAGCTGCATATCTTCACCTCTTCCGGCTTCACGCCGCTCCAGCAGAAACGCCAGCGCTGAGGCCACAAAGTCGATCAGCAGGAAGATGACAAAGTACAACACCAGTTGCTCAAAGCTGCGGGGATCACTGCTTTCAGGATGGAAGTAGCGTTCCAGCAGAAATTTGAGTGTTCCTACGACAAACATCAAGTCAATAAATGGTGAGAGCAGCGGCAGAATGATTTGAAAAACAATAATGTTGGGCAGGGCAATCCAACCCAGGCGGCTGCGGCGACGGATTGCCTCACCATGCTTCCACGCAGCCTGCAATATTCCAAACGACCAGCGGAAGCGCTGCCGCATCAAGCCTTTCGCGGTCGTGGGCGCCTCGGTGAAGGCCAACGCGCGATCTTCATTCACCACGCTCCAGCCGCTCTCCAGTAATGACATGGTGAGATCAGCATCCTCGGCGACTGTATCCGTATGGTATCCGCCTGCCTGGCGCACCGCCGCAGTGCGCCAGGCGCCAATTGCCCCGGGAACCACGCTCACCGCGCCAAACACGTTCAGCGCGCGACGTTCGAAATTCTGGCTCGTGATGTACTCCAGGGCTTGCCAGCGGGTCCACAGATTCACGCGGTTGCCCACCTTCGCGTTCCCCGCGACCGCAGCAATTTTTTGGTCACCAAAGTACGGCACCAGGAGTGAAATGGCCTTGGGCGCAATCACTGTGTCGGCGTCAATTCCAATGTAAATCTCGTCATTTGTGTGCTGGAGTCCATAATTCAGCGCTGCCGCCTTGCCACCATTTGTTTTTGTGAGCAGAAGCACTTTGCCTGCGGCAATCTCTTTGGCAAACTTCTCACGCACCATCTGAGACGTTGCATCCCGAGAGCCATCGTCAACCACGATCGTCCTTAGCTTCGCGTAATCTGACGCCAGCACCGAGCGCACAGTGTGCTCAATCACTTTCTCTTCATTGAATGCGGGAACAATCACGGTCACGGGTGGTTTGAAATCCTGCGAGGGCATCGCGGGCGGTTTGCGTAAGCGGTCAAACGTGGCCAGCGCGCCAATGCCCAGCAGCCGCGCGCTCATCAACACATCGCCGAACAGAAAGACCAGATAGATGAATACCATGAGCCCGTTGAGCAAGGTAAAGATGGCATCATTCAGTCGTGCAGAAAGCACTTCATTGGGCGCCAGTTGCGGCATCACCTCAGCCCGGGTCTTACCCAACAGATCCGGCACGCTCACAATCCTGAATCCTCGGCTCCGCAACGCTTCAATGATTTGCGGCAATGCCTCAATGGTGGCTTCGCGGTTGCCGCCTCCGTCATGCAAAAGAATGATGTTGCCGCAAAGTGGAGGATCGTGCGTCTGGCACCCTTTTGTGGCATATCGCTGCGCCTGAGTCAGGACGGCGTCAACAATGTCCGCAGTCTTCCGCCCAGGCTGCCAGTCATCCGGATCTATCTTCGAACCTATGGTGATGAATCCCAGCTCCTGCACATGCTCCACCGGCCGTACCTGGTCCGCGATATCCGGCTCCTGGTCGATTGCATACGGCGGACGGAAAAACAGCGGTTTCACTCCCAGCTTGCTGCCAAAGAGCCGCTCCGTCAGATTCATTTCAAAATCAATGTACCGTTGCGAAACTTCACTGATGTCAGGATGACTGAAGGTGTGGTTCCCAATGGTGTGTCCTTCGTCGTAGATCCGCTTTGCCAACCCGGGAAACTTCTGCGCCTGCAGGCCGATGAGGAAGAACGTGGCCGGCGCATTTTCTCGCTTCAGGATATCGAGAATGCGCGGCGTATTTACGGGATCAGGACCATCATCAAATGTGAGCGCCACTTCTTTGTCCTGGCGTCCGTATTGGTTCAGTTGATAGGGCTCGGGAAGCTCGGTCATCTTCTCCGCTGTAACAAATTCGGAATCGCGGTCCAGGGTAACTGCGCGTTCTCCCGGCGCCGGCCGGTGCTGCACATAGAGGATGTCACCATATCCTTCACGGTCCACATCTTCTCCAGCCGGGACTGTCCGCAGTTTCTGTTCAGCATTGGGTTCCGACGGATTGTCCCAGATAGACCAAATCGACCGGTCTTCTGATCCGAGCCGCCATAACGAGAAGGTACGAATGCCCAGGTCCCGCGCCGCGCGCATCTCGTTCATTGCCGTAACCGCATCCAGAAACCAGACCTGATGCTCCACCCCGTCATCTTCCATGTACCCGAAGTGCGGGTTCATTGAGTCCGTGTCCAGCTCAATGGGAGCTTCAGACTCGCCTGAATGCAACCAGGCCTCCTGCACGTTGTTGGTTTCTACGGAGATCACATGCCGAGTCTTGGACTTGAGCGCCCAGTCATAGCCGTAATTCCCGATGGAGCAGATGATTTTTGTCTTGGGAATGTCCTTGAGCGCCTGCCGCAGATTGTTCACGAACCAATCCTGCGCTGCCACCGGTCCCGGAGAACTGGTGGTCTGATGCTGGTCGTAGTTCATTACGATCAGCCCGTCAGAGTTGGCGGCGAGCGCGGTATAGTCGTAATCTCTATCCGCTACCGGGACGTTGACGTACAGCTTGAGCCCCCGGGAATGCAGGTCCTGCCCGAGTTCCGTGATCAGTGCAAGAAAACCAGCCTGCGCAGAAAGCGGGATCTCTTCAAAGTCAATCGTCGCGCCTTTAAAGCGGTCGCTGGAGAGGAACAGCAGCAATTGTGAGCGGAAAGTCTGACGTCCCTGGGGGCTCTGAAGAAAGTCACCGATATTCGTCAGCCATTGCTTGGCTACCGGATCAAAATTATTGATCAACGGGAGCACATCAACTTCCGCCTTCTCCGTTCGCAGGAAGGGCATCACCTTGTCATCCGGTGTGTGTACTCGCCCATTCTGGAGCACGGAGAATAGCTGGTTGTTCTCATCCACGCTCTGGATGTTCCCGTCTGGAGTAAGCACGTGCAGCCATTCGGGGAACAGCAAGTCAATCTGCGGATAGTATTCTTTGAGCGAGACAAAGCTGGCCGCATCCCATGTGACGTAATATGCTGCCCGGATACCTTCATCCGCATTCAGCACCACTTCTGAAGCCGGCGCTTTGGTTTTGCGGTGGGTTCCTTTGGCCTGTGTCTTGCGGCGATGCTCATGCTCCTTCAATGCGCGCAGTTTCCGGTTTTGGGCCGGCAAAAGCGTAGGTGGCAGCGGCTCCTTCTGGAAGAACACGCTGACAACAAAGAAGAGGACAAGAGCTGTGATCCCCACGCCCAGCACGTCAAATAGCAGACGCAGGCGCGTCCAGCGCTTCCTCCCCGGATCGTAAAAAACCTGCTTGGACATGAATGGATGCTTACGTTCATCGTAAGCCGGTGGTCAGGCGGGGTCAATTCAGAGCTGTTCGTAGAAGCACGCAGTTGAACACCTGAGGATTACACCTTTAGACTGGCTTTTCCTCAATGAAGCAACTCCTTGAACTCTTACGACGTAATTGGCTTTTCTTTACCCTGGTCACCGCTGCTGGGTTGGCATTGCGTTTATTTTTTGTATTCTTCCTGCCCCATCTGGCCGGTGACACATTTATCTATGGCGATATCGCCAAAAATTGGCTGACGCACGGGATCTATGGAATCACCGACGATGGCCTGGTTCGTCCCACTCTGATTCGCCTGCCCGGATATCCCGCTTTCCTTGCCGCCATGTTTGCTCTGTTCGGCCATGAGCATTACACGGCAGTCATGATCGTCCAGGCCTTGATCGATACCAATACCTGCCTTGTCATTGCCGGGCTGGCGCTTGAGTTGATGAACGAACGCGCCGCCAAGGTGGCCTATTTGCTCTCCGCGCTCTGCCCTTTTGTCGCCAACTACGTTGCCGCGCCACTCTCAGAAACACTCGCTATCTGCTGCACCGCCCATGCTTTTTATTACGGGGTGCGTGGAATCAAGTCGCTCAGAAGTTCGAGGCCTGCGTTCCTGTATTGGGGACTGAGCGGATTCTGGACTGCGCTCTCGATCCTGATGCGCCCCGACGATGGATTGCTTCTTCCCGCGTTGGGCATTGTGCTTCTGCTGCTTCTGTTTTTACAGCCGAACCGCAAACAGATCATCGCCGCAGGTATGGTGTTCCTGATCATTAGCATTGCGCCGCTGGTTCCCTGGACGGTCCGCAACTGGCGGGTGTTCCACGTTTTTCAGCCTCTGGCGTCACGTTATGCGAATGATCCCGGTGAGTTCGTTCCCAACGGTTTCAATCATTGGGTCAAAACCTGGACGGCCGACTTTGCCTCAGTGGACGACGTTTTCTGGCAGGTAAGCGGAGACCCCATTGATTTTCACGATCTTCCTGAGCGGGCTTTTGACTCGCGCCGCGAGTATGATCACACCCGCGAATTGATTGATCGCTACAACCAGGAGCTGTATATCGATCCTCAACTTGACTGGGAATTTGAACTCCTGGCCCGGGAACGAATCGTGCACAATCCCTTCCGCTATTTTGTAGGAATGCCTTTCCTCAGGATCTCTGATATGTGGCTGCGCCCGCGCACGGAAATGCTGCCCGTGGATACACATTGGTGGCGTTTTTCTGAGCACCCGGGCGAAAGCTTTTTTGCGTTGCTCTGGGCCGCGCTCAATTTGTTTTACGTTCTTGCCGCTCTCCGCGGCTGGCTGACATGGAAGCTGGGTCTGGTCGCACTCCCGTTCATTGCATACCTGCTGCTGCGTTCGATCTTCCTCAGCACCATGGAAAATCCCGAGCCCCGTTACGTGCTGGAATGCTTTCCCATTGTGTTGGCTTTTGCCGCCGGCGCATTCGCAGGCCCAAGCCGTCTCAAGCCAACTCAGCCGAAATAAAACACCCGCCGGTTGCTCTTACTTTCCCCACACACGCGACGTCCCCACGGCGTTACCTGGCTGGAATTGGAGCAACCAGAGTTCCAGAATACGAATGCTGAATCCAAAGGTACTTAGCTACGGGTTGTTGCTTAATCACATCTACGAAACTTGGCATTCCAATTTGGAATGTCTTGGACATCATGGCTCGGATTTTCCGGTAACTATCTGAATTTAAGGCTTAAGCTGGATTTGTTTCTTAGAAGTTCATCAATATTCTTTTCTGGAGAATGCAACTTCGTCTGAAAACTCTGGCTTGCACCGCATTATTGCTGTTGTGCGTAAGCTCCGCCATGGCCGGGGAATCTGACGCAGATAAGCCGGGTATCCACCCTCCAGTACAGCGCCAGCCTGGGCCCACTTACAAAATTGAGGCCGGTATTGACGGCGAGATCTACCCTGTTTTTGCGAACTATGCTTCGCTAGTGGGGCAGAACGACCGCACCTTTGGAGTGGTCGCGATTGCCATCTCTAACCCCGGAACAACGCCGCTGCATCAGCGGGTTTCAGTAAGGGTCTCCGGCTGGAGTGATGAAGAAATTCAAATGCTCGATTTGGGAGCGGGAGCCAGGCGAACCCTTCTGTTTGCTCCCGCATTCCTGCCTCGCTTCTATAAGAACCGGGAAATCGTCGCAGCAACTGTGCATATTTCTGTGACGAACCTCTCGGGCCGCACTGTTTATGAGACTACTGCCCCTGTGCGCCTGCGCTCATCAGAAGATATGTTTTGGGGCCGTAGCTTCAAATATGCTTCTTTTATCGCCTCCTGGGTCACGCCCCATGATTCTGAAGTTGAGGCAGTGCTGGCCCGCGCCAAGAATTACACTCCTGATCGCCGTCTGCCCGGCTATGAGAACTGGAAAGATGAAGTGGAGCAGGAGCATGAAACGTACATTGAATCCAGGGCGATATTCACCGCTCTCAAAAAAATGGGCCTTTCTTATGTGAAAAGCTCTTCCACACTTGGCGATCACATCAATGTCAGCGAACGCGTACGGATGCCGCGTCTCAGCCTTGCCCAGAACAGCGCAAACTGTATTGACGCTGCCGTGATGTACGCTTCTCTGTTTGAGAATCTTGGCATGGAGCCCAGCGTAGTAATCGTGCCCGGGCATGCCTACGTTGGGGTAAGAGTAGCGCAGGGCTCATCCCGCTTTTTGTACATTGATGCTGCCCTGACTGGCCGCACCACGTTTGAGGCAGCCGTTCTTTCCGGCAAAACCGGGCTCGCCCGCCGCGACGCGGCTTCCATTACCCAGATCAATATCGATCAGGCGCGTTCTGCCGGCATCTACCCGATGCCGTAATACGGCCTAAGGCCTTCCAGCCCAAAGCCCATCTATACGTTTTTTCTATTTCTCGGCCCGCACAGACACTTGACATTGCTCCGAACGGGCTTAAAATACCCCGCAATTCATGAACTTGCGCTCCGAATCGGCGCCGTAGTCCGAACATGAAGCAAATCCCGAATTTACCTATCGAGAAGCGACCTTCCTTCAAAACAGTTATGAATAAACTCTGCAGGCATCCGCGTGTGCGCGTGGTTGCGCGTGAAGAAGAGGCTGAATTCGTTGAATGTCAGGAATGTGGCGATGTCTTTGACGCCAGCGAATTCAAGGATATGGCCATTGAAGAGAACATAGGTCCGGAAGAACCCTGAACTCGCGCGTGTCTACCGGCGCAGTGAGAATGATTCCCTCTGCGGCAGAACGATTCGCAGAGCGTGACTTTCGTACCAGCCCAGCGCCATTTCATACTTGCAAGCTTCATCCACGAACTGGTAATTTGCTGCAAGCGCTCAGGGTACTGTCACATGTCTAAGATTGCTTTGGTTGTGGATGACTCCATGCTCATCCGCCATACTGTCTGCCGATTCCTCGAAGACAGAGGCTTTCGTGTGGAATCAGCCACCAATGGAATGGAAGCGCTCGAAATGCTCGCAGGCATGCGGCCTGATCTTATCGTGACAGATCTGCAGATGCCCAAGATGGATGGCCACCAATTCATCCGCGCGCTCAAAGAGAAGCCACAAACCTCTGAGATTCCCGTGGTTATTCTGGCCGGCAAAAATCAGCCTGAGCAGCCGGAGCAATCTGCTGCCCGCTACGTGATCTATAAGGACATTGACATTGTTACGCAGCTCGGCCGCGCGCTCCAGGAATTGCTGCCCCAGTGCTTTCAAGGTTGAAGGCCTTACCGCAAAGGCAGGGCTGCCTCGGCTGAAAATTCCGCAGATGCAAAATCCGCCGCCATGAACTTGGGATAAGCCGCTGCTGCAATCATTGCCGCATTGTCCGTGGAAAGCTTTCTTGATGGGAAAAACACCGGCAGGCCATTCTGTGCCGCTTCACGCTCAAACGTGCGCCGGAGTTCGCTGTTTGCGGCAACGCCTCCCGTGACAAACAGAGTTCGTGCTCGCCGTTCCAGTGCTGCCTCAAGCGTCTTCCCCACCAGGTCTTCCACCACAGATCGCTGAAACGACGCCACCAGATCCAATGTCTTCTTGTCGCACAGCGGAAGCACATCATCCACTTTGGGTTTGGGAATCGATGCCATCGCCTTTTGCCGCGCAGCCACTGCTTCGCGCATTCCTTCTATTTCGACGTAGCGAAGCACCGCCGTCTTGATCCCGCTGAAAGAAAAATCATACGGCGTCTGTTGGTCCCGCGGCGTCCCGCGATTGCGGTGCTTGATCTGCGCCGGACCAAACTTTACCGCGCGCGGGTTGCCGTGCGGCGCCAGGCCGTCAATCACCGGACCTCCCGGATATCCCAATCCCAGCAGCTTGGCCACTTTGTCGTAAGCTTCCCCCGCCGCATCGTCGCGCGTGCGTCCGATGTTCTGGTACTTCCAGCCCTGCTTCTGTTCCTCCGCCATAAACAGGTGGGTGTGCCCTCCGGAAACCACCAACGCCAAAACCGGAAACTCAGCTTGAAAATTGCCTTTCTGGCGCTCCTCCAAAAGCACGGCATGAATGTGCCCTTCCAGATGATTCACTGTGATCAGCGGCTTCTCCAGCGCAAAGGCCAGCGCCTTGGCATAGCTGATGCCCACCAGCAGCGCTCCGGCCAAACCAGGTCCCTGCGTTACAGCGATGGCATCCAGCGACTCATAGGTCTGTTCCGCCTGCTGCAAAGCCTGGCGGACCACCGGAACAATGGCCCGCAGGTGCTCTCGCGATGCTAATTCCGGCACCACTCCGCCATACGGCTGATGCGTGGCGATCTGCGAGGAAACCACGTTGGAAAGCAGGCGCTCGCCGCCGCGCACCACGGCCGCAGCGGTTTCGTCGCAGGAAGTCTCGATTCCAAGAATGCATCCCTCGGCCATACATCTATATTATTTGATTTGGACTCACCTTAAGCAAAGGGCCAATCTTGAACCTCACGTCTGAAAAAGCCCGGGAAGCTGCTCGCCTGGTCCGCGTTTTGCGCGATCACAGCCACTCTGCCTATCTGGTTGGCGGCTGTGTCCGTGATCTGCTGCTCGGGCGCGAACCTGCGGACTATGATGTCGCCACCTCCGCCAGCCCGGATGAAGTAATGCGCCTGTTCCCCAAAACTTATGCTGTTGGCGCGCAGTTTGGCGTTGTCCTTGTCCCCGTGCTCAACGACCGTGAAGATGGATCGCGCGACAACTACGCCATCGAGGTTGCTACCTACCGCAGTGACGGCGCCTACTCTGACGGCCGCCATCCCGATGGCGTCCAGTTTTCCCAGGAGCCCCAGCTTGACGTTCAGCGTCGCGACTTCACCATCAATGGCCTCCTGCTCGATCCCATCACCAGCGAAGTTCTCGACTTCGTCGGCGGTCAGGCTGACATTCAACGTGGGGTCATCCGCGCCATCGGCGCTCCCGAACTCCGCTTTGCTGAAGACAAGCTCCGCATGCTTCGCGCGGTTCGTTTCGCTGCGCGCTTCGGCTACCAGATTGACCAACAGACCTTTGCCTCCATTCGTGCTCTAGCGCCGCAAATCCACCAGGTCAGCCATGAACGTATCCGCGACGAGATCCTGAAGATGCTCACGGAAGGCCACGCGCGCCGGGCTTTTGAGCTGCTCGACGAAACCGGCCTGCTTGCCCAGGTACTCCCAGAGGTCAAGAAGATGCAGGGCGTCGAACAGCCGCCACAGTTCCACCCCGAAGGCGATGTGTGGGTGCACACGCTCATGCTTCTGGAAGGCCTTCCCGCCGGAGTCTCCAAATCACTGGCGCTTGGCGTCCTGCTCCACGACGTCGGCAAGCCGCCCACATTTCGTGTTGCGCCGGATCGCATTCGCTTTGACCATCATGCCGAGGTGGGAACGCGCATGGCACAAGAAATCTGCCGCCGCTTTCACCTCTCCAATGACGAGACGCATCAGGTCTGCTCTCTCGTCGCCAATCACATGCGCTTCGGCGATGTGATGAAGATGAAAGAGTCCACCCTCAAGCGTTTCTTCCGTCTGCCCCGATTTGAAGAGCATCTTGAGCTTCACCGCCTCGATTGCCTCAGCAGCCACCGCGATCTCTCTCTGTACGATTTCGCCCAAGAGAGGTTTCACGCTTTGCCTGCACAGCAGATCCGTCCTGAACCGCTCATCACCGGCAACGATCTCATGGCCGCGGGCTACCCGCCAGGTCCCAAATTCAAGGAACTTCTCACCGCGGTGGAAGACGCGCAACTTGAAGGCGCCATCGTCAGCAAAGATGAAGCCCTCAGCCTGGTGAAGAGCCTGATGGAGCAGGAGCCGTAGCGTGCATCCAGCGTTCAGCCAGGCGGCGCACCGCACCGCTCCCATGCCGTCCCGACCATGGATCATGGTGCAGAAGTGGCATGATCTGCTCTTCGCGCACTGGCCCCTGCCGCCGCAGCAGATTCGTCCTCTCGTCCCCCAAGAACTCGAACTCGATCTCCGCGATGGCCACGCCTGGGTAGGCGTGATTCCATTCTGGATGAGCGGTATCCGCGCACGAGGTACGCCTGCTGTCCCGCGTCTAAGCACCACTCCCGAACTCAACGTGAGAACGTACGTGACCTGTCGCGGCATTCCCGGCGTTTACTTCTGGAGCCTTGATTGCGCCAGCCGCCTCGCCGTCTGGGGAGCGCGCACTTTCTATCATCTTCCTTACTTCAACGCCGCCATGTACGTGCAGAACGCCGGTGAGAGCTTTTCTTATCGCTGCACCCGCCAGGAAAATCCCAGGCCCAAGCGAGTGTCTGAAGACTTGCCGTCCAGACCGGCCGGATCTGTTGGCGCTTACCCTGCCAGTCACGCGGAATTTCGCGCCAGCTACAAGCCCATTGCTCCCGTACGCCAGCGTGAAAAAAACACCGTGGAACATTTCCTCACCGAGCGTTACTGCCTTTATACCGTGCACCACGGCAAGGTGCTGCGTGCTTACATCCACCATCTTCCGTGGCCACTGCAGGATGCTGAAGCCAATATCGAACTCAACACCATGGCCTCTGCCGCCGGAATCCATCTTCCCGCCACGCCGCCGCTGCTGCACTTCTCCCGCGACCTCGAGGTGCTGGTCTGGTGGCCTTCTCTCGCCTGACGAAGTTGCTTTCCTTCGTGTTTCCTTGGTGCCCTTTGTGGTTTTTGTGCACCCGAGGGTACTCCTCCCCACTCCGAAATTAAGGGCTTACGCACCGTCACCCCCGGATGAACTAAGCCGCGCGCCGCAATAATCGACGCACTTCAGACTGTTGTGGAGAGATCCCGAGAATTTTTCCTCCAGCATGCTGATTCAGGGAATTCGAGCCAGCGCTTTCTCCTTCAAATCGCGAATATCGCGAGGATGTCTCCTCCACCATGCAGACTCAGGAAGGGTTTCCCAGGCTCTGTCCCCGAAAGCGCATTTCCCGGCCCCAGTTTTCGGCCAGGTCGTGCCAGCGTGGAAGCCTTCAATTGTGTCTATCTTGTGCTGCGTGATCCGTCGATTGAAATACCCTGTGATGCCCACGTAAAGTGTTCCGGACCGGCTGGACAGAATGTAAACCCAGAATTTGTAGTAGAACCCGTCACGCATGCGCGAGGAAGAGGATAGCACCCCGGCATTTTGGAGAGAACGCCTTGTATCAGCATGGCTTGGGACACATCCTCGGGATCTCTCCACTCCTCCTTAGTCGCAAGCTCCCTCGGAGTTCGGTCGAGATGACAATTGGCGAGGGCATGGTGAAACCCTCGGCATCTCGCTGGGACGAAGGCGTACTGTAAATTGACCAACCCTCTACACGGCTGTCATTTGGATAATGCCAACATGGCCAAAACCTGCAGCCCCTAAGGAAGTGTTAAACGAGAGAAGAAGCGCGAGGAGCTGTATGACTTCATCAAATCGCCACGACCACCTCAACCTTTGCGATGCATCCCGCCTAATGTCATCTCGACCGACTCCGAAAGAGCGGAGCGACTGAAGAGAAGTGGAGAGATCCCGAAAAGTTTTCCTCCAGCATGCTGATTCAGGGAATTCGGGCCAATGCTTTCTCCGTCTAATCCCGTCAGATCACGAAAATCTTTCTTTCACCATGCAGACTCAGGAAGGGTTTCCCAGGCTCTGTCCCCGAAAGCGCATTTCCCGGCCCCAGTTTTCGGCCAGGTCGTGCCAGCGTGGAAGCCTTCAATTGTGTCTATCTTGTGCTGCGTGATCCGTCGATTGAAATACCCTGTGATGCCCACGTAAAGTGTTCCGGACCGGCTGGACAGAATGTAAACCCAGAATTTGTAGTAGAACCCGTCACGCATGCGCAGGAAGACGATAGCACCCCGGCATTTTGGAGAGAACGCCTTGTATCAGCATGGCTTGGGACACATCCTCGGGATCTCTCCACTCCTCCTTAGTCGCAAGCTCCCTCGGAGTTCGGTCGAGATGACAATTGGCGAGGGCATGGTGAAACCCTCGGCATCTCGCTGGGACGAAGGCGTACTGTAAACTGCCAACCCTCTACACGGCTGTCATTTGGATAATGCCAACATGGCCAAAACCTGCAGCCCCTAAGGAAGTGTTAAACGAGAGAAGAAGCGCGAGGAGCTGTATGACTTCATCAAATCGCCACGACCACCTCAACCTTTGCGATGCATCCCGCCTAATGTCATCTCGACCGACTCCGAAAGAGCGGAGCGACTGAAGAGAAGTGGAGAGATCCCGAAAAGTTTTCCTCCAGCATGCTGATTCAGGGAATTCGGGCCAATACTTTCTCCGTCTAATCCCGTCAGATCACGAAAATCTTTCTTTCATCATGCAGACTCAGGAAGGGTTTCCCAGGCTCTGTCCCCGAAAGCGCATTTCCCGGCCCCAGTTTTCGGCCAGGTCGTGCCAGCGTGGAAGCCTTCAATTGTGTCTATCTTGTGCTGCGTGATCCGTCGATTGAAATACCCTGTGATGCCCACGTAAAGTGTTCCGGACCGGCTGGACAGAATGTAAACCCAGAATTTGTAGTAGAACCCGTCACGCATACGCGAGGAAGAGGATAGCACCCCGGCATTTTGGAGAGAACGCCTTGTATCAGCATGGCTTGGGACACATCCTCGGGATCTCTCCACTCCTCCTTAGTCGCAAGCTCCCTCGGAGTTCGGTCGAGATGACAATTGGCGAGGGCATGGTGAAACCCTCGGCATCTCGCTGGGACGAAGGCGTACTGTAAATTGACCAACCCTCTAAACGGCTGTCGATCTTGAGCGAGCCCGCGGGAACCGGCGGACTAGGGAGAGTTCGGGGTCTCCAAGGTGCGCGGTTTTCGCGTCTTGGGGTGGGAGCCGAGAGACCCCGAGAATCTTTCCTCCACCATGCTGACGCAGGAGTTTCCACCAATACTTTCCCCCCTCTGGCGGCTTGGCAAGGAAGCAGGCAACGTCTTTGAGCGACTTCTCCCGGAGTCCTTCTACATATCGGGTCATTTGGATAATGCCAACATGGCCAAAACCTGCAGCCCCTAAGGAAGTGTTAAACGAGAGAAGAAGCGCGAGGAGCTGTATGACTTCATCAAATCGCCACGACTACCTCAACCTTTGCGATGCATCCCGCCTAATGTCATCTCGACCGACTCCGAAAGAGCGGAGCGACTGAAGAGAAGTGGAGAGATCCCGAAAATTTTTCCTCCAGCATGCTGATTCAGGGAATTCAACCAGCGCTTTCTCCTTCAAATCCCGAATATCGCGAGGATTTCTCCTCCACCATGCAGACTCAGGAAGGGTTTCCCAGGCTCTGTCCCCGAAAGCGCATTTCCCGACCCCAGTTTTCGGCCAGGTCGTGCCAGCGTGGAAGCCTTCAATTGTGTCTATCTTGTGCTGCGTGATCCGTCGATTGAAATACCCTGTGATGCCCACGTAAAGTGTTCCGGACCGGCTGGACAGAATGTAAACCCAGAATTTGTAGTAGAACCCGTCACGCATGCGCGAGGAAGAGGATAGCACCCCGGCATTTTGGAGAGAACGCCTTGTATCAGCATGGCTTGGGACACATCCTCGGGATCTCTCCACTCCTCCTTAGTCGCAAGCTCCCTCGGAGTTCGGTCGAGATGACAATTGGCGAGGGCATGGTGAAACCTTCGGCATCTCGCTGGGACGAAGGCGTACTGTAAATTGACCAACCCTCTACACGGCTGTCATTTGGAGAATGCCCACATGGCCAAAACCTGCAGCCCCTAAGGAAGTGTTAAACGAGAGAAGAAGCGCGAGGAGCTGTATGACTTCATCAAATCGCCACGACCACCTCAACCTTTGCGATGCATCCCGCCTAATGTCATTTCGACCGACTCTTAAAGTGCGAGCGACTGAGAGGAGTCGAGAGACCCCGAGAATCTTTCCTCCACCATGCTGACGCAGGAGTTTCCACCAATACTTTCTCCCCTCTGGCGGCTTCATCGGCGAAGGAAGCAGGCAACGTCTTTGAGCGACTTCTCCCGGAGTCCCTTCTGCATATCGGGTTGGATGATGCCAACATGGCCAAAACCTTGAGTTGCCTCTCACGCGCAATGGCCTCCAATACATCCTGGTAGCTCTCGTAGTGGACCAGACGATGACACTGATACTTCTTTGTGAAGCCTTCAATTGTGTCTATCTTTTGCTGCGTGATCCGTCGATTGAAATACCCTGTGATGCCCACGTAAAGTGTTCCGGACCGGCTGGACAGAATGTAAACCCAGAATTTGTAGTAGAACCCGTCACGCATGCGCGAGGAAGAGGATAGCACCCCGGCATTTTGGAGAGAACGCCTTGTATCAGCATGGCTTGGGACACATCCTCGGGATCTCTCCACTCCTCCTTAGTCGCAAGCTCCCTCGGAGTTCGGTCGAGATGACAATTGGCGAGGGCATGGTGAAACCCTCGGCATCTCGCTGGGACGAAGGCGTACTGTAAACTGACCAACCCTCTAAACGGCTGTCGATCTTGAGCGAGCCCGCGGGAACCGGCGGACTAAGGAGAGTTCGAGGTCTCCAAGGTGCGCGTTTTTCGCGTCTTGAGAGTGGGAGTCGAGAGACCCCGAGAATCTTTCCTCCACCATGCTGACGCAGGAGTTTCCACCAATACTTTCTCCCCTCTGGCGGCTTCATCGGCGCAAGGAAGCAGGCAACGTCTTTGAGCGACTTCTCCCGGAGTCCCTTCTGCATATCGGGTTGGATGATGCCAACATGGCCAAAACCTTGAGTTGCCTCTCACGCGCAATGGCCTCCAATACATCCTGGTAGCTCTCGTAGTAGACCAGACGATGACACTGATACTTCTTTGTGAAGCCTTCAATTGTGTCTATCTTGTGCTGCGTGATCCGTCGATTGAAATACCCTGTGATGCCCACGTAAAGTGTTCCGGACCGGCTGGACAGAATGTAAACCCAGAATTTGTAGTTGAACCCGTCACGCATACGCGAGGAAGAGGATAGCACCCCGCCATTTTGGAGAGAACGCCTTGTATCAGCATGGCTTGGGACACATCCTCGGGATCTCTCCACTCCTCCTTAGTCGCAAGCTCCCTCGGAGTTCGGTCGAGATGACAATTGGCGAGGGCATGGTGAAACCTTCGGCATCTCGCTGGAGCGAAGTCGTGCTGTAAACTGACCAACCCCTCACACGGTGCTCTTCGTCCCGCATTTCTCTTCCCTTGCAACCTTGGGCCAGCCATTCGTCCCAACTCTGCTGTGACAACGCCTTCAAAACTGCGCATCCATTCGCAAGCTGGCCTGCTGTCCTAACCGCTTTTCGCGCGTCAATCCAACTGATTGTGGCTGCGCTGGATTGGGGTTTCTGAGCGTGCTACTTGAGCGTTGGTTGCCGGGCCGCACGCCTGACTTCCGGGTCTACCAGAATCAGGAAAAGAGGAACACATGTGTGCGCGGATATCGTCGATCTTCTTTGTGGTGCTCTCATCCGCATCCCTGATTGCGCAAAACAATCCCAATTTGAGCGATCCCAAATCGCAGTCCGGGTGCAACTCAGCGGAATGTAAAACGCAGGAACAACTTGCCTCAACGGGTTCCCTGCCTTCCATACCATCAAAAGGCAAATGGCAGGTTGAGGATTTCAGGACCACCGACGCTTCCATTTCCTGCTCCGTGGCCAAATACGATTCCACGGCGGCTCGTCCAATTCTCCATCTGATCTGCCCTGAGCGTGATGTCTTTGCCCCCTTGCGCGTTCACCTGACGCTCAGCTGGAAGGATGTGGCTCAGATTCCGCTGAGCATGCGCAGCATGCTCGTAGACACCAATAGAGCGGTAAGGTTCAAGTCGCGCGGGATTGGCGAGTCCAGTGCCGAGATCACATTGCAGGACCCCAACGCGCCGCGCTCCATCAAGCAATGGATCAAGTTCACTGACGTTAATGTAGGCCTGGTGTTACCAGACAAATAGCGGAGTCTCACGCGCTCTTCGCGGCAAAACCCTAAATTGCCTGTCTTCAATCCGCGTGCTCCGTGTCGGAGATCAGCCCTCATCATCAGCGGTCGGCACTCAGCCCTGGTATTGGGGTGTGGAGCTGAATTGTTTCTGTACTCATGAACGATTTGAGCGTTCACGGCCAGAGCTATTCAGTGGCGAAGGCTGAGTGCCGACCGCTGAGTGCTTCTACGCTGCCGGCTTTTTCTTTTTGTTCTTTCCCATCCAGCGCAGTTCGTTGAGGATCCGGTCACGATCGCGTTTGTGGCTTTCAAATACCTGTTCGCCGCTGGGCGGCGGAGGCGTGGTGCGGCCTTCAGCTTCTTTCATCTCTCCACCCGGCATCTCTCCACCCGGGACTTCTTTACCGGACAATCGCGCGTTGCTTCTCCGGGTGGCCTGATCGCGGCTTTGAGCAATCTCCTGCATGCTGCGCTGCCTGCTCTGGCTGTCTGCTCCGCCCTCAGTTCGCTCCTGGTGCATGCGCAACGGCTCTGTACCCGGGTCCTGTCCTTCGGTTTCCGCCGTTTCTGGATTCACAATATAGAGCAGGTCGGCGAGGTCGTCAGCATGCTCTTCCTCGTCATGCAGCAATTCCTCCAGGATCACCCTTGTGGTGGGATCATCGTTACCGAAATAGCGGATCATGCCCTGGTAAACCTCGATTACGATTCGCTCGGCAATCAGGTCTTCACGGATCATATCGGCCAGGGTTTCGCCTTCCACATATTGTGATACGGAGCGCTCAAGCAGGTTCTTGGGATTGAAGTCCGGCTTGCCGCCGAGTTGCTGGATCCTTTCCGCCAGCAGGTCGGCATGGTGGCGCTCAGCGTCGGCGTGCTCTTTGAATTCATCGGAAACACCTTTGCCGTGAACGCCTGTGGCCATGAAGTAATGGTGCATGTAGCGAAGAACGCAGACAATTTCCGTCGCCAGCGCTTCATTCAGGATTTCAATGGCTTTCTTGACGTCGCCTTTATAGCTTTGTGTTACCGCGCCCTCTTCCATTTTTTGTTCTGCGCGGTGGCGAAGATCTTCCAGGTCTTTTGCAAAATGTGCCATGAGTGCCTCTCCCAGGAAAAATCAGCAACAAGGGTAAGATTGCGGCAGGGGCAAGGGAGATGCCTTTCGCGAGTTGAAGCAGAGCTGCACAAACCTAAACAGCTGCACCGAACCGTTGCCGGTACTGAACAGTTCTGCTCAACAAAAAACCGGCCGCAGCATTGTAAGCTGCGACCGGGTGAGGATGAACAAGGGTTAAAGTTAACGAATGCGCCGGGCAATCATCTGCCACGAGGTTCCAGTCCAGAACAACAGTCCGCGAACGCGAACACTGGCTCCGTTGGAAACCGTTGTACGCGTGTCCGTGCTGGAAACCGTGGTCACGTGCACCACGGTCTGACCGGAGATCACTGCCAACGCCGAGTCAGCCGCCAGAGTCACGTCGAAGGTGCTCGCCGAAGCGTTGGCCACGCTTCCGGCAATACCCTGCTGCTGCAGATTGATCTTGTCCGGAGTAATGGCACCGTTGGCTGAGGGAACCGGAGCATCGGTATCAACCTCAATCCGCTGCCCTTCGTGGATGGTGGTCGCGTTGAAGGTCAGCGTGTTGGGAACGTTGCCGCCGAACCCACCGCCGCCTTTCACGCGGAATTTGCTGGCGTTCAGGCCTGCAATGTTCACGGTGAAGGTAGCTCCAACCTTGGAATCATCCATGCCGCTGCCGATTCCATCCTGGGCGTTCACAGTCAATGTGCTACCGCTGATCGCAGTGATCAGGCCTTCAATTTCGCCGCCAGCCTCGTTTTCCAGACCTTCAACTTCCTTCGCGAAAAGGCTGCCATCAGATCTGGTGAAGCCTTCCACGGTCACAACCTGGTTGAGCAGTGCAGCTACACCGGTGACACCATCTTTGAACTCGGTGGTGCTGTCAGTAGCGAACGTGAGAGTGGAGCCCGTGCCAATCTTGAGGTCAAAATTGCTGCCATTTACGGCAGTCACTGTGCCCTGAACGTCTTCAATCTCGCCATCATCGTCCTGTTGGCCAGCCTGAGCGCCAGGTGCTTTGGCGGTGATGTTGAATGAGGTGGGGCCAAAGCTGATTCCGTTCACCACGCCACCCGCCAGCGTGATGGAATTGGCGACGTTCACGTCAATATTCAGCACCAGCGGAGAGCTTCCCACAGTGATCGCCGGGTTCAAGGGAACTGAAATGGAAGCGCTCGCAGGGCCATTGATGTGGACCGGGGTTCCGTTACTGTTGAGGAAAGTAAGCTCTGAATTCACCAGCGTGAGATTGGCCGCTGAGAATGTGCCTTGCGGCAAGTTGCCGGTAACAAACGGCTCAAACTTTCCTGATTGGTGCGTGAGTTCAATGCGGTTGTTCGCGGGGACGGTCACGGTGGCATTGGCTCCGCCTCCGCTGGGTGTGAGGCTTAAAGCCGAAACGCTGACTTCAAATGAGATCACGCTATCAGCGGGTGCATCGCCAAATCTGACCTGCGTATTGGCAGCGCCGTTTCCCGGAGTAGGCGTAGGCCCGGGATTAACGCCGGTACCGCCTCCGCCGCAGCCCACGGCGAATAGAATTCCGGCAACCAGGATGAGGGCAAGGGCGGCCTTTGTGACCGCCTGGGCAAACGATTTCAAGTTTTCAGTACGCATTTTTTCAAAATCTCCTTCGCGGGGGACTTAATTTGTTTTTTTCTTGGAAGTGTTGTCCCTGGATCCAGAGTGCTTCGCGGCGGAGCGCTGTAGCGATTGCCGTGGCGCCTTGGTCCGGTTGGGGCCAAACTCGTCCGTCGAATCTGGAGCATCCTTTAACTATCAGGCGCTTTGTTTGCAGATGCTCTGATAGGTAAGACACTGCTTCTTATCCAATGGAACAAACTTCTCAGCCGGCGCATGGAACCCTGGCGTGCTTTTTGAGGCGTTGAAGGTGAAAAGTCCGACTTTACTGTGCAAAACTGCGCAATTTTTTGCACAACTGTGTCACCGTAGTTTTAACGCGGCCTCTGTGCGATATCTCTATAACGTGAGAAGCGAGGGAGCATAGAGCAGCAATGGCCGATAAAAGCAACACCTTCGTGCTGAGCGGCATTAAGGCGAAGTCACAGCCAAATCAGGTAAACTAAAGAGAATGGCTACCATCCAACGCAGAAGAAGTGTTGCGGCCAACATTGGCGGTGTCCGCGTGGGCGGCGATGCCCCTGTAGTTGTGCAGTCAATGACAAACACTGACACGGCTGACGTCCCCGGCACCATCCAGCAGGTGGCGCAATTGGCCCGGGCGGGCTCGGAACTGGTCCGCGTGACCGTGAATAATGATGCTGCTGCAAAGGCCGTCCCGGCGATTGTAGAAGGGCTGGCCAGGCAAAATATCCACGTTCCCATCATCGGTGATTTTCATTACAACGGACATCTTCTGCTCAGCAAATATCCGGAATGCGCGCAGGCGCTGGCCAAATACCGCATCAATCCCGGCAACGTAAGCGTGGGACGCAAAGATGACAATAATTTCCGCGCCATGGTGGAAGTGGCCATTAAGAATGACAAGCCAGTGCGCATTGGTGTGAATTGGGGCTCGCTCGATCAGCAACTGCTCACCCGCATGATGGATGAAAACTCGCGCCTTGCCGAACCCAAAGATGCTCGCGATGTCACCATGGAAGCCATGGTGGTAAGCGCTCTGCGTTCCGCGGAAATTGCAGAAGACGCCGGCCTGCCTCACAATTACATTCTGCTCAGCGCCAAAGTCAGCGGTGTTCAGGACCTGGTTGATGTGTACCGGAACCTGGCTGCTCGCTGCGACTACCCGCTGCATCTTGGATTAACGGAAGCCGGCATGGGAGCTAAAGGGATCGTCAGCAGCACGGCCGGTTTGGCTGTCTTGCTGCAGGAAGGCATCGGCGACACCATACGTGTTTCTCTTACGCCTGCGCCCAACGGCAACCGCACCGAAGAAGTGATTGTTGCGCAGCAGATTCTTCAGTCTCTAGCGATTCGCAGCTTCACTCCGCAGGTCACCGCTTGTCCCGGATGCGGACGCACCACCAGCACCTTCTTCCAGGAAATGGCGGAGCAGATCCAGTCCTATCTTCGCGAAAACATGCTGGTATGGAAGCAGAAATACCCCGGCGTAGAAGAGCTGAAGCTCGCAGTGATGGGCTGCGTCGTCAACGGACCGGGTGAATCTAAGCACGCCAACATCGGGATTTCACTCCCAGGCACCTTTGAAGAGCCCAAAGCGCCTGTATTTGTTGATGGAAGGCTCATGATCACACTGAAAGGCGACAAGATTGTGGCTGAATTCATCAAGATTCTTGACGAATATGTTGATACCCGCTACGGTTCTGGCTCTGGACGAACCCGGGAAGGCCTGGCGGTGGAAGCCTGATTGGCTGATTGGAGCAGCGCCTTACGCTGCTAACAATCCGTAGCTGATGGCCAGCCACACTGCGAAGATGGCAACAATCAATCCAATTCGCACTGCGCCATTGTCAATGATCCTGTTCCAGTTCGCATCCATAACCTTCTCCGTTGAATGAGTTTTGCGGGCTTCTCTGTAATTTTTATTGACGTTGTTAATTTTTTTTGGTCACCGCTTAGGGACAGGAGGCTGAAACAGATAAGCCTCTGGATGCAACGAATCTTTACAAAAATCTTGCTACCACCACCCAGTTTGCTATCGTCATATCAGTATTCATTCTTTTCTCTCTCACCCTGATGGGAGCGGACGGATTTAAAAGGAAGCGGATCAGCGGCCCAGGATTTTGAAGTTGGTATTGACCTCACGACCATCGTCAGAATTTGTGCTGTAAGCCGCTACCTGAGTTCGTCAGTTCTCGTCAGGGTTGCTAAATTTCTGCAACTCAGGCCAGCAGTTTCCATCTTTCGCATCCCTTCATCCAACAATACCAAGGCCTAACGCCGCCACAGTGGGGAGAGAATGCGTCTGTACAAATTTCACAGCAACCCTCAGGATCCTGCAGTTCAGGAACATGCAAAGGAAAAGGCATCCCCCTGGAAGCTCGGAGGGCTGAGTGCATGGAAGCTCAGCAAACGAGTTTATGAAGAAATTTGGGAGGATGAGGTCCTTACGCGCTCCGCAGCCCTCTCGTTTTATTTTGTTGCCGCTCTGGTGCCCATGCTGTTCTTTGTTCTCACCATGCTTGGATTCTTCGCCCAGAGCCATGACCTGCAAACCAGCTTTTTCAACTATGCTGGCCGTTTTCTGCCCCCGGATGCATTCACCTTGCTGCAAAAGACGCTGAAGGAAATTGCCCGGAATGCTACCGGTCTCAAACTGGCTACCGGCCTTGTACTTGCCCTATGGTCTGGCTCTGGCGGATTGAGTTCCGTCATGGACGCGTTGAACCGCTGTTATCACGTAACAGATACCCGGCCTTACTGGAAGCAAAAGCTCATCTCAATTGTTCTGACCATTGCCATTTCCGGTCTCACGATTGTGGCCCTGATGATCGTCCTCTACGGCGGGAGCATAGCGCAGTTCGTAGGCACGCATACTGGACTTAGCGACATCACTGTATTGGCCTGGCGGGTAGTGCAATGGCCCCTGGCACTATTCTTTGTCGTACTTTCCTTCGCCCTCATGTACTACTTCGGCCCTGACACAGAACAGCAATGGACATGGATCACGCCAGGGTCTCTGGTGGGAGTGCTGCTGTGGATTGGCGCTTCTTTCGGGTTTCGCGTCTACCTCCATTTTTCCAACAGCTACAGCAAGACGTATGGCTCGCTGGGCGCGGTCATCATCCTGCTGTATTGGCTTTTCATCACAGGCCTGGCAATTCTGATTGGAGGCGAGATCAATTCCGAGATCGAGAATGCCGCCGCTAAGCGAGGTCACCCTGAAGCGAAAGCCGAAGGCGAGAAGGTAGCGTAATTCGGAAGGACCGCCTGTAAAGGTGGTCCGCTAACCTCCCGATGGGCGTTCTAGTCTGTTTGGCTCGTCTAGTTGCTAAACGCTTTTACTGATTGGCTGCTGCTCTGCAGCCGGCTGCTGCACCGGCAAACTCGGAGCGAGGGGCAGGTCCAGGGTTATGAGGAGACCATCACTCTTATTCTCCGCGCGAATGACGCCCCCATGCAGCTTCACCGTCCGGTCGGCGATGGAAAGTCCAAGACCCACACCGCCGCTCGATCGCTCACGCGCTTCGCTGACCCGGTAAAAAGGCTCAAAAATGTGCCTCAGATCTTCTTCAGGAACACCGGGGCCGTGGTCTCGTACCGTAAGCACGGCAGTATCAAGCCGCCAATTCAGTGAAACCTCAACGGCAGTACCTTCCGCGGTATAGCGAATAGAGTTTCGAATCACGTTTTCTACGGCGCTGCGCAACAGCTCTGATGAGCCTTTTACCCGGCACTGGTCCATGTGAATGGCGTGCACGCGTTTACCCAGAGATTTGGCTTCAAAGTCTGCATCATCAATCACCTGTTGAAGCAGGTCCTCAAGCGCAACTGTTTCGGGCGGGACACGCTCTGCTCCGCTTTCAAGTCGCGTGAGAGTCAAGAGCTGTCCGACTAACTGGTTCATGCGGTCAGACTCCTGCTCAATGCGATCAAGTGCCGGCGTAGGGCGCCCATCCACAACATTCTTACGGGCCAGTTCAAGAGCCACGCTCAGGCGGGCCAGCGGAGAACGCAACTCATGAGATATATCGGCAAGAAGGCGTTTCTGCGAAGAAATCAGCGCCTCAATGCGTTCAGCCATGTGGTCAAATTCCCGGCCAAGGTCCGCCAGTTCGTCGCCCCGGTTGCCCAGTTCTGGTGACACGCGGACATTCAAATTGCCTTCAGCAAATGATTTCACCGTGGACTGCAGTTTTTTGAGCGGTGACGTCAAATAGAGCCCCAACAAATAACAGACCAGGCCGACAATGAGAATTGCCACGGCAATACGTTGAGCGCTAAGAAAAGGTGGTGGACTGCCGGGCCGGCTGAAGCGCGCAGCGAAAATGTAGCGGGCGCCATCAGGCGAGGTTACATGCCGCGCCCATACTGAGCGGGCCACCCCTGCGACAAATAATGGTATTGGCGGACGCTCAGGGGCGCCATTCTTCACTACATTCATTACCACCTGGCGCACGTTCTCCGGAGGCTGCGAACCAAGCGCCTTGCCGTTTTCATCAAACAGGTAAATCTCGCTGGTGGACTCCCGTGCCGACCTCCGCGCCAGATCAGAAAGCCCCTTGGAGCCTTCCCGCTCATAGACGCGCGCAGCCTGCTCGGCATAGAGCGTGAGTGCTTCACCGAATGCTCCCTTGGTGGCGCGCTCCGGCAGAGACTCCATATTGGCCAGCCGGAACATCAGGTTTAGCGCGCCGATAATCAGCGCCATGGTGATCCAGAAAGAGATAAAGATTTTGAAAAACAGGCTGCGGAAGCCGAACATGCTGCGGGATTTCACGGCTGCTCTCCTGGCAACAGATAGACATATCCGCTGCCGCGAATGGCTTTGATGCGCTCCTGGTCCCCGTTGTAGGAACCCAGCTTGCGCCGAAGATTACTTACATGCACATCAATACTACGGTCCATAGGGGACATGGGCCGTCCCAGCGCAGCCTGCGTCAGGTCTTCGCGGCTGATGATTTTGCCGGGGTTACGCAGAAAAGTAAACAAGAGGTCAAATTCCGCTCCCGTCAAGGTAACGGACTTGCCGCTGCAGCTCACGCTGCGGGACTCCGGATGCAGTTCCACATCCGCCACATGCACAGGCTGCGCCGGAGAACCCCCAGCCGCGCTGCTGGTACGGCGCAGAATCGCGCGCAGGCGCGCCACCAGTTCGCGAGGATTGAAGGGCTTGGGAAGGTAATCATCCGCCCCAAGTTCCAACCCAAGAATACGGTCCAACTCGCTGCCCCGGGCGGTGAGCATCAGCACGGGAACAGAACTTTTCTGTCGCAATTGCTTGAGCACATCCAAACCACTCATGCCGGGCAACATCACATCCAGAATCACCACGGCGTACTGGCTCGCAAGCGCCTTTTGCAGTCCGCTGGGACCATCGTGAGCTGCATCCAGGTGAAGCTGCTCGCTTTGCAGATACTCTTCGAGCAGTTTGCTTAACTCCGCGTCGTCATCAATGAGCAGCACTGATACCATGATGTCACCATAAACCCTTCAAAGATCGTGGGTTAGTTAAGAACTGTCAAGGTTCACGCCCTTGGATTTAACAACTCATAACCTTCCAATTCCAGAGCGTGGGTTAATACTAATGGCAGACCTGACCTGATGGCTACGTGGTTACGGCTGCCGCTCGGAATTGTAAAAGGAGTTCGATGATGAAGAAGAAACTTTTCCTCGGCGTAACCGCAATCATACTGGTTGTGGCAGCCGGTATGGCCGGCACGTTGCTGGCCCAAGGACCGGGCCAGAATTTCGGCCCGGGATTCAGGCACCACGGCGGTTCGATGCTTGGGCACATGACTAAAGAGCTGAACCTGACCACGGATCAACAGACCCAGATCAAGAACATCATGCAGGCGCAAAAAAGCAAGGTGCAGCCGCTGATGCAACAAATGAGGCAAAACCGGCAGGCGGAAGACGCAAATACCACGGGCAATTTTGATGAAAACCAGGCCCGCACTTTCGCCAACAAGCAAAGCCAGATTATGAGCGATTTGATGGTGGAGCAGGAGCGCACCAAATCACAGATTTACGCTGTGCTCACTCCGGAGCAGCGCCAGAAAGCTCAGCAACTGATGCAGCAACGCCAGCAGCGCAGGCAGGAACGTATGCAAAAACATTCACAGCAGCCAACGCAACAACAGCAGCAGCAACAGCAATAGCAGTAGACCTCCTTCATTGCTCCCTCCAGAGGTTACCCGGACGGTACTCGCATCCGTCCGGGTGATTTTTTTGTCGCCGCGCTCCACAAAACCGCCACACAGTTCGCCTTCAACAAACTGCGATCAGGGCTGGTGACAAGCGCCTCGGCACATAAGTCTGGCCTCGCCGCCAAATTTTGGTGATCCGTCACTTAGCCAAGGCGCAGCTCAAAACATCAATCAGTCAGAGAGAGAGCAAGTTCAAATGTTGGCAATTTAGGCAATCTTGGCAATTCTCCGCTCGCTTTTACCGCTTGCGCCGCGTACGTCTACCGCCAGTAAGTGCCTGCTAAAATTAAGACACAATGCCCACAGGCTCAGAAATTCGCGAACAATTCCTGCGCTTTTTTGAAAGCAAAGGCCATAAACGCGTGCACTCATCGTCGCTGGCGCCGGCGAATGATCCTACCCTGCTCTTCACCAATGCGGGGATGAACCAATTCAAGGACGTGTTCCTTGGCCTGGAAAAGCGCGACTACACGCGGGCTGCCACTTCGCAAAAATGTGTGCGTGCCGGGGGCAAGCACAATGATCTTGAGAACGTGGGCTTCACCAAACGTCACCACACCTTCTTTGAAATGCTGGGCAATTTCAGTTTCGGCGATTACTTCAAGGGCGATGCGGTCGCCTACGCCTGGGAACTGGTAACCTCGCCCAATTGGTATGGGATTCCCAAAGACCGCGTTTACTGCACCTTCTTCAAGGGCGAGCAGCAGGTGCCGCGAGACGAGGACGCGGAGAAGTTCTGGCTGGAGGTGGGTGTTCCCAAAGACCGCATTTTTGCCATGGGCATGAAGGACAACTTCTGGTCCATGGGAGATACCGGGCCCTGCGGCCCATGCAGCGAGATCCACTATGACATGGGTCCGGCAGCATCGGACGAAGGCCACGCTGACTGCAAGTTCCCGTGCGAGTGCGGCAGATATGTAGAGATCTGGAACCTTGTTTTCATGCAATTTGATCGCGATTCAGGCGGAACTCTCAATCCGCTTCCCAAGCCATCCATCGACACCGGAATGGGGTTGGAGCGCCTTTCCGCGGTATTGCAAGGCAAGCTATCGAATTACGAAACCGACCTGTTCACGCCATTGATCCAGGCGGCGGCCAAAGTCACAGGAGTGAACCTGGGCAAGGAACTGGCTGCTGAAAGGGGTTCCAAATCCGCAGCCTCATTGCGCGTAATTGCCGATCACGCGCGTGCAACTACTTTTTTGATCTCTGATGGCGTGCTGCCCGCAAACGAGGGTCGTGGCTACGTGCTGCGCAAAATCCTGCGCCGCGGGATTCGCCATGGACGGTTGCTGGGCGCCAACAAGCCATTCATGTATGAGATGGTGTTTGCTGTCCGCGACCTGATGCAAAACGCCTATCCGGAGCTGCAGGAAACCGCAGATCGGGTAGCCAAGGTGGTGCACGAAGAAGAGCGGCGGTTTGCCCACACGCTGGATGCCGGATTGGCGAGACTGGAGTCTGATCTTCAGGCAGTACGGCGTGAGATGGCGGATGCACAACGCATCGTTACCGCGCAAGAGCACCTTACCGATTCTGGTGTGGGCCGGGCACAGGTAGCGCAGCACCGTTATCAGGTGGAGCGCGGCATGCGCTATCGCGGTGATCATGCGTTCAAGCTCTACGATACCTTTGGACTGCCCTTCGATTTCATCATGGATACATGCCGTGATGCCGGAATCACCCTGGATGTGGAAGGTTTTGAGCGGGCCATGGAAGCGCAGCGCGAACGTGCGCGGGCATCCTGGAAAGGCGGCGCCAAGCAAACGGCGTCCCCTGTCTATCGTGATCTGACAAAGACGGTTTTTGAAGGCTATCGCAAGACCGAGTCAGACGACTGCGAAGTGCTGGCGCTGGTGAAAGATGGCCAGGGCGTAAAAGCGCTGAACGCGGGCGAAGAGGGCGAAGTTGTGTTGGATCATACACCGTTCTATGCCGATTCAGGCGGGCAGGTGGGCGACATAGGCGTGTTCTATGACGAGCAACGCACCACCCTGCTGGCGGACGTGAACGGATGCTACATGCCGGTTCAGGGGGTTCGCGCACACAAGGTGAAAGCCCGTCAGCCGATCCATCTTGGAATGAAGGTGGATGCGGTGGTGCATGCGGAAGTCCGCGAGTCAACCATGCGCAATCACACTGCAACGCACCTTCTGCATGCCGGGCTTCGGGAGATTCTGGGCAAGCACGTGAAGCAGGCAGGATCCCTGGTGGATCCGGGGCATTTGCGCTTCGACTTTTCCCACTTCACCGGCGTTGCCGACGAAGAACTGCAGGACATTGAAGACCTGGTCAACAAGCAGGTCCTGCGCAACACCAAAGTTGAAACCATTGAGGACGTTCCCATCGAGGCGGCCATCAGCGAGTACAAGGCAATGGCGCTGTTTGGAGAGAAATACGGCGAGCGCGTGCGTGTGATAAAAATCGGCGATTTCTCCACCGAACTCTGCGGCGGCACTCATACCGGCGCTACCGGCGAGATTGGTTTGATCAAGATCCTCCGCGAGGAGAGCGTCTCCTCCGGTGTGCGGCGCGTAGAGGCAATTACCGGCGAGATATCTCTCGATCATTTCCGCAAAGACCACCAGCTTGAAGGTGTAGTGTCTTCGTTTATCCCACGCGGGCAGCAGACGGTATCACCGGCTGAAGCACTGAGAACGGAGTTGGAGAAGAAAGAAGCTGAAATCCGTAAGCTGCAGAAAGAACTGGAGCACTTGCGAATGAAATCCGCGGCTTCCACCCTAGCCTCCGTGGACGATAAGGTTAAAGAAATACGTGGGGTGAAAGTTCTGGCTCATCGCGTGGACAACCTTGAGCGCGGACAGATGCGTACTCTGGTCGACAACCTGCGCAATAAGCTTGGTTCCGGAGTGGTAGTGCTGGGATCAGCCCAAAGCGCAGACGGCAAGGTCGCGCTGACTGTTGGCGTCACCCCGGATCTCACCAGCCGCGTTCAGGCGGGAAAGGTAATTAAGCCTGTGGCCGAAAAGGTTGGTGGTTCGGGCGGTGGTAGACCTGACATGGCCGAAGCTGGCGGCAAACACCCTGAGCATCTGGATGCCGCGCTTAACGAAGCTTACATTGCGGTAGAAGGACTGCTTAAAAATTGATCCGATTGAAAGGTTTGGAGGACAAAGGAAGAGCAACTGAGCTGTTGCAAATGCTATTGGACAGATTCCACAGCCAGACGCTCTCCAATTTCGGTTTTCCATTCTCTCAGCTTCCGTAGATGTGACAAGGTTCTTTTTGTGGTCGGCTCTTGCGATAACTGATTTTCTGATTCAGTAATTTTGTCTATGGCGGCCATCAGATCTCCTCGAGCTTCCTGAATGGCCGCTTCGGCTTCCAGCTTAGACCCCAATTTCGTATTCACTGGAATGTCTGCGAACCAAGCCTCCGCTAATTCCATCCGCCTCCTTTTGGCCTGTAGAATTGCGGCGTCGCAGTACAAGGCATTTCGCATCGGTTTAGTGGCCCACGGCGAGTGTGCCAGACAGAGTTCGAGCGATAAAGCCGCGGCATCATAATTGCGCGATTCGTGATCCACCACATATGCGATCACGCGCGCTAGGGAGGCTCGGAGAGATTTTTCTCGCAAGCTAGCAGCCTCAGCCACCAGTAGTTGATCGAGTTCTGTATATTCTTTACCTGCTTGGATTTCTTCGGAAAGTTGGGCCAAAGCAATGCCCGCCTCGTGGACCTTCCGTCTTAACAATATCGTTAGCAGCTTTTTACCGTCAGATGCCCATGGCCCTATATTTCCCAATCCCATGTAAAGAGAAATCAGGATAAACGCTCCTGAAATCATCGACTTTTCGAACGGTAGAAAGGCAAAAACAGCTGCCGCGATTACATTTGAAAGGGGACCAGCAAGGATCATCATCGCATAGCGGCATGGCCTGTTCTTCAATCCCTCCGGGTAAAAGGCGACTGCTCCGATCCGCTTTCCTGTTGGATAAGGTAGGCGAGTGACTCGTAATGACCGATCAATTTTAGTGTTCCCGATCTGCAGATATTTAAGTCGAAAACCCACCGCCACACCGGTGAGAGCATGTCCGACTTCGTGGACCGTAATAGCAGAAAACCAAACCAGGACGAGCGACAAAATCGTGAGAACCGAACGAATGCCGTACCAGTCGTTCTTAACTAACTCGTGCAAGTTCAGCAACATTCCGTTGCGAACGGGATCGAGAAAATCTTGTTTACTAGAAAAGAAGAATAGTAGCAGCCCCCAAAAAAGGCCACTCCAGCACAAAGGCCTTAGGTATTTATCCCATAAGCTCACTCTTGCTGGCTTGGGGAAAGGCTGCAGGCGGTCGAGGATTGGTGTGGGACTGCTTTGAAGCTGCTGAACTGCGGCACTCACGGCGCGCAGTTTAGCATGAATGACATTTTGGAACAGGTTACTTCCGCATGGCCGTTTCGGGCCCGCCGGGGGGATTCTCTGCCGTCTGCGGGCGCGTCTGATCATTAGACATTGAGATGGGACTGAGGATGACCATCTTGGAACGACCCTCGCGCGCCCCCGGCATGAACAACATCCGGTGTTGCGGATCGTAAGCAATACTGAAGCCCTTTACGTCTGTGGGCAGTTCGTGGTCCACCATATTGCGGGCCAGATCAATGGCCAGCACTGAGCCGTCGCCGCCGGCGGCATAGAGCAGATTGCCGCTGGGGTCGAGCACCAGGGCGTCCGTCCCGCCCGGAGCGGGAAAACGAAACATCTCAGCGCCGCTGTCCAGATTCAATGCGAGCACGGCATAACGAACGGCTACGTATAGGCGCTTTCTGGTGCTATCGAGCGCCATGCTGGTGGGCTCAGAGGCAGTCAGGTTGAACCGGTTAACAATCTGGTTATTGGCATCAATCACTGCGATCTGGCGAGCGTCCTGCAGGCTCACAAAGAGTTCCCGGCGGCCTGTGTCATAAACCAAGTCTTCCGGCAGCGCGTTCATTGCAAGAACTTTGTTCTCGCGACCAACTACTGGGTCCACGGCGCTCACGCTGCGGTTGAGAGTGCTGGTCACATACAGGGTCTTCGTTTCCGGAACCCACAGAAGCTTTTCCGGGCGCTGCTGTACCTGGATAAGCTTTTCCACCTGCCAGTTATGGCTGTTGATCACCGCAACGCTGTCGCTTCCGGAAAGAGCCACGTAAACTCTGGCCCCCTGATCATCCACAGCAATGCCCCGCGGGCCTTCTACCTGCGAGATACGCGCCACCACGCGACGTTTGACCGGACTGAAAATCTCAATCGTGTTGGTCGCCGGGCGACTGATCACCACGTTGCCGGCGGCCATGGCCACTTCATTGAAGCCCGGCTCCCCAGGCAGATCGACAATCGCCACCTGGCGCAGCTTGGCTCCATAGACCGTCGCCGCGCAGCTCAGGATAATCAGGAAAAGAATAGACTTAACTTTGTACATTCAGGGGACCTGCCGCTCAGGGTAGTGGGATGCGGATTAAGGCGGTTCTGCTGCCTTATGGCGACCAGCAATTGGCAGCCAGCAATCAGCCCAATAAAAGCCTTTTACATCGGCCTGCCGCCTTCTGCCAGCTTAGCCGTGGGCGGCAAATTACCCACTCGGGAGGCATAAACAAAACCTTGATCCTCCCCTTGCGTCAGCCCTCAATATGGTCCAAGAGATGGCAGCGATGTTTAAAGTCAGCGAATTTGCGGAAAAAGCCGGTGTGACGGTACGGACGCTGCACCATTACGATCGTCTGGGCCTTCTCAAGCCCAGCGAGCGTAATCGCGCTGGGTACCGACTATACGGCGAGCGCGACCTGGTCCGCTTGCAGCAGATCGCCACCCTCAAATTCATTGGCCTGTCTCTCAAACAAATCAAGGATGTGCTGGACGGCCGCGATCTGGACCTGCCCGCAACCCTCAGCCTGCAGCGGCGCCTGCTGACGGATAAACGGCGTCAGATCGAACTCGCCCTGCGGGCCATTGAGGAGGCGGAACGGTCTGTGGGTTCAAGTCGCACGCCGGATTGGACAGCTTTGAAGAAGATTATCGAGGTGATGGAGATGCAAACGAACAATGAATGGATGAAAAAGTATTACAGCGATGAAGCCCAGGCAAAGATCGGGCAGAAAGCCGCACACTTCACTCCGGAGATGCAGGCCCAGGTCACACAGCAGTGGAACCAATTGATCAGGGAAGTAGAAAGCGCCATCAGCAGCAAACAAGATCCCGCCGACGCGCCTGCTCGCGAGCTGGCGGAACGCTGGGCCGACATGACGCGCGGATTTACGGGAGCCGATCCCGAGATCCAGAAAGGCTTGAACAATCTCTATGCGGATCAAGCTAACTGGCCTGCAACATTCCAGAAACCATTTAGTGACGATGTGTGGAATTTTATCCGGCAGTCCATGAAGGCGCATGGGATCTCATGCGCCTGATTTGGCAAAGCACTAAACCACAAGGACACGAAGGTTCACAGAGTTAGACTCGTGCAAGAACCGGATTTCCTGCTTCTTTGTGCCCTTTGTGGTTGAAATAGTGAAGTTATGCCAAATTTAGTGCTCGTTTGAAAGATCCCCGCTCTTTCTGGATCTTCTCCTGCAGCAGGGTAATGGCATAGATCAACTGCTCAGGGCGGGGCGGGCAGCCGGGAACATAAACGTCCACCGGAATTACCTGATTCACTCCCTGGACCAGCGCGTAATTGTTAAACACGCCGCCTGACGTGGCACACGCCCCCATCGAGATTACCCACTTGGGTTCGGGCATCTGCTCCCAGAGCTGACGAATTACGGGGGCCATTTTCTGCGATACGCGGCCGGCAATAATCATCAGGTCAGATTGCCGGGGGGACGGACGGAAGACTTCCGCGCCGAAGCGCGCGATATCGAACCGCGAGGCGCCCATGGCCATCATCTCGATAGCGCAACAGGCGAGCCCGAATGTCATGGGCCAGATGGAGCTCTTCCGCATCCAGTTCACCACGTTGTCCAGAGTGGTCAGCACCACGCCCTGAGGCTGGTCATTCCCGAGCAGAACTTCCCTCATGTGGCGCGCGCTGTCTGCAGCCGTGTTGCCGGCTGCGTTCTCATAGCGCCTGGTCAGCATTTCCCGTTCAACGTCTGGATTTACAAGATGATCGCTCATGGCTGCCTTCTATTTTAATTGGATGCGGTGGGGATGGGAAGGACGCGCTTTTCCCCACTCAGTGAAGACTTTCTGCCGTAATCTGCGCAGTCCTTTCAGCAGACCGTGACTACCCAACAAGGCTCAGGGGCTGAATGCTGACCTCTGATTGCTGAGTGCTTCTCTTGCGCGCTTTTCCCTGCGCCAGTAGAAGTAGAACGGCACGCCGATCAAAACAATCACAACTCCCGCCAGAGCTTCCTTCGGACGCGCCCACAGCGCGTTCAAGGCCCAGATGCCGCCCAGTGCTACATACAAAGCTGGCAGCCAGGGATAGCCGGTGCAGCGGTAAGGGCGCTCCCGATCGGGCATTTTGCGGCGCAACACGAAGAGTGCGGCGACCGTCAAGACGTAGCTGAGGACCATCATGAACATCACGTAAGTAAAGAGCTGATCGTACTTGCCGCTCAAGGCCAGCGCCGCTGACCAGATTCCCTGCAGCACCAGGCTCGCCACAGGCGTATGCCACCGCGGGTTAACCTGGGCAAGCCTCTTGAAGAAAACACCGTCTTCCGCCATGGCGTAATACACGCGCGCACCGCTCAGGATGCAGCTTGCCATGGCGCCAAAGCAGGAAAGAGCGATGACCAGGCCCAGCCAGTTCGCCGCTCGGGCCGAAAACAGCGCCAAGGCTGATGATTTCGCAACTGCCGTGGCCTGGGCGATCTCTCCCATGGGCAAGCCGTAAATGTAAACAGCATTGATTACCAGATAGATCGCTCCGACGAGGAGCAGACCGGATACGAGAGCGCGTGGAATATTACGTTGCGGATCTTTCACCTCTCCAGAAACCCACGTGATGTAAACCCAGCCGTCGTAAGCCCAAAACACAGCGATCAATGCCACGCCGATACCAGCCAGCAGCGAGGGTGATTGCGGTCCCGCGGGAATGCTTGAGGCTGATGACAAATGGCTCCAGGATCCTTTACCGATGGCCAGCCCCAGCACCACAAATCCCGCAATGGCGGCAAACTTGAGCCATGTTGCGACGTTCTGCAGGATTGCTCCCTTGCGCACACCGAAGATATTGATTAACGTCTGCACAGCGATGGCGCTGATGGCGACCACATGACCGCAGGTCAGCGTGAAATGTCCGACCGCCAGCAACGGCCGGTCTGCCGCAAGAGTTGGAAAGACGCTTCCCAAGTAAACCGCAAACCCCACACCCAGCGCGGCGATGGTGCCCCCAACGCTCACGGTGAAAATCATCCAGCCATAGAGGAACGCAACAAACTCCCCATAGGCTTCTCGCATATAGACGTACTGCCCACCGGCTTCAGGAAACATGGCGCCCATTTCGGCAAAAGCGAAACAGGCCAGCAGAGTAATTCCCATGCCCAGAGCCCAAACGCCCACAAAGAGCCACGGCATGCGCGTGCTAAGGGCGATATCCTGGGCGGTGAGAAAAATGCCGGAACCAATGATTCCCCCGGCTAGAAGGAGAACGGAATCCAGCAGGCTGAGCCTGCGTACGAGTTTTGCTGGTTCGGCCAATTGGGTGCCTGTAGGGAGCGCGTCTGGTGCGTAGATATTAACCCAGCGCGATAGGCCGCGCTGCAATTACCCGCGCGTGGGAGATTTGACTTTGCGGTCTTCCGGTTTCATTGCGTTGAACTCTGCTGATTTGCCTCGCGGAATGCTCAACGTCTTCCACTCCCCTCCACGCAGGAGCTTGCCCAGGAACACAATTTGACTGATGTGGCCGGCAACATGGTTCAGGCTGCGATTGATTGCCTGGATGAGGCTGTGTGGTTGGTTGCGAATGTAGACAGTCTTGTCGAAATCTTCTGGCTTCAGCGCTTTGAGCGTCGAAAAAACAGTGTCAAAGCTGGCCTCCCACCGGCGCATCAGCTCTTCGCGAGTGTCAGCAGGCGTGAGCACAAATTCCTGATCGCGATTGCGATCCGACTTTTCGCCATCTGTAGTGAGAAAGTCCGTCCAGCGCGACCGCAGGTTTCCAGAGATGTGCTTCACCAGGATGGCAATGCTGTTGGATTCCGGATGGGGCAGGTGAAAAAACGCCTGGTCATCCACCTGCGCGAACGTGCCATCCGCCATACGCTTGTAGCCGCGAAAGCTGCGGAAGGCTTCTTCAACATAGGCCGCTGCGAATAGGCGATCATCCGGCATAAATCACCCCAAATGTTTAGTTTAGCAGCTGAAATCCGTCCCAATATAAACTCATGCGGTCTCAAAAATAATTGCACCCAGCCGCCCCCATTCTGCGTATTAGACCTGTAGAAAGGAGCACTTCTTGCCCAACGGCCAGCAGGAAGACCTGATAGCGGTATCCCTGGAACGCGCTGTTCAGGGCGATGCAGCAGCATTCGCTGACATTGTGACCGCACACCAGGCCATGGTGTTCAGCATTGCGTGGCATTATTTGCAGGACCGGTCTCTGGCCGAGGACGTGGCGCAGGAGGTGTTTCTTGAGCTTTACCAGAATCTTGCAGCAATCCAATCAGCCAGCCATTTGACTTATTGGCTGCGGCGAGTGAGCGTACACCGCTGCATTGATCTGGGACGGCGCAGAATCCATCGGCGGGAGTTGGCGATGGATGGATTGCCGGAGCCGGCGACAGAAAGCGCTATCGCCGATCCTGCCCTCATGGCCAGGGTGAGGGAGACGCTGGATGCGTTGCCGGAAAAGCAGCGGATGGTGATTATCCTGCGCTACCAGGAAGACTTGGGGCCGGCGGAAATCGCCGAATTGTTGCGCATGCCGGTCAACACGGTAAAAAGCACGCTACACCGGTCTCTGGATGACCTGCGCAGGAAGTTGACGCGCAAGCTGGGAGATTTACGATATGCCATTTTCTGAAGACGATCTGCGCCAAGCGCTCAGGCGCAAAGACCCGGGCCCGGAGTTCACGCAACGAGTGATGGCGGGGCTGAAGCGGCCTGAAGCAGAAAGAAACAACGCAGTAGCGCAGAAGCACCGCAGGCGGTTTTCCTGGCTGCCGCAGATGAGGTTCGCTCCCGCGCTGGCATGCGCCCTGGTATTGGTGTTGGCAGTAGGCGGCTGGATCGGTTATCAGAGTTATCAAGAGCACGAGCAGCGAGTGAGAACTGCGGAGCGCCAGCGGAAGGTGGAGGAACAATTAGCAAAGCGGGAAGCCATTCTAGCGCTCAGGATCACCAGCGAAAAGCTGAATCACGTTCTACGCAAGGTAAATGGCGCTTTGCCGATGGATGTAAAGATCAGGAGAGAACGTTTATGAAGAGCTTTCAAAAGAAATTGCTGTCACAAGTTTTTCTTACCGTGGTAGTCATCTGCATCGCGCTGCCCGGAGTTGCCCAGGCGGGCAAGCTGGAGCTCAAAAATCTGGATAAACTTGCAGACAGGGCCGCAGAGGTGAATGACGTCACGCTTGACGGCTCTCTCCTGCAACTGGCCGTCTCCGTCATGAAGAGTTCCGGCGATCCCGATGCCGCTCAGGTGGTGGAGATCATTAAAGGGCTGAAAGGGATTTACGTAAAGAATTTTGAGTTTGACTCGCCCGGCCAGTACAGCCAGGCAGATGTGGAAGCCATTCGCTCGCAACTCACCGGTCCTGGCTGGCAGCGCATTGTCACCAGCTTCAGCAAGCGTAACGGCGAACGAGATGAGGTGTATCTGCTCAAAAACGGCGACAAGATCAATGGCGTAACAGTGCTTGTAGCCGAAGCCAGAGAGCTGACAGTGGTAAACATTGTGGGCGCAATTGATCCCGAAAAACTGGGTGAGCTCGGCGGGCACTTTGGCATTCCTGGCCAGATCAAGGAGCAGTCCAAACCCAAACTCGTCCCCCGGAAAGACGGCGGAAAGGGCTCATCCGCGAACCCTGAGACCAGGAAAGAGAGCGGCCATGACGACCAGATGGAGTAAGCTCAACATCTTTGCTGTGGTTTTCTTTTCCTGCTGCGTGGCGCTCAGTTTTGGTCCGAATGTCGTATATGCAGACGATTTCGGACGCATCGTGCACCACATTGAGGCCAGCTACCACGTGCATCGCAACTACCGCTTTTTAATGGGCTGCGCCGGATTGGTGGTGCGCTTCTGGCATGTGGGTGGCGTAAAGAGCTTTAAGCTCGCCTACTTTGAAAACCAGCACCTCAATGGCACAGATACAGATAAAGAACTGGACGAAATCGTGACGCGTGCCAGCCAATCCGGCTGGCGGCCGATGGTGCGCAGCGTTTCACGACGCACGGGCGAACACGTATACATCTATGCCCAGGACGCGGGCAAGAACCTGAAGCTGCTGGTGGTCAATGTGGAACCCAACGAAGCTGAAGTCATTCAGGTAAAAGTAGATCCCAAAAGGCTGGAAGAATTCATAGCGGAGAACATGCACCACTCAGAGAGGAACCGGCATTCAGGTACGAACGGAGCAATGACATTCTTCTGATTCCTGAGTACGTACTTCTGAAATTCCGAAAGAAGTGAGGGACCCCTATAGCCATCTTTGCATTGCAGGAGAGCAAGTCTTTCAGGAAAATTCCCAAGAGGGTAGGGATCCCTCACCCGCAAAGTACGCGGGTTCGGGATTGCGGGTGCAGGCACTTTCTCGACGTCAGCATAAGCTACCTGTTCTTTGGTTCTTCCTCCTCCACCACCAGTTCCTGAACCGCCTGCGGTCTCAGCAGCGGGAACAGGATCACGTCACGAATTGACTTTGATCCTGTGAGCAGCATCGTCAATCGATCAATGCCGATTCCCTCTCCGCCCGTCGGCGGCAATCCATAAGACAGTGCGCGAATGTAATCTTCATCCATGGCGTGGGCTTCTTCGTCACCGCGCTCTTTCTCTTTGAGCTGCTGCTCGAAACGCCGGCGTTGCTCTTCCGGATCATTGAGCTCGCTGAACGCGTTGCCGATCTCGAGCCCGCCGACGAAGACTTCAAAGCGTTCCACCCAATCCGGCTCTTCGCGCTTATTCTTTGACAGCGGTGAGATGGCGACGGGGAAGTCATAGAGAATCGTTGGCTGTATCAGGTGCTCCTCAGCCACTGCTTCAAACATCGCGGCAATCGTCTTGCCTGGAGGATCTTTGGGATCGTAAGGCATGTGCGTGTGATGCGCGTTGAAGCTCTGCACCAGCTTGTCCAGCGATTGTGCGTCAGCAAAGTCCGCCATCTGCGGTTTAGGCCCGGCAGCGTCGGGCCAGTATTTGATGATGGCCTCACGCATTGAAAGCCGCTGCCAGTCGGCGAAGTCGATCTCGTGGCCGTTGAAGGTTGATTTCGTCGTGCCATTCACGTCCTGTGCCACCTGCGCCAGCAAGTCCTCCGTGAGCTGCATCATGTCTTTGTAATCGGCGTAGGCCTGATAGAACTCGAGCATGGTGAACTCTGGATTGTGCTGCGTGGAAATACCTTCATTGCGGAAGTTGCGGTTGATTTCGTAGACGCGCTCCAGCCCGCCCACCACCAGCCGCTTCAGGTAGAGTTCCGGCGCAATGCGCAGGTAGAGATCGATATCGAGGGTGTTGTGGTGCGTGGTGAACGGCCGCGCCGCCGCGCCGCCGGCGATCGGCTGCATCATGGGCGTTTCGACTTCGACATAACCGCGAGCGTCAAAGAAGCGCCGGATTGACTGCACAATCCTGCTGCGCTTGACGAAGACTTCGCGCACATCCTGGTTCATGATCAGATCCACGTAGCGCTGGCGATAGCGCAATTCCACATCCTGCAGGCCATGCCATTTCTCCGGTAATGGCAGCAGGTCTTTGCTGAGGAAGGTAATCTCTTCCACGTGGATGCTCAGCTCACCCGTGCGAGTACGGAAAAGATATCCGCTCACGCCAATGTGGTCGCCGAGGTCCAGCAGCTTGTAGAGTTCGAAGGCCTTCTCGCCGACCGCGTCCTTTTTCACGTAGATCTGCAGCTTCTGCCCACCCTGTTGCAGGTGCGCAAAGCCGGCTTTTCCCATCAGACGCACGGCGATGATCCGGCCTGCGACTTTGACTTCAACCCGCTTCTTCTCCAAGTCTTCTGCTGTGCTGCTGGTGTAGTCAGCAAGAATCTGGGGGATAGTATGGGTAAAGGCGAATTTGTGCGGGTAGGCCTGCTGGCCGAGCGCTTCAATCTCGGCAAGTTTTTGCCGTCGCAGGTCGTAGATTTTTTTTTCTAAAGACACTGTTGAGTTTTGCCTCGTGAGTGTAAACGTTCGATTATAACCGTGGCGGACAGATGACTCACCACCGAGGCACGGAGACAGACAAAAACAGTTAGCACAGATTAATGCAGATGGACGCAGATCGAATCTGAAGTACATGAGCCTTCGCTGTTACGAACCGCAGGGTTGATTTCCGTCCACCGATATGACACCTGATCCGCGTTTATCTGCGTCATCTAAGCCAAGTTGTTTGCCTTGGTTTTCTCCGCGCCTCCGGGTGAAGCGACATTTGATATATTCAAACGCGGTGAGGCCCGGCTTACGCGCCGAACCGCGTCTCAGGAGCGCTGAAGAGAGCAGGTGTCGACAAGAATGTCTGGCGATTTGGAGCGCAGCGACAATAAGAGAAAGCGAATCGCGGTCGTCCCCGGGGACGGCATCGGCAAAGAAGTGATTCCAGCTGCCCTAAAAGTGGTCGAAGCCACCGGCGCCGCCGTTGAATTCACCACATTCGACTGGTCGGCCGACCGCTATCTCAAAGATGGCACCACCATCCCTGCGGATGGCTTCGCCATGCTGGAACGCGACTTCGACGCGGTGTTCGTCGGCGCTCTGGGCGACCCGCGCGTCCCTACCAACATTCACGCCAAGGAAATCCTGCTGGGTATGCGCTTCAGGATGGACCTGTACGCGAACGTCCGCCCAGTAAAGCTGCTGGATGAATCGCTCTGCCCGCTCAAGAACGTGAAGCCGGAACACGTGGATTTTGTTGTGATTCGGGAAAACACAGAAGGCCCATATGTGGATGCCGGCGGCGTGCTGAAGCAGGGCACGCCCGACGAAATTGCCACGCAGGAAGATTTCAACACACGCAAGGGTGTTGAGCGCGTAATCCGATTCGCCTTTGAGCTGGCACGCAAGCAGGGCCGTAAAAAAGTGCTGATGTCAGACAAGTCAAACGTGATGACCTTTGCCGGAGGACTGTGGCAGCGAGTGTTCAAGCTGGTTGCCGCCGACTATCCCGAAATTCAGACTCAGCACATGTACGTGGACGCGCTCTGCATGCACATGGCGCGTGATCCCAAGCAGTTCGACGTCATCGTCACGAACAACATGTTTGGAGACATCATCACAGACCTGGCAGCGGCTCTCCAAGGCGGCCTGGGTATGGCCGCGAGCGGCAACATCCATCCTGGCAAGACCTCAATGTTCGAACCTGTGCACGGATCCGCGCCGCCATTCGCGGGCAAGAACATCGCCAACCCCATTGGCGCCATATCCACGGCCGCCATGATGCTGGATCATCTTGGCTTCAGCAAAGAGGCTGAACGGATCAACCACGCTGTGCTCGAAGCCGTGCAACAGAAGAAATCAACGTCTGACATCGGCGGTAGTCTGGGAACCCGCGAATCGGCAGAGTGGATTGCCGCTCACGTATAGTCTTTGCTCATGCCAATGTAAATTTCAGCAACTTGATCCAAATAAATTCCATTTCACAATTAGTTTTCTGCAATTCCGTATTTTTCATATTCACCATTCAGCTCTAGTTTGCTATTCTGTGCTTGCGTAGGAGAACGCCCGTCAAATGAAATGCACTATTCAAAATTCGGTGCGGTGGCTAAGCAGACCTGAACCCGGTCTTGATAGCCTGGGGGCGTTCAACTATTTCCACAGCTAACCTCAGGCTGTTCAGTCCTACGCACAATCTATTCAAGTGATTCGACTCGGATAGTTTCAACAAAACCACCAGTATTGGCGCCGAAACAGCTCCTTATGTTGCTGCGGTGAGGCCGGCTTGCGCGCCAAGCGCATGAATAAAGTGCAGACGAATCGCCGTTCGAAGAAACTCTTGAGCGGTTTGGAGCGAAACAACCGGAACGTCGGATGGCTGAGTCCGCAGTTACTTCGACACCTAATCGATAACGTGCTGCGGGCGCTTGTTCCCCCGGCGCAGTAGTTTCACTTTCAGCGGCTCGACGCTTCCATTGCTGTCTAACAACGGCAGGAGCGGACTCGTGCCTTTTGAGATTGCCAATTCGGTCGGTGGCCAAGGGCGCGGTTAGTTCGACGGACATGGGGGCGGTTCGAATTCGCCATCCGCAGTCGCTTTTTCCCTGGCCAACAGCTTTGGATCCCGCAACCCGGCTGAATTTTGCCGGTGGTGAAAGCCGGGGTACTCGCGCGAAGCAAGCGGCTTGGAGAGGCCACACGTACGCGGGCTTGTTCCCCGGCATGTGTTTGAAAAATGCAGAGCTACAACGGAAGCAGGAATTGATAGTTGCAACACCTGCTTCCCTCAACAGCAGTTGATGTTGGAAACAGGTTTCACCGGTGGTGTAGATCAGAGCTCTAGACCTGTCCGTAAATGCAGGTAGCCAATCCTGCCGGCATCTCGAGTGCCGTAGTTGCAATTAGAACGACGGACCTTTTGGCTCTGATCGATTGTTCCCTGTGAGGAAATCTGGTTCCAACGTTGCTGCTTTGTTTCAGGACTTTTGCCGGTGGCGTAGACATGGGTTACTTCGACTGATAATCGGGAGGTTGCAGGTTCGAGTCCTGCTACCGCTCAGCCCGGACGTTTTGGTTCGATAGTGAACCATGCTCACAGCAGGGCGGTGTAGCTCAATGGCAGAGCACCATACCCGGTCGCTTGTTCCCCGGCATTTTACCGTTCGCCGGTGGTGAAGATGAGAGTTACTTCGGACTTTGGAGATGCGGGTTGGGGTCCCGCTGCCGCGAAATCGGCATAGCTTAATCCGGTATAGAACGCCAGGGCATAAACTTTTATCACCGGTTCCCCGACGAGTTTCATTGCGGCACGAATGTTACTCGAAGATGGAAAAGGAAGAGTGTTACGAGAAAGTGCGGTTCCCTCGCTACGCTCGAATAAGAGACAAAACTGCGCAGGGAGTGCCCATTCGACTCCTTCGCAATGCTCAGTCGCTCAGGACAGGCTCTGCGCCACACCATCCTGGAAAGGAGGAAACATGACCCGCATCAACACTCTGAACCTGAACGTTCCCTGGCTGAAGGGACCGCGCACGCATGAAGGAACGCCGGCGAAGCATATCTCGCCGGAGCTGCAGCTGCGGCGTTCGGTGCTGGCCTGCATGTTGTGGGAAGACCAGTTCTATGAGGATGGCGTCGCCATCGCGGGCCGCATTCACGAACTGGTAGCCAGGGTGCCTGCTGAGAAGGTAGCCGCGCTTGCGGTGGAAGCGCGGGAGAAGATGAAGCTGCGCCACGCACCGCTTCTGCTGGTGCGGGAGATGGCTCGTCTGGCCACTCATCGTCACCTTGTGGCGGAAACGCTGACCCGCGTGATCCAGCGTGCTGACGAACTCACCGAGTTTGTGGCCATTTATTGGAGCGAGGGCAAGCAGCCCTTCTCCGCGCAGGTCAAGAAGGGGTTGGCTGCGGCTTTCACCAGGTTCGACGAATATGCGCTGGCCAAGTACAACCGCGCGACTCCGGTGAAGCTGCGTGACGTGCTGTTCCTGTCGCACGCCAAGCCGGTGGATGCAGCCCAGGTCGAGCTGTGGAAGCGTCTGGTGGAGGGCGGGTTGGCCACTCCTGATACCTGGGAAGTCGCGCTCTCTTCGGGAGCCGACAAGCGCGAGGCGTGGGAGCGTTTGCTCAGCGAGAACAAGCTGGGGGCGCTGGCTCTGCTGCGCAACCTCCGCAACATGGCAGAGGCGAAGGTCAGTGAGCAGGCGATCCGTGCTGGCCTCTCGCGCATGAAGACGGAGCGAGTTCTCCCCTTCCGCTTCATCGCGGCTGCGCGTTATGCGCCGCAGTGGGTAGCTGAACTGGAGAAGGCGATGTTCCGCGTGCTGGAAAGCCAGAGCAAGCTGCCCGGCAAGACCGTGTTGCTGGTGGACGTCTCCGGCTCCATGGATGCGCCGTTGTCTCGCCGTTCCGAGATGCGCCGTAATGACGCTGCTTATGGTTTGGCGGTGCTCCTGCGTGAGATCGCGGAGAACGTGAGCATCTATACGTTCTCTGACCGGCTGGAGCGCGTGCCGTCTCGCCAGGGCTTTGCGCTACGCGACGTGCTGAACGCGAGCCAGCCGCACAACGGCACGTACCTGGGCAAGGCGCTGAAGGGGTTGGATGAGGGGTATGACCGTTTGATCGTGGTTACGGACGAGCAGTCGCATGATCCTGTACCGAACCCGAAGGCGTTTGGTTACATGCTGAACGTGGCCAGCTATCAGAACGGTGTTGGTTACGGCGCATGGATGCACGTTGACGGCTGGAGCGATTCGGTCATCGAGTACATCCGCGCAGCTGAGCCAATTCTGAGCTGATGCCTGATGCCAAAAAACAAAGGGGCGGCTTCAAACACCGAAGCCGCCCCGATTTTTCGCGTACTCAAAGCCCGTAAGCTTTTACTTGTCCTGCTCAATGGTGAAATGGTGGACAGTGTGAGTTGCCGAGTCCAACACACCAGTGATTTTCACATTGTCACCGGCGAATTTCCCGGCAAGATCCTGGTCTGCCAGGCGATAAACTTCATTCTTCACCACCAGGACGTAGTTTCCGCCCATATCACGCACGCAGTGATTGGTGCAGCTCCTGGCGTCAGTGGCGCCTTCCACTTTCTTCTTGATCATCCAATCGTGTGAATGCCCGTCCGAGTGGACGTTATAGGCACACTGGCTATCCTCAATCGATCCATGTAATGTGACGGTGTTGTCTTTTCCAAATGCGAATGTCGCCATGAGGAGCAGGACAGCTACGGGCAGCAGCGCGACCCTGGACTGAAAAATTTTCCTGGCAGTCATATTCTGTTCTCCAAAAAAGTGGGACCAAGTTGTACAGATGGCGCGGTGGTCACGGGACCACCATGAACTTCATGCGCATCCCTTCATGATTGTCACTGCAGATTACGGTACACACCACCTCATACTCTCCCGGTTCACTGGGTGCGGTAAGAGTGAAAGTCTGAGTTCCCGGCTTCAACTCCAGGTCCCAACCGGGAACTTTGGCGTGGTCCTTTGCGCGAAGCAGAGTAAACCCATGCACGGCGCCATCCCGGCTCCAGGTCTTCCCTTTGCGCGCCTCTATGGTTAAGACAATGGGCTCGCCTGCCTTCACAGTGATCTGCTTTTCTTTCTGTCCGGGAATTTTGAAATGGCTGTCTTTATCTGCAAGCACGTTGATCACGTGCGCCTTGGCCCAGGCGGGCTGAATGGAGGCAGCAAGGAGCACGGCGAGAGTCCACGCGAATGTACAAAACCGAATTCTCATAATCATTGCGTCATGTATCGCAGGATGTAGCGCATGTCGTCGTCCGTGAGCATGGCCCGTACCCGCATGTGCCGGACGATGGTTCCCATCATCCGCGGCGGAAATTTTGGCGGTGCGGCATGGCACCGTGAACAGTTGGAGTGAAAGCGTTTTTCGCCTTCAAGGCGCATATCCTGATCGTGTTGCGTTGACTGACTGGTCGCGGCAGGTTTGGCGGCCTCGTCTTTAGTGTCGCGAGTTTTGGCCGATGCCAGGGCGAAAGCCACCACCATCATCACGAGTGCAGCGGTAAATGATTTCAGTTTCACAGCCCGCCTCCTGCCGGCCACATCGGCATCACAAATCTATAAGTCATTCCAATGGTCCATAGGTTCGCGTTTCTTCCCAGCGCAAACTGGCGTCCGTAGCTGGCGGATGCACGGACATCGCTGCGGAAGTAGTAGTTCAGGCCCCAGTCGCCCTCATTCGTATCAATGCCCAGAGCGCCCAATTTCCTGGCGACTGCCGGAGCAAGATTTGCCGCGGCAAAGAACTGCTGCCCCCGACCCACCAGTTCGGTAGCGCCCATGTGTGGGATCTGGCTGAGCCGGTAAGCGGCTTCAACCCAGTAGCCGCTTCCGCGTGTCCCTGAAGATCGCGAGTATTCCGAGCGCAGAGTGAGCGGGAAGGCATTCGGCTGCCATTCAAAGTGCGTGCCTGCTGCATGAGAACGGTCCTGTTGCAGGAGTTGCTGGAACGATGCGCCGATTTCCAGACGCGGGCCAGGCAAAAAGAAGCCGATCCGTCCACCGGCTGACCGGTCTGTGGCCAGAATGTGGTTCGTGTTCGCGGTGGAGAAGTAGGTGGCGTAATTCAGGTGGACTTTATCGGTCAAAAGCGGCAGTCCGCCGCGCACCATCCCACCCAGAGCAGCGCCGCTGGTGATACCAACGCTCATCGGCGTTGTCTGCAGATCGCGGATCCAGTTTGGGGCCAGCCGCTCGCCATACATGTTGAAAGGGGTGATAAAACGTCCAGCGGTGAGCGTGGCGTATTTGGTGATGTAGTCGGCCTGGGCATAGCTCAGACCATAAGAAATGGCGCCGCCGTAATCGCCCTGGGCATTCTTCACAAATGTATCTGAAAAGCCGGCTTTGGATTCGATCAGCAAGTGATCACCCAGGGGCAACAACAAGAGTGGGCTCACGGTTGGAGCGTCTTGAACCTGGCCACCGCTGACGCGCGTGAAGTACGCCGTGGAACCGGTTAGCACCGGCACAGGCTTCACTTCAGCAAAAGAGCTGTCATCCTGGGCCTGAATTCCACCGCAGAGCATTAAGAGTACGAGTAAGCAATAAACGGAGGTAAGTTTCCCAGGATGTAAAACGTACTTTTTCATAAGCTTTCTGGCCAGTAAGGCGAGTCTCTGGCTCAGCGCTTTATACGGCGAAAAACTCTCTGCAACAAGAGTACTGAGGTAATGGCAAGCGAGTTGCGAGAGCTTTTAGCTCCCGAATCATCAGAACGCGAAGCGCCGGGTTAAGGGCGTACAATCATCCGTAGACACTGGCAAAGAGCCAAAGTACCACTCGAATCTATTCCATGAAAAGAAATCTCGTCATTTTGCCTCTTATAGGTTTCATTTTATCTGCTCTGATTTTCGCCCAAACTGGTTCCCCGGCCCAGCAACCACCTTCACCCAAAGCCGCTCCCACGGCTAGTCCTGCTCCAACAGATCCAGCGGCGCCCCAGACCTCGCCCAAACCCACTCCGAATGCCAGAGTAGACATTGAGGAACAGCCTGAACCGGAACACAAGCTCACTCCAGAGGAAGCTAAAGAACTGCTGGCTTCAGTGGACGAGGTGTTGCGCTTTGTCAGCCAGGACACTCTGTTGCCGATTAAGCACAGCGTGAAAAAACAGATTGTCAGCCGGGAGCAAGTTGAAAAATACATCTCTGGCAAGCTTGAGAATGATGTCGACCGCATCCGTTTTGAACGTTCGGAACTGGTGCTCAAGAAATTCGGCCTGCTGCCGCGGACGTTTGATCTGCATAAGTTCCTGATCAAATTGCTGACGGAGCAGGTAGCCGGTTACTACGACGAGAAGACCAAGACCATGAACCTTCTCGACTGGGTTGCGCCGGAGATGCAAAAAGCGGTGATGGCGCACGAACTCACGCACGCACTCCAGGACCAGAGCTATGACCTGGAAAAGATGAGCAAGGAAGACGAGCAGATCGAGAAAAAAGGATTGACGGACTTGCGCGCTCTGGTCAAGAACGACGAAGAATCCACCTGCCGCAGCGCTGTAATGGAAGGACAGGGCATGATTGTGCTGGTGGACTACATGCTGGCCCCGGCACACAAGAGCGTGCAGGATTCGCCCGAATTCGTAGATCTCATGCTCTCTTCCATGGAGAAGGACAAGAGCAGCCCTGTTTTTGACAGCGCGCCGCTGCTGCTGCAGGACGAGCTCATTTTCCCCTACCGGCACGGGATGAGGTTCATCAAAGATCTGCTGGTGGCGGGAGGAAAGTCTGCTGCTTACAAGAAGGTGCTTGACCAGATGCCGCAAACAACCCGGGAGGTCATGCAGCCGGACGAATACCTTGCGGGCCATCGAGTGCCTACTTTGTTTCTGCCAAACCTGGATTTCCTGAACAAGGAGTATGAGCCGTTCGATGCAGGAGCAATGGGCGAACTGGATGTGAACATTCTGCTCAAGGTTTATGCCAATGAGCAGATCGCCAAGAGCCTGAGCAAGGAATGGCGTGGCGGTGTTTATTACGCTGGCGGACGCAAAGGCGTAGTACCCAAAGACCGCAACTCTTCCGCGCATGTGGGTCTTTACTACATTTCGCGCTGGTCAGATGAGGATTCAGCCCGTTACTTTGCCAAACTTTATGCAGCAGCCCTCCCTCGCCGCTATAGCAACCTGCAGCGCGCGCCCGCCAATCCAGGAAAGCCGGGTCTGGACCGGTACTCAACTTCCGATGGAGACGTATATATCCAGCAAACAGAGAATGTTGTTGTAGCCGTGGAAACTTTCGATCCCGCCAACGCGGAAAAACTGATTCAAACGGGGTTGAAGCAGGCTCAAGAAGGACTGGCGCAGAACCAACAGTCGACGCCAAGATTTACTCGCGACGCGGCTGGTTCGCAGGCGCCATCAGCAGCGCGTGACTAAACTTTGATGGTTGAGCTTTCCTAGGCTGGAGAGATTCTGCACAGAGAAGGTGCGCAGGCAGGCAGCTGCAGCTGCCCGCCTAAGGTAATTTTACTTGAACGCTCCCACCGCTGCGGTCTCGTCATCTCTAATGTCGAAGACCGTATAAAGTTTGGTGATCTGGAGCAGGTCATGGACTTTCTTGGTAAGGTTGAGCAGCTTCAACTCGCCGCCCTGATTGCGGACGGAGGTGAAGGCGCTGACCAGTTCACCAATTCCCGAGCTGTCAATGTAGGTAACATTGCCCAGGTTCAGCAGGATCTTCTTGTCTCCCTTGCCTAGCAGATCGCGGATGGTATCCCGGAGCACTACGCTGCCTTCTCCCAGGGTGATGCGCCCCATCATGTCCACAACCGTGACGCCATTCACCTGCCGACTGCTTGCCTTCATTGTCACTGTGATGCCTCCTCATTCGCCGCGCTGCGGCCTAAATGCTTGATTAGTGTGATCTCTGTCCCGGGTTGCTTGTTTGTGAACTTCACCTCATCCATAAATGCTCTGATGAGGAAGATTCCTCGGCCAGAGCCCTTCATCAGGTTTTCCGGCGCCAGCGGATCGGGTAAATCGACGGGGTCGAGCCCTTTGCCCTGGTCGGTAATTGTGATCACCAGCGCATCATCGGTGTTTTCATAAACAACAAGGACCTTCTTGTCAGGATCGTACGCATTTCCGTGCAAGACCGCATTAACCGTGGCTTCCCGCACGGCCATGGCGATGTTGGACTGGTCATCCTCGTTGAACCCCACCCGGGCAGCGGTATCCGCCGCAATGCTTTCTGCGCGGTTGACGCTTTCCAGGGTGGATGCCAGCGTGTACGACACCCGTTTTGTCACGTTGCGGTCCACAAATGTCTGCTAAGGCGTGCTGGCCTGCTGACGGCTGGGCGAAGCCGTTAGTTTGCCTATGCAGAGAGTCAATTGTCAAACCGCTGATCTCTCTTCTAGTCCGTAATTTCTGACCGGGAACAAAACAAAGACTCCGGTAGGTTCGCAAAAGTGCCAGTCAAATCAGTGGCTGACCGGAGCAAATTTGAGGACCATCAGGGTCTGATCGTCCAGCTTCTGCTCACCCGCGCGGAACGCTAACAGGTCTTGGATGCATTGTTCCACAAGCTCGCGCGAGCCATGCGAGCGGCATTCTGCGATAAGACGCGACAGACGCTGCGAGCCATATTCCGAGCCATCGGGGCCGAGGGATTCAGTGAGCCCATCGGTGTACAGGACCAGAAAGTCTTCGGGAGAGAGGTTGATTTTGGTGGACGTAAACTGCTGGTCGCTGAAGAGTCCCACCGGCACCGTAGAGGAGTCAATGGCAATTACGCCATCCATGCTCACGTGGAGCGGCGCAAGGTGCCCGCTATTGCAAATCTCTACCTCGCCACACGGTTTGGCTCTTCCGCAAACCAGGGTAGCGTACTGCGTGGGCAATGTGCTTTCGCAGAAAATACGGTTGGCCCGCTCTACCAGTTGCTCCAGCGGAAGCCCTGAGGGCACCAGCACACGAAACATGGCGTGGAGGTTCGCCATGAGCATGGACGCGGCCACCCCCTTGCCAGACACGTCACCCAACATGAAATATATGTCATCGCCGTGAGTAACCACGTCACAGTAGTCACCGCTGACCAGTCCCGCAGGGTCGTAGTGATATGACACCTTCCAGCCGCCGGCGTGCAGGTCCTGTTTGGGAAGCAGTCCAATCTGGATTCGCGCCGCCAGTTCCAGGTCTCTTTCCAGGGCTCGCGCCTCATCCGGTCTGAGACAGTCAAGGCAGACCCTGGCCAATGGGTCAGCCAGGAGCCGTTGCGACTCCAATTCTCCGCGGCACACCTCGCAAATCCCATACGAGCCCGCCTCAACCCGTTCCAGGGCTTTATCCACCTGCTCGAGCAGCTGCAAGAGATTTGCCGTATCAGCTCTGGCAAAACCGGCTGGATCCTGAGCCCGGGCCGTAGCTGTTTGAAGTTTGTGCCGGCGCAGCATCAGCTGGTCGTGAAGGAGGTGCAGGTCGGTAACCTGAATGCCCATCTGAGTTCTCCTGTATCCAGTAACTGAATCGCCTGAGAGCCCGAGGGATTCAGAATTTTATATGAGCAGCTTGGAAGCGAAGCTGGACAACCAGAATCCCCAAGTTTGTATTCCAGAGCTGGCTGACTTCCGGTGAGCTCTGCCGCGCCAAGCTTAACCGTGCCTAGTGTCGCATGCGTAAAACGCATATAAAATCCGGATTTTGCGCTCAAATCTGAGAATGAGGTGGCAAGGGTGCAAGACATTTTGTATTCTGCGAACAAGGTCACAAATGCAGCAGGAGATTGCACTTTCGCGCATTCTGGGCGCCCCGGTATACGACTCATCGGGACACGTCGCCGGACACGTGCGCGAAGTGGCGGTCTCGCCGCAGGACGATCCCAACCGCGTTTCCGAATTCATCGTAAAAACGCGTGAGGGCGACCGCCTGCTCCCATCAAAGCACGTTTATGCGCTTCTGGGAGCAACGGTGCGGGCCAGCACCAATGCTGATGAATGGCCTCCGCTGGTCAGTTCAGAAGGCATGCTCCTGCTGGAGCGGGATTTGCTCGACCAGCAAATTATTGATGTTTCCGGCCGAAAAGTAGTACGCGTCAACGACGTTGATCTTCAGCCGGAGCCGGTGAATGGCAGCATCAAGCTGCGAATCGGCCGGGTGGACGTTGGGCTGCGTGGGGCAGTTCGACGCTTGTTGAAAGGATTAGCCCCAAGCTCCGCAATCGAAGCCCTGGCCGGACGCATTCCGGAAAAGGTGATTCCCTGGTCAGCGGTCGACCTGATTGAAACTGACCCGGCCCGCCGAGTACGTCTCAAGCTGGAATACGAGCGCCTTTCCAAGCTCCATCCCGCCGATATTGCGGACATTCTGGAAGAGCTGGCCCCGGCCGAGCGCGAGTCCGTATTCGGCTCGCTCGATGAAGAGGTGGCTGCGGGAACTCTGGAGGAGATCGATCCCCGGCTGCAGGTGGAACTCATGCGATCCATAGAATCAGAGAAGGCTGCTGACATCGTGGAGGAGATGGATCCGGATGCAGCGGCCGATCTGCTGGGCGATCTGCCGGAGGAGACCTCAGAAGGCATCCTGGAGGAGATGGAGCCCGAGGAGCGGGAAGAAGTTTCTGAACTGCTTGAGTACCACGAGAATACGGCTGCCGGCCGCATGACCACAGAATTTCTGGCCCTGTCACCAGAAGCCACGGTCGGCGATGCGATCGAAAAATTACGCCAGTTTGAAGGCGAAGCTGAATCCATCAGCAGTATCTATCTGATAGACCAGAACGAGAAGCTGGTGGGGGCTGTTCTACTGGTTTCACTGGTGCTCGCTCCCGCCGGGACCAGGCTCTCCACGCTTACCCCGGAGCATGTTGTTTCCTGCGCCGCAGGATGCAGGGAAAAAGATGTTGCAGAGTTGTTCGACAAGTACAACCTGCTGACCTTGCCGGTGGTGGATGAGAACGGCCGCTTGACCGGAATCATCACCGCGGACGATGTAATCAGCCTGCTGCGCAGCAAGGAGTAGGTGGTGCCTCACTTCGGAGTAGCCCTCGAAGGTGAAAAAGATTTCACAAGCGCAAGCTCACTTTATCAATCGCACCAGCACCGGACCGAGAACGGCGAGAAGCATCACGTAAGCAGCAGAGAGTGTCGCCAGGCTGGGTTCGAGCGCAACGCCTAGCCCGGCAATCACAATTGAGAATTCGCCCCGTGGTATGAGCATGACTCCTGCACGTACTCCGCTTCGCCGGTCCAACCCTTTCCGTCGCGCTGCTACAAACCCTGCTAATAATTTTGTGGCCGCGGTGATGGCAGCCAGGCAGAGCGCCGCCGGGAGTGCGGACGGGAGCGCCGCAGGATCCACTTCCAGGCCGAAAAAGAAAAAGAATGTAGCAGCGAAAAGGTCGCGCAAAGGAGCAACAAGGCGGCGCGACTGTTCAGCAATCTGCCCTGATATGGCAATGCCGACAAGAAATGCAGCAATCGCAGCCGATACCTGAAAACGCTGCGCCACTCCGGCTACCAGAATCACTAACCCGAAGATGGTCAGCACTACCACTTCATCTGACTGGTGCGCCGCAAAACTGCTGAGGCGACGGCCGTAACGAAGAGCCACGAATAGGACGAGCCCGACAGCTCCAACCGCGATAAGAACGGAAGGCAGGATTTTGCCAATGCCTCCTCCGGCTATCAGGACGCCCGTAATGGGCAGATAGAGCGCCATGGCGAGGTCTTCAAACACCAGTACTGAGAGCACGAGCGGGGTCTCGGCGTTATTCATCCGGCCTGAATCTGACAGAATCTTCGCGATCACGCCGGATGAAGAAACATAGGTAATTCCTCCCAACAAAACGGCGGCCACAGGCTTCCAGCCGAACAATATGCCAGCTGCGAGCCCGGGTGAAAAGTTCACCACGAAATCAAAAATTCCATCCGGCACGGCGAGCTTCAGGTTCGTCCAGAGTTCTTCTGCTGTATATTCCAGCCCTAGCATAAAGAGAAGCAGAAGGACGCCAATCTCAGCTCCTATTTCGATGAAATTCTGGCTCAAGTGCATGGGCGCCAGGCCGCCATTGCCGAAGGCAAGGCCGGCAATGAGATACAGAGGAATGGATGAAAACCCAAATCGCGCAGCCACGCGAGCCAGAACAGCCAGGCCCATGATGGCCAGGCCCAATTCGATGAAGACCAGCGAGAAGTCGTGTTGGGCCATGGAATGGCTAGCATACAGGCGTTTAGACACTGCAGACAAACGCCAGCGAGGAATGACTAATCATAAAAGCGGCCTGTGTGGTTGCCGCCTATCTCGATTCTCGTTTATGCTGCGAAAGGTTTTTTAAAAGATATGCCGCATGATGAAGCTGAAATTATTCCGAAGAAAAGAGGGCGCAGTGCGCCGGTATGGCATTGGTCCAATGAAGTACCGGCTGCTGGCATTCTTTGCCGTTTTTGGCCCCGGCTTCATCACTGCCAACGTTGATAACGATCCCGGCGGAATCCTCACTTACTCGCAGGCGGGCGCCAAGCTGGGCTATACCCTGCTTTGGACTCTCATCCCCACGACCATTGCTCTGATTGTTGTCCAGGAAATGGCTGCCCGCATGGGCGCAGTTACAGGAAAAGGACTTGCAGATCTGATCCGCGAGGAATTTGGCCTGCGAGCCACCTTCTTCACCATGACGGTGCTGGGTCTGGCTGATTTCGGCAACATCATGTCCGAATTCGCCGGCCTAGCCTCCGGTATGGGAATCTTTCATATCAGCAAGTACATCGCCGTGCCGATTGGAGCGGCGCTGGTTTGGGCGGTGGTGGTACACGGCTCCTATAAGCCGGTGGAACGCATACTCATTGTTTTCTCACTCATTTACTTCGCTTACCCCGTATCGGCATTACTTGCTCATCCTGACTGGCACCGGGCAATAAAAGATACCTTTGTTCCGGTGGTAAGCAGACAAAGCGATTACCTCATCCTGGTAATTGGGCTCGTCGGAACGACAATTACCCCCTGGATGCAGTTCTATCTGCAGGCGTCCATCGTGGAAAAAGGAATCGGCAAAAGACAATATGCACTCTCCAGATGGGACGTGATTCTGGGATGCATCATCACAGACGTTATTGCCTTTTTTATCGTTGTAGCCTGTGCCGCCACACTGTATGTCTCCGGAAATCACGGGATCACTGACGCGGCGGAAGCTGCTGTTGCTTTGAAGCCGCTTGTCGGCCATTTTGCTTCGCTTCTGTTTGCCGTGGGATTGGTGAATGCTGCACTGCTCTCGGCGGCCATTCTGCCTCTGGCGACCGCTTACAACATCTGCGAAGGACTGGGCGTGGAGTCTGGAATTAACAAGAAGTTCTCTGAAGCGCCGACCTTCTATTGGATTTACACACTCCTGATCGTCGGCGGCGCAGGCATGGTGCTGATCCCCAGAATGCCACTTATCAAGCTCATCCTGTTCTCTCAGGTGGCGAACGGCATACTTTTGCCCTTTGTCCTGATCTTTATGCTTCGCCTGGTAAATAAATCAGAGCTGATGGGCAGATACCGCAATTCCACATTCGCCAATGCCGTTGCGTGGAGCACCAGCGTGATCATGATTGGATTGACCGGGGCCCTGATCTGGAACCTCTGGGGACAGATCCTTAACAAGATCTAGAACAAATCGCCGGCAGCGATTTGCTTAACCAGCGGAACATCGGCTTCCAAGAAGTCGAGCGCCGATAATTCTGTTTTTTCCGCCCACCGCACATCACGAAAGATACGGTTCTGGAGCTCGCCGTCAAACTCATGGACCAGAAAGAAGTGCAGTTCAAAACCGGATCCTCCCGCATAGGTGTGTTGAATTGTAGTCACCAGCGGGCCAATCTTTGCAAGTATGCCCAGCTCTTCTTCCAGTTCGCGACGAAGCGCGTCGCGGTGATCTTCACCCGGTTCTACTTTGCCTCCGGGAAACTCCCATTTAAGAGGCATGGACTGGTGCCGGGTGCGCTGGCAGACCAGCACCTTTGCGTTTTTCACAATGAGCGCGGCGACCACTTGTTTCATTGCCTAAGGTTGAGACCGGTTCAAGAGTTGTAGCACAGGCTCCCTCGCCTGTGCGTAAAGAGGACAGGATAAAGGCCATTGCAACCGAAGTCCAAAGCATCTGCCGGGCATCGAATGTCGGCATGGTGACTTCTAGGGACCAAGGCTGCAGAGCGAGAACCGAGAGACTCTCAAATGAGATCGTAATTACGCACAGGCGAGGGCGCCTGGGCTACCGCCTCAATTCTCCTTAACCCTTTGGAATAAGAGAATACCTCCGGATGAATTGCCGACGCTAACGCCCGCAAGCCGTCGATCAGAGTACTGGCCGGGGTGTTCAGGAACTCGTCGTTAATGCAGTAGACCTGGCCTTTACGCGCCGCCTGAGTTCCCTCCCAGCCGCGGCGTGCAATGATCTTCTCCAGCGGCACTCGATCACCCGCTCCGCACCATGCCGCGATGACGACTTCAGGATCGGCCGCGGCCACTTCCTGTTCTGTCGTTTGCTTGCCGGGCGTGCCCAAGAACCGGCCTCCAGCGGCATCCACCAGTTCGGCCACCCAGGGTTGCGAAAAAATCAGCGGCTTGCCCCATTCTTCGCAGTAGACCATTGGTCTGGGTATGGAGAGAGTTTTTGCTCGCACCTGCGCAACTTCACAGCGCATCAAATCAACAAGTCGAAAGGCCCGCAGTTCTGCGCCGCCTGCCCTGGCAGAACCAACAATGCGAGCAATGTGAAGGATGTCTGCATAAACGTCGGCCAGCGACTTTGGCGACAGGCAGAGACAAGGCACCCCGGCCTTCATAATCTCAGCCAAAGATTCCATACGATAGGGAACAGAAGCAAGCACCAGATCAGGAGCAACGGAAAGAACCTGCTCTGCCGTGGCTGACCAGGAGTCTTCGACAATTGTGATCTGCGTGTTCTTCAGCTCTGGACAGACATCGAGGCAGTATTTTGTGCACGCTGCCAGCCGGTCCAGCAGCCCGAGATCACGCAGAGTGACGGTGATACTGGGCTGTAAGGAGACTACTCGCTGTGGAATCAGCCTTTCTGACATGTTGGGATTATAAAATCGAAGCTGGGAAGACTCATCAAGTCATTGAGCTACTCACAAACAGTTCTCGATCATTTTGAGCATCCACGCAACGTAGGAGAGTTACCGGATGCCGATGCCCACGCGCGTTTGGAGCATCCTGTCTGCGGAGACGTGATGACGATTGCCATCAAGGTAAAGGACGGGCGGATCGCGCAGATTCGCTACCGGACGCGTGGCTGCGTGGCATCGATTGCGGCCGGCTCGTGTCTGACGGAGCTGATCCTGGGCAAGTCTCTCAGCGAAGCTGCTGCTTTCCAGCGAGAGCAACTGGTGGAAGCACTGGGCGGGCTCACCAATGCTTCAATGCACGCATCCCATCTGGCCATGGACGTGCTCGGCCAAGTGCTCAAGAAGGTCATCGCATAAAAATTGCGAACATTAAAATCAGCTCACTTCTGAAAGAATGCTAGTACAATTGTTCCCCATAATTCGCCTTGCCCAGGCGAGAGAGAAAAGCGTATGCCACTTTTTCTGATCATTCTCTTGTCATTGAATTCGATGGTGTTTCCGGGACCGGCCGTGAACGGAGTAAAGATTGTCACGCGCCAGGTTACGGGCGGCTTCACTGACATGCGCACGGAATATCTCACGCCAGACAGGATGCGCAATGAGTGGCAGACCCATGCGGGAGCGTGGTCCGGTCCGTCGATGGCGAGCATTATCCAGCGTGGCGAACACGACCGTGTTTATGTAATGGACGTCCAGGCAAAAGAATACGTCACCTATGAAATGGACGCGCATGGCAAGCCGGCAGCCCCAACTTCCAAGCCCGTGGCTGACTCCGGCGGCACATTGCAGATCTGGACGACCAGTACGGATACCGGCGAACGCAGGACATTTTTTGGGAAAACCGCGCGGCACATCATTACCCGCGAGCGGCGAATTGCCAGTCCCGGCGCATGCTCTCTGGGATCAGCGAGTGAAACAGACGGATGGTACCTTGATTCTTCTGTGGTCCCGGAGTGGGGCCAGCCCAAGACGAATGCGTATGGCGTGGTGGTTGCATCCGTAGTTTCCGCCGAGCCCACCACCAACTGCCTGGACAAAATGGACAACATTGAACTGCACCGCAGCGGCGTGGAGCCCGGGTTTCCAGTAAAAGTAACTACCACAGTGAGAAGCCAAGTGCCTGGACGGAACGGCGCCATGCGTATGCTGGCGTCAACGTGGGGTTCAGAAATTCTGGAACTCAAGCAGGGCCCACTTGATCCGTCATTGTTCCAGGTGCCGAGCGATTTCCGTCAGGTGGACAACCTGAAGAGCTGGATTCCCGCAATTCCACCTCGCCAGCAGCTTACCGGCTGGGAATGGCTGAAAGCCAAGCTGGAAGAACTTCTTAAGTAAGTCGGGTGATCGCGCGTGATCTGATGATTCCGGTGATCTGAATCCGGAGTGTCACCCGCTAATGTTTGGTTCCGGTGGGCCAGTAGATTTGCCAGTTCCTCGCAACCGCTATCTTTTCCAGATCAGGATTGGGATTGATTACAAACGGGCGTCGCGCCGCCTCCAGCATTGCCAGGTCGTGGATGGAATTGCCGAAGCAGACGTCAACCTCTTTTCCCAGCACCTCGTCCAATGCGGTGGCTTTCGCGGCGCCGCTGGGTACGCGATGCAGCCGGTCCGTCGCGAGACCTTCTTCAACGTGGACACACGCCGCCAGAACGTTCTGCGCGGGTATACGAAAGCGGCGAACGCCCTCACGCACCACCCATATGTTTGTCGATGAGACAGCCCAAAGATCGCAGCCGCAGTCGCGCAGTTCGCGGGTAAGTTGCAGCATTTCAGGAAAAATACGGGGCTCAATGATTTCGGCAAAAAAATCGGCTGCAGCATTCTCCAGCAGGCGCTCAGGAATCTGGTGGTGAATGGTGACCATTTCACCGCACATCCTCTCTTCGCCCACATTGCCGCGCTTGTAATCGTCATAACGGGCCAGCGCCCACTCGGCAACTTTCGGCGGGAGCAGTCCGCGCTTCACTTCCCAGTAAAAAAAGTCGGCCCCAGAGTCTCCGCTCCAGAGCGTGCCGTCACAATCGAAAACAGCAATTGTCGGCCGCAGAGACAGCGCCGAATCAAGGAAAGCTCGCGCGGAGGATGAAAGCTTGAGGTCGGTTTTCAAACGGCTAGTCCCAGGCGGAGTTTCTGGTAATCCTCTTCAGTATTCACATTGACCGCGATGAGCGGATCATCTACGGGAATGTACAAGATGTGCTGCTGGTGAGCATGCTCCACGTCGCGCGCGGTACTGGTGGCAGGAGCGCGCAAAAAAGCCTCAATCATCTCTCTGCCCACCAGAAAAGGATGGCCATGCCGGCCCTTGAATTCGGGCACGGCAGCCCAGATATTATCGTCCGCCTGGAGAAATGCTGACTTCAGCTGACGGATGGTTTCATCGCGAGGGGCGGGACGATCCACCAGAGTAACGAGTGCAGCATCGCGTCCGCGATTGAGCACTTCTTCCAGACCGCGCTGCAAAGAGCTCATTTGGCCAAGTTCCGGATGAGGATTTAGTACCACGAATGCAGCGTTGGAGTAGATGACCGGGGTCAGGTTGGGCGCATTTTTGCCTGCGACCACGATCACCAGTTCAGTCTCGCGCTGCAGGGCTCGAATAGCAGTGGAAAGAAATGTCCCGTCCTGCCACGGCAGCAGGGCCTTGTCGCGTCCCATGCGTGAGGAGGCGCCAGCAGAAAGGATCACGCCGGCAAATGAAGGAGAAAGAGGCATTGCTATTTTTATGATACAGACTTACAAAGAAATTCCGCTCCGATTTTCGATTTCTCTGAATCAGTGGAAATCAGTCAAATCAGTGTAATCAGCGGTTAGGTTTTGCTGTGGTTCGCGAGGATCTCCACGGCTTTGGCGCTCTTCATGTGCGGCAGCGGAGAAGGCGAACCACGGCGAATAGCGACGAGTTCGGCGACTATGGAGATGGCAATTTCTTCCGGCGTAATTGCGCCGATATCGATTCCCACCGGCGCGTACACGCGGGCCAGCTTTTCCGCGGCAATGCCTTCTTTTTCCAGTTCTTTGTAGATAGCAATGGTCTTGCGCTGGGAGCCGATCATTCCGATGTAGCGCGCAGGAGTTTCCGCAGCCCAGCGCAGCACGCGCATGTCGTCGCGATGCCCGCGGGTAACGATCACGATGTACGAAGTATCGTTGGGGGCAAGCTGAGCCATTACCTGCTCGTACTCGTCGGCATAGATGTCACGCGCGTCGGGGAAGCGCTCACGGTTGGCGTAGGTCTCGCGGTCGTCCGTGACTACAACCTCAAAGCCAGCCATGCACGCTACTTTGTACAGGCTCCAGGCAACATGGCCCGCGCCAAAAATATAAAGAGTGGAGATGGGGAGAACCGGCTCAACAAAGACTTCCAGAGTCCCGCCGCAGACCAGGCCGGTATCGTACTTGGGATTGTTGTTCAGGTTGAAGGTGAGAGTTTGCGGCTTTTCATTCTTCATCACTTCCCGCGCCGCCTCCCAGACTTCCGCTTCAACACAGCCGCCGCCAATGGTCCCAGCAATGGTGCCATCCTCCCGCACCAGCATCTTGGCCGTCTCAAATGACGGGATGGAGCCGCGCACGTTGATAATGGTGGCCAGCGCACCGCGCCGCCCTTCCTTGCGCAGACGGGTTATTTCGTCGTAGATGTCCACGGAGTCTATTCTAAGCCAGGAAAGCGGCAATTCCACCACGGAGACACGGAGAAGCGCAAAACCAGATTAGCCACAGATTGACACTGATGAACGCAGACCAAAATGCAAAGTGGACTGCGCTGCGTGTGTATTTAGATCGACGAGACCATTTTGATCTGCGCTTGCTCTGTGTTCATCTGTGGGAATCATTTTCTTCTTTTTTGCCGTGTCTCCGTGCCTCCGTGTTGGATTTTTGGTAAATTCGCATATTCGCCCAGGAGCAGAAATGAAAGCCATTCGCTTCCATGAATTCGGCGGTCCGGAAGTTTTGAAGTATGAAGACGCCCCTGATCCCAAGCCGCGCAAGGACCAAGTGCTGGTACATGTAAAGGCGTGCGCACTCAACCATCTTGACCTGTTTATCCGCAAAGGACTGCCCGGCATCAAACTGCCGCATATCAACGGCAGCGACATTTCCGGCGATATCTCAGAGGTGGGCGAATACATCACTGATCTTAAGCCGGGCCAACGCGTGCTTCTGGCGCCGCATACGTTCTGCGGCTACTGCGAGGCTTGTACCAAGGGCCAGCAGAACTTCTGTCCGCAATATAGCGTGCTGGGCTATTTGAATGATGGTGGCAATGCGGAGTACATTGCCGTGCCACGGGTCAACGTGCTGCCTATTCCCGACGAGTTGACCTATGACGAAGCCGCTTCAGTACCGCTGGTTTTTCTTACCGCCTGGCACATGCTGGTGGGGCGATGCGGGATCAAGCCTGGCGACACGGTGCTGGTGCTGGGCGGGGGCTCAGGGATTGGATCAGCAGCAATTCAAATCTGTAAAATGTTTGGCGCAATGGCCATCGCCACCGCGGGGGATGAAAACAAGCTGGAGCAATCCCGTGAACTGGGCGCCGATTACACCATCAATCATTACCAGCAAAAGATTTCCGACGAAGTGAAGAAGATCACCAATAAAGGGATGTGTGACATCATCTTCGAGCACGTGGGAAAGGCGACCTGGCCGGAAAGCATGAAATGCATGAAGCCGGGCGGCAAGCTGGTGACCTGCGGCGCCACTACGGGACCGGAAGCCAGCTTTGACATACGGTTCCTGTTTGCTCGGCAGCTCTCATTTCTGGGCTCTTTCATGGGAACGCAGGGAGAGTTCCACGAGGTGATGAAACACATTTTTTCCGGTAAGCTGAAGCCTGTAGTTGACCGTAGCTTCCCCCTTCGCGATGCTGCCGCGGCGCACCAACGGCTGGAGAAAAGCGAACAGTTCGGCAAAGTGATTTTGAATCCGTAGGAGATTTACCATGAGCGTCCTTGAAACCAGCAATTTTGGCAATGACGAAGCCACCGACTGGCTCTACGACCTGGAAGAGACATACGGTGCTGAGCTGCTGGCGGAAGCTTTTGACACCATTACCAAGGGCGAATTCCACGAGCAGGCGGACTGCTGCATAGCGCTAGCAGCGGCAGAGATTGTTGCTGCCGCCAAGGGCAAACCGGCGCCCGATCTCCCTGAGGACGCGCGCAAGTGGCTGGGCAATCAAGACACGGCGGACGTGAGCAAGATCAAGATCCTGCAAAAGAAGGCGATTACTGCCGTGAAGAAAATCCAGGCGCACTCTGAACTGCGCGACCAATGGGAGAACTCCGAGGAGTGGCATAGCTGGAACATGGTGGTAGACGGGCTGTTGAAACGGTTGGCGTGAGTCAGACTTCCCGCGCCGAGGGATGCGCCAAACCTGACCATCTGGCTCTTTCCCAAATGTTCCCAAAGCCATTTGTCCTGATGAGAAGTACTTCCCTGCTATGACAACACCCGTCGCGACGCCCGCGCCACAGGAGCATGCAGAAAGCCGATTTGTCTCCGGTCCGGCTATCGTCTTATACATTGCTTCAGCCAAGTTTCTGCTGCACCTGCTGACGGCCACGCGCTACGGCATCTTTCGCGATGAAATGTATTACTTCGCCTGCTCGGAACACATGGCGTGGGGCTATGTGGACCATCCTCCCGGCACAGTTCTGGTCGCCTGGATTGCCCGCCATCTCTTTGGGCACTCTTTGCTGGGGCTGCGGCTGTTTCCCGCGCTCGCGGGTGCGGCGCTGGTATGGCTCACGGGCAAACTGGCGCGCGAAATGGGCGGGAACCGCTTCGCACAGGCGCTGGCTGCGCTGGCCATCCTGCCCGTTCCTTTTTACCTGATCCTTCACCACTGGCTCACCAACAACGCTTTTGAGCCGTTGATCTGGATGGGCTGCATCTGGTGCGTGCTGCGCGCAATCAATACCGGTGAAGACAGATACTGGCTGTGGTTCGGCGTGCTTGCCGGAGTGGGGTTTGAGACCAAGTACTCCATTGCTTTCCTGCTGGCAGGCATTCTTGCCGGAGTTGTGTTAACGCCGGAGCGGCGCATTCTAAAAAGCCGGTATTTATGGCTTGGCGCGCTGGCGTGCGCGCTTCTTGCCCTGCCCAATCTGCTCTGGCAGATTCACAATCACTATCCATTTTTGGAGTTGATGCACAACGTGCGCGCGAGTGGCCGCGATGTCGCTCGTGGGCCAGTCGCGTTCATTCTTGACCAGGCGGCGAACATGAATCCCATCTTGTTCCCTCTCTGGCTGGGAGGATTGCTCTGGCTGTTGATAGCTCGTGGAGCGAAACGCTACCGGCTGCTGGGCTGGACGTTTGTAATCACGGTTGGGTTGTTTATTGTCCTTAAAGGCAAAAATTATTACGTGACGCCCATCTATCCCATGATGTTTGCGGCTGGAGCGGTGGGGTTTGAGCGGGTGACAAGTTGCCGTCCAAAGCTCCTCTGGACACGGAATGCCTATCCTGTTCTGGTAGTGATTGCGTTGGCATTGCTGGCTCCTCTCACCATGCCATTGCTCTCACCGGAAGGATATCTGGCCTACCAGAAGAAGCTCGGGATCAAGCCAGCCAGCGCCGAGCACCAGAACAATGGGCCGCTGCCGCAGTATTTTGCTGACGAGTTTGGCTGGGAACCCATGGTGCAGCAGGTAGCTCGCGTTTATCACAGCCTGCCGCCTGAGGAGCAAGCTAAGACCGCTATTTTCTCTAACGGCTGGGGTGAAGCAGCCGCCGTCGATTTCTTCGGCCCGAAATACGGACTGCCAAAAGCCATCAGCCCCCACAACCAGTATTGGATATGGGGACCGCGCAACTACACGGGCGAGATCGTGATGGTGTTGCGTAGCAGCGGCCGGGGAGATCGCGACCACTTCCAGAGCGTTCAGGATGTGGGCGCGGTGCAAGAACCATACGCACGGCGAGACGAGTGGTTCCACATTTGGCTGTGCCGCGGGCTCAAATTAAATCTGAAAGATGCCTGGTCAAATTTGAAGCATTACGACTGAAGCAGAGATTGCTTCTCAATCAAACAGGTTTTCCGCGAGGAAAAGAAAGATTCTCGGGATCTCTCAACTCCCACCCCAAGACGCGAAAAACGCGCACCTTGGGGACCCCGGACTCGCCTTAGTCCGTCTTCGGCTCGCGCGGGCTCGCTCGAGATGACAGCCGTTTAGAGGGTTGGCCAGTTTACAGTACGATTTCGCCCCAGGCGAGATGCCGAAGATTTCACGATGCCTCGCCAATTGTCATCTCGACCGAACTCCGAGGGAGCTTGCGACCTGAGGAGGAGTGGAGAGATCCCGAGGATGTGTCCCGGGCCATGCTGATACAAGGCGTTCTCTCCAAAATGCCGGGGTGCTATCCTCTTCCTCGCGTATGCGTGACGGGTTCTACTACAAATTCTGGGTTTACATTCTGTCCAGCCGGTCCGGAACACTTTACGTGGGCATCACAGGCTATTTCAATCGCCGGATCACGCAGCACAAGATAGACACAATTGAAGGCTTCACAAAGAAGTATCAGTGTCATCGTCTGGTCTACTACGAGAGCTACCAGGATGTATTGGTGGCCATTGCGCGTGAGAAGCAATTCAAGCGTTGGCGGCGGGAAAAGAAAATTGTTTTGATTGAACATCTCAATCCACGCTGGCACGACCTAGCCGAAAACTGGGGTCGGGAAATGCGGTTTCGGGGACAGAGTCTGGTAAAAACTTCCTGAGCCTGCATGGTGGAAGAAAGATTTCCGTGATCTGACGGGATTAGACGGAGAAGGTATTGGCCCGAACTCCCTGAATCAGCCTGGTGGAGGAAAAATTCTCGGGATCTCTCCACTCCTCCTCAGGTCGCAAGCTCCTTCGGGTCGGTCGAGATGACACTAGGCTGGATTCATCGCGGAGGTTGAGGTGGTCGTGGGGATTTGATGAGGTCATACACCTTCTCGCGCTTCTTCTCCCGCTTCACCCTTCCTTAGGGGCTGCACGTTTTGGCCATGTTGCCATCATCCAACCGGATATGCAGAAGGCAGTCCCGGGGGAGGCCGCTCGAGGACGTTGCCCGCTTCATTGCGCCGATGAAACCGCCAGAGGGAGAAAGTACTGGTTGAAACTCCCTGCATCAGCATGGTGGATGTGCCGGCCCCCTTCGCTCTAAACGATCTCCACTGCATCACCCAAACGAACCACTCCCGGCTGGACCACAGAGCAATCGAGCGCGGTTGTGCCCTCAAGATCGCGAATAATCTTTATGAGAACAGATTTGTCCTGTTCCTGCGTATCGGGATCGAAGGTGGTCATCACGCAGCGTGCCCGCAGTTTCACCGCCTGAATGCGCACGTCACCGATTTTGACGATGCGGCCGGGCCAGTCGCGTTCGCCGAGGCCTTTAACGTTTGCTAGCAGCATATTGGGCCGGAGGCGACGGCGATCAATGTTGAGGAATTGTGTTGCCCCGTCGGTGGCGATCAGCAACGGCAACACATCAAAGGCTTGCGGTTGCGGCACGCGCACAAGCTGAACTTCTTCGCCCACTGCTTGATTCACAAGCTCAGAGGCTTCCTTGGAGTCCCATTTGAAGCCGTTGATGGTGGGAATTCCGCCGGCTCCAAGATTACCGTTCAGGCCCAGCAGCTTCGGCCGGGTGCGTGACGTGACAATGCGACCCGCGCTGTTGAGCACCACGATCTCGCGATCCCCAGGAATCCCATTCGAAGTGACGTGGGCTTCTTGAATCTGTTCGCCTTTGAGACTTTTGACGGGATAACGCCACAATTCAGCAACATGCATCAACACATCTGATGCCTGCCTCAATTGAAAGTTTCAATGAACAAGCCGGGCAATGCAGCTAGGACTTGCGGGCCACCAGTATCGCAACGGGGAAACTGTAATTAATCTTTCCGTCCTGCACGCGCGCCCTCAAATCCAACGTGTCATCGGGAATTGAATCGGCAAACATCTTGCGGATTTTTGGCTCGTCGCCGGGATTGGGGAACGAGCGTGAGAGCAGATCGTCCAGATCACATTCCACTCGATAGTGGCTGATGGTGGGTTGGGGCAGATTTGCATTTGCGAACAGTTCACACAGCTCTTGTTCCGGCAGGGCGCGAACGTGCGAAGGATCGCGCAGGCGCTCTTCCGCGTTCAGGGCATCAGCTTTCTCCGCGGCAGGGGCCATATCGGCGACAACGATCCGGCCATTGGGCTTGCAAACCCTGGCCATCTCTTTGAGCACGACTAACGGCTGCTCCAGATGGTGGAACACAAAGCGCGAACTGACGATGGAAAAATGAGCGCTGGGACAAGGTAACTGCGTAACATCGCCCTGTTGCCAGCTTACATTGGTGAGTTGTTGCTCCTGAGCAGCTTTGCGAGCCTGGTCGAGCATGGCTGGAGTGAGGTCAATACCAGTAGCATGACGTACTGTGCGGGCGAAAGCACACGCCAGCAATCCCGGGCCGCAGCCGACATCCAGAACCGTGTCTACTGGCCCGGCTTCTGCGGAGCGCACAATCAATTCGAGCGCCTTCCGGTTGCTCACACTGGGCGACTGCGAAAACGGCACGGCCTGGCGGGTAAACTGGTCAAGAATGCGTGAGCCGTGTGAGTTCATGTAGGTTCTCCCGAGAGCGGATCTACTTTCTGGCTTTGATTTCTTCGCGATTCTTCGCTGCCTCTTTCGGCGCCTGAGGTTCGGTCATGTTCACCGGATCGAGAATTTCAGCAATTTCCTTTTCGCTGAGCAGGTTTTTCTCTCGGGCTATATCAATGATCGACTTGCCGGTTTTCACCGACTCTTTCACAATCTCCGCGGCTTTTGCGTAACCAATGTAAGGATTGAGTGCGGTTGCCAGCGATACAGTACTCTGGGCGTAAAACGCGTTACGCTGCTCGTTGGCCGTGAGGCCCTTGACGCACTTTTCAGTAAAGACCTGCAGCATGTTGGTGAGGATGGTGATGGACTGCAGGACGTTGTAGGCCATCGTCGGCATCATCACGTTGAGCTCAAGTTGCCCACCCTGGACGGCAAGCGCCACTGCAGTATCGTTGCCGAGTACCTGGAATGAAACCATGGCCGCAAGTTCCGGCATGACTGGGTTGATCTTGCCCGGCATGATGGAAGAGCCCGGCTGGAGTCCCGGCAGATTGAGTTCGGCAAAACCGGTATTCGGTCCGGACGACATCAGGCGCAGGTCATTCGATATGCGGATGATTTCGAGCGCCAAGTTGCGCAGCGAGGATGATACCTGCGCCATGCAGGCGTTGGACTGCATGGCCCAGCGCATGTCGGCAGCAGGAGCGAGCTTCTGTCCGGAGATGGCGGCAAGGTTGGCAACTGCTTTGGCGCGGTAGTCGGGATGCGTGTTGATACCGGTGCCCACCGCAGAACCACCCAATCCCAGTTCGCGCAGCGACTCGCCAGCGTGGCGGATATCGGCTTCAGCCTTGCGGATGGCCATGCCATAAGCGGCGAACTCCTGCCCCAGGCGAATAGGCACCGCGTCCTGCATGTGAGTGCGTCCGGACTTCATGATGTTGTGAAATTCTTTTCCCTTGGCCTCAAAGGCCGCAGCCAGATTCTGCAAGACGGGATACAGCTTTTCCAGTTCAAGCAGGGCGCCCAGGCGCATGGAGGTGGGAAAAACATCATTGGTGGATTGGCCGTAGTTCACATGATCGTTGGGATGGACGGTGTACTCGCCCAGCTTTCCACCCATAATTTCGGTGGCGCGATTGGCGATGACCTCATTCGAGTTCATATGGAAGCTCACGCCCGCGCCGGCCTGAAAAACATCGACGACAAAGGATTGGTCCCACTTGCCGTCGATTACTTCTTTAGCGGCCTTCATGATGCTGTCAGCACGCTTGTCATCCACAAGGCCAAGCTCCTTGTTGGCCTGGGCAGCCGCGTATTTCACCATGCCGAGGGCGCGAATCAGCCTGGGATGGGCCCGCATTCCGGAGATGGGATAGTTCTCCACGGCGCGCGCGGTCTGGACGCCGTAATAAACTTCAGCGGGAATTTCTTTGATACCAATGGAATCTTTTTCCTGGCGAAAACCGTTGCGGTCGGGAGTTGTAGGCATGAAATCCCTCGTAGAAGAAAACTCTCTATTATAGCTGCCGATATTGAGATACCAGCAGTAGCTGTTAGCTCCGGCTCTTAGCTTTTGGCTCTTAGCTTTCAGGCTTTCGCTCAGCCGTTCAGCCCATCAGCATGCCGCCATTTACTTTGAGCACATGCCCTGTGATGTAACTGGCCTCCTCCGAGGCAAGGAACCGGACGGCGTAGGCGACCTCCATATCCGTACCGGCGCGGCCCAGCGGAATCATTTCATTCACCTTTGATTTCAGATCCTCTGAGAGGCCATCCGTCATGGCGGTCTCAATGTAGCCGGGCGCAACAGCGTTGACGGTTATGTTGCGGGAGGCGACCTCGCGCGCCATAGCCATGGTGAAACCAATGAGGCCTGCCTTGGATGCGGAATAATTCGCCTGGCCAACCTGGCCCATCTGCCCGAAGACGCTGCTCACGTTGATGATCCGTCCCCAGCGCTGTTTAAGCATGGAACTGATGACGGCCTGCGTGCAGAAAAAAGCTCCGCCCAGGTTGGTCTGGAGAACTGAATCCCAATCAGCGCGTTTCATGCGCATCAGCAGTGTGTCTTTGGTGATGCCGGCATTGTTGACGAGAATATCGATTTTGCCGAAGCGCTCCAGCGCTGATTTCACCGCAGCCTTCGCGCTGTCTTCATTGCTTACGTCCATGCCGAAGGCGCCAGCCTGGCCGCCTTTGCCTTCAATTTCCTTGACCACAGCAGCCAGTTTCTCCTGGTTGCGCGCTGCCAGCGCGATGTGCGCTCCAGATTCAGCCAGGGCAAGCGCGCATGCGCGTCCAATTCCCTGTGATGCTCCGGTGATGAGTGCAACGCGGCCTGTAAGTCCGGGCATTCGAGTTTCTCCTCAACGATGCGATAAACGGAAAATTATATCGACTCGGGTCGAAAGCAGCTTCAGAGTTGTTTATTTCAGCGCAGCGGTTTGTTCTTCCTGCGGGTGCATTGCGGAAGCAAGGGTAATTACTTCGTCGCGGAAGAGGATCTTCAACAAAGGAGGCGCTACCAGGGTGGTCATAGCCGTCATGAAAATGACCAAGGCATACGCCTGTTCGGAAATGGCGGTCATTTGCAGTCCCACCAGCGCAACGATCAACCCGACTTCACCGCGCGGCACCATACCGATGCCAACTTTCAACGCATGCTTCCAGCCCGAGCGCAAAACCGGCAATCCGCAACCTGCCAGTTTGGAGATGATCGCCAGCAACGAGATAACAATGGCGGAGAGGACCAGCTTGCGGTCAAATACCGCCAGATTGAGGCGCGATCCCATGCTGAAAAAGAAGAACGGGGCGAGGAATTCGTTGATGGCGGAAACGCGCGGCTGCAGGTTCCAGCGCGGCGAGTATTCGGCAAACGCCAGTCCGGCAAAAAAAGCACCGATGATAGCTGCCATCCCGATCTTTACTGCCGCGTAAGAAAGACCAATGCAAATGGCCAGTGCGATCACCAGCGGCGCATCATGCGTGGACATGCGCTCCAAACCGGGCTCCATGCGCTTGACGATGCGTGGAGCGTAAAAGAGCATGACCAGCGCGAACCCTACTGCTTCAATCGCAGTGACGACAAGCTGCGCCCAGGCGAGGCCCGCGGTGGAAACCAAGCCGACTACGACACCCAGCAAAATCATGCCGAGAATGTCATCGAAGACAGCTGCGCCAAGAATGATCCGGGCAGGCAGAGTTTGCAGCACGTGCATGTCTCCGAGCACACGCGCCGTGATTCCGACGCTGGTGGCGACCATGGCTGCTGCCACAAAGGTGGCTTCATGGGCAGAGCCGCGAACCAGCATCATGTAGCCGAAAGCCCAGGATAAACGGCACAGCAATTCCCGCCAGAGCGACATAGAGCGAGGTTCTCCCGACCTGCAAAAGTTCCTTGGGGTTAGTTTCAAGTCCAACGGTGAAGAGGAGGAAGATTGCGCCGATCTGGGCGACAGCATAGATGGCGTCACTGGGCACCACCAGAGCAGCGCCGTAGGGGCCTACCAGCACCCCCGCGAGGATTTCACCCAGAACAGCAGGCACATGCAGACGTTCAAAAACTTCGCCAAACAGCTTCGCCCAGACGAAGATGAAGAAGAGTTGGAAGAGAAATGGATCTGCAGTGTGCATCAATTGGCTACACCTGGGCGACCGACTAAAAATCCTTACACGTTCCGATGCGGGATGCCAGCAAAATCGGGGGCTGCCTGTAACACCGGCACATCATGGCAGCTTTCAAGGCTGAAGGCGGAGGGAGCAGCCCTCGATTTTTCCCACAGCAACCTTCCTTTCTGCGATTCTATTCTTAACCGATCAAGGAAAAGGGAAGAGGTCAGTTCCAGCAGTATGTTTCGACCCAATCAAAATGCGAAAGAAGAGCAAAAATCCCATTTATCGGCAATCCTAAATTCCGTAATCGGAGCTCTTCTTTGCGGGGCGGGAGCAGGCGCCGCCAGCATAGTGGCGGCAAGCCATCAATGGCGGGCCCTGGTGCCCCTGGCATTTACAATTGTCCTGCTGTTGATTGCTGTCCTGTTTGGCTCCCGCGCAGGTATTCTGGGAACCGTGCTGGCGGCAACTATTTTTGCTGCGTTTCTTTTTCAGCCGCTCGGCAACCTCAGCGTTACTGACAGTTCAGCTCGATCCAATCTGGCGTGGATGCTCCTGATTGGCGTGACATTTTCCTTTCTCTTCGCTCCGCCAACCTCCGGACTGCACCGGCATTAATTTTCTCCGGGCTGCTGCTCAAATTTCCCCGGGTTGCCGCTCGTTGAGGGAACAACAGCCTCTGAATGAGGGGCATCTTAAGTTTTTTCAGCATACGCAGACGTCGATATCCGACGTTTTTCAGGAGTCTGCCATGGCCACGGCGCCCCAGAGCCCTGCAACCCATCCCCGATGGGCGAAGGCTCCGTTTTACTTTAATTCGGCTTCACACTTGCACCGGATAGGGCGGGAGAAAGCAATCAATCTCCAGGAGCTGGTAGCGCATATCCGCACCTGCCCCGACGCTTCCATTTTCCAGCACATGTTCCAGACCCTGGAAGAGCACCACTATATTTCAGAAGGCTTTTCCAACGACTTTTCTCACTGGGCGTTTGCGGCCTGCAACGAGGTGGAACTGGCTGAGAGGCTGGCCGCCATTGACATTCGTGAATTCACTTCCATCACACCGATGCGCGAGCGGCTGGTGCACATCATTGACAATTATCTGCAAAAAAACCCGCGTGCGGCCACGCGCACCGCGATGGAGCCGTTTTATTTCATGGCCGCCGACCTGGTGGTGGTGCCAACGCCGTATGTGGGACGGAACCTGGAAGAGTTTGCCGAGGGGCTGCGCAAAGTCACGGTCCACAGCATTTATTACCACTTCATTGACGCGCGCCTGAGGTTGAAATTAAACACAAATGATTTTTCCGTGTGGCTGGACCAGGAACTGAATCTGGGCTCAGCCGCTGAACGGCTCAACGAGATTGACATCTACACCTCGACGCTGGAAGGCGTGCGTCGCGGTATTCTGCGAGTGGTGGAAGCACAAATCGCGCGCGCATAAAGAACTCCCGCTCAGGCCTGCGGCCGCAATCACTATGGTGAAGCAATGAAGGAAAAGAACCTGGAACAGAAACAAGGACCCGCAGCACAAGAAGAAGAAGTAAAACCCGGACAGGAAAACGGAAACAAGAAGGCCGAAACCGCGACGACGATTGAGGCGCCGCCGGAAGCGCCTCCCGGGCAGAAGGAGCGCCGATTCCGGGACACCAATCTGCCGGCCCACTTTATCGAGCGGAGAAAACATCCGCGAATCCAGAAGGAACCTCCACCCCCCCCGGCGCCACCACGCCTCGACGATTACGGGCCGATCATTGGCAAACCAGAGCTGGACGAAATCCGCTTCCTGGCGCGGCACCTCCAGGGAAAAACGGTGAAGATGGTGAACTCCACCGCTGTGGGCGGAGGCGTAGCAGAGATCCTGAACCGCCTGATCCCGCTGATGAACGAACTCGAAATCCCCACAAGGTGGGAAGTGATTACGGGCGGGAACGATTTCTATGAGGTGACCAAGGGATTCCATAACGCGCTGCACGGCGGGGATTACAACCTGACGAAGCAAATCAGAGAGCTGTTCATGTCATACAACGAACAGAACCGCCAGCGAATGCAGTTTACTGAAGACCTGTTCGTGATCCATGACCCGCAGCCGGTTGGGTTGGTTCGTTCCAAAGCCGATACGCGTGGCCGGTGGATATGGCGCTGTCACATTGACCTCTCCAACCCGCACCAGGACGTGTGGGATTTCCTGAAGCCGATGGTGGAGCAATACGACGCGGCAATCTTCTCTGCCCCGGCGTTTACCCGGCAGCTAGGCGTCCCGCAGTATCTTTTTTTCCCTTCCATTGACCCGCTCTCCGAGAAGAACAGGCCGCTGGAGGAAAGCTTTGTTGATAAAGTTTGTGACGATTTCGGCATTGATCGTTCGCGGCCAATCCTTTGCCAGATTTCCCGCTTTGATCGCCTGAAGGATCCTGTTGGAGTGATTGAATCTTACAAGCTGGTCAAGAAATATGTTGATTGCCAGCTTGTGCTTGCCGGCGGCGGTGCTACGGACGATCCCGAAGGCGCCGTGGTGCTGCAAGAGGTGATGGATGCGGCGGGCGATGATCCTGATGTGATCATCCTGAATCTGCCACCCTGGTCAGCGCTGGAAATCAACGCGTTGCAACGCGCGTCCACCATCATTATCCAGAAGTCATTGAAAGAGGGCTTTGGATTGACCGTGACCGAAGGATTGTGGAAAGAGAAGCCGGTGGTTGCGGGCGCGGTGGGCGGAATTCCGTCCCAGATTGTGCATAAGCTCACCGGCGTGCTGGTGCACTCCGTGGAAGGCTGCGCTTACCAGATCCGATATCTGCTGACGCATCCGGAATTTGCGGCACAACTGGGCAAGAATGGACGCGAGCACGCGAAAGAGAATTTCCTGATCACCGTCAATTTGAAGCGCTGGCTGCTGCTGTTCCAAATCCTGCTGGGCATGGCGAAGCCCAGCAAGACAATCTGAGGCAAACACCTGCCACGGAAGCGCAGGAAACCACAAGATGACCACAAAGGGCACGAAGGGGCACAAAGGGGAGGCCCTTTTTTTTGTTCCAAATCCGGCGCCAGGGATGTCGCCGCCCTGAACGGATACAAGTTCCGCTATGTGCTCACCATGTCCGGAAACGGTCCCGGTTCGCCCGGGCGAGTTTGAGATCACGGCCTCACCTTTGAGTTCGGCCAAACAGGATGGCATCATTACCTGATGACGCAAATTGGCCATGTGTCCTGCACCACTGAAGACCGCCCTGCTACCGAAGACGACGACTGCGATGAAGACAGCTCTGTGACTGAAGAGAACGATTGAAAATTCATCAGTACGCTTGCCGATTTCAGCTGCCGATTTGCGCTGATCCACGGAGATAAAAAGCTTTTCCTTCAGAACATTCATCAGCGTTTATCCGCGGCGATGTGTCTTGCTTTTCTCCGTGTGTCTCTGTTGTAGGTGTTTTCCTCACTCACCAAAACCTTCGCTCATGGTGTAAGCTTTTGAGTTTCCTTACATCGCCCGGAGGGCCCATACCGCATGCTGGAGCGCGCGAAAAACCAGGTACTCATTTCCTGCTTATCGATTATTTCCCGTTTTGCTTTCAATACTTTCCTGCTGGTCACTTTGTGCTTTGCTGTGACATCTGCGCCTTCGGCAAGGGTATTTGCTCAGCAGAGCACTCCGGCCCAAGCCGCCACATCGCAGAGCCCGCAGTCGCCCGCCAGCCAATCGCCCACCGTTGCCAATGAGCCGGCCACGGTCTTTGGCTATCGCGACTTCACGAAGCAGCGACAATGGGATCACATCTTCCTGGGAGTGCCTAGTCCGGCGCGCGCGGAGCAGCATTTGAAGATACTGACGACGCTGCCGCACATGGCGGGCTCGCTGCAAGACAGGCACACAGCCGAGTATGTGGCCAAGCAGTTCAAAGTTGCGGGGCTGGAGACGGAAATTGTCCCCTACGTGGTGTGGATGAACACTCCGGCTCAGATCAGCGTGACGGTCACCGCGCCGCCGGACGTGAAGATGAGCGGGCCCACGCGCGAGCATGTCTCCAGCGATGCCTACCAGGACAATCCTGATGTGGTGATGCCGTTCAACGGAGCATCGCCTTCCGGCGATGTTGAAGCCGAGGTGGTGTACGCCAACTACGGCCAGCCGGAAGACTTCAAGAAGCTGGAGGAAATGGGCATTGATGTAAAGGGCAAGATCGTGATTGTGCGCTACGGCAGGAACTTCCGCGGGGTAAAGAGTTTTGTGGCGCAGGAGCATGGGGCCGCTGGCGTGATCATTTATTCAGATCCAATCGATGACGGCTATTTCAAAGGCGACGCGTATCCCAAAGGGCCTTATCGTCCGGAATGGAGCGTGCAGCGCGGCTCCATTCAGTACATGTTCAAGTACCCGGGAGACCCAACGACGCCCGGCATAGCTTCCACCGTGGATCTGCCGCCGTCCAGGCGCATCAACCCTGAGACCGCGACAAGCATGCCGAAGATTCCCACTACCCCGCTTTCCTGGGGAGACGCGCAGCCCATTATGCAGGCTCTGGGCGGGCCGGAGTCGCCGCGCGACTGGCAAGGCGCGCTGCCTTTCACTTATCACGTGGGCCCCGGGCCGGTAAAGGTGAAGGTTCATCTCAAGCAGAACTACCACTACTTCACCATCTGGGACGTGATCGGGAAGATTCCCGGAACCAAGTATCCGGATCAGTGGGTAGTGGTGGGCAACCATCGTGATGCCTGGGTCTATGGCGCGGTAGATCCGAACAGCGGCACCGCAGCCATGCTGGAGTCCGTGGCGGGAATACAGAAGCTGCTGGAGCAGGGCTGGAAGCCGGAGCGCACGCTGATTTTTGCCAGCTGGGACGCGGAAGAAGAAGGGCTAATTGGCTCAACTGAATGGGGCGAGCAGCACGAAAAAGACCTGGCGCATGCGGCTGCGTATTTCAATCTTGACGTGGCGGTGACCGGGCCAAACTTCAGCGCTTCCGCCGTGCCCAGCCTGAAGGGTTTCATGCGTGAGGTGACCAAGTTCGTGCCCAGTCCCAAAGGCGGGTCAGTGTATGACGTATGGAAGGAAGAGCGCACCCATCAGGCGCAGCGTACTGATAACAACCAGCGCCGCGAGCCCAATGCTCGCGTGGAAAATGATGTGCCGGTAGGCGATCTTGGCAGCGGATCTGATTACAGCGTGTTCATCCAGCACCTGGGGATTCCTTCCGCTGACATGACTTCCAACGGCCCCTACGGCGTGTATCACTCCACCTTTGACGACTTCACCTGGTTCAAGAAGTTCGGTGATCCCACCTTTGTCTATGAGCAGGAAATGGCGCGCGTGCTGGGACTCCAGGCCATTCACATGGCGGATGCTGATGTGCTGCCATATGACTATGAACTCTACGGCAAAGAGATTGAAGCCTACATCAATCAGGCGCAGGACAAGGCAAAGCGGATGCTCGGCGCGAACGCCCCTGACTTCAGCCAGGCGACGGAAGCCGCCAAGCAGTTTGAGGCTGCCGGAGCCAAAGTGCTGACGTTGCAAAAGAACCCTCCGGCGGATACGGCCAAACTTAACGACACTCTAATCGAAGCTGAGCGAGCCCTGCTGCTGCAAAAAGGGCTGCCGAACCGTCCGTGGTTCAAACACGCGATTTATGCGCCCGGCCAGTACACTGGCTACGCTGCTGTAGTCATCCCTGGCGTGAACGAAGCCATTGACGCCAATGACGCTCCCCTGACCAAAGAACAGTTGCAAGACCTGACAACGGCGCTGGAAAGGTCCACAAAGCTCCTGGAAGGCGCGGGACAGTAGACCCGCTGGGCTTGCGGTGCGTTACGGAAAGTTGAATAGGGAAGCTACAATGCTCTTGCAGCTTCCCTTTTTGCTCAACCATTCTTTGCTCAATCAATGAGCCTGCGGGCTCTTCCGAAATCCGCTTACCATCCGTAGCGCCGGTCATTGCGGATATCGCGAGTGTCGCGGCGGACGTCGACCCGGTCACGATTAACATCGCGATATTCCTCGTTCAGTTCGGCGCGCTCGTGCGCAGCGCCACGATAGTTTCCGTCGCGCAGGTCGCGATTCAGTTCCCACTGGTCGTGAGCAATCCTGGCTTTGTCTTGCTGAATATCACGCTGATCAACTCTGCGATCGGCGTAGTCATGTCCAAGGTCTCGTCGATCGCGCCAGCCACCGTCCTGCGCCAGCATGGTTCCGGTCCCCATGGCTGCAATTAAAAGTGCTCCCAAGAGTTTGAATTTCATTGCGTCACCTCATGTACTGCATGCCTGTAGGAACCCGGTTGCGGGAGAGATTCTCGTGAAGAAGTGATAAGAAGAGATTAGGGACAATAGAGTTGAACCTGATACTGCCCTGGGAATGAGGAAGGTCTGTTATGTGCTGGTTGAACGGGGCTTTGGTTTGTTCGGTGGCTTCTTCGATGTGCGCGAGGGTGAATTTTTCCTGGTGACGAACTTGTACGCCATGCCGAGCAGATCTCGCAACACCTCAGGCGTCGCGCGCGATAAGCGCACCAGAACTGCGGGGTAGTTCACATAATGGTCAGTAATGTAGTAGAGGCCCGGCGCTTCTGCCAGCAGGACAGCGCGATCAGCAAAGTCAACCCGAAGCACCACCGATCCAGGCTCGGCAGAACGATGCGACGGCACACACGCAAGCAGCGCGCCATGAACTTTGAGTGCCGGCGCACCATACATCGTGCTCTCGTCCACTCCGGGCAGCTCCAGTCCAATCTTGCGCACTGTCTCGAAGCTGGTTGTGGTCTTGCCCATTTCGGCAACGATTTTAAGCCCAGATGAGGGCCATGCGAAACTTCGCACGCGCGCACCGGCGCATTCGCACCATTCCGCGCTCATTAGCAGATTCGCTTTGACGAACTTTGCCTAAAGGTCGGGGAGTGGATTGCCCGAGCCGGTTACTTTGCGGCAGTCAGTCTGGCACTGAGGCGGGACTTGTAACGGCCCGCTGTGTTCTTGTGAATCACGCCCTTCTTCACGGCCTTATCAATGGCAGAAACGGTACCGGCGAAAGCAGCCTTAGCGTCGGCTGGCTTGCCGGATTGCAGGCTTTGACGGAACTTGCGCAGCGCGGTGCGCAGTTGTGAGGTGTTGGCGCGGTTCCGCGCGGTGCGGCGTTCAGTCTGGCGGGCGCGTTTGAGCGCGGAAAGATGGTTTGCCATGTTGCTCTATTAAAATCCTGTAAAAGGAGATTTTTCGGAGGTAAGCCCGAAGGACTTATTTTACTTGGGTTTAGCGGCTCCGGTCAATTGGGTCTACCGCGGATCGAGAGCAGATAGCGCGGATCAACAAAAGACGGCTTTCCGTGAGAGGATCTTTAGCCGCCGGAAAGGAGTTTTGGTCCCGGCGAAAATTCGCCCCACGCTAAACCAGCAGGAGTAAAGCAGTTATATGGACTATCCGCGTGCATCGGCCGTAATCCGCAGTAAGAGTTTGGATCTTACGATTAGCACCTGCTACTGGGCCTGCAGCATCTAAACAACGTATGGAGGCCCATTCGGAAGTTTGTTGACTCCCGCTTACAAGGGCGTTACTCTCAGGCCAATGGTATTCCCTGCGCGCTGCGACGGGCCGCTGTCCTCGCTTGTCGTTTTACCCATCGACAAAAGATATCCATGTGTTCCGGATGGCTTGCGGAATTGTCCGTGCGTGCACGGGTGTGGAGGAACCGCTAGAACTGAATGAAGAAAAACATTGAGATCGTCCCGAACATCCAGAAGCTTTTCGGAACGCGCGACGAAAATCTCCAGATCATGGAAGACGGACTGAACGTCACCATTGACCTGAAATCAGACTCTGTGCAGATTGAAGGCGCCGCCCGCGACGTCACCCGCGCCGAACAGATCTTTACCGATTTTGACCAACTGGGCCGCTCTGGCCAGGACTTCAGCCCCACGGAACTGAACTCAATGCTCCGCGTAGTGACGGAAGATTCGTCCACCAGTCTGCGCGGATTGGCAGAGGCCGGCAAGCAACGCTCGTTCGGCAAGCGCCAGGTGCAGCCTAAGAGCATGAATCAGCGGCGCTACCTTGATGCCATTGAGAAATATGACATGGTCTTCGGCATTGGCCCGGCCGGCACCGGCAAGACTTATCTCGCCGTAGCCATGGCTGTCTCCGCGCTCAACAACAAAAAGGTGAACCGCATTGTTCTGGCGCGTCCTGCTGTGGAAGCGGGCGAGCGCCTGGGCTTCCTGCCGGGAACGCTTCAGGAAAAGGTGGACCCTTATCTCCGTCCTTTGTATGACGCGCTTTATGATCTGATGGACCCGGAGAAAGTAGACCGTTTCCTCGAGAAGAACGTGATTGAAATCGCACCCATCGCGTTTATGCGGGGACGCACGCTCAATGATTCGTTCATCATTCTTGACGAAGCTCAGAACACGACTTCTGAGCAAATGAAAATGTTTGTCACCCGCCTGGGATTCAACTCCAAGGCTGTGATCACGGGCGACATCACGCAGATTGACCTGCCAAGCGCTCGCAAGAGTGGGTTGGTGGAAGCAGCGGAAATCTTAAAGAGCGTAGAGGGTGTCTCTTTTAATTACTTCACTGAAGAGGATGTCGTAAGGCATCATCTGGTGCAGAGAATCATTCGTGCTTATGATGAGAAGTCTCGCAGCCAGCAGATGGCACTGGAACTGCCGCGTCCTGTTCAGGAAGGACAGGAACATCAGGAACCTCCGCTGCAACAGTAATTTAGTAAAATGTTTTACGGGAGGGCGGCTTAGCCCTCCCGCTTTGTTTTTGAGAACTTGTGATCATCCTCGATAGAAAAGCGGATGTCGTTAATCCTGGCGCTTTGCAGCGTTTCGCGCGGCGCGCCCAAACCATGGCACGTGTGAAAGGTGATGTTGCGGTCCTGATTACCTCGCGGCGCAAGGTACAGGCGCTAAACCGGCGCTTTCGCAACAAAGACAAAGCGACCGATGTGCTCTCTTTCCCCAGCCACCAGGGCGGAGACATCGCCATCTGTTTTGAAATTGCCCGGCAAAATGCCGCGCGGCTGGGCCACAGCGTGACAGACGAAATCAAAGTCCTGGTCTTACACGGCATGCTCCACCTGGCGGGCCATGATCACGAAACCGATTCAGGTCAAATGGCGCGAGCAGAAGCCCGACTGAGGGCCCGCCTCAATTTACCGGCCTCACTCCTCCAACGCAGCGAGCTTAGGGCCGATGTAGCCTCGCCGTCACGAAGACGATCCATTGTTACGCGCAAGAACAGGCTGGACCGCCCGAACAGGAAAACGTCATGACCATCCTGTTCATTTACGTGGCCATCCTGTTGCTTAGCACACTGCTGACCCTGGCGTCATATGTGGAGCGGCTCTATACCGAATCCGGCAAGTTTCTGACGCGCGAGTTCCAGGAGAACATTGAAGCTTTTGAGAAGCTGGTTGAACCCCGGCTGGTCTCCACCAGCGGCCGGGCCTTCCTTGCCATTTCCCTGCTCTCGCACTTTTGCACCGCCGCGATTACCCTCCTGATCGGCTATCTAATCTTCTCTGAGCAGAAATGGACCGCTCCGGAGATTGTGCAGGCTGCCGTTGGAATTATGCTGGTAGTCATGATCTGCAACCGGTTGCTGCCTTATGTGCTATTTACGCGCACGAAGGGCGACTGGCTGGTCCGCTTCATCCCGGTTCTGAAGATTCTGATTTACGTCATGATGCCCATTACTGTTGCGCTGGGCTTCAGCCTTTCCGTGGCCGCGCTTTCCAAGACGCATGAGCCGGAGGAGCCGGAACATCCTGCTGAAGCGGTGGAAGCATTGATTGAAGCCGGACAGGAAGAAGGCATTCTGGAAGAGAGTGACCGCCAGCTCATCCATTCAGTGGTGGAATTTGGCGACAAGACGGTGCGCGAGATCATGACGCCGCGTCCTGAAATCTTTGCTGTGCCAACAGACATGACGATCCGTGATTTCACGGAAAAGCTGCGGGAAAAGCCGCACACCCGCGTGCCGGTATACGTCTCAAACATCGACAACGTTCAGGGCATGGTGCTGTCGCACGATCTTATTCAGATTGATGATAGCGAAGCCGCGACCACCATGCTGCGCAAGCTCATGCGGCCGGTAATCTTCGTGCCGGAAACCAAAAAAGGTTCGGAACTTCTGCGTGAAATGCAGAAAGAAAACAACCACATGGCAATCGTGATCGATGAATACGGGTCTGTCGCCGGAGTTGTGACGATGGAAGATCTGGTGGAAGCAATTGTGGGTGAAATCCGCGACGAGCACGAGGAAGCCACGGACGTGGTCCGTGAAGGCGATAGTTGTTATCTGGTAATGGGCAACGTTGACGTGGGGCGTCTTGAAGATCTTTTTGATCTTCGGCTGGACCAGCATGATACCGCCACCGTGGGCGGTCTGGTGAGCGCTGCTCTCGGCCGCATACCGTTGCCGGGCGAGGTGGTTGAAGAAGAAGGGCTTCGTTTTGAGATTCTGCAATCTACGGAACGCAAGGTGGAGAAGCTGCGGATCTGCCGCTCCCAGCCGCACAACCCGCCGAAAGAAGTCAACGCGTAATGGCCTTCCGTTCAGGATTCGTCTCCATTATCGGCCGTCCTAATGCAGGCAAAAGCACGCTGCTGAATGCGCTGGTTGGAGAGAAAGTAGCCATCGTCACAGATAAACCCCAGACCACGCGCACGCGCATCCAGGGCATGTTGAACGTGAAAGCGCGGCGTGGCAGGCCCGCTGGCCAAATCGTCTTTATTGACACTCCGGGCGTCCACAAGCCGGACAGTCGTCTCAACCGCAAAATGATGCAGGAGATTCACGCGGCGCTGGAGAGCCGGGACATCATTCTGCTGATGGTGGATGCAACGACGAAGTTCGGCCTCGCTGATCAGCATGTCCTTGATCTGGTGAAGAAAGCCGGAGGAGCCACATTTCTCCTGCTCAACAAGATTGACCGGTTGCCTAAAGACAAGCTGCTGCCACTCATTGATCAGTACAGAAAATTGCACGACTTCGCTGAGATCATCCCCATTTCAGCGGCCAAAAAGGACGGCGTGGAGACCCTGGTGGACAAAATTGTCCGCGCGTTGCCGGAAGGTCCGCGATACTTCCCCGAAGACCAGTTCACTGACCTGCCGGAGAAATTCATTGCCGCCGAAATCGTGCGCGAAAAAATTCTCCTGAAGACCGGCAAAGAACTTCCGTATGCCACGGCGGTGGTGGTTGAGCGATTTGAGGATTCAGACAAGCTGATCAAGATTGCTGCCGCCATCTACTGCGAGCGCGAAGGGCAGAAGGGCATCTTGATCGGCAAAGGCGGTCAGAAGCTGAAGGAGATCGGCACTGGTGCGCGTATGGAACTGGAAGAGTTGCTGGGCAAGAAGATTTTTCTTGAGCTGTTCGTCAAAGTGAAACCCGGCTGGCGGGAATCGGCAGCATTTGTGGAAGAGCTGGATTGGCGACGACAGCTGCAATGAATTACAAGGATGTCTTACTAAATCGTTGCTTTGCAACAGTTGCAGTGGTTATGGGCATGTTCGCGTTTCTGACCGGATGCCGGGAAAGTGCTATTAATCCTCCAGAAAATGTTGGTAATGGGATCACGCTGATTCGCAATACTGCTGACATCCCACGTGCTTGCAAACTCGCCTTCGCGAAATTTTCCGGCGAGTCGCCGTTCAAAATGGCAAATCCGGGAGAGAAATACCAGGTTAGTGATGTCATTCGTGAAGAGGGGCTACCCTGGCGCAGGCTCATGTTCTCTGCTGTGAAGGACAAAAGATGCGCTGTTGCTTACGAAAAGGGTGGTCTCGGAAGGTTGACTTATGCAGTGGTCTTTGACACCGCTACAGATCCGGCAACAGTCGTTTGGGGAGGTTCGAGAATTCAGATGAATGATATTGCCGGGGTTAGCGAAAAGCTCGAAGCGCCACCTCAGAAAGATCCCTACGCCGCACCCGAACCAACCTCTATTCCTTAACCGCAATCCCCAGCGTCTTCATCTTCCGATAAAGATGGCTTCTCTCCAGTCCCAGCACTTCCGCTGTGCGGCTGACGTTGCCGTGGTTCTCGTCCAGCTTCTTCAGAATGTAGTCACGCTCGTAAGCGGCGCGGGCCTGGTGAAGCGTGGAAAAGCCTGAGTTGGAGCGGCTTCCTTCGCGGTGCATAAGCGGCGGCAGATGCTTACGCTCAATCCGGTTCACGGTGGGATTCATGATGACCAGGCGCTCGATCACGTTGCGTAGTTCGCGCACATTGCCCGGCCACGAATAACGCATGAGCACATCGATGGCATCTTCCGTAATCTCGCGAGGCCTGCGGCTGTAAGCGGCAGAGAACTCTTTGAGGAAGTGCTTGGTCAGCAAAGGGATGTCTTCTTTGCGCTCGCGCAATGGTGGCACATAAAACGGAATCACGTTGAGGCGGTAAAAGAGGTCTTCGCGAAAATTGCCGCGCGAGATTTCCTCTTCCAGGTCTTTATTCGTCGCGGCAATCACGCGCACATCCACTTTGATCGGTTCATCATCGCCCACGCGGGTGAATTTCTGCTCGTCCAGAGTGCGCAGTACCTTGGATTGCGTCTTCAGGCTCATGTCCCCAATTTCATCCAGGAACAGCGTGCCCTCATTCGCCTTTTCGAATTTGCCTTCTTTGTCTCCCGCTGCACCGGGCAGGGCGCCCTTGCGATGGCCAAACAATTCGCTTTCAATCCAATCTTCCGGGATAGCGGCGCAATTTACTTCCACAAAAAGATTATCTTTGCGCAGGCTGTGCGCGTGGATCGCGTGTGCCACAAGCTCTTTTCCTGTCCCTGACTCGCCGTAAATCAATACGCGGCCGTTGCTGGGAGCCATGACGCCGATTTGCTGGCGCAACGCTTTCATGGGAATGCTCTCGCCGGCAATCACGCTCTTGCTCTGCATCTGCTTCTTGAACTCTGCGTTCTCCCGGCGAAGACGGTGTGCTTCAAGAGCATTCTTGAGGACAATCAACGTGCGGTCGAGCGAGAGCGGCTTTTCCAGGAAATCAAATGCGCCCAGCTTGGTCGCTTTGACGGCGGTTTCAATCGTGCCGTGGCCGGAGATCATGATTACTTCAGGAGGATCTTCAATCTGACGGATGCGTTCCAGCGTATCCAGGCCGTCAATCCCGGGCAGCCAGATATCAAGCAGAACAACTTCACAGGTGCGTTTTTTCAGCAGATCAAGGCAGGCTTCGCCGCTTTCTGCTTCCAGCACCTTGTAGCCGTCTTCCTCAAGGATTCCGCGCAGTGATTCGCGGATTTCGCGTTCATCGTCGACCACAAGGACACTATGCATTCTGCTTTGCGGCCTCTGCCATGTCTCCTGCCAGCGGAAGTTCCACAATGAACTTGGCCCCGGCGGGTTTATTTTCCTCTACGCGGATGGAACCGTGATGGTCCTCAATGATCCGGCGCACAATCGCCAGGCCCAAACCCGTACCGCGCTTCTTGGTAGAGAAATAAGGGAGGAACAATTTCTCCTTCACCTCGCGGTTGATTCCGTGGCCGGTATCGGCAATCAGAATTTCCAGAGCATCGCGGCTCTCAACCAGTGAGGTGGCTATGTGAATCTCGCGCACGAACGATCCCTGCATGGCTTCGGCAGCATTATCAATCAGGTTGGCCAGCGCCCGCTTGATTGCCTCAGGGTCAGCCATGGCAAGAGGCAAGCCAGGGTCAAGCTGCTTCTGCACAGCGATACCATCCAGCCGCCCGTTGAACATGGCCAGTGTGGTCTCGACGATGTGGTTGATGTCTGCAGGCCGCGGCTGGGCCTCAGGAAAGCGAGCCAGCGAGGAAAACTCATCCACCAGAGAGCGTACTGTCTGCACCGCGCTGGAAATAGTTTGGGCGCAATCACCAATCACTGAAAGCGATTTCTGATCTGGTGAAGTCCCACGCTCCAGGTGGCGGCGGATGCGTTCTGCTGAAAGAGCAATCGGGGTCAATGGGTTTTTAATCTCATGCGCCACGCGCCGTGCAACCTCGCGCCATGCTGCTTCTTTCTGCGCCTTGAGGAGTTCGCTGAAATCTTCAAACACAATTACGTACCCCAGCCGCTGCTTTCCGTGCTGGACCGAGGACACAGTTACACTGGCGTTGAGCTTGCCTTTTTCTCCCTGGATCTCCAGTTGTGATGCGGTAATGGCCATGCGGTCAGCACGGCGGAGAAGATGCTCAAGGTCAGAGGCGGTCTCGGCAGGAAAGATGTCCTGCAGGCTTGATCCCACCAGTGCCCGCCCATGAGGCCAGAACATCCTTCCGAACGCCACATTGCTGTGGGTCACTCGCCGGTCCGGCCCCAGTGAGAGCACGCCCGTCGGGATGCTCTCCAAGATGGTTTCTATGTGGCGCCGCCTTTGCTCGAGTTCAGTGTTTGTTTCAGTGAGGGCGTGCGCAGATTCTTCAATCTTCCGGCGGCTCGTTTCCAGCTCTGCCGCCATGCGGTTGAATGAAGCTACCAGTTCCGCCAGTTCGTCCGCAGCGGGTACGTCCACGCGATGGCCAAGGTGACCCAGGGATATCTCGCGGGTGGCTTCCGCCAGAGCTTCCACGGGGCGGGTTACCAGCTTAGCCAGGAAGAGCGAAAACCAGGTAGCCACGAACAACACCAGCACCGTGAGTAGAGTAAGCAACAGCATGTACATGCCACGGATACGCTTGGCTTCACGGCTCAAAGCAAGATAATTCTGCTGGTTCTGGTTGATCTGATTGAGCGTGGGAGTGAAATCCTTTGGCAGGGGCATGCCAACCAGAATCGCTCCTGAATTTGCAGTGGAGGCAGCTCCGAGAAGGTATTGAGTTCCACGGTAAGACCAGTTCTGCGGGCTCTGCTGGATCTTGCTGATCGGAGGAAGTTGCGAGCGGAGTGTGGGCCAGGGCTGAGGAGCGTTCCAACTGGCCACGGCATCGCCATCAGCAAGCGCAAGGGCAAAACCTCCCTGGAGAGTTGGCTGGTGGCGGCGGAATTCATGCAGTACTCCCGCGTAGCTGCCGCTGCTCAGCGCATGTTGTGTTTCGGGTGACTGCGCAATCTCCACGGCTTCGTCGCGGGCGTTAACCCCTGCGTAGTCCGCCAGTAATGCGCCCACACGTCCTGAGTCCTGCTGTAGCTCGTTCACAGGCATGGAGAACCATTTGTCAATGGAACGATTCATCAGTCCGTAAGCGAACATAAACATTACGATGGCAGGTGCAAATGAGAGCAGCAGAGCGCCAATCACCATGCGCGTGCGCAATCGCGAGCCTGGAACACCGAGGCGGCGCTCGGCGTAGAGCTTGACCAGGTTACGAAACAGAACAAACGTGAGTACTACCAGCAGGAGGAAGACCAGCGCTGAAAGCGCCACCAGCACCAGGGTTTGCTGCGCGGAATCTGGACTGAGCTGCTTCAGGTTGAAAGCCTGCTGGGAAAAAACCACACCGAACAGAAGAAGGATTCCCAGGGCCAGCGGAATCAACATGGCGCGCCGCTGGCTTAGCGAAAGGGATCGCTTGGTCGGCTCTGGATTGAATGCAGGCACAATATATGGCTCGCGCGCTCAGGAACTGCGGAGTCAAGGAGATTATTATAAGCGCTGGCGCAAACTGCTAAACCAGCAGCATTGCAGCGCTGTGGGAATACAAAACTTAACCTTTGATGGGAAGTGGAAGGCGCGTCAAGCTTCCCCGGGACACTTCCGCTTCAGCTTATTCTCCTTATTCTCCGGTATCGATCTGCGCGCGCTGCAATTTGTCAGAGTAATCGATGTAGATCGATTTCCATTGCGTGTAAAAATCAATTGCGCCCAGCCCACCTTCGCGATGGCCATTTCCAGTGGACTTTGTGCCGCCGAAAGGCAGATGCACTTCCGCCCCAATGGTAGGCGCATTTACGTAGGTGATGCCGGCATCAAGATCGCGCATGGCGCGGAATGCCTTATTCACATCGCGGGTGTAGATGGAAGATGAGAGGCCGTAGGTAACCCCGTTTGCAATCTCAATTGCATGCTCAAAATTTTCACAAGGAAGCAGGCTGACCACCGGTCCGAAGATCTCTTCCTGGGCGATGCGCATGCGCGAGTCAACGTCAGTGAAGACGGTGGGTTCGAAGAACCAGCCATAGGAGTGCTCTGGCTTATTGACGGCCTTGCCACCGGCTTCAATCTTTGCGCCTTCATTCTTTCCTATTGAGACGTACTTTTCTGTTGTGGCCACCTGCTGCTCGTTAATCTGCGGTCCGACTTCAACACTTTCATCCAGACCGTTTCCAACCTTGAGCTTCTGGGCCCGGTAGACCAGGCGGTCTGCAAACTGGCGGTACACACCTTTATGCACGATCACGCGGCTTGATGCAGTGCAGCGTTGTCCGGTAGTGCCAAATGCGCCCCAGACCACGCCGTCAAGCGCGAGATCCAGATTGGCGTCATCCAGAATGATGATTGCGTTTTTCCCGCCCATTTCGAGCGAGCATGGTTTGAAGGAGCGGGCCGCTGCTTCGCCCACCATCCGGCCGACTTCGCTGGAGCCGGTGAATGAGATGGCCCGCACGCCCGGATGTTCCACAATTGGCGCGCCTGCATCGGGGCCAAAGCCAGTGACAATATTCACTACCCCTTTCGGAAGGCCGGCATCTGTGAGTGCTTTTACCAGATTGAAGGTGGACAGAGGCGTGTCTTCGGCGGGTTTGATCACGCAGGTGTTGCCGCACACCAGCGCCGGCAACAGCTTCCAGGATGGAATGGCCATGGGGAAGTTCCACGGTGCGATCATGCCGCAAACGCCCAGCGGCATGCGCACAGCCATGGCGAATTTGCTGGGAAGCTCTGAGGGAACCGTGGCCCCAAAGAGCCTTCTTCCCTCGCCGGCCATGTAATAGGCGGTATCGATGGCCTCCTGAACGTCGCCGCGCGTTTCTTTCAGTACCTTCCCCATCTCTCGCGTCATCTGCCGGGCACACTCTTCCTTACGCTCCGTCAATATCTCACCGGCGCGATACATAATCTCTGCGCGTTTGGGCGCAGGCACCAGGCGCCAGCGTTCAAACGCCTTCTGCGCGGCTTTGACGGCATCGTCAACGTCCCGCTTGTCAGAGCGCTGAAAAGCCCCGATAACGTCACGGGTATCAGCCGGGTTAAGATTTTCAAAGGTTTGGCCGCTGCGGGACTCAAGCCATTCCCCGCCAATGAAGTTCTTGTAAGTTTTCGCCGACATGTATTCTGGTGGCTGCCTTTTTTGGATTCAAACCTTTTATCGTATCAACTTTGGTTGGGTTCAGGAAAGAACTGTTCAGACATGTACCCTGGAATGGTCCTCACGCCACGGTCATTCCCTTGGGCGAAGGAAGGTATGTAGTCTCATGTAATTTTCGTGGTAAGAAACCGGCAGAAGATAGGTTTCCATTCTACAATGTAAGCGCCAGTTTTACGAAAATGGAATTTCGATCAAAAAGGTTGAGGTTTTTTGAATAAAGCAGGTAGATTTATCGTCTTTTGATACCTCCGCATGTCTACACCATCTACCAGATCGCTTTCCGGCTCTATTCTACTCGCTGACGATGACGCTCAATTGGCGACATTTCTATCAAAGTCTCTGGAGACAGCCGGATACTCGGTTCACACCGCGCTTGATGAAGAAAGCGTCCTTGAAGAACTGAAGAGGCAGAATTACCAGCTCATCATATTGGACCTTAATTTTGGCCAGACAGACGGTCTGGCGTTGCTGGAGCGGCTGCGCACAGAAGGACTGGAAACACCGGTGCTGGTGCTGAGCGCCCGCAACAAGATCAACGATCGAGTTGAGTCTCTGAATTTAGGCGCGGATGACTATGTAACAAAGCCCTTTTCCTTTCAGGAACTCGCGGCGCGAGCCAACGCTCTGCTGCGTCGAAAAACAGATCCCGCGCTCAGTATCCTGCGCGTGGAAGATCTGGAACTTGATCCAGCAACGCGAAAAGCGCACCGGAGTCAGCGCGAGATCAAGCTGAGTCCAAAGGAGTTTGATCTGCTCGCGCTGCTGCTGCGCCGGGGAGGGAACACGGTGAGCCGCCAAGAATTATTGCGCGAATGCTGGGGACAGGAAGCGGAAGGAGATAGCAACCTAGTTGATGTCTATGTGAACTATTTACGCAAGAAAGTAGATTTTCCTGAAGATGAGAAGCTCATCTACACAGTCCGTGGAGAAGGCTATCGCCTGGGAAAAAGCGCAATTAGCCAAAAATTAAATTCAGCTCATAATTCTGCGGAGCCGGTACGTTCGCTTTCCCGACACTCCTATCCGTCCACAGCGGCAGGGGAATCGCCGGATATCCTAAGCAATGAGACATTGCGGGCAATGGTGCATTCGGTGGCGCACGATCTGGCGCAGCCTCTCACCAGCGTGCGCTGCTTTTTGGAAGTGCTGTCTCTGGACAAAAATCTGCCACCCATTCATGCAGATGATCTCCGCGTAATCGAGCAGCAGGCGGACCGGGCCATTGCATTAACCAAGGGGATTTCTGCCATCGTCCGGGAACCGGAATTGGCGGAAGAACCATGGATTCCGTTGGATGACGTGCTGAATGAAATTGTGAATGACTTCAACGTGCTGTTGAATTCCGGGATGCTTTCTCTGGAACGGCACTGGGATTCTTCCCTGAAGGTAAGCAGCAGCCCGTTACTTCGCCTGGTCCTGCTGCTGCTTTTGAGTAAGGTGGCCGGACGCAACACGCGCCCGCTGTTTCTTTCCATCACTGCCACCAGCAAAGAGGGGCGCTGCCTGATTCAATTCTCATGGAAGCCCGCTTCTGCAGGCCCGCAAGCTCCGGACGGTCGCACAGTCCTGGCCAAAGACATTTCCACACTTGACCAGATGCTTGCTGCGCTGGGCGGCGAATTGGCGGTGGCAGAGCACGATGCTCAAGTCTTACTGAGCCTGCCTGCCGCTCCGGCTATCTCTGGATCGCGGCCGGACGTGGTGCATTAATCAGCGAACAGTTTATTCTCCCATCACAGCAACAACCACTCGCTTCGATCTTTGTCCGTCAAACTCAGCGTAAAAAACCCTCTGCCATGTCCCCAGGAGCAAACCACCATCTTTGATGGGAAGAATCACCTGATGATGAACGAGGATTGCCTTCAAATGAGAGTCACCGTTATCTTCGCCCGTCTGGTGATGCAGATAATTTTTCTTGAAAGGAGCCAATTGCTCCAGCCATGTGTCGATGTCCTGAATGAGACCGTCTTCGTTGTCATTCACGTAAACGCCGGCGGTGATGTGCATGGCTGAAACCAGCACCAACCCGTTGCTTACACCGCTTTCACGCACCACTTTTTCCACCTGGGAAGTGATGTGTACGTAAGCGCGATGCTTCTTGGTATTGAACGTAAGGTAATCGGTATGAAATTTCATTTTCTCCCATTCTCGCGTCAATGCCGCCCAAGCAGTTTAAATGGTGAACACAGAGCCGGGTTCACCAGGGGCGTTCCTCCGCATCAAAGATTGCATATGGCCAAACAGGTTTATCCCACTGCGGCTGCTTTCATCCCGGAGAAGCATACGTTGTCCAGCCTGCGGGACGCAGCAACCAGGTGCAAAGGTTGCGATCTATGGAAGCGCGGTACACAAACCGTTTTTGGGGAGGGCAGTTCCCATGCCCGCATTCTCATGGTGGGAGAACAACCGGGCGATAAAGAAGATTTACAGGGAAAGCCTTTCGTTGGTCCGGCAGGAGCGGTGCTGGATAAGGCATTGCTTGCCGCCGGCATCGATCGCCATGAGGTTTACGTGACCAACATTGTCAAACATTTTAAATGGGAGCCACGGGGAAAGCGTCGCATTCACAAGAAGCCAAGTGCGCTGGAGGTGAGCGCCTGCCGGCCATGGCTGGATACGGAGATTGAAGTAACTCGTCCAGACGTGGTTGTGCTGCTTGGAGCAAGCGCTGCCCAGGGATTATTGGGGCGCGATTTCCGCGTGAGCCAGAAACGTGGCGAGTGGGTATCGTCCCCTCTCGCAGCTTTCGTTATGGCTACTGTTCACCCCTCTTCTATCCTGCGTGCGCCCGATGACGAGAGCCGCCATGAAGAGATGCGTAAGTTTATTGCTGATTTGAAAAAGGTTGCGACCAGGCTGAAGATGCCCAAGGCGGCTTAGGTTGAAATGTTCTAGTTCAGTTTCGCCATGGAGCGGCGCAACCCTAACGCTGTTTGGCGTATTTCCTCTGCGTCGGACGCGTCAGGCGCCATTTTCACATATTCTTCAAAGTCGCTGAGCGATCCGCTCAAGTCACTTAAGTTGTAACGCAGCGCGGCACGCTGCTTGACATCTTCGGGCGAACGAGGATAGATCACCAGAATCAGGTCCACCACTTGAACGGCGCGTCGGAAGTCGCGGCGGGAAAGATAGATAGTCCGGAGGTTATTGAGCATGCGCGTGAGCATCTGCCGCCGGGTAACGATGAGAAGAAAATCCGGCCGCAGGGTGATCTGGCCGGAGTGAATGGATTCAATTTTGCGCTTGCAGTCATCCTCGCTGAGCACTGAGCCACGCTCAAATGCATCAATGAAGAATGAGCGTCCGTCAATATCGTAGTGCTTGAGCATGAAATGGCCCGGCATGCCAACGCCGAATAACTGAAACCCGGCTCGTTGCGCCACTTCCATGTACAAGAGCGCCAGAGTAATGGGAATTCCCAAACGACGGTCCAGCACGTCATTGATGAAGGAATTGCGGGGGTTGTAATAATCAGCAGTGTTGCCGCGAAACATCTCCTCGTCAAAAAGCACGTAATTGAGCGCCGCGATGCATTGGACGGGCTCGCCCGGATCGTCAATTTTGCCTGAAACTCGGCGGCCAAGACCCTCAATTTGCCGAATGTACGGTGCGGGATCAAGATCCGGGTATTCGATGCGGGCAAAGGTAAGCGCGGCCCGCAGCATATCAATGCGCTCGTCTTCAATGCCGGGCTTTACCAGCGCGGTAAATGCCTCCAGCACCTCCGAACGTGCCCGCGTCTCCATACCGCAATTGTAGTTGAATCGAAAGTGGTACGGCGGGCGAAGCCGGGCATGTACTTCAACAGCAATGACACATCTTTAGGTTCCATGCGTCTCGTCCTTCTTTTAGCACGATTGGCGTGATGGCGAGTGCAGCCAAAGGGTCAGCCCAGTGAATCCCGAGGAAAGCATTCAGACCCAGACCGGCCAAAGCAATCCACGCCAGCCAGCCGCAGATGGAGCTTTGAGCAGCATCAGCAGCAAGGGCCGAGCTGCCAGTCTCTGCCGAGAGCCGGCGTTTACGCCGTGCCAGCCATGGCATGATCACCGCCGCAGCAATGAGCAATGCCATACCTATATAGGTAGGCTGAGGCGCTGACCAGAGTCTCAGGAATGACACCACAGACGCACTGACGATAAAAAAAGCCAGGCAGAAAAGGAGCACTGCCGTAAGGCGCGCAGCACGGCGCTCTGAGAGACGGGCACCGGAGAAACGTGTAAGGACAATGACAGCAGAGAGAAGTTCTATTGCACTGTCGCCGCCGAATGCCAGCACTGCGATACTGTGCGCACTGGCAGCGGCCAGCGCTGATACTGAGACTTCAACTGACATCCAGAGAACTGTCAGAAGCTGAACACGGCGGATTGCGGCCAGCCTTCCCCGATCAAGCTGCGCTGCCAACGCCATTACCACATTTTAGACATCTGAGCAGCAAGGCGCACGCAGCTTCATCACAAGCGCGGAAGCCAGCGTCTGCTTCGCTGAGCTTTTTCCGCCAAAGGCCCGCTCACACCTGCAGCACGTCGCCTTCGCGTGCAACCGTGCGGTACAGCACAGGATTCACAAAGAATCCAAGGAAAAGCCGGGAGATCAGCCCGGCCACAATCACAATGGCAAACGGCCTCTGGGTATCGGAGCCAATTCCGGTGGAGAAGGCAGCGGGCAGAAGTCCCAGGCAGGCAACCAGGGCCGTCATCATGATGGGGCGCAACCGAAGCAGAGCAGCTTCACGGGTGGCGGTGGGAATATCCATTCCTTCGCGCCTCATTTTGTTGATATAGGAAACCAGGATGACTCCGGTTTCTACTGAAACGCCCATCAGCGCCAATAATCCGAGCACCGATGAAACACTGAACGGAGTGTGAGTGAGTTTGAGGGCAATCAATGCGCCCACCGGCTCAGTGATAATTACATCAAGGGCAATGATCAGAGGAAATTTGAAGTTGCCGTATAACGCGAAAAGGATGAAGAAAATCAGCAAGAGGGCGAGTGGACCAATGACTGACAACTGACTTTTTGCGGCGAGGAACTGGTCATATTCGCCACCCCACTCCACACGGTAACCGGCCGGAATGGTCACACTCCTCTTGACTGCCTGCTGACCATCTTCCACGGCGCGTTGCAGGTCGCGACCTTCAATGCTGTATTGCAGGCCGATATAACGCGAATTGTTTTCGCGGTAAATAAATGATGCCCCATTGCCCTGCTGGACATCCGCCAACTGGCTGATGGGAATCTGCTGGCCGTCAGGCGTGCCCACCAGCAGATTGCTGATCTGTTGGGCATTGCTGCGAAACTGCGGCTGCATCCTTACCACGAGATCAAACAGCTTTTCTCCCTGGATCACCTGAGTTGCGGCCTCTCCGCCGACTGCCGCCTGGATGACTGCCTCAACATCGGAAACATTGATGCCGTAGCGCGCAATCTTGTTCCGGTCAACATTGATGATCAGGCTGGGCTGGCCAAGTTCGCGCACCACGGTCAGTTCGGTGAATCCGGGTACATTGGCCAGGGTCTTTTTGATTTCCAGCGCCTTGGCCTCCAGCACCTGAAGATCAGAGCCGTAAATTTTGACTGCCAGTGAGCTCTTAAGGCCGGTGAGTGCTTCATCCACGGCGTCTTCCGCAGGCTGCGTGTGATTAAAAATGATGCCGGGGAAGGCGCCGAGCCTCTTATCGATGTCCTCAATCAGCTTTTCTTTCGAATCAATTTTTCCATGCCAGGAAGAGTCACTGTAGGGTCTGAGTCCCACGTAAAATTCAGCATTGAAAAAGCCCGTTGGGTCGGTGCCATCATCGGGGCGGCCATGCTCAGAGCCAACCACCGTCACCTGGGGATATGAAATGAGAATGTCCCGGATCTGGGGAACGATCTTGCTCGACTGTTCAAATGAAATGGTGTATGGCATGGTGGCCCGGTACCACAGCGCTCCTTCATCCAGGTGCGGCATGAATTCGCCGCCAATGAAGGGAACTAAAAGAAGGGTCGCCCCAAAGATCAGGACTGCAATGAGCAGCGTGAGGTGACGATGCGCCAGGCACCAGTCAAGCTGGCGCGTGTATACGCGCTTGATCCATTCGAAGGCTTTGTTGGTGGTCTCTTTTACTCCGCCTTTGAACCAGTAGGAGCAGAGGACCGGAACCAGCGTGAGGGTGAGAATCAGCGCTCCCAGCAGCGCGAAGCTCATTGTGTCCGCCATGGGATGAAAGAGCTTCCCTGAAGGCCCGGTCAAAGCATAAATAGGCAGATAACCTGCGATGATTACAGCGACTGAGTAGAAGATGGGACGATCTACGTCTTTTGCTGCCTCGATAATCACGTCCGTGAGTTTGTAGGCCTGCCCGTGGCGTTCAGCAAGCTCGCGATAGATGTTCTCCACCATCACGACAGTGCCGTCAATGATGATTCCGAAGTCGATGGCGCCAATGGACAGGAGATTGGCGGAGACATTGCGCGCATGCAGGATTACAAAGGCAAAGAGCAGGCTGAGCGGGATGGTCAATGAAACAATCACCGCGGCACGAACGCTGAAGAGGAAGAAGAGCAGCACAATCACAACCAGCACCATGCCCCGCACCAGATTGCCTTCCACGGTGTCAGTTGTGAGCTTCACCAGATCACTGCGATCGTAGTACGGCCTGATCTTTACATCTTTCGGCAGGACGGAACTGTTGAGTTCGCCGGTCTTCTTTTCCACCGCTTTGAGAACGTCCTGAGTCTGCTCATCGCGGCGCATCAGGATAATGCCTTCTACGGCATCGTCATTATTGGAATGGTGCGTCTGGAAACCAAACTGTCCCAGCCGGGGAGCGTGACCGATGGTGACTTCGCCCACATCGCGTATACGAATGGGCGTTCCTTTGTTGCTGGCGACAATGATGTTGGCGATATCGTCGGAGGTTTTTACCAGTCCGATGCCGCGCACGTAATAAAACTGCCCACCCTGAGAGTAAAATCCGCCGCCGGCATTGGAGTTGTTGTTGGAGAGCGCCTGCACCACCTGCTGCACGGTCATGTGGTAACCGTAGAGGCGGCCGGGATCGAGCAACACCTGGTACTGCATTACAGTGCCGCCCAGACCGGAGTCATCCGCCACGCCCGGCACGGCCCGATAAGCTCGTTCCACTACCCAGTCTTCCACGGTTTTCAGTTCCTGGGGGCTGCGATCCGGGCTTTCAAGGACGTAGCGATAAACGAGTCCACTGGGGCTGAACAGAGGCGCCATGCCGGGCGTGACGCCGGAAGGTAGTTCCGCGTCACCGATGCGTTCAAAGATTACCTGGCGGGCAAAGTAGTTGTCAGTTCCTTCGTTGAAGGTGAGCCGGATATCAGAGAGGCCGTAAAGGGAGATGGAGCGCATCACCTCCATCTTGGGTGCGCCGGAGAACTCAACTTCCAGAGGCAAAGTGATGAGGCGCTCGACTTCTTCCGCAGCGTGCCCGGGCCACTGCGTGATGATCTCAACCATGGGGGGAGCGAGGTCGGGATAGGCATCCACCGGCATGTGCATGAAAGAGACGGTGCCGGCGATGATCAGCAATACGACCAGCATCAGCACCAGAAAGCGCTGACGAAGAGCCATTTGTACGACTTTATTAATCATGGATTTATGTCGCTTCGCTCCACACCGCTTTACATCCCTTTCTTGCTGTCACCTCATTTGCTCCTGAGGCAGGCCGCTCGCCGCGCAAGCCGGGCTCCCACCCCATCACGCGAAAACCGCGCGTGCTGGGGACCCCGGGCTCCCACCCCATCACGCGAAAACCGCGCGTGCTGGGGACCCCGGGCTCGCGGCTTATTTCTGTGTTTCGCTCTACATACTGCAGCTCTCTCAAATGCGTGCTCACTGCAATGAATTGGAAAACTGCAGGAACAGGCTGCCATCGCCGGCGACACGGTCTCCGGCTTTAATTCCGCTTACGATCTGCGTTTTACCGCTGTAACTCCCGGCAAGCTGCACCTGACGCCGGGCGAATTGCGCATCCGCTACTTCCACATAAACGAAAGGTTCGTTTTCCGCGTCGCGCAGGACGGCTGCGTCCGGCACCAGCAGAGCATTGTTGATCTTGCCCGCGACCACTGTGGCGGTGATGTACATGTCTTTTTTCAGCTTGCCGTCAGGGTTTGCGGTATCGATTCGGGCCTGCAAGGTGCGCGAAGTGGGATCAAGGGCGGCGCCCATGAAAGAAATACGCCCATGAAAAACATCCGGGTAGGAATCCGTCTTGATCGTCACCGGATCGCCCACGTGTACGTACGCAAGCTGGTCTTCGTAGACGTTGGCCAGCACCCAGACAGTTTTCATGTTGGAAATGGTGAAGCACTGGGTTGAGCCCGCCTGAATCACCTGTCCGGGAGCGCACAGGCGTTCCACGGCCTCGCCTGTAATCGGCGCCACCAGGGGCACTTCCGGCGTTAGTGGGCGCTCAACCAGCGTCTCCGGCTCCGGTATACCAAGGATTTTGAGCGATTGCTCGGCGGCCTGCAAATCAGCCTGAGCCTGGATCTCAGCGGATTCGGCAGCCTGAAGATCGCGCTCCGCGATGGCATGGTGTGCGTAAAGGTCCTGGGCACGAACGTAGTTCTTGTGCGCGAGCGCGTGGGCATCACGGGCTTTGAGGTAGTTTGCGCGCAACTGCGAGTAATCCGGGCTGCTGATGTACAGCATGGGCTGGCCTTTGCTGACGTGCTGTCCGGGAGAAACCACCAGACGACTCACGGGGCCGCTTACCTGAGTGATCACCGGGGTGGTGAGAAAGCCGTTGAAAGCGACGTTTCCAGTAAGGCGGAGGACGCGCGGAAACACCGTGGGCTCAACCGTAACCACCTGAATATGACCCATCTGCTCTTTGGGAATGGAAAAGAGCCCGGCCTTTGAATTGTCAGCCTCGGCGGTTTTATAACCAGAACCACCGGAACACGCGGTGAGCGCGAGAAGAGACAACGAGGCAATGAGGATCAGAGGTTTCGAAACCCGTGATGAGAACGAGTGTAAGTGGATCATGGCAAACTCCTGGCGCCGACTGCCTGGCGCAACTGCTCCAGACTGAGCATGTAGGCGGCCAGCGACTGGCGATAAGCGAGCTGAGTGGCTCGGTAGCTGCGCTCAGCGTCAAGGAAATCCAGCAGGGTGGCGGCGCCTCCTTTATAGGCGTAGGCGCTTATATCGCGCGAATCTTCGGCCTGCTTGAGGTAGCCGGAGGTATAAAGCTGCACTACTTCCTGGTTGGTCTCCGTGGCTTCATAGGCATTGATCACGTCGGTCATGACCGTATCTGCCGCAGCTTTCTCCGTGAACTCAGCCTGGGTGAGCGCGAAGCGGGTGCGGGCAATCTCGCCCTGATTGCGATCAAAGATGGGAATGGGAAGGCTGACGAACCAGGAAAGAGAACTCAGGCCGGGCGTGTGGGAATAATTTGTGGTGAGCGTTACATCCTGCTTGCCGTTGGCTTTGGCGAGGTTGATCTGGCTCTGGGCTGCGGCGATCCCCTGCTGGGCTGCGCGCAAATCAGGACGCCCGTTGATGGCTTTGGCCTCAAGGTCCTCCACCTTCGCGGTGAGAGGCTGATAGACCAGGTCTCCCTTGACGTCGTAGTCATGAGGCAGGGCCGCATATCCGATCAATTGGCGGAGGCTGCCGAGAGCCTGCACTTTGGCCACGCGGGCGGAGCTAACGTCCGTCTGGAATTGCAGCAGCTGCAGCTTGATCTTGAGGTAGTCGCCTTCACTGATGTCGCCGGCTTTGTAGCGCTGCTCACTGATGTTCACCGTCTGCTCAAAGCTGTTCAGGCCTTCCTGAGCAAAAGCCAGGTTGGAATTGGCGAGCATGGCGTTAATGAACTGCTGCGCCACGTTGAAGGTGAGCGTGCGCTCGGCATCCGCCACCTGAGATGCAGTTACGGCGGTCTGGTCGCGGGCGGCCAGAAGCCTCTTATGCCGTTTGCCCCCGCGCTCAAAGGTATAGCCAAGCCCGATATCGAACTGTTCCACGTCCTGAGAGAACTGGCCGGGATTGAAGAATGGGACGAACTGGCTGTCACCGGCTACCACCGGATTCGGGCGCAAATTAGCGGTGATCTCCTGGGCCTGGTTCTGCTGGATCTGTGTGCGCGTGGCTTTCAGGGTGGGGCTGTTGGCCAAGGCTAGATTGATGGCTTCATCCAGCGTGATCACCCGGGACGGAACGGGAGATGGCAAAGAGTTCTGCTGAGCGCCTGAAGGCACAGTTTGTCCGGCCGGTGCCGCGGGTTGCGGCATCGGCGAGGGCGACGAACTCAGCGAAATTGTGGTCTGCGCGAACAGGAAGTTCTGCAGAAAAACTGCAAATAAGAGGGAAGCCCGAAACATCAGAGGCCCTCCAGGTCCGAATTTTTGGATTTAGCTTAGAACTGGTTGAGTGCGGCTAAAGGGACGGGCGGAGGGCGGGTAAAGAGGCTGATCTCGGTCTGGATGCCGTGCCCCTGCATGAGCGAAGGCTGGACCAGAGTTTCCAGCGCAGAAAGCGTGGGCAGCAGATGAAGAGTGATTGAGGGCGCATTGGCGTGCACGGAAAGGCAGATGGCGCAGGGACTGGAGCGAACGCTGGCGACTTCAGAGTGTGCATGGGTGGCTTCCACCCCGGCCATCAACAGGACGAGAAACACGCATGAAAGGGCAGTCCAGCGCAGCAGGCGGCTGGGTTGGCAGCGGTTTCTTGTCTTAAGGTGCACGTTAGGCTACAAGACGAGAATATACCACCAGGGCGGAAAAGCGAAAAGCAGGGGTATCAAACGCGACAAATTACCCCGGGACAGTACCCCGCCGGAAACGAGGTGACACGGCAGGCCCCAAAAATATTCGCAAGGCAATAGTTTAGGTTACGATTAGAGCAGGAGAGCAGTTTGCGCAACATACCCGCAGGGCTGGACCGCAAAGAAGCTGAGATTTACGTCCAGCTTGATCCCAGCCAGCTACCCAAACATGTGGCCATCATCATGGACGGCAACGGCCGCTGGGCCAAACGGCGCCATCTGCCGCGAATCGCGGGCCACCGCAAGGGCGTTGACTCCGTACGCGAGGTGATAACGACGGCTTCAAACATCGGGCTCTCAGCCGTGACGCTTTATGCGTTCTCAGCAGAGAACTTTCTGCGCCGTCCGCCGGGCGAAATCAGCTTCCTGATGAAGCTGCTGCATCGCTATCTGAAAAACGAGCTGGATCTCATGCAGCGCAACAACGTACGCCTGCAGTTCATTGGACGCATTCACCTGCTGCCGCAGGAAGTACAGGAGCGGATGGCCTGGGCCAAGGAGCAGACGGCAGGGAACACAGGAATGGTGATGACGCTGGCCCTGAACTATGGATCACGGTCAGAGATTGTGGATGCGTTTACCTCGATTGTGAGTGCAGCGTTGAGCAATGGTGGCGTGGAGCACCTGAAGATCGACGAAGACCTGGTCAACCAGCACTTGTACACGCGCAACCTGCCGGAACTGGATCTGGTAATCCGCACCAGCGGCGAAATGCGCCTGAGCAACTTTCTTTTGTGGCAGGCGGCGTATGCGGAAATCTACGTGACGAAGACGCTGTGGCCGGACTTTCGAGGCACGCATTTGCTGGAAGCGATCCAGGAATTCCAGAAACGCGAGCGGCGCTACGGTGGATTGAACGAGCCCATAGCGCACGCCCGACAGCAGCCACATGCTTTGTCCCATGCGGCATCTCATTCGCAAGGACACACACATAACAAATGAAGCGCGTACTGACCGCGGTGGTGCTCATCCCGGTGGTGCTGCTGTTGGTGTTCAGGGCCCCGCTGTGGCTCTTTGCGCTGGCAGTGGCAGGGATCATCATCGTGGCGTTGCATGAGTACCTTGGCTTAGCGGAAGCGTCAGGCTACAAGCCATTTCATGGACTCACATACGTCGTCGCTCTCGTGCCGACCGTTGTGTCTTTTACCTTGATTCTTCGCTCATTCGAGCACTCGAGCAAACTGACTTTTTACAGCCTCGGTTCGGGTGCAGTGCGGCAGCAATTGGAAATTCTGGTTTTGCTTCCAATCATTTTTGGGATTCCAGTGGTATTCCGCAAGGATCTCCGTGGTGGGTTAGCTTCTGCGGCTTGCTCCGCCTTTGGGGTGTTGTACATTGGCATCTCTCTGGTCCTGCTCATCAATCTGCGTAGTAATGCGTTTCAGGTTACGCTGGTGGTTTTTATTCTGTTCTCCGTATGGGCGGGTGATATTGCCGCCTACTATGTGGGCCGAAGCCTGGGACGGCATAAGCTGGCTCCGGTAGTGAGTCCGAACAAAAGCTGGGAAGGAGCAGTCGCTTCAGTTATTGCCAGCATTCTGGTTGCGATTGCTGTATTTCATTTCAACGCACCAATCGAGAGATGGTTCAGTTTTGATTCCACCGCCTTTTACATCCCGCTGGCACGAGTTCCATGGGTACATGTGATCGCGCTCGGAATCACTACCAACATTGCCGCGCAGTTTGGTGACTTGTTTGAATCGGCCCTGAAACGCGGCGCAGGCGTGAAGGATTCCGGCACGCTCCTTCCCGGCCACGGAGGCATGCTGGACCGCATTGATGCGCTGCTCTTTGCCATTCCGGCCGTGTGGTACTATGCGAACCTGACTGGACTCCTCCTCCCCAGGTTGCACTTCCCATGAAGCGCATTTCCATCCTCGGTTCCACTGGCTCCATTGGTCGCAGCACGCTCGATGTGATTGAGAAAAATCCAGAGCGGTTTCAGGTTGTCACCATGGCGGCGGGCAGCAATGTTGAACTGGCGCTGGAACAGGCGCGACGCTGGCGACCGAAGGTTCTCTCGCTCACTTCCGAGCAGGATGCACAGAGAGCGGGCAAGCAGCTCAAAGCAGAAGGCCTGAGAGACATTGAAATTGTTTTTGGACAGGCAGGCACGGTTTGCGTGGCAACGCATGCGGAAGTAGATTTTGTAGTCAGCGCGATTGTCGGCGTGGCCGGCCTGAAAGCCACTTACGAAGCCGTGCGAGCCGGAAAAGAAATTGGCCTGGCCAACAAGGAATGCATGGTGGCGGCGGGCGAGTTGATCACCCGCGAAGCCCGCAAACAGGGCAAGGCACTCTTGCCAATTGACAGCGAGCATAACGCAGTCCACCAGTGCATGCGCGGCGGCAGGATGCATGAAGTGGAACGCGTGTGGCTGACGGCCAGCGGCGGGCCTTTCCTGAATACGCCGAAATCAGAGTTTGAGCGCATCACGGTGGAGCAGGCGTTGAACCATCCCACATGGAAGATGGGCAAGCGCATCACCATTGATTCAGCCACGCTGATGAACAAAGGCTTTGAGGTCATAGAGGCCTGTCGGCTGTTTGACATGCCACCTGAGAAGGTGAGCGTAATTGTGCATCCGCAATCGACCATTCACTCCATGGTGGAGTTCAACGACGGCAGCATTCTGGCGCAGCTTTCCGTCACTGACATGCGCCTACCCATCCTTTATGCGTTGACCTACCCTGAGCGCGTCCCATCTGACCTGCGGTTCAATGTGCTCGATCTCAGGCGGCTGGACTTTGCCCCTCCTGATCCCCTGAAATTCCCCTGCCTGCGCCTCGCCTATGAGGCGGCTGAAGCCGGTGGCGCAAAGACCATTGCGCTCAACGCGGCGGACGAGGTGGCCGTGGCGGCCTTCTTAAACCATGAGATCGGATTTGCCGATATTCCTAAAGTCATTGAACACACAATTCTTGAAACATCAGCCGGACATCCCGAATCTATAGAAGAAGTGCTGGCCATTGATGTCCAGGCCCGTGAGGCGGCCCGTCGCAGGCTGGAAACGCAGCTAACTCGCTAGCGGCAAAGGGCCTTTTAAAGGTACAATCTAAAAATTCGTCTCTATGCAATTTTTGATTTATCCCGCAGCCGTCGCCCTGGTGCTTGGGGTGCTGGTTTTTGTCCATGAGTTCGGCCATTACGCTGTGGCCAAGCTGTTCCGGGTAAAAGTTGAAGTGTTCAGTCTCGGGTTTGGCAAGCGGCTGGTTGGCTTTGAGCGGGGCGGAACCGATTACCGCATCAGCCTGCTCCCCATCGGCGGTTACGTGAAGATGTCGGGTGAGAACCCCATGGAGGACCGGAGCGGTGATCCGGGCGAGTTCATGAGCCATCCCCGGTGGCAGCGCTTCCTGGTTGCCATTGCCGGGCCAGTGATGAACATCCTGCTGGCCATAGCGATTCTTACCGGCCTCTACATGGTCCACCATGACTATCCGGCTACCGCGCGTATGCCCGTGGACGTGGTCTGGGTCCAGCCGGATTCTTCCGCGGCCCAAGCCGGATTGCAGCAGGGTGACCGCATCATCCAGGTCCAGGACATCAAGAACCCGACATGGGACCAGTTTTTGCAGACGGAAGTCCTCAGCCCGGACCAGCCCATCGATGTAACCGTACAACGCGGCTCACAAACTTTCCACAAGACGCTGCTGGCAAAGGCCACGGGACCGGATGCGGTGGGAGATGTGGGTCTTGATCCGCCCGAGGCCGTGGGATTGATGGAGCCGGGAAAGCCGGCAGAGCAGGCAGGGGTAAAGCCAGGAGACGTTCTGGTTTCCATCAATGGCAAACCGGTGAAAAACCTGGGCGACATGCGTGACGAACTGCAGAAGATCAAGAGCACACCCAGCCAACTGGTGGTGATGCGGGACGGCAAAGAACTGCCCCTGACGGTGACGCCGAAGCTTCTGCCCGGCGATGGCCCGCAGCCGGATTACCGCGTTGGCGTGAGCGGCCAGTACATTGAAAAGCTGCCGTTTACACGGGCATTCGATGAAGCCTATGCCGATTGCAAGGACAATTCCCTCTTGATCTTCAAGCTGGTGGGCCGGATGGTACACAACCGGAAGATGCTGAAGCAGGTGAGCGGGCCCATTGGAATCATGCAGATTTCAGGCGAAGCTGCCATGATTGGCTGGCCGCCGCTGCTCAAAATCATGGCCCTGATCAGCCTGAACCTGGCCATATTCAACCTCTTCCCGATCCCAATTCTCGACGGCGGGCTGATGCTGATGCTGCTGATTGAGGCGGTCATGCGCCGGGACATCAAGCAGGAAATCAAAGAACGCGTGTATCAGGCGGCCTTTGTGTTCCTGATCCTGTTCGCTGTGGTGGTGATCTACAACGACCTGGCGAAATCGTTCCACATGTAAAAGAGTTTCAATTCAAAAAAACGAACCGCCGGTGAAGCCCGGCGGTTTTTAATTCTTTCAAGCTGCGGCTAAAACGTTAACTTCACCTCACCTAAACGTTACTCAGCGCCCTGCAGCGCCGCGTCTAGCTTATGGACGGCGTCTCTGAGGGCGCGAACACCGGAAAATTGCTGGTCAGAGAGCGAGGCTTCGCACGCCAGTTGCGTGGCCAGTTTAGTGGCGACGCGAATACGCTCTTCCGTCACCAGGACGGACAGGCCGCGTTCGTCGCCATCAAGCCAGCGCTCAACCTGCCAGCCAGTGGTACGCACGCGATCAATCGCCTGGCGAAATTCTCCCAGAACGCGGCGGTCCACCATGCCGAAGCTCAGCAGGTCTTCCATGCGCTTGAGTTCTGTGGTGATACGGGCGATCTGGCTTGAAACCTGGTTCTGAAATGCCTGATTGGCTTGCTCAATGGATTCCTGATTGATGGCACTCGTCACTTGCATGTCTTAACTGGCCTCGCACTTTCTTCCGCCCAAGGGGCATGTACTGAATGCACTGAGGGTACTACGGCTGTTGGTAACAGAATAGGTGACGAAAGTAACTTAATTGCCAAGATCGCCGTGATCACTTGGAGGAGCGTGCCTTCAATATCCCCGCATTTAAGCAAACCTTGCCGCAGATGACGCAGCTTTCACTGATTTCCACTGATCAGAACTTTCCACTCAGGGACTTCAAAACACGAGGATCGTGATGCCGCGATTGTTTTTGCCCAGGTCTGAATCCTGCTTCCATTCAGGAAACTTCTTAAGCAGCTCCCAGGTGGTTTCGTCAGAGATGCGCCAATCTTCGCCGGCGATGCAGGCACGAAACCTGCCCTGGCGCGCGGCGTTAAGCAGGTCTCGTTGCAATTCCGTGCGCAGCGCGCCGCCGACGCCACTGGAGCCGTAACCGTGAATCAGCTTGACGGCTGTATAGCCTTGTTTGCGCGCAAGCTGCAACTCATGCTGCATGCGGAGACGTGCCTGCTCGACGTGAGGCATGCCTTCCTCCAGGTTTACGACCTTAATAGTTGCAGTCTTCCGGGACATTCGCCAAAAGCATACCGCTGATTACGCAGATTGCGCTGATTGGAATAGGGTGTTGAATGCTCCGTGTGTGCAAGGCGCGGACCAGATTCCTGACGGCTTCGCCAGCATAAATTTCGTGCTTACAATGTTCGAGTTGATCCAAGCCTCGGCTCGGAATGATCTTCATCGCACAGTGGCCAAGTTCACAAAGTGGACTGCTAGCCGGCTGTGCCGAGCATAGTAGCCGCACTGACGTCCAGTACGAGCAACCGGGCGCTCACAAATCATTTATGATGATCGTTTGCTATGAGCATGAAAAATGTAGCTGAATGGGCACTGAACATCGCGGAACAACGAGGCGCAACATACGCGGATGTTCGAATTGTTGATGACCGGCAGAGGACGTTGGCAACCAAGAACGGCAAGGTTGGACATGCTGCAAGCTCGGATTCGCTGGGCGTGGGCGTGCGCGTGATTGTGAACGACTCCTGGGGCTTCGCGTCGAGTGACAATCTGGGACGCGAATCAGTGGAGCGCACGGCGTCTAAAGCGGTGGACATTGCGAAGGCTTCCGCTCAGGTGAAGGAGCATCCGGTGCGGCTGGCGCCAGAGCCTGCGGCAAAGGTGGAATGGACCACGCCGTGCAAGATTGATCCTTTCACCACGTCCGTGGAACAGAACCTGGATTTGCTGACCCGGATCGACAAGGAACTGCTCAGCGTTCAGGGAGTGACTCTGGCCGAGAGCAGCCTGCATCTGGGGCGATACGAGCAGTGGTTCTATTCGAGTGAAGGATCAGACATCCACCAGACCAGGTATGTAACTGGCTCGGGATTTGTAGCGTATTCGTTTGCCGGGACTGAGATCCAGAAGCGTTCTTATCCGAATTCTTTCGGCGGGCAATACCAGAACAAAGGATTTGAGCTAATCGATGAATTGAAGCTGCTGGAAAACGCGCGGCGCATCGGCGAAGAGGCGGTGGCGCTGCACAAGGCGGAGCAGTGTCCGCAGGGGAAGATGACGCTGGTGCTTGATTCGTCGCAATTGGGGCTGCAGATTCACGAATCCGTTGGGCACCCGATTGAGCTGGACCGCGTGCTGGGCATGGAGGCGAACTTTGCCGGCACGTCGTTCCTCACGCTGGATAAATTGCGCTCGTTGCGCTATGGCAGTGACATTGTGAACGTGGTAGCCGATGCAACCGAGCAGCATGGCCCTGGGCTCGGCACGTTTGCTTACGACGACGAAGGAGTAGTGGCGCAGTGCACGCCAATCATTACCAACGGCTTGTTCACCGGATACATTTCGTCGCGAGAGACTGCCGGATCGATTGGCGAAGGGCGCTCCAACGGCACCATGCGGGCCGAAGGATGGAACCGGATTCCGCTGATTCGCATGACCAACATCAGCATCCTGCCCGGGCAAAAGCCGCTTACGTTTGATCAGCTCATTGCGGACACGGATGACGGCATCTTCATGCAGACGAACCGCTCCTGGTCGATAGATGACAAGCGCTACAATTTCCAGTTTGGGACGGAAATTGGCTGGGAAATCAAAGGCGGCAAGCTGGGCAAGATGTACAAGAATCCGTCGTACTCCGGGATCACCACGGAGTTCTGGAATTCCATGGACGCGATTTGTTCGCGCGACCAGTGGACGCTTTGGGGCACGCCGAACTGCGGCAAAGGGCAGCCGATGCAGACCATGGGGACGGGGCACGGAGCGTCGCCGGCACGGTTCAGGAATGTGAAGATTGGGACCGCGTACAAAGGCAACTGAGAGCAATTAGCAATTGGCAATTGGCGCAAACAGGGGGTGAGCGTGAAAGATTTCCGCGAGCTGAAGGTCTGGGGAAAGGCGCACGACCTGACTCTGAAGTGCTACCGCCTGACAGATAGATTCCCCAAACATGAGCTGTTCGGACTGGCAAGCCAGATTCGCAGATGTGCTGCGTCGATTGCTGCCAATATAGCCGAAGGTTGTGGTCGCCACGGGAACAGCGAATTGCACCGATTCCTTCAAATTTCGTGCGGCTCTGCAAGTGAATTGGAATACCACCTGCTGCTTGCGAAGGACTTGGGCTATCTTTCGCCAACAGATCATCGAAGTGCGCACAGCCAACTTCTTGAGATGAAAAGAATGTTGGTTGCATTGACTACAAAGGTTAGCTCCGATCGCAGAGCGAACTAGACTTTGCTGATTGCCAATTGCTAATTGCCATTTGCTGGGGTCATGGAGTATCAATGTTAGATCAAGCGCGCGGTCAACAGATTTTCGACAAAGTAAAAAAGCTATCGTCTGCTGCCGAGGTCGAGGTGCTTTTCTCGTCCACGGATTCGTCGCTCACCCGGTTTGCCAACAACACCATTCACCAGAATGTTTCCGAGCTGAATGAAATTGCGTCCATTCGTGTGGCGTTCGATGGCAAGACTGCGCGGGCGACGACCAATCGTTTTGATGATGAGAGCCTCAGCCGCGCGGTGCAGGCGGCCGAGAGCATGGCTAAAGTGCAGGAGACTGATCCGGAGCGTCTTCCCTTGGCAAAACGAGATGACGGCAATGGAAATGGGAAGCCGCCTTCGCGCTGGTTTGATGCTACCGGGACCATTACGCCGGGAGATCGCGCACAGGCAGTGGGCAAGATTGTTGCGGTTGCGAAGAAACACGGACTGGTGACGGCAGGCATCTATTCAAGTTCGCAGCATGCGGATGCCATCATCAATTCCAATGGCCTGAGCGTATTTCACCGTCAGACGTCGGCGGAAGTTTCTATCACGATGCTGGCTGACGATTCGTCCGGCTGGCAGAAGGCCAATTCTCCAGACGTGGCGCAGGTGAATCCCGCGGCCTTGGCGGAAGCGGCGGCAAAAAAGGCACGCGATTCTCGTAATCCGCGGGAACTGGCGCCGGGAAAATACACCGTAATTCTTGAGCCTGCAGCCGTGCTCGACCTCACCGGCTTTATGTTCTGGGACTTTGCCGGCCTCGCCGTACTGGACCAGCGTTCATTCTTGAACAATCGAGTGGGCACGCGGCTTTTCGGCGAAAACATTACCGTCATGGATGATGTGTACCATCCACTGCAATCGAACGCTCCATTTGATGGAGAAGGCGTGGCGCGACAACGCGTGAACCTGGTTGAGAATGGCATGATAAAAAGCCTGGTCTACTCCCGCGCGACGGCTGAGAAGATGCGCAAATCAGAGCACGCAGCAAAGGTGGGTGCAGTTTGCGTAACGGGTCATGGATTTCCACTGCCGAACGAAATGGGCGAGGCGCCCGTGAACATTGTTTATGTGACGCCTGGCGGAGAGCAAACCACGGAGCAGATGGTGGCTTCAACCGAGCGCGGAATCTTCGTCACCCGGCTTTGGTATATCCGTGAGGTCGATCCCTATGAAAAGATCCTGACGGGCATGAGTCGCGACGGCACATTCCTGATTGAGAACGGTAAAATTGAATGCGGCATTCGCAATTTTCGTTTCAATCAGAGCCTGATTGAGATGCTGAACAAAGTAGAGGCCATGAGCCATCCTGTGCGTGCCAGCGGTGAAGAATCTTTTGACATGGTGGCTCCTGCCATGAAGGTGCGCGACTTCAACTTCACCGAAGTCACACGTTTTTAAGATCGCGTTTTTCGCGGCTGCGACTTCTGCTCAGGCGCATGTCCTTTGGTGTCTGCAAAAGACGAAAGTAATCTTTGGCGCAAATTCCCCCCGGTGTATAACCGCTCCTGAGAGGTGCATGGGGTGAAGGATTCCCGTAGCTCGGTTCGATTTCCACTCAGGCTCCCCATTACGGTCCGCACCGCGGACGCCCGCGAATATTTTGCCGAAACCGCCGATATTTCCGCCGGCGGCGTTCTTTTCCACACCAAAACCATTCTCGGTATTGGCACTGTAATTCACTTCCGCATTGTTCTTCCCGCCGTTGTTCTGGGAACGGACAGTGATGTGCTCGTGAACTGCAGCGGAAGAGTAGTCCGCTCTCTGCAGGAGAACGGCCAAAACGCAGTGGCTGCCGTGATCGACGAATACTGCTTTGAGCGCGTGTTCTGTGCAGCGGTTTAGTAGCGCCGCAACCATTTCTGTCCATGCCGCTGCCGTCCGTAGTTATTGCTGCACCACCTTATATTCCTGCAGGATTTCCAGTGTTTGCTTGAGCGGCAGAGCCTTTACTGTGTGGCCACTTCCACCCATATCGCAGGCGCGCAGCAGAGAGTTGTAGATGGCCTCTTCTGTAGCTTCAATCATCCCCTCAAACAAAGGCGACATACCCTCATTGCCAAGCTCCTTTCCCGTCTGCGTTGGCTTGGCGGAGTTGATGCGCAGCTCAGGAGCAGTGGAGAACGCGATCACGAAATCGCCGCTGCCATTGCTTCCGCTTGAGCCGGTTCGGCCCAGCCCCATCATGGCGCGGGCTGCCAGGCGATTCAGATTGCGGTGGCGAATCGGCGCATCCGTCGCCACCACGATCATGATGGATCCATCCGGACTTTGCTCGCGTAGATTTTTCTGTGACGCCGCTTGGCCGCCGCGTTTTTCTCCTTCCACATAGTCTTTCAAATAATATTTGCCCAGTTCGCGGCCAACCGGCGCACCACCGATAGTGAGAATGCCGCCAAAATTTGTCTGCACCAGCACGCCTACGGTGTATCCGCCCAGCGCTGCTGGAAGCTTGCGTGATGCGGTGCCGATGCCGCCTTTGAATCCGAACGCCACTGTGCCGGTCCCGGCACCCACACATCCTTCTTCCACTGGGCCATCTTTGGCGCTCTTAATGGCAGCAATCACATCCTGTTCGGTGATGGGACGAGACCGAATATCGTTCAGGTAGCCATCATTGGTTTCCCCCACCAGTGGATTCACAGAAAGCACAGCCTCATTGCCCGGCAGGCCCAGCATGTAGGTAATCAACGCATCGGCTACGCGCGGCGTTGAGAGCGTGGACGTGAGCAGAATGGGTGTTTCAATTTCGCCCAGTTCGTTCACCTGCGTGGAGCCAATCAGCTTGCCAAAGGCATTGCCCACAAAAACGGCGCCTGGAACTTTCTCCTGAAATAGGTTGCCACCGTGCGGCAGAATAGCGGTGACGCCTGTGCGAACGGCGTCGCCTTTGATCAGCGTGGTCTCTCCGATGCGGACGCCGCTGACATCCGTAATGGCATCCAGCGGGCCGGACGGCAGCACGCCAACCTTGATTCCAATCTCTCGCGCTCGCGGCCTGTGCTCAGTTTGTGCGGAACTGGTTATGTTCACTATCAGCAATGCCAGGGCAAGGAATGTAAATTTCATCGCATAGGTCCCATGTGAACGGCTGGGTGTTCAGTGCACAACAGAGGATACTTGAGCCGCAGTGGCGCTGTCAGCTAAACGCAGCTTCTATTTGCAGTCAAACCGCAGAACTGGGCGCCTTCGCTTATAATGGGAAAGTCGCGAGCAGCAGTTGCTGCTTCTTTGCGACCGTCCCTATAAGAGCGCCGGAGAGATGGCCGGGTGGCTGAAGTTGAGCCGTTTTGACCGCGTGAGCGACGCGGGAGCCGTCAAGCGAAATCCCGAGTGCGCAGCACGAGGGAACTCCCGTGAGTGAGCACGAAGTAGTTTGTTCTTTTCCAACCTGTTCTTGTACGGAGAGATGGCCGAGTGGCTGAAGGCGCACGCTTGGAAAGCGTGTTTAGGGGAAACTCTAACGTGGGTTCGAATCCCACTCTCTCCGCCAGTCCTTCAGATTCACGCTAAAATCAGGGTCTGATTTTGCTCTGGACGCGTCTCCGACAAGCCCCGATGTCGGTGGCACCCCAAGCATTGGCAATGCAGGAGAATCCCGATTCCAACTGAATTGGTTATGGGCACGGTGTACCGGGCAGCTGCAAGCCAGGAACGGTCAGCGTAGCTTGTTTAAACGTCTGCCCTGCGCGTGGTCTTTTTTCTTCGCCGACTTGCGCGTCTTGGCAGCATCCTTCTTCGTTCCGGCTGTTTGCTTGCGCAGCCCTGCCCCTGCTCTGAACTTGGGAACTGCCGCTTTCTTTTTCTTAATTGCCATGCTGGAAGCATGATACAAATGGGCTCCCAAATCGAGGGGCTAAACTGTACCGCTACGACCCCGACTGTTTGACGCGGATTCTGCATACAATCAGCCGACATCCTCGGGCCTTGGCCGTCGCTATCCGTTCAGGCTGTTTCCCGTATCCTGCTTTGCCACCTTCTGCATTGATCAGGGGCTGTCGCGTTTTCTTAACGACGACACAAACCGAGCCACCAGCATGTGTGAGGTCTGCAATTACGATCTCCGCCGGTGCGGCATGTCAGCACATCGTTAGAACGTGCCTCCTGGAGGACAGGGTTGAGCATAGCCGGAGAACGTTCCATTACTGGAATATTTCCCGCCGATTCCCTGTGAAGGACTGTCTCCAACAAACCACGAAAGGAATGCAAGTTCTTGGAAGTGGTATGTAAAACCATCGAGAGCGATGGAAGGTGCGAGTGTTCCGGTCAACGGGTCTCCCACCTCCAGAGTATTTTGGCAGCCGACTTCTTGGCCGATATTGCCCCAGGAAGCGGGATTTTGCCCGGATGGATCGTTGGCCCACTCGGCAAGTTCGTGAGTGATAATGGATACGTCTGCAAGACCTCGACCAATGGTTTCATTACGACCTTCAAAATCTGCCACAACATATGTATGGCCTGGAAGGCTAATGGTTCCGTCAGTTGAGCCGTGATATCCAAAAACACAGCATGTGCCGGGAGTGCTGATTGCCGAGTTGTACAAAAGAAAGAATGCAAGCTCGGAGGCTGGTATCCCATGAGCACTCATATAGTTGCGCACCAGACTATCAAGGGTTTGAGAGTCGATGAGCGCTTGCTTATTTTGTGGATTTGTAGACCCACTGCTGCCGCATTGCCCCAGTACATTGCGCACTGTAGCAAGGCCACTAGCACCCCCTTCAGGAACACTCAATGTAAGAGTCAATGCTGGAAGAAATTTCTGGGACAGATAAGTACGGTGATTTGGATCCGCATACGCCAATTCCCCGCGCTGAAAAGCATCAAGATATTGGGTAACTCCTTCATCTACTCCATTCATACTTATATGAAGTGCATGAAAAAAAGGTGAATCGTTGAACAAGCTCAAGGCTGTGGACGATGGGGGTAAGCAACCAGAATCGGCCTGTGTAGGGTCAAAACTGTAAAATACTCCTCCCTGAGTTATGTGGAGCACGACTGGGACAATGTCTACTGGAATAACCGTAATGCTAGGATCAGTGGGGAGTGTTCCAACAATAGTGCCGCCGCCGAACCAAATTGTTGGTAGTCCTGTTGTTGATGCCTGCGTGCTGAGCGTACTCGTTTCGCGTGCCGTTAAGCTGGGGCGTAACACGCTGTCAGAAAGGAAAACTAAATTTTTTGAGCCAGCCAAATGGATAGTGTCATTGCGTCTTTCTCCCGCAGGAGCAGCACTTGAGCGGGATGAAGATTCTTGCTGGGCTAAGCTGCTAATCGACGCCATATAAAAAATTGCAACCAATACTAAACAATATACTTTCATTTGTTCCCTTTCTTTGCGTTTCGCGAATGAGGATTGAGAGTCTTGCCCCAAGTCCCCGCAGCTCTACATAACTGTGCTTGGCTGTGAGTTCCCGAATGTTATCAGCTACACAAACGCTCCGTAAGGTTGGTGGAATTTGTGGATAATTCGGAAAACAGAAAAATTAAATTTTGCAGATTAGGCTGAATGACAGAGTGTTTTGCGTTTTTGGAACGAAATCCTGGTCCCTTTTGGCACACCCCTCCGCACGGCACAATCGGGATATTGTGAAAATAGAATTAGTGAGACACGAAGAGTGACTGTCCGTAGCATTGTGGCCTAACTTTCGAGTAAATATTTCGATCCAAGTAAAAGTGCTTATTTCCAAGTAGCTCCTTGAGTTCACCATGAACGCGACTCTCCGCCCCAGTCCGACAAAAACTCACGGAGCTAATTATGTTCTCGCATACTACGCAGGACGGAATTCATTCCGTCGTCGCTCTCACACCAGACAACACAGTCCGCGCCGCAATAAAGGGTGATCCCCAGGTAGCCCACTACGATCGTTGCTATCAGCACTCCACCGGAATGAATTTTACCGGCCTATTGATCTTGTCGAGCGCCAAGAATCGCAGCGCCTGCCCCGGCACATTCAGCAAAATCTTAGCCGCGAACGCTGCCGGATTGCGCTCGCTCGCGGGCTGCATTGCGTAGTCCACCGAATCCATGATGACGTGCGCTGCTCCCCAAAGGGAAAGTGATATCTCGGCCGCGAGATTCGCCCCCTTTTCCCAGATACGGCCCCACGGCCACCAACAGAGTCCCGTGCGCTGGTCCGAACATTACCTGGCACAGCCAGGTAATGTTGCTGAACCCCTTCGCACCGGCGGGACAGGCAAAAACTCCCGGCATCGGAGCTAACAGCCCAGGGCGTGCTGAATCCCGTCGTTAGAAAACGGAGTCCGACGCACGCGATGTTCATCCCGCGCCAATTATGGGCAGCCACACCCTTGCCAGATCATCTATGCCGTAAGATCCAGTAATTGATAGAAGGATTTACGTGCCACGGATGTGACAGGTTGTACAGCGAAAATGGGCAGCTTAAATTGGCTTTGGTCTGTTTCGCGATCCATTGGCAAGGCCTCGGCGAATTCACTTGCAGCCTGCCAATGTGCTTCGGCCGCTCACTGACGCACAAGAGCGGCGAGAAGTCCTGATGATCCCCTTTGTTTGTGTTTGCCCTGCCGCGATAAGGCCTTTCACGAGATCAAGGGATCCTCGGCTAAAATAGCTCATCAAGAAATTCACACGTTCGGTCAGCGGAGTTCGCCCTCGCTTAGACAGGCTGAGAATGTCTCGGTGGGCTTTCTGCTTTTTGGACCGCAGCGGGTCACAAAAAGCAGAATACGGAATACCGGACCTGGCAGACCAGCAGAAGTGCGGGTGCTAAGCCTGCTCCAGCTCCGGGGAGCCGTAATTTACATGAAAAATTTACTTTTCTTAACCAGCAAAGCTGCCACTTACGAGCTCTCATGTGAACCGTGTATTGAGCGTAAGTCATCCAATTTCAAAGAGATTAAGATGCGATTCCTTGTACGATGAACCGTGCCTTGGGCCTAAGCCATCCAATTTGAAAGAGATTAAGATGCGATTGCTTGTCGGAAACTGTCTGATTGCAGTGTTGCTGCTGGTTGCGGGCTGCGGGAAAAGTGATAAAGCTGCGAACGGCCCAACTTCGGGCGCGAACTCTGGAGCGTCGGCAAACCCCGCTGCTTCGGCTCCTCCGGTCACGGTAGCTGTGGCCCAGCAGCAGCCCGTGCCTATTGAGATTGATGCCATCGGCAACGCGCAGCCGTACCGCACCGTCCAGGTGAAATCGATGGTGGATGGACAAATTGACCAGGTCGCGTTGAAGCAGGGCCAGGACGTGCGCGCTGGTCAAGTCATGTTCCAGCTGGATAAGCGACCGTTCAAGGCCGCTCTGGACCAGGCCTTGGGAAAGCTGGCGCAGGATGAAGCCACGGCGGCGAACAACAAGGCTCTAGCAACCCGCGCCAATACACTTTTGAAAGAAGGCATTCTCGCCACGCAGGACGTACAAACCTCTGACGCTCAGGCGCAAGCCAGCGCGGCAGCAGTGCAGGCGGATAAAGCTGCAGTGGAGCAGGCCAGAGTCAACCTGGGTTACACCGACATTGTCGCTCCCATCAACGCTCGCGCCGGCGCGGTGCTGATCAACCTGGGGAACCTGGTCAAGGCAAACGACACTAATCCACTGACCACGCTGAACGAGGTCGAGCCTATTTACGTCTCCTTCAACATTCCGGAAGCTCAACTTGCGGAACTGCGGGCTCGAGGCGAAAAAAATCTCAAAGTGATGGCGTATCCTCCCAACCAGCAGCAGGGAGCGCAGGGCACGCTTAGCTTTATTGACAATGCCGTAGATGCCACAACCGGCACCATCCGCCTCATGGCGACCTTCCCTAACCGTGACCGGCGGCTCTGGCCGGGACAGTATCTGAACGTGAAGCTGGTGCTGGGGACGGACCCTCACGCCATTGTGGTTCCTTCAACGGCGGTGCAGGCGGGGCAGCAGGGGAAATTCGTCTACGTGGTGCAGAAGGATGGAACGGCGGTGGCAACGCCGGTAAAAAGCTCACGCAATTATCAGCAACTCGCGGTCATTGATAGCGGTGTTACGGCCGGTCAGTCCGTGGTTGTGGATGGTCAGGCACGCGTAGTACCCAATTCAAAAGTTAACGTGGTGAAAACGCAGCAAACCACAGTGAGCCAGCCAACCAAGGAAGCGGCGCTTACCGGAGAGTCCCAATGACAGGCCTGTTCATACGCCGGCCCATCATGACGTCGCTGGTCATGCTGGCCATCCTGGTGTTCGGCATCTTTGCCTATCGCACGCTGCCTGTAAGCGACCTTCCGAACGTGGATTTTCCTACCATCCAGGTGAACGCGTCGCTGCCGGGCGCCAGCCCTGAGACCATGGCATCTTCCGTGGCAACGCCGCTGGAAAAGCAGTTCACCACCATTGCGGGCATCAGCCAGATGACCTCAACCAGCCAGTTGGGGTCCACCAGCATCACTATCCAGTTTGATCTCTCGCGCAACCTCGATGGCGCCGCCGTCGATGTGCAATCTGCCATTGCCGCAGCTGGAGGCCAGCTTCCCCCCAACCTGCCAACGCCGCCAACCTTCAAGAAAGTAAATCCGGCTGATTCGCCCATTCTTTACCTGGCGCTCAGCTCCACCAGTTTGCCCATTTATTCGGTGGACGAAGCGGCTGAGACCACCATTGGTCAGCAGCTCTCCATGCTTCCCGGCATTGCCCAGGTGCAGGTGTTTGGCGCGGCCAAATATGCGGTAAGAGTGGATGCCGATCCAAACAAGCTGGCCTCACTGCAGGTGGGGATCAATGATCTTTCCACGGCCATCCAGAACGGCAACACCAATTTGCCCGTTGGCAGCATCTACGCTCCAGACAAAACCTACACGCTTCAATCCAACGGACAGCTGACCAATGCCGCCCAGTTCCGTCCCTTGATCGTCTCGTACCGCAACGGTGCTCCCGTCCGGCTGGACCAGCTTGCCAGCGTGTATGACGGCGTGCAGGACGAGTATTCCAAGAGCTGGTTCAATAATCAGCGCTCCGTGGTACTGGCCATTCAGAAACAGCCCGGCACCAACACGGTTGAGATTGCAAATTCCATCCACCAGATGATGCCGCGTCTGAAGCAGCAAGTCCCCACGGCCATCTCCATCACCACGCTTTATGACCGGTCGGTGTCCATCCGGAGCAGCGTTAACGATGTGAAGTTCACGCTGCTGCTCACCATTGGGCTGGTTGTGCTGGTCATCTTTCTTTTCCTGCGGAATCTTTCGGCCACCATCATCCCCAGTCTCGCCTTGCCCATGTCCATCATTGGGACCTTCATGGTGATGTACGTGCTTGGCTACACCGTGGACAATCTCTCACTCATGGCACTCACGCTATCCGTAGGGTTTGTGGTGGATGACGCCATTGTGATGCTGGAAAACATTGTGCGCCATATGGAGATGGGGAAAACTCCCATGCAGGCAGCGCTGGATGGCGCGGGTGAGATTGGCTTCACCATCTTGTCCATGACGCTCTCTCTTGCCGCCGTCTTCATTCCCATTCTGTTTATGGGTGGCATCATTGGCCGGTTACTGCACGAATTCGCGGTTGTGATCACCTCCGCCATTCTGGTTTCCGGCGTTGTGAGCCTTACGCTCACTCCCATGCTCTCCAGCCGCTTCCTGAGTGCACCATCGGAAACCAAACATGGACGCTTCTACAATGCCTCAGAACGGATGTTCGATGCCGGGCTGCACTTCTACGAGCGCACACTGAAATCGGTGCTCAGATGGAAGTTCGCCACGCTGCTGGTGAGCTTCGGTGTGATCGCACTCACCGTTTTTCTGTATACAGTCTCCAAAACTGGATTTATTCCCAACGAAGACCAGGGGCTCGTCTTCGGATTTATACAGGCGCCGGAAGGCATTGGCTTTGACCCCATGGGAGAAAAGATCCAGCAGGTTGCCGACATTGTGGAACATGATCCCAGCGTGCTTTACACCATGGCATCGTACGGCAACCCGGTCAATCAGGGACGGGTGTTTTTCCACCTGAAGGAGGTCAAGGACCGCCCGCATCAGATGAGCGCCGATCAGATCATCAATGAGCTCCGTCCCAAGCTGGCCCAGGTGCAGGGCGTGTTCGTCTTTCTCCAGGTGCCGCCTACCATCAATGTCGGCGGCAAACTCACCAACGCGCAATATCAATACACGCTGCAGTCGCCGGATACGAATGAGCTGTACACGGCGGCGCCCAAGATGCTGGACGCCCTGCGCAAGCTGCCCATGCTCCGCGACGTGAATACTGACCTGCAGGTGCACAATCCGCAGTTGATGCTGCACGTGGACCGCGACAAGGCATACACTCTGGGGCTTACCGCGCAACAGGTTTCAGATGCTTTGTACTCGGCCTTCGGCCAGCGCCAGGTAAGCACCATCTACACGCCCAGCAATGAGTATTACGTCATTCTGGAACTGTCGCCGCAGTATCGCAACGATCCGCAGGCGCTCTCCATGATTTACGTCCGCGCAGCGGATGGAAAACTGGTGCCACTCAACACTGTGGCCAGCGTTTCACCGGATATGGGGCCGCTCACGGTCAATCACCTGGGGCAACTCCCGGCAGTGACGCTCAGCTTCAACCTGAAAGAAGGTGTCGCACTCGGCGACGCGACGAAAGCAGTGCAGCAGGTGGCGCAGCAAACCTTACCCGCCACTGTGCAGCGCAGTTTTCAGGGAACGGCACAGGCCTTCCAGCAGTCGTTCTCAGGCCTGGGGTTCCTGCTGCTTGCTGCGATTGCGGTGATCTACATAGTTCTGGGAATTCTGTATGAGAGCTTCATCCATCCCATTACGATTCTCTCCGGATTGCCCTCAGCCGCTGTGGGCGCTCTGGCCACGCTGCTGATTTTCCATGAGGAGCTGAACCTTTACTCCTTCGTCGGGATCATCATGTTGATCGGCATCGTGAAAAAGAATGCCATCATGATGATCGACTTTGCTCTTGAGAACGAACGTACCCGGGGAGAAACTCCGGAAGAGTCCATTTTCCAGGGCGCGATCGTTCGCTTCCGCCCCATCATGATGACCACAATGGCTGCTCTGATGGGCACATTACCGATTGCCGTCGGCTTTGGCGCGGGCGCCGGCGCTCGGCGAGGATTGGGACTCGCCGTGGTTGGCGGCCTGATCTTCTCGCAACTGGTCACCCTCTATATCACGCCGGTCTACTACGTTTATCTGGATCGCGTGCAGAGCCGCATGAACCGGACTTGGGAGCGCTGGACTGGACGTGGCAAGCGTCGCAAAGCTGCAGAGCTGGAGAAGGAAGCAGAGCTGGTCCAGCGATAGCAAAGGTCAACTCTCTGCAAGCGTTTCACAATAGGGCATTCTGAAATGGACAGCCTTATTCTTCTGCGGCGGGCGAGCCGTCCGGCTACCCCGCTTTTTCCACCATCTCAGCAACCATTCCTGCTGATCTTAGTTCTAACTGCCTAAGCTGTTCCCGTCCCTCTTTTGTATTTGCGTATGCGTAAAATCCTGCCGCTTATCATGCTGTTTGTCTCCCCCTTGCTCCTGCCGGCGCAGGGGACTCCGCCCATGGATCCCGGCCAGCAACAACCAGCACAGGCAGAAGTTCGAGGCACGCCGCCTGTTTCCGAGCCAAGTCCCATGGAGCAGGTGAAGAAGCTGGTGAAGCACCAAATTAACGATGCCATCATGGCCAATCCCTACGCAGCTCTGGATGAATGGCAGCCACTTACTCCCAAACAAAAGTTCCACACCTTTCTTTTACACACGTACTCTCCGCGCACGTTTTTGAACGCCGGCATCGATGGCACCAAGGACAAAATTGACGCGGACAATCGGGAGTACGAGAGAGGCGTTATGGGCCTGGGGCAGCATTATGGAATTGAGCTCGCCACCAGCGAAACAGACGTTTTCTTCGAGAGCTTTCTGATTCCAACGCTGCTCAAGCAGGACCCGCGATACTTTCGCGATCCTGAGCTGCCATTTTTCCGTCGTGCCTTATATTCCATGAGCCGCGTCCTGATCACTCGCACTGACAGCGGCCATTCCACCTTCAATGCTTCCAAAGTGCTGGGCGGAGCCGCTTCTCAGGCCCTCTCCGACATGTACGTACCAGGCCATGCGCAGGGCTTGGCGCCCATCCGCGACCGGGTGACGTTTGACCTGCTGCGCGACGCGGGCTTCAACCTCCTTCATGAGTTTTGGCCTGATATGCGCCGCAAAATTTTTCATCGCTAAATTTTGCCTTCGGGACCGAAGATGGAAAGCAAGTGCCCATCCGGGTCGCGAAAGTGTGCGGCCCACTCGGTTGGCGTCACCTGCCGTGGCTCATCCATGAAGGTAACGCCTCGATCCATGAGCGCCTGCCGGGTCGAGCGTACGTTGTCCACCTGAAACACGACTTCAGTTGCACCGTTTACTTGCGGCGCCAGCTGAACGTGTCCCGGGCTGAGACCTAACATAATGGCTCCGGCATCAAGGAGTGCAATCTGCGGTTCCTGCATCTTGACGCTGAGTCCGAGCTTGCCATGGTAGAAATCGAGCGAAGTCTTGAGATCGCGCACACCCAGCATGACCGTGCTGATGCGGGAAAGAACTGGCTTTTCCACAACCGCCTCCCTATAGTAGCGAGGCTAATTAAATCTTGCCTATTGACCCGCTGTCAAAAAGTTAGCTTGCCAGTACGCAATAAATTGGAGAGCGCTATCGATATCTTTGCTGCCGAGCCTTTTGCAGAAGAGCTAATGGCGGCGTGGAACATGGTGAGTGAGCAGGTTGCGCTCCGCTCCGGAGCGGCAAAAGCATCAAAAAAAAGGTGATGATTTGTTATTCGCGTGAATTCGCGGCTAAACCTCTGCGGACTTTTCGGCTGCGGCGCTGCCCTTGCAGCCGGCCTTACTGAACCAGGCTTTGATCTGGTCAGCGCGTTGGCGGTCCGTCTGGGGAATCTCCCGCGTCCTTTGCAGCAGATCGGCTTCCTTCGAGGGCGAGAAATGGACCTTCTGCGCGGCGCAGAGCGCGCACAAACTCAGCACAAAATGGCGAGAGCGAGGCCGCGCATGGCCACGTTATCTTACACGGGAGAGATAAAAACAACACCTACCACGGAGGCGCGGAGACGCGGAGAAAAGCGGAATCGTTGGCTGTGTGTGTCGGAACCCGCTACAGTACGGGCTAAATACTAACGACGGAAGCCGGAAAGAAACGCCTACCGCGGATGAACGCGGATTCACGCGGATGAAAAGCAACACTCACCGCGGAGGCGCGGAGGCGCTGAGAAAATCAAAACTTGGTTGAGGAACGCCTCGCGCACATCAAGGCCATCTTTCGCAGCCAGTTCAAGTGAGTAGATTGCCTGCGCAAGGCCAGCGTGTGTGTGTCCGATTGAGGACCTCTGGAGTCAGATTGAAAGAGTATACTTTCCGCCGGGAAAGGTAACCAGGTGCATTTATGGATGCTGCAACAAATCTCGAAAACATGAAGAAGCTGGATGATTCGTGGAACGGGCAGGACCTGCAAACGTTTCGAAAATATCATGCGCCGGATTGCATCGTGCGCTGGCCGAACCAGCCGCCCACTCATGGCATAGACGCCCATGAACAGGAGGCAATTGCATTCTTCAAGGCGTTCCCGGACCAGCACCTCGTCAACAATCCATACAAAATCATGGTGGGCCAGGGCGAGTGGACCTGCACGGTTGCCGATTTCACTGGAACCATGAAGGGTCCCATGACTATGCCGGATGGATCTCTAATGCCGCCTACGAACAAGAGCTTCCGCGTGGATTTCTGCACGGTTGCGCGCTGGAACCAACAGGGCCAGATTGTGGAAGAAAATCTTTTTTACGATCTCATGGGCATGCTCAAGCAAATAGGGCTGCTGCCGGACCAGGCGCAAAAGGCAGCCTAGGAAAACCCGGGGCAAGCCCGCGCTTCAGAGCTTGCAAAACCAGTCGTGATACGGCAGCAGGTCTTTGAGTTTTACCACTTTGTCCCGGCCCAGAATCACGTCCGCGTCCAGGTTGTCGCGGTGAATGCGGTACATAAACTCACGGCAGCGGGAACAGCGGAATTCGCCAACTGTATTCGCAGTGACTACTGCCCGGAGCGTTTTTGCAGGCCTGACTTGCGCGCCACCGGTTGCATCGCCAGATCCTGCGCCAGCTTGAAGTTGAGCTCGGATTCCGGCGGGAGTTCTTTCTTTCGTCCGGTATAGACCTGCGTGCCTGCACCGGCGGCTCCGCCCGCAAGCGCCCCAATGGCAGCGCCTTTGCCGCCGCCAAAGATCGCGCCCAGAACCGCGCCAATGGCCGCTCCGCCGCCCACATACTTTCCCGTACGCTTGTTCGCGCCCAGACCGCCCGGAGCTGAACTCTTTTCCTGCGTGGTCAGCAAATAGCGCTGGCCGTTCACCGTGACCGAACGCAGATCAAGGTTGGTGTCTTTGCCGGCAGGGACGGCCACCAGCAGCGCTGATGAGCCGCGCGGAATCACTACGTTCCCTGAACCATCCTTAATGTCATTGCTCACCGTGGCGCCAAACCTGGCGTTGGCTGCAGGCTTGGCCGGAATTGCGGTGTTCGTCTTCACTTTGATCTCAGTATCTTTGGGCAGCACGTGTGACGCGGCCTGGGCCGCCGCTCCGGCTGCCAGCAAAACCAATGGAGCAAGAACCCTGAGTTTCATGGTTGCCTCCCCCTCTTCACTTCTTCCAGATGCCGCAGCCCAGCCACTGGTTGCGGGCTGGATCTCCGTGGCTTTTATTCGCGTTCATTCGCGGCTCAAGCCTGTTCTGTTCTGCGTCTTGCTGTGCTGTGCCCTTCGGGTGTTATGCTGCAAACTATCATTTCTACCGCCAATGCCTCTTCCTATCACTCCTGAGCTGAGCTCGGCCATTGAAGGCCTGTATCAAGCGTTTGCGGGCTACCCTTTGCCGGAGCACGTGCCGGCGTGTCCCTGCTGCCATTCCGCGGACGCCGACCGTCCTCTGCATTCGCGACCGTTGCGTGAGCTCACAGAAAAAGACCTCCGTGAGTACACGCATAGCGCTCTGCTGACGTGGGGCGACCTCGATCAGTTTCGCCACTTTCTGCCGCGAGTCTTTGAACTCGCGGTGATTGGCGACCAGCTTTCATTCGTGGATAGGCCGATTGTGTTTGAGAAGCTGTACCACGGAGAGTGGCGTTACTGGCCGGAACCGGAGCAAAAGGCTGTGGAGAACTTTCTTATGGCCGTGTGGCGGGCCGTGATTGAAGATCCGCCGGAAGACATTCCTCCGTACGAGAGATACTACCCCTGCAACACCGCAGAAGAGTGGCTCTGCGCGCTGGCCAACGCCGTCGACCTCTCACCGTATCTCGATGAGTGGCTGCGTGCCTCGTCGGCAGCGGCCGTGTGGAACCTTGCCGCGATCATCACGCGTACGGGAATGCTGCTGGCGCAGCCGCAGGGAATAAGCGCGTTCTGGAGCGGTCACATGGACCAGGCAGAGCAGGTGTCCAACTGGCTGCGCAGTGAACCAGTACGCAAGAAGCTGGAGAGCGCCATTGAAACCTTTGCTGCCGAGCCTTTTGCAGAAGAGTTGATGGCGGCATGGAACATGGTGAGCTGAGTTTCATTGTCGCTCCGCCTGCTCTACCCCAACGCGCCAAAAATCGGGCGCGCCGGGGACCCCAGTGCGGCTCCGCCGGCCTTCGGCAGAGAGGAATTCCTCTGATTCTTCGCTCGCGCACATCAAGGCCGTCTTTCGCAGCCAGTTCAAGTGATTTTGATTCGGAGGCAGCTCTGAGAAAGCGTATTGATTAGAGGAACTGCTCCACGAAAATCTGCAACGTGGCTGCACTGGTATAAGCTGCAAATTGTTGGTAGGTATCGTTTTTTTTCGCATCCGCAAAATCGCATACGGATTTTAAAGAGAAGACTTTTGGCTGGGGCAATGGACATTCTTCCGATGCCGCAAGAACTCCATACGTCTCCATTTCAATCCCCAGCACTTTTCTGTGTTGCAGCTCGATCTCTTGGACCTTCTTAGGATTCGCTAACACAGCGGATCCTGAAGCCACGGGACCGATGTGCATACGCAGTACTGAATCTGGCTTGGGACCTTTCCATTTTTCCCGGATGCCCTGAAATACCTGCTGATCTTCAGACATGAGGGACAGCTTGCCTCGGACGAATGAATCGAGATTGATGTGGTGAGGCGCGGGCGCAAAACCTGCATCTTTTTTCTTCAGGAAGTGCTTGCCACTGCCCCAGTCCCAGCCGGGATCGGCAACAAGTACATCTCCAATATTGGCGCGTCCACGTAATCCCGCCGTGATGCCAGCCATTGCCAAGTACTTTGGTCTAAAGTTATGGATCAACTTCATAGCTGTTATGGCAGCTGCGGTCATCCCCATTCGCGGTGCAGCCGTGGCTACTATTGCGTGTGTTTCGCCGCCTTTCCGCAAAGTACCTTTGTAATATACGGCGCTATCACGTGGTTGTTGAAATGTTTTCCAACCAAGTTGCCAATCAAGAACCGCGGTCAGCTCTGGCTGGCGCAAAGCCGTAATGACGCACATGTAAGATTCATAATCAACAGATCCGTCGATCCGCTTCGACAGAGAGATATGTTGAATCTTCCGTTTTAGCTGTTCGGCCCAGGTCTCAGATGTTGCGTCGTACTGGATTACACTCCACAGGTCTTCGGCAAAGACACGACTCGCATTTTCACGGACTTCGGCGAAAGCAGTCAGCCCTACCACCTCACGTGGCTTCTTGTAAACGTCTCGCTCTAAAATCTCTGCTAGTAGTTCTAGGCCTCCTTCTTTGCGAGGATAAGAAGCCGGGCCTGAAGGCAATGCGATATCAAGAACTAATAAGTCATATTGCGTGTCACGCAGGAGGCGCTTAGCTTCGTTTATGTCTCTCGCAACGTGGGTTGCCTTTGCATCATAGTCAGAAATCTGGGATAAAGCGTTGAGTATTCTCCGCAGTTTATCTGCATCATCATCTACCACCAATATGCTTACGTTCACTTCACCTACTTATGAGTTGAGCTTTTATAGCCTTCTTCAGATCTTGTTTCCAGCCGTCACGCGCGGCATGGTAGTAAACCGCTCCACGATAAACAGCTCTGTGATCTCGTCGTAAATCACGATATCGTAGGGTAGCAAGATCGATAGCACTTTCGCCTTTTCCAAATTTCTCGAATTGAGTAACAACTATAACCCGCGCATAAATATCGAATCTGTCCATCTGTCGCAAAAACTCACGACCGCCCAGTTTGTGCGCCTGCCACCTTACTCGTCTGGGCCAGTGTCGTAGTTTGGCAGCGTCATGTCTAATAACACCAGATCAGGAACCATTTGGCGGATGTGCCGTACCCACTCTGCAGCGATCTTTCGACATCCAAGACATACTCCCGGAACTTGGCCTCTAGGAAGTGTACGATTTGCGTTCTCTTGTGTCCATCATCTTCGACGAACAGCACTCTCATAACTCCGCTCCTGCTCAATACGCTTGACGGAGAACGGGAGCTTGACAATAACGAAGAAACTTCCATCCTCATCAAGCCCGAAATCCAAAGGCGTATCCTGTGTCTCGCATCTCCCCGTAGGATGTTGTGCAGCTTGAGAAGACCTGTACCACCCTCCGAGGTAACCGCCGGGTGGTATGCACCGCCCGCAATCAAACGCTTGATTTTCTCTACTTTGGCGCGCGATTCCTCAACGCGCGGTCCAGGTACAACCTCACTTGAAATCTTGATTTTTAGCTGCCCCTGGTGCATTTCCGCCTCGACCAAGACCTCTGGATCAATAGAATTACCAGAATGGCGACGAATGTTGTCAAACACAATTGAAAAGATATCCGAGAACAACTGCAGATCTATAAACTCAGGGAGTAATCCGAAGGACAATTCAAGACGCGGCTCGAAATCATGATGCGCTTTTCTTACAAACTGAAGCCCGATTTGGACGAAGTCGTCAAAACTAAACCTCTGCTGTTCCGAAGGCTGCTATCTTGGAACCAATCTTTAACGTCTTCCAGCGATTGCTGTGCTCGTGTCTGCGCAGTCCGAATAGCAGAATCAAGATCATGGGTTTTATCCTGACTGACAGCAGCAACGATACCTGCTGTAGAGCGACGAACATTTCGTTAAGCTTCTGTTTAAGTACTCTATCTATATGAGTGCGCACAGCCTGTAAAGACGCCTCGATATTCTTCCAGAAAAACTCCACGCACCACTGAAAAAACACGTCAAATGATGCATCGCTTTTAATTGCATCAATCAAGATAAAGAAATCAACCGAAAAAAAAACAAAATCAAAAAGACCGAGAGGTCTCTCAACGCCTGCTACTTGGATGTAGTCATTTGCAAAGCTATCAATAAAATAGTCATATGACCGGGAAAACTGCTGTAATATCAGATCTAGCTCATTCTTTTGTGCGTCTTCTATGCCACTCAGGCGGCTCCGCCAAAATTCGTTGGACTTGTAGCTATCTGTAGCATCGTCGCGGTGCGTAATAATCTTCTCATCTTCCAGCGCAGCCGGAGCTGCCCCGAGAGCGCTCCGTGCCTGATGCGCATGCTCAAATAGCAATCCAGGCCGTGCTCTGGGTTAGCTAGACTGTGTGAGCAACTGCTTGACAAGCCCTAACAGCAAATCCGTAGCTTCATTTTTGGGCAACTCAAGCAACTGTCCCCGAGTAGGCGTTTCGGAAAAGACAGCTTCAACAGCCTTTTTCAGTTCGGCTTCCCCTACTGAAATTCCGGATGCCCGAAGCCCTTGAAAGCGTGCAAAGCTCTCCTTCAGATGCCGCTCTGCCCATCTCTTTACAGCAGGAATGTCCACGAAAATCTTGCTCTGCTCGGCGTGCCGAACCCCCCGCTGAATAATTGAGACCGCGTAATTTCGCGAATTTCGCCCTCATACTCCTTGACATTAGCGTCATCGAGTTCTATCAGTAACGCGCATACCGCAGAGCGTTCGTCCTCTAATTCGCGAGATCCACGGAATACGGCAGAGTTTTGCATCACTTCGGGAATACAGAGGTTCCGCAAATAATAGATAAGAAGTTGCTTATCAAAAAGGCCAGATTTGCCTCGTAATTGCGACGGGCGTTCAAGGCCATGTGCCAAGAGCAAATCTTGATATGCGTAGCCCGAATGTTGTCTCTTCCGTCATCTCGATATCGGGAAAAAAGGTCCAAGATTATGGGCGTCGAGAGTTTGTGCGCTAGACGCTTCCGCGTCGGCTTGTCTAATAGATCCACACACTCCTTGAGCGGCAGAATGTGGACGAGAGAATCGTCGGATAGGCAACTCGCGACGATGAAGTCAACGCCCTTTTTAGTTCACCGAGCTCCACAAAGCAGTAGGCTCTTGTGCGGCAAGCCGTTCGTTTGAAACTCTGATTTGCGCTGACGCTCAGTTCCTCAGAAACTAACAGCGCTGCACGCAAGTCGTTGTCCCGAAGACTGCGCTCGATCGAAAATAGCAGTTTATGTTCGCCCCTACACCATTCAATTGCATGTGCTGCTGCCGGAGTGGATGTATTCATTCCGGAGCTAAGCAAAGCCGCCCGACGAATGGCCTCATTCCATATGCGCTGATAAGAATTTCCAGATAACTTTCTTTTCGATTGGGACTCAAGAACTTCATACTGAAGACGAAAGAAATGGTGCACTCAGCCAAGAGGCCAGTCCACGGGAGAAGTCCGGAGTAGGGTTGCTGCCGACTTCCATCCAGGCGAACTCCTCTAAAGCAGCAGCAAAAGAGGTGCACCTCAAATTTAGACTGAGCGGAAAAAGCTCGTAAAATGAATCTGCGAAGCCATTAGCCTTAACGATTAGCCGGGTCCATGCTCTCCAATGCGCCCTAAGAGTCCCGTCAAAGGCTCCGACTGAAGCCCCAATTCCGCGACGCACCGTAGGTATAGAATGAAATTTGATAGATCTTCGGGATGCGCAGCAAGCCTTGACAATGCAACCGGAATCGCTTCGCAGAATTGCCATGCAGGAATTCATCGATGGGAGCTGGATCTTCTTTCTGTGCGCTGGACAATGAATCTGTGCCGCCCAGAAGGAAAAGGCTTTTGTAGATACGTGGATCCGGCGTCTCGCGCAGAAGCTTTAAGCTGTTCAAAGACTCGGTCGACAATTCAGAGCCGTTGCATGCGGCATCGACCGTCAGCTTAGTAAAGGTCTCATAAAGATCGATTAGACTAAATGATCCAGCCCAGCGTAGTATACTCCAAGTTCAATCGCATTTTCGCGTTCCAAGGTGCCCGTCAGTATGAATACGATCCATGTTCTAAGATCGCCTGTAATTTGCCAGGCTCCTAGCTGGGTAGTGAAATCTCTCCTAAACGTAACGGATTGATTACAGGCTCATTGCGTCGGCTGAGAAAGAACGCAATAAAGGTAATAACGTCATCGCCTCGAATTTCCCGAATTTTCCGGAAGTAGGTTTTTTGGGCGTCGAGACCTTGTTGAGCCTGTAATACAGTAAGCCGAGCCTCAATAGCCCAAAGAGAGCTGCAAAGATTTTTTTCAAGACCATCGATAGCGGAAATGGCATGCTCGTAATCACCACTCAAGAGTGCTATTTCGTATGCTTTCTTATAGTCCAAAAATGCGCTAATGCGTTCTGGAAAGGCTGAAAGTACTGCTCCCGCCCATTCCACTTCTCGCCGTGCAAAAGTTGCGTCAAAAAGGTCTCCGAGTTTCCCAAATTTGGCCAATGTCGCTTGGGAACAGAGTAACTGACAAGGGCACATGATTGTGCGCGATTAGCGGCAGGGAGCCAGCCAAACTAGGTAAATGAACGCTATCGATAGTACTTCGAAGCCGCGAGAACGTTTCAGCTTATTCCGACTACCACGTAGCTTGTTCTTATACAAGACCGGCAATTGGTCTGCCAGCCAAGTGTTCGGTAATTCTGGCGCAGCTTTAAATAGAGAGTTGCTTTTTATCTTACCACGATATGACAAGTTAGCATGCGGTTTGCTTTCGCAGTATTGCTTTATTTGGCATGTGTGTATGGGAAGTGCTGCCGAAATCGTTTTCGCTGAGATTTGCCTCTTGATAACCGCTATAACTACGAAAAACTCAAAACCGCCGTTTCCGGCGGGTGATTGGGTGGAGAGCCTGAGCTAGTCCGTTGGGCGAAGCGGGTACAGAGAAATGGTCTGCTATCGGCCAAAACGCTGGGGCCACCGCAGCAACGGCCCCAGTGGAGAGCGCCCGCATGGCTTCCTTGGTGGTAAGTGGGGTGTGCGCGCTCAAAACTAATCTTTTTACGTCCGTGCCCGCCCTTCGCCGACTGCCATCAGGTCTTATGTTTCCATTCCGGCAAGCCAATCCGGTTTGCGTCATATAGCACAAGGTTTTCATTGTTCAGGTTTGCCGTGACCGATTGCTGTATCCGCCGGCTTTCTCCGCCGCGCTGCGCGGCGAGCACCCTGACCAGCGATTACCGGTCCACCGGTACCATGTTGGCCGTACTTCACAATTAGCAATTGAGCAGAGAAACCCCAAACCGCTGATGACGCTGATCGCAGGATTCCACCAAAAAGATACCAGGTTGGCCGTGACCGATTGCTGGATCCGCCGGTTTTCGCCGCCTCGTTGCGCGGCTGAGAACCCTGACCAGCGCTTCCCGGTCCACCGGCTTTCCTTCACTTCTCAGGTAGGCGACAATCGCGTCCAGCGTTTTTGGCCTCACCATGAAACGCAGTTCCGGATCAACTTCCCTTAAAAACCAGCAATTGGCATCCAGCAATTAGCAATTGGCCGGAGAAACCCCAAAACCTACCGCTGATGACGCTGATTACACGGATTTGCGCGGGACCAAAAAGCAAAATCCACCACGGAGGCGCGGAGGAAGACGGAGAAGGAGACCTACCGCGGATCACACAGATTTGCACTGATTCGCACAACATTTACCCTTCCTGCTCCCACAACTTTCCTGCAGCCACCACGAGGTCAGCGAAGACGCGCGCCTGAAACAGATCGGGAGCGCCGGCATCCGCCTGGAGAGCAGAGCTAGCTTCCCGCAGGCGCAGGTAGGCACGGAACATGCGCGGTACGGTTGGCCGCTCACCGCGGGACACAAAAGCGTTGCACAACGCTCCGAGAACACCCTTTACCGTGCCGCCGTGAATGTGAAAGTCAGTACCGTTCAAGTCACTCAGGGATTTCAACGGGCGATGAGGCACAGCATCGCAACCTACCCAGGAATGGCTGCGCGGGTTGAGATTGGTCCAGCCCACAGCAAGGCCGAGTTCGAAAGGCATGTTGAATCCGGGGAGCGCGCGGAGCTTTCCGGTCCAACTGGATCCTTGAGAGGTCGTGGACAGAATAACGGCAGCCCTGGATCAGGCTGAAGATGCGCTCCAGCCGTCGCGCATCTTTGGGTACTCCGAGCGTTGCGCGAGGGACGAAGCCGAGGGCCGTGAGCCCGACAATATAGGCGAGATAGAGCTTCTCAAACTGCTGATCGTAAGGAATGTTGAGAAAACAGGCGTTTGGTTCAACGCGCGGTTTTGGCATTGCTACGCGGTCTCGGTCGTGAAGTAAATGCCACGGCTTTTTTTGCGGTTTTGCCCTTCCGTGATGACCAGCGGACTCGAGGCGAGGAGCTCTTTGCGTGCTTCTTCTCCACAATGGCGAAAATGCGCTTCTGTCTGGCTTTGGAAACACCCAGATGCGAGGCCAGTTCGGAGGCTGGTTTTGCCGTAAAAGGAAGCGTGATTTGTTTGGCCATGAGCCCTCAATTTTAGCAGCAATGTCAAACTCGGCTGCCACGGTTTGAGACCGCTGTTCATTACCTTAGATGATTCGCAGCAAGGCTGCGGTTCACCCGGACAGGAAAACCTTACCGCGGATGACGCTGATTGCACGGATTTGCGCGGGACCAAAAAGCAAATCCACCGCGGAGGCGCGGAGACGCGGAGGAAGACCGAAGAAGGAGACCTACCGCGGATCACACAGATTTGCACTGATTCGCACAACATTTACCCTTCCTGCTCCCACAACCGGCAAGCGCGCCTTAGGAACGCGCCTCGGCTAACTTCTGCCGCGCCTTCACCCCAGCCTGCCGCCGCTGGACTCTCGCGCGTGAAAGAACCTTCTTGGCTCCCGGTTGCATTTTCGAGAGAGGCACGGAGAAACCGCAAACCTTACCGCTGATGATGCTGATCGCACGGATTTGCGCGGGACCAAAAAGCAAAATTCACCACGGAGGCGCGGAGACGCTGAGGAAATCGGTGACCGGAAAATCAATGCATTAACCGCAACGGGCGCAAAGTACGCAACGGATGAGCCAGAGGAGAAGCGGGATGAGGGGACGACCGAAAGGCAAAACCCACCGCTGATGACGCTGATCGCACTGATTTACGTGGACCGAAAAGCAAAACCTACCACGGAGTCACAGAGGCACGGAGACGCGGAGGAAATCGGGACATCGCTGCATAGAGTATTGGCAACAGCAGGAAAGAGCAACCCGTTTTCGATCCGCGCTCATCCGCTTTAACCTGTCCCGGCGTGCCGAGGATCAGCGGTCGGCTTTTTGCTTTCCAGATCAGCTTCCTGACTTGACCAGATGCACGCTGCCGTTCACGGTACTGAGTTTGAGTTCGCGGCCTCCGCTGCCGATGCGGCCTTGCACGTGGTGAGACATGAAGGCCTGGGTGGTTACGGGAAAGTCCGAGTTGAAGCCGCCGTTGACGGTGCGTACGTCAACTTCAGTATTAGCATTCGCGGGCAGACCGACATGGATGGCGCCATTCACGCTTTCAAGGTGCAGCGTCGCCGCTCCAGTTGGCGTTGCCCATCATGGCTTCCACGCTGCCGTTCACGGATTTGGCTTCTGCCCACGATTTGGTGGAAACCTTTACGCTGCCGTTGACGGTGGTGGCCTTGACCTCGCGATCAAGATCATTGGCGGTGATTCCGCCGTTGACGGATTGCCCGGTAAAGCGATTGGCCGCAGGCACGTGCACCGTATAGTGAATGCGCACGTGGTTATTGTCGTGGTGGCCGGTGCTGTTGCCGCTGCAACTATCCACGCCGGGATAGATTTCACAGATGGTCACGCCGTTTGAATCCGGCCGTGCCTCGAATCGTACTTCCTGGGCGTCTTTGCCGGAAGCTTCGGCGGTTACGTCCACCTGGTTGCCGGAAGCCGGTGAGGCGTCAACATCTCCGTTAATGGACTTGACTGTGACGGTCTGGTTGTCACCCAACTGGCCGTTCCAGTGAAAGTTTTTTGTGTCCTGCGCCAGGGAGAGCGAAGACAGCGCCAGAAGAGAACTCAATGCCAGAGAAGAACAGAGTATGCGCTTGGGGGCTTTCATGAGGGAAGCATCTCCTTACAGTCAGGGTTAGACGCCTAACATACATGGAAGTGAGCGGGGGAATCGCATGTGATCCGGAGAAGCAAAAACCAGGTTAGCCGCGAACTTGGCGCGAATGATCGCGAATCGGAAGAATACGGCTCTTAGGACAGAAGGGGCCAGATCCTGGGAAGAATTCCCTGATGCGGCATGGTTCGGGACAGACTCTCGGGATCTTTCGACTCACGCTCACCGCGCGACGCGCAGCTCGCGTTTCGCTCAAGATGACAGCTTGGGTGAGTTGTCGCAGGAAACTGGCGAGGGCTGCAAGTGACGCGGCGCGGCACATTCGAAACTTACTCGCCTGATCGCGCCAGTTCCACCGCGCGCACCAGCGCCTGCGTCTTGTTGATGCATTCCTGGTATTCGCTTTCAGGGACGGAATCAGCCACAATCCCCGCGCCCGCTTGGACGTAAGCTTTGCGGCCTTTCATGAGCATGGTGCGGATGGCGATACAGGAATCAAGATTGCCGGCGAAATCGGCATAGAGGACTGATCCGCCGTAGATGCCGCGGCGGACGGGCTCAACCTCTTCGATGATCTCCATGGCGCGTACTTTGGGCGCGCCGGTGAGAGTTCCGGCGGGGAAGCAGGCGGCCAGGGCGTCGACGGGAGTGAGATCTTTGCGCAGCGTGCCTTCAATGGCGGAGACCAGGTGCATCACGTGCGAATAGCGCTCCACGAACATGAGATCGCGCACGCGGACGGTGCCGAAGTCGCTTACGCGGCCAACATCATTGCGGCCCAGGTCGACGAGCATGACGTGTTCGGCACGCTCTTTTTCATCGGCGCGCAGCTCGTCTTCCAGGCGCGCGTCTTCGGCTTCATCTTTACCGCGCTTACGAGTTCCGGCGATGGGACGATACTCGAGCTTGCTGCCGGTCACGCGTACCAGCATCTCGGGAGACGAGCCCAGCACGGTCATGTCTCCCATGCGGAGGAAGTACATATAAGGAGAGGGATTCACGCGGCGCAGCGCACGATAAATGCTAAAGGGCGGCACGCCGGGCTCAAGCTGAAGGCGCAGAGAAGGGACGGCCTGAAAGACGTCGCCGGCCATGATGTATTCCTTGATCTTCTCGACCGTCTTGAGGAAGCGCTCCTTCTTTACCGATGTGCTGACTTTCAGTTGGCCTTTCCGCTGTCTGTCAGGCTGAAGGAATTTGCGCGGCAGGGGCTGAGAGAGTTGTTTCTCAATGGCAGCGATGTCTCGCACGGCGCGCTCATAGGCCTGCGCGGGCGATTGCTCACGCACGTTGGCCGTGGCAATGATGAAGATCTGGTGCCGCACATGGTCAAAGGCCAGTAGACGGTCAAAGAACATGAGCACGCAGTCAGGTAATTTGAGGTCGTCTTTGGCAGTATGCGGGAGCTTCTCCAGTTGCCGCACGGCATCATGAGAAAAGAAGCCTACGGCGCCGGCGGTGAAGGGCGGCAGTCCGGGCAGATGTGCCGGCTTGTGTTCACGCAAGAGGCCGTCCAGAACTTTGAATGGATTGCCTTCAAGCTGCTGGCGCGTCCGGCCCTTTTCCAGAGTGATCTGGTTGCCGCGGGCGCGCATCACCATATAAGGACGCACGCCAAGGAAAGTGTAGCGACCCACTTTTTCGCCACCTTCTACGGATTCGAGGAGGAAGGCATTGGGCGCGCGCTTTTCATCGGCGGCGATGCTCAAAAACGCGGAAACCGGCGTACGCAGGTCCGCAGCAACAGTCTTGGCGACGGGAACCAGAGTGGCATTGTTGGCCAGTGCGGCAAATTGCTTGTAGTCGGGCCAGAGCATGGGAATCCATTTTAATAAATTGCGGATCGTGTGCCCGAAAGGACACGTACTCTCAGGCTGAAACGAACTGGCCCCTCTGGTCACTTAGACAACAGGAAGGGCGTGGCCTGTTCCCCGGTTTTGGACTATACTCTGGCCAACTTCAAGAAACGCACTCCCCCTGAAGTTCGGCGGCGCACCAGGCTAAAGGCATCCGGGTCCAAGGCTTATAGGCTTATTGATGTGCCCTTGAAGGTGAATGTGATGCTGATTAGGTTTTGGGGTGTTCGAGGATCCACCCCCACCCCACAATCAGAAAACCTGCGCTATGGAGGCAATACCTCCTGTGTGGAGGTGCGCCTCAACGGCCACATTTACATCTTTGACTGCGGCACCGGCTTCCGCAACCTGGGCAAACAGCTGCAACAGGAAAATAACGGCGAGCCGCTTTCAGCCCACATCTTCCTTTCCCATTTTCACTGGGACCACATTCAGGGTATCCCGTTTTTTGCGCCTCTCTATCAGAACCACGGCAGCTCGTTCATTTTCCACTCGTCCAATCGCACGCGCGGATTGCAGCGCGCGGTAGAAGAGCAGATGTCCGACCCGTATTTCCCGGTGAACATGAATGAGATGGCGGCGCACCGCCAGTTCTTCAACATAGAAGAAGGCCGGTTGGAGTTCGACGATTGCGTGGTGCAGTCCATGTGGCTCAATCATCCGCAGGGCTGCCTTGGGTTCCGCATGGAATCAAAAGACGGCATCATGGTTTATGCCACGGACAACGAGCCAGGCGACCCTGTGTTCGACAAGAGCCTGCGCAAGCTGGCCGAAGGGGCTGATGTGCTGATCTACGATGCGCAGTATCTGCCGGAAGAGTATGCGGCCCGCAAACGCGGCTGGGGACATAGCCACTGGCGCGAAGGGGTAAACGTGGTCATGGAAAGCGGCGCCAAAGAACTGGTGCTCTTTCACCACGATCCTGACCACACCGATGAGTGCATTGATTCCGTTGTTACAAAGGCCCGCGAGTATTATCCCCGGGTGAGGGCCGCCTCAGAGGGAATGGAGATTCTCCTCTAAGCACCCGAATTTTCGCGAATTCCTTTTCTTGTTCATTGCGAGGGTATGTGCGTGAACGCAAATCCTGCGTTCACGCTACCTTTTGGTTTTCTCTCAGGCGCTCGTGCGCGGCTCGGCCAATTCGCGGCCTGGAGCGTTCGCGATAACGGATGTAGGGCCCGTTATTATCGCCTGCCGCTGCCGCGGAAAGAACACGTTCCTGCGAAGGTTCTTTTTCCAGCCAGATCAGAATCGCGAGCGCCAGTTTGTCCCGGGCCGAATGGAATTTTTCTTTCATTTTTCCAACAATGTTCAGGACGTTCATTTGAGACCACCTCAAGTGCTTCCTTGTTGGCGTGCTTTGCCATTAGATTTTGGTTGAGCTTTTCCCCAGCCGCATCGCGAAGGTTGTAAATACTCTATGGATTAAAGCCGGGAGCAGAGCGCGGCAGTTACGCTGCCGGCGGCGGGCGTCTGCTCATGTGAAAGGAAAGCATCTGCTGGGACGGACGGCCCAGTTCTGAAAGAATGCTGCCGTCGGCCCACGTACTACTCTGGGCAGAGAAGGCAATCAGCAATCCCGGGCCTAGCAGTGAGAACAATGCAATCGTTGGTTGCCAGTGTTTGGAATTGGTGGTTTCAGCCAGAACAGCTCCGCTGTTCAGGTCATCCGTCATTGAGATCACTGGGAATAACAGAAAGGCAATCAGACACGCCAGTGAAACCGCCACGACAATTCGCTGCACTTTTGAATTGAACGCAGGTCTCCCAAAAATGACACACACGACCACCAGCGTCAGTGAGAGAACCAACCAAGCGAAATTGAGTACGAATTCCACTTACGCTTTGCCTTCCAAGATAAACCTTGCTTCCCTGCGGATATGTTCTAAAAGGTCGCCGAGAGTTAAGGTTGCAGCCCTAATGTGTGTTTAATAATTTTGAACCCCGCGTGGCAAGATTAGTTGTTTAAGCCTGTGCTGGACTGCAAATTTTTCCCATGCTCCGGGTTGCTCTCAGCCCAGAGCTCAACAGCAGTTCATAAAGTGGAAGCTCAGATTGTGCGGGGAGTGCGGGAAGAGAGATCTCCATTGCCGCGAATTGAAAGTGTCGCATGGATCGTTTGCTATGCTAAGAAGCTGAATTCAGCTTGATTGAACTGCGGTGCATTGAGAATGAGAGAACTCCCGGTGTTGAGCGATGTTGAATGTCGCGTACTCGGCGCGCTGATTGAGAAGGACATCACCACGCCCGACTACTACCCGCTGTCACTGAATGCGCTGGTCAATGCCTGCAACCAGAAGAACAACCGCGATCCCGTGATGTCTCTGGATGAGAACACCGTGCGCGACGCCCTCATCACGCTGCAGGAAAAACGCCTGGCCGGCCCGGCGGGCGGCGCTGACAGCCGAGTAACGAAATATGAGCACCGCATCCAGGAAGTATTCAACTTCACGCGCGCTGAAACTGCCGTGATGGATGTTCTTCTGCTGCGCGGCCCGCAAACGCCCGGTGAACTCCGCGGACGCACCGAACGCATGTACCGGTTTGAAGAACTCTCAGACGTGCAGGCCACCTTGCAGAGGCTCATGCAGCGAGAAGTTCCACTGGTGAAAATGCTGCCGCGCCAGCCCGGAACCAAGGAATCACGTTTCGCTCATCTGCTCTCTGGTGATGTGGAAGGCTATGTTGCGCCTCCTGAAACAGCATCAGCCGGAAACGCCGAAGATGACAGCCGGCTCGCTCGATTGGAGAGCGAAGTCGCAGACCTTCGCCGCGAATTGGCCGACCTGCGGCAGCAGATGGAGAGCTTCAAAAGACAATTTGAATAGCGCCCCGCCCGAGCAACGAGTGAAGGGTCAGGGTTTGATCCTTTTGCGTTGTGCGAATCGGCTCCGGTATTTGCCAGCAGGCAGCACAAACGGCTACTCTAGCCAGTTTTAGAATGCTCGCGCCGGAGGGGCAATGGTTCCGAGTGGAATTTCACGTATCCTTCTAATTGTTGTTGTCGGCTCAGTCGCCATGGCTCAAACCACATCCAAAAAAGCTATGACTTCCGGCAGCAAAGGTGCACCTACACTGGCTGAAGCCGAAGCTTTCATGAAGAAGGCAGAAGCCCAGATTGACGATCTCACCGTCCGGGCCAGCCGCGCACAGTGGGTGCAGGAAAATTTCATCACGGACGATACTGAGACTATGGCAGCCCAGGCACAGGAACGCCTGACTGCACTGGTCACCCAGCTGGCGCTGGATGCGCGCCGTTTTGACAAGCTGAAGAAGCCGCCTGAGCTGGAACGCAAATTCAAGCTGCTGCGCCTTTCACTTGTTGCGCCTGCACCGAACAACGATGCTGAACGCAAAGAGTTGACTGAGATCGCGAGCTGGCTTGATGGCACGTATGGCAAGGGGAAATATTGCAAGCCGCAGGCTGACGGCACACAGAAGTGTCTTTCACTCAACGATCTCAGCCGCATTCTTGCTACCAGCACCAATCCTGATGAGCTGCTGGATGCATGGATTGGGTGGCACAAAATCTCTGTTCCCATGCGGCAGAAGTATGAACGCTTTGTTCAGCTCTCGAATGCGGGCGCAAAAGAGCTGGGCTTCAAAGACACGGGCGCCATGTGGCGGTCAAACTATGACATGACGCCGGATGAGTTCAGCGCAGAGATGGAACGCCTGTGGCGTCAGGTTGAGCCGCTCTACATTTCTCTGCATGCGTACGTGCGCAAGCAGCTCATCAAAAAGTACGGCAAAATTGCCGATCGTCCTGATGGCCTGATTCCGTCACAGCTTCTGGGCAACATGTGGGCGCAGGAGTGGGGCAATATCTATCCCGTTGTCGCGCCGGCTGATTCCAATCAGGGCTATGACCTCACGGAGCTGCTGAAGTCGCACAACGTGAACGAATTGGGAATGGTCCATTACGGCGAGAATTTTTTTAAGTCACTGGGCTTTGATCCGCTGCCGCAGACCTTCTGGGAACGTTCCCTGTTCATCAAACCAAAGGACCGAGATGTGGTGTGCCATGCCAGCGCCTGGGACATCGACAACAAAGATGATCTGCGGTTGAAGATGTGCATTGAGGTGAAAGACGAAGACTTTGTCACCATTCACCACGAACTGGGCCACAATTTTTATCAGCGCGCCTACAAGACTCAGCCGCCACTGTTTGAAGACAGCGCGAATGACGGATTCCATGAGGCGGTGGGCGATACCATTGCGCTGTCCGTCACCCCAGAATATCTGAAGGAAGTGGGCCTGCTGAATACCGTCCCGGCGGAGAGCGCTGATACCGGCTACCTGCTTAAGATGGCGCTGGACAAGATTGCTTTCCTGCCCTTCGGGTTACTGATCGATAAGTGGCGCTGGAAAGTTTTCTCCGGTGAAATCACGCCGGAGCAGTACAACAAAGCGTGGTGGGACTTGAAGGCCAAGTATCAGGGCGTGGCGCCGCCGGTGGAGCGCAGCGAGGCGGACTTTGATCCCGGCGCCAAGTATCACATTGCGTCCAATACCCCTTACGCGCGCTATTTCCTCGCGCGCATCCTTCAATTCCAGTTTCATCGCGCGCTGTGCGAAGCTGCGGGAGAAAAAGGTCCGCTGCATCGCTGCTCCATCTACAAGAGCAAAGCCGCCGGCGAGCGCTTGAACAAGATGCTCAGCATGGGTAAGAGCAAGCCCTGGCCAGATGAGCTGGAAGCCATCAGCGGGCAGCGGCAGATGGATGCAACTGCCATCCTCGATTACTTTGCCCCACTCAAAAAGTGGCTGGACGAACAGAACCAAGGTGAGAAGCTGGGCTGGCAAGGAATGGATAAGGGCGAAACGGAGAAGCAGTAGAGACGGGAAGTAACAGCGGTAGGTTTTAGGGCTTTTCATCCTGAACCCCCGCGCAATCAGGCATGTTGCTTTGTGCAAGGTCTTAACGCACGGGTGAAGGATCGGCTCCGCGGGTTAACAGAGTCGAATGGTGAACTACTTCGCGTGGCGCGACTTCGGGATGACACTTGAGACGACGCGGGCCGGATGTTCGTGCGCATTGCACATTTTTCGCGAAAGAACGTCGTGCGGTTCATTAATATGCGGTAGCACAGGCGCCCTCGCCTGTGCCTGCCTGCTGATGCTGTTGAGAAGTTCCGATTTGATCCGAATAAAAACCAGCCGCCATGAACGCACCTCATGCACTAACCTTCTAGGAGCTTTCAGAACAACAGCGCTCATGCACAGGCGAGGGCGCCTGTGCTACCAAAAGGTACAGACCGGGGACATATTGGACAGATCAGACAGGGCACATAGTTGACACATTCATCCAGCATCTACTCACCTTCGTGCTGTTTCCTGTCGGGGTACACTCGCACGAATTTTTGCAGGCTTGGGCCGGGAATGAATTACTTTAGCCATAGGGAATCTGCGCCTGATGGCCAAGTGGAAACAATACGAACTCTGGATCCAGACCGGCGAGAACAAATGGGAGATTGTGGGCGTCTTCCCCACTCCTGAGTTGCCGACGGCAATGGCCAATGCCCGCGCTGCCCGCGCCCGCCTCATTGAGGTGCTCTATGAAGGCAGCAAACTGCTGGGCCAGGAAGTAATCGCGGAACTCGGCAGCGGACGTCAGGAACCCTGAATCGCCTAACTCTTGCTGCTTCCGACTACTCTTCACACAGCACTGGTTCAGGTTCACGCCTGCTCAAGCATTTAAGACATCTCTGCTCGCTAGCGCAATTGAGCTTTGCTGCTGCGGAATTTCACCAAATCACATTGTCCGTAGAGCCTGCAACAGGCGTAAACTTTCGAGATTGCCTGTTGCCGCTCGCAGCAGCTATTCACGCCGGCGGCACGCGGAGGGCGAAGATGTTCTCAGTCTCCTCTCAACTCCGGCTCGGTTTTCTGGTCACAGTTCTCGTCCTGGTGCAAACTGCTGTAGCACAGAAAAAAGGAAGCAGCGGCGGAAATACGCGCACCACGCCACCCAGCGCCACCAACCCGAACAGTCCCACCGGAAGTTTCCAGCCAATCTTCGTGTCTGGCCATGTAGCCATTGAAGGAGGCGGGAAACTCTCAGAGCCGGTGGCAATTGAACGCATCTGCAACGGGGTCACGCGGCGCGAAGGTTACACTGATTTCAAAGGCGAATTCCAACTGCAGATCGGCCAGAACCTGGGCTTCCAGGATGCCAGTGAGAATGATCCGCAACCAATGCCCGGCAATCCCATGCCTTCTTCCGGGCGCTCTCTCTCCCATCAGACCATGACTCTGCAGGGCTGTGAACTGCGCGCCGTCCTCGCAGGCTTCCAATCGAGCACGGTGCGCCTGCAGCCTACGATTGGCGATTCTTTCCAGACTGAAGTCGGCACCATCATGCTCTCGCGTATGGGCGACGTAAAGGGCAGCGCCATCAGCGCCACCAGCCTGGCTGCGCCCAAGGACGCGCGTCACGCATTTGAGAAAGGATCCAAAGCCTTCTACGCTGACAAACTTCCCGACGCAGAGAAGGAACTGGAAAAAGCCGTGCGTATTTACCCGCAGTATGCCGCTGCCTGGTCGCGTCTGGGCGATGTTCAACAGCGGGAGCAGAATTTACCGGCAGCGCACGACTCGTATAAGAAAGCTCTGCAGGCTGATCCGCAATACGTGAATCCTATTTTCGGTTTAGCCTTGCTCGCGATTACCGGAAAAAACTGGAAAGACGCCGCTCAGTTCACCGCGCAAGTCAACAGTTTGAATCCTTATGCCTTCCCTGCCGCCGGTTTTTACAATGCCGCGGCAAATTACAACATAGGCAACTTTCAGGCAGCCGAGGACAGCGCCAGAAAGTTCAAAACTGCTGACAAAGAACACAGCCATCCGGAAGTTTTATTGCTGCTGAGCAACATCCAGGCACAGAAAAATGACTTTGCCGGTGCTGCGCAGCAAATCCGTGACTATCTGACTCTGGTTCCGAATGCCTCCAATGCCGCGGAACTTGACAGCAAAGCCAAGGAGTATGAGAGCCTGAGCGTTTCAAAAAAGCAGTGAGCATTTTCCAACTGGCATTTTTTCCCGGTTCGCTTTAGTATCGCCGGAGTGGCAGCCAGCGAAAAAAGTCTGAACAGCGAGCGGCTGGTATCAGCAGTTCCAGTTGAAGACGACGCGTCTTTTGAGCTGAAGCTGCGGCCCCGGCTGCTGCGCGAATTCATCGGCCAGAAAAAGGTCAAAGATATTCTTTCCGTCGCGGTTGAAGCTGCCAGGTCTCGCGGCGAGGCATTGGATCACGTTCTACTCTATGGTCCACCCGGTCTGGGTAAAACCACGCTGGCCACCATCATTGCCAACGAGATGGGCGTGGCTTTTTCGCAGACAGCCGGCCCGGCCATCCAGATCAAGGGCGACCTCACGGCCATCCTGACCAACCTGACGGACAAGCAGGTGCTCTTTGTGGATGAAGTCCATCGCCTGCAGGCGGCGCTGGAAGAGATCCTCTACTCTGCGCTTGAGGACTACAAGCTGGACATCATCATTGGCCAGGGTCCTTCTGCGCGCACTCACACCATTGACGTGAAGCCGTTTACCTTTGTGGCTGCCACCACACGCGCGGGACTTTTATCCGCGCCTCTAAGGTCACGCTTCGGAATTCTGCTGCGGCTCGAGTTCTACTCCACGGACGAACTCAAGTTTGTGATTGAACGCTCGGCTGAAATCCTGGGAGTAGAAATTGATGATGAAGGAGCAACCGAACTGGCCAGCCGCGCTCGGGGCACACCGCGCATTGCGAATCGGTTGCTGCGGCGGGTGCGCGATTTTGCCCAGGTACGGAGCGAGGGCCGCATCGATAAAGCAACAGCCCAGGCTGCGCTCGAACTGCTGGAGGTGGACCAGCACGGTTTCGATGAAATTGACCGCCGACTCCTGCTGACGATCATTCAAAAATACAACGGCGGGCCGGTTGGCCTCAGCACATTGGCCGCTGCCCTGGCGGAAGAGCCTGAGGCACTGGAAGAAATCTACGAACCTTTTCTCATGCAGATTGGATTTCTTGACCGCACCCCGCGTGGGCGTGTAGCCACCAGGCTGGCGTACGACCATTTTGGCATTCGCTACGGCCGGCAGCCCGGTTTGTTCTGAGATCGTTGCAAAGGTTTTTACCCGTTTTCGTTCTCCCCGATTTCGGTTAGGCTTTTCTGTTCCCTTCTAACCTTCACTTTGATGATGAGACTAAGAGACGTGAGCTTGTGTACTGCGCATTCCTGCCGCCGTTCCCGTGCGGACCGGAAGGCGCTTGTGCGCAAGCCGCTTCTCATCGTTATTCAGTCGATTTTGGCGGCACTGGCGCTGCTGTCTCCATCGAGCGCCGCTGGGCAGACCAAATCCGCCCGCCTCACACCGAAACCGAATCCAACACTGGCCCGCGAAGCCAGCTCTCTTTCTATTCCGAGACTCCAGGCGGCGCCCAAGCTCGCCGACTTTGCCGGCATGGAGACGGCCACCCCTCTGGCCCGGCAGATGCTGAAAGTGGGAAAGTTCACCCAGAAGGATCCCCATGATGGCGCGCCGGTCAGCGAGCCCACTGAGGCCTATCTTGGTTATACGGAAAAGAATTTTTACGCGGTTTTTCTGGCGTTCGACAAAGAGCCAAAGAAAATCCGCGCCCGCATGTTGCGGCGCGAATTAATTGATGATGACGATCAGTGCGGCCTCTGGCTGGATACGTTCCATGATCACCGCCACGCCTACATGTTCTATAGCAATGCCTACGGAATCCAGCAGGATGGCCTGATGGCGGAAAATCAGGGCTTCGATAATTCATTCGACACTGTCTGGCATACCTATACAAAGATGACTGCCAGCGGCTACATGGTCATATTTGAGATTCCGTTCAAGTCGCTGCGCTTCAGGCAGCAGGCAAGCAACGACTGGGGCTTCATTCTGATTCGCGTGATCCCGCGCAATTCTGAACACTCATACTTCCCCCGCAACACCAATATGGTGCAGGGCATGCTGACGCAGGAAGGAACGCTCAAGGGTTTCCAAGACATTTCTCCGGGGCGCAACATGCAGTTCATCCCTTATACATCAGTCGGCGCGTTTCGTTCGCTCGATGAGCGCGATCCGGCGGGTGATCGCTTTACCGGCAAGCATGTAGACCCGAAAGCAGGACTCGATTCTAAAGTCGTGATCAAAGATAGCCTGGTACTGGATACCACCATCAATCCGGATTTCGGCCAGATCGAGTCGGACGATCCGCAGGTCACGGTGAACCAGCGCTTTGAAGTGTTCTTCCCGGAGAAGCGGCCGTTCTTCCAGGAAAACTCGAATTTCTTCCAGACGCCGCTGAACCTGGTATTCACGCGCCGAGTGGTGAACCCGCTGTACGGCGCGCGGCTTACAGGCAAAGTGGGGCCGTGGGCGATTGGAACGTTTTTGGCCAATGATCGTGCGCCCGGGCAGACTGTGCTTCCCGGCGATCCGCTGAACGGCAATAGCGCTTATTTTGGCGTGCTTCGTGTGAACCGCGAATTGGGAAAAGGAAACAGCGTTGGCTTTATCTATACTGACCGCGAACTGCACACCGGGCCCAGCAGCTTCTGCGCGCTGATTGAATGCCAAGTGGGTCATAACCGCGTCGGCGGAGTTGATACAGAGATCAGGCTCAACCAGAACTGGCAGATGAACGCCCAGGCGGTAACCTCAGACACAAAGTTTAATGACGGCTCACATGAGTCCGGCCCGGCGTATAACCTTTTTGTGGAGCGGTCTTCCCGGGCGGTTGAGTTCAATACTTTGTATCAGGACATATCTCCCGGATTTACCACGGAAGCCGGCTTTGTGCCGCGCAGCGACTACCGCGAGACCAGCAACTTTTTCAGCTATACCTGGCACCCGGAAGGGAAATTCCTGACCGCACATGGCCCGCGGACCCAGGCACAGATGCTCTGGGACCACAACGGAACTCGCCTGGATTATCTTTACAATCAGAACTATGAATGGAACTTTCAGCGCAACAGCTTTGCCGATATCTTCGTTGCAGTGGAGCATGAGCGGCTGCGGCCCGTTGATTTTTCCACGCTGACTGCGAACCGCGACTATGCCCACCTCCAGGGTGGCGTAGCTGCAGGCACACAATATTTCAAATGGCTCAACCTCAACGCGGAGATGGACTGGGGAACGGCCACCAATTTCGTTCCCGCGGTTGGGCCGCCAGTCCTCGCCTACCAGAACACCGCCACTATTAAGGCAGTGGTCCGTCCGGCAAAAGGGCTCACGGTGGAGAACACTTACTTAATGGTGCGCCTGCTGGACCAGGATTCCGGCCTGAATATCTTCAACAACCACATCATGCGGTCGAAGTGGAATTACCAGTTCACCAAAGAATTTTCTTTGCGGCTGATCGGCCAGTACACAAGCACCATCGGCAATCCCGCCCTGACCAGCCTGCAAAGCACCAAAGGGTTCAACGGCGACGTGCTGTTCACCTACATGATCAATCCGGGAACCGCAATCTATGCCGGCTATAACAGTGATCTGCAGAACCTGGACCCCTCACTACAATTCGCGCCAAACGGAGATTTGCTGAGGACTCGCAACACATTTATTAATGACGGGCGGCAGATTTTTGTGAAGATTTCGTATTTGTTCAGGTATTAGCACTCAGCATTCGGCCCCCGCGGTGGAATGCGATCCTATCAGCATGAGCCCCCGAGAGTGTTAAGTAGTTCCCCTGCTAGGGGTTGGCGCGGTCGGGTGTTATGATTGCGTAACTCAGATGGCCACTGCTGTACGTTCCTTCGCAAAAATCAATATCGGATTGCGCATCGGCCCCTTGCGGGAAGATGGCTTTCACGAATTGCGCACAATTTACCAGACAGTGGCTCTGGCCGATACGGTGCGCGTGGACGTTGGCCGTGGCGTGGGAATTGAGATTTACTGCAAGGATTCGCGCGTGCCAGCGGACGAATCCAACACCTGCTGGCGCATCACGGAGAAATTTCTCCGTTCCATCAAAACCCGCGGCAAGGTGAGGATCACGATTGAGAAGAACCTTCCGGTGCAGGGTGGTCTCGGTGGCGCATCGTCAAATGCAATTGCAACTCTGCTCGGCCTGGAGCGGGCGATGAAAAAACCGCTCATGCCGGAAGAGCGCCTGCGCATCGCTGCTGAAGTGGGCTCGGATCTGCCGCTGTTTCTTATTGGAGGAACGGTACTGGGCGCCGGACGTGGCGAACAGGTTTACGCCATGGAAGATCTCCCCAGCTTTCCCTGCGTGATCGCCACACCAACAATCGGCGTCTCTACGCCCGTGGCTTTCGCGGACTGGGACAAACGCAAAGCGGAACAGGGCAAATTGACCTCCCAGAACGGCTTCGGTACAATGAATGGGTTCAGCCATTCAGTTTATGAATGGCTCAGCGGTACCAGTTATTCTCCAACCGGTGTCCCAGATAAAGGCTGGGACCGGGCCGAGGCACTGCTTCTCGACCTTGTCCGTACCGGGATTGAAAACGACTTTGAAAGTGTCGTTTTTCCGAAGTATCCCGCCATACGTGAAGTGAAACGTGCCTTGGAGAAATCAGGTGCCAAGTACGTGTCTTTGTCCGGGTCAGGATCAGCTGTTTACGGCCTTTTTGGCCATAAAGCTGAGGCTGCAGGAGCAGCTACGTCATTGAGGGATAATGACATTCCTGCCCAGGCAACGGCTACGCTGACAAGGGCTGAGTACTGGAACCAGATGTTCGCCCGGCAGCTGGCGACCGGAACTTAGGGATCGCCGGTATCGCGTGTGATCGCCGACATCGCCGTAATTTGGTAGAAGATTTTGATTTTGATAGGAACCGGGTGAGGCGAATGGTGAGCGCCGGCCAGCGCGAACCTTCGCCGAGTCACCCCATCACGCGAAAAGCGCGCGTGCTGGGGACCCCGGTGGGCGAAGCCGTTTGCGGCGGAGCCCTTAAAATGACGATTGGGCGGTCTTGTCGGGACCGGTTTTCAGTCGCTTAGAGTTTGAATGGGATTAGGCGGCCGACTAATGGTAGGTCAAGTGCCTTTCCACCCCAACCAGCGCAAAAGCGGCGCTTGTCGGGGACCCCGGCCGACACGGTTTTTCAGTCGCTTAGAGTTTGAATGGGATTGGGCGGTCGACTAATGGTAGGTCAAGTGCCTTTCCACCCCAACCAGCGCAAAAGCGGCGCTTGTCGGGGACCCCGGCCGACACGGTTTTTCAGTCGCTTAGAGTTTGAATGGGATTGGGCGGTCGACTAATGGTAGGTCAAGTGCCTTTCCACCCCAACCAGCGCAAAAGCGGCGCTTGTCGGGGACCCCGGCCGACACGGTTTTTCAGTCGCTTAGAGTTTGAATGGGATTGGGCGGTCGACTAATGGTAGGTCAAGTGCCTTTGGAGCACTTTGTCTAGGTTCGAATCCTAGCCGCCCAGCCAGAATCTCAGAAGTTATGGGATGAGTAGGTGGGTGAGGCGAGTGGTGAGCGCCGTCCAGCGCGAACCGTCGCCGAGGGCGAAGCCGCTTGCGGCGGAGTCCTTGAAGTGAAGACACCTAGCCGCCCAGCCAGAATTTGTAATTGCAGCAAGGAAGCAGATCCCGGAGGTATCGCTGGAACCGCAGTCACCTCCGCCAAGGGTCTAAAGCAGCAATCCGTTGTAGCCAACCAGCTTCAAACGGGTGGGAACATGGCAACGATAGCTACGGCAGCAGACAAGTCGAAACAGCAACAAACTCCGCCGAAGAGCGAGCACAAGACGCAGTTAAAGCACAAGGACGACAAGTTCAAAATTTTTTGCGGTACGGCCAATGAGGCCCTGACGGACGAGATTTGCGCTTTTCTGGGAATTGAACGCGGCAAGGCAAACGTCACCCGGTTTTCTGACGGCGAAGTTTATATCCAGATTCTGGAGAACGTCCGTGGAGCAGATGTGTTCGTCTGCCAGCCCACGTGCTTCCCGGTGGATGAGCACCTCATGGAGTTGCTGCTGCTGGTGGATGCGCTGAAACGCGCATCGGCGCGGCGCATTACTACGGTGATTCCGTATTACGGTTACGCGCGCCAGGACCGCAAAGATAAGCCGCGCGTTCCGGTGTCGTCCAAGCTGATTGCTGATTTGCTGACTACGGCGGGAGCGCATCGCGCGTTAGTTGTTGATTTGCATGCGCCGCAGATTCAGGGGTTTTTCAACATTCCGGTGGACCATCTGTTCGCCTCGCCGGTACTGGTGGACCACTTTAAGAAGATGCAGTTGCCGAACCTGACCGTGGTATCGCCGGACGCCGGCGGCGTGGAGCGCGCGCGCTTCTTCGCCAAAAAAGTTGATGCTGCGCTGGCTATCGTAGACAAGCGACGTACGGACATGAACGTGGCCGAAGTGATGCACGTAATCGGCGATGTGAAAGGCCGCACGTGCCTCATCATCGATGACATCATCGATACCGCGGGCACGCTGGTGAAGACCGCGGACGCGCTGGTCGCTGCGGGAGGGGGGAAAGTTTATGCTTGCGCGTCGCATCCGGTGCTCTCAGGCCCGGCTATCAGTCGGATTGCACATTCGAAGCTGGAAGAGGTAGTGGTGACGAACACAATCCCCCTGACAGACGCAGCCAAGGATCAACCGAAGATCAAAGTTTTGTCGATTGCCGGCCTACTGGGCCGAGCAATCCAGTCAATCCATGAAGAAACTTCCGTAAGTTCGCTGTTTGCCTGAGGCGGCACGGAAGCGGAGAAGAAGGAAAAAGAAGATGAGTTTACAGCAGGAAGTAGTTGAAGGACAGCCCAGACCGGACAGTTCCCGGGGCAAGAATGAAGCGCGTCGCCTGCGTGCCAGCGGACGCATTCCCGCGGTGCTGTACGGGGCCAAAAAACAGGCCGTCGCCATCAGCCTTGACCCCAAGCAGATCTCGCGCATTCTGCATTCTAAAGCAGGCCACAACAGCATCTTTGACCTCAAGGTCGGAGACGAAGCCTCCAAAGGCATGGTGGTGGATTGGCAGTACGATCCTCTCAGCGGCAAGCTGCTACACATTGACCTGAAGCGCATCGCTATGGACGAAAAGATCCGCGTATCCGTTCCGGTTCACCTGGTGGGTGAAGCTCCCGGCGTGAAAATCGGTGGCGGCATCATGGACCAGGTTTTGCGCGAGGTGGAAATCGAGTGTCTGCCGGGCGATATCCCCAGCCACATGGATGCCGATGTTTCGCACCTGGAATTTGGCCAGGTGCTGCGCGTGGCTGACCTGCCGCACGACGGCAAGGTCAAGTTTGTCAGCGACGAACAGCAGACCGTCGCTCACGTAACGCATGTGAAAGAAGAAGTGGCCGCCACTCCTGAAGCCGGAGCTGAAGCCGCTGCTGCTGCGCCTGCGGAACCGGAAGTCATCAAGAAAGGCAAGCAGGAGACCGAGGAAGAGGGTGAACCTGCTCCGGCCAAGAAGTAAGCAGCGTGAAGCTGATTGTCGGGCTGGGCAATCCCGGTATCGAGTATCAATTCACGCCGCATAACATCGGCTTTCTGGCCGTAGACCGGCTGGCCGAGCAGTGCGGCGTGGTGATTGAAAACCGGCACTGCAAAGCGCTCACGGCGAGGAGCAGGACCGGCAACGAAGAGATCCTGCTGGCCAAGCCGGAGACCTACATGAACCTGAGCGGCATGTCAGTGCTGGAGCTGGTCAGGAAATATGAGGTTGAACCGGAGAAGGACCTGATCGTGATTTATGACGAGCTGGACCTTCCCCTGGGGATGATTCGAGTGCGGGCCCGAGGTTCGTCGGCCGGGCACAACGGAATGCAGTCGACCATCAACGCGCTGCAGACGGAAGAGATTGCCCGGATACGGATTGGGGTTGCGCCAGACGATCCTCGTAAAGGTGGAGCAAAGTACATACTGGCGCCGTTTCGCAAGTCGCAGTTAGTGGCAGTGGACGAAGCGCTGGATGTGACGGCGCAGGCTGTGAACGTGATCATCAATGATGGGATTGCGACGGCCATGAACAGATTCAACCGCAAGAACAAGCCGGAAGAGCCGGCGGGTGAAGGCGGAAGCTAAAACGGTAATTGGAAATTGGTACTTGGTAGTTGGTGCCTGGGGAAAGACGCAAATACCCACTACCGAGTGCCGGGCAATAAAGATTTGGAGAGTGTATGCAACGTTCTTACGAAGTAATGTTCATTGTGCGGCCTGACCTGCTGGAAGAGGACGTGGACAAGCTGATTGCCACCATGCAGAACCACGCCACCACGGCAGGAGCAACTGTACAAAACGCCGAAAAGATGGGCAAGCGCCGTCTGGCCTATGACGTGAAGAAATTCCAGGATGGCCAGTATGTGCTGTTCACGCTGGCGGCCGACGGCACAGCCATCCATGAACTTGAGCGCCGTCTGCGCGTCGCCGAGCCGGTGCTGAAATTCATCACCGTGCGTACGGATGAGGAACAGCAGCGTCTGGAGAAGGTCAAGAAACTTCGCGCTGCACGCGTGAAGCGTCCGCCGGCGGAAGCTGCCGCGTCCGCTGAGAGTGAAGGCGCGCCGGCAAACGCATAATCAGCTCGCTAAGAGCGGGGAAATCATTTTGGGGCTTAAGCCCAGCTCGCGGAGTTGCCGCGGCAATACAAAGTTAAGGAGAGTTATGGCTGACGAAGTTCAGGAAGTTTCAACACCAGCGCCGCGTCCCGGCGGCCGGCCAGATCGGCCGGACCGCCCTGATCGTGGTCCCGGTGGCCGTGAAGGCGGACGCAAATTCTTCCGTCGCAAGAAGGTGTGCAAGTTCTGCGTCGAGAAGATTGACGACATCAATTACAAAGACGTGCGCCTGCTGCAGCAGTTTGTGGCCGAGCGGGGCAAGATTGTTCCCCGTCGTTTGACGGGCGTGTGCACACCACACCAGAGGCAGTTGACCTCCGCCATCAAACGCGCGCGCAACATCGCCCTGCTGCCGTTCGCAGCCCGGTAAAAGAACTTTGTCGAGGCGAGTCGAGCTCGGTAGTCCTGTAGGCGCTCATTTCACGCGGAGACGCGGAGGCGCGGAGAGCAGCAGGTCACGCAAAGCTGTGAACCGACATTCTCCGCGACGAGAGACATTTGAACTGGAGATTTTGAGATGGAAGTCATACTGAAAGAAGATGTTCCCAAGCTGGGCCACCGCGGCGACGTGGTGAAAGTAGCCGAGGGTTATGGCCGCAATTACCTTCTTCCGCGCAAGCTGGCCATTGAAGCCAACGCGGGAAACAAAGCTGTGATCGAGCAGATGAAGCAGTCTGCCGTCCGCCGCTCGGCCATTGAGAAAGCCGATTCTGAAGCGTTGGGCAAACAGCTTGACGGCGTTGCGCTCACCTTTGCCCGCAAGGCGGGAGAAAAGGACCACCTGTTCGGCTCCGTTACCTCGGCCGACATTGCGGAAGCGCTGGAGCAGAAAGGCTTTAACATTGATCGCCGCAAGATCCAGCTCAACGAGCCGCTCAAGAGCATCGGCGAATTTGAAGTGCCGGTCCGGCTGCACCGTGAGGTGACAAGCCACGTGAAAGTGACAGTGGAAAAAGAAGGCGGCGCCGAAGCTTAGTTCTCGCTACAACCAAGCCCTTGCCGCTGATGAACGGTGATTGTCGCTGATTTCCAGGAGGAGATCAGTGAAATCGGCGTTCATCAGCGTTACGCTTTTAGCTAATAATGGCAGTTAAGCTCTCCTTGACAACTTAGGAGAGATGGCTCTAATCTCCTAAGAATCTTAGGAGGAACACCGCTTGCATGACCAGGCCCAGATCCTTCCCGGTACTCTCGATCTGCTCATCCTTAAAGCTGTCTCTCTCGGGCCGCTGCACGGCTACGGCATTCTCCTGCGCATCGGCCAGATTTCCGGCGGGGCTCTGCTGGTGGAGCAGGGAGCACTTTATCCCGCGCTGTTTCGACTGGTCAAGCAGGGCTTGCTCAAGGCGAGCTGGGGAACGTCAGAGAACAACCGTCGCGCCAAATTCTATGAATTAACTGCCGCGGGGCGTAAGCGCCTGCGCGAAGAAGCCGAAGGGTGGAACCGTCTTGCCGCGGCCATTGGCGCCGCCCTGGCCGCTACCCCGGAGGAAGTATGAGCGTCCTGAGTACGATTCGCTCGCTTGCCGAGAGCATCTTTCACCGTCGCGACGTCGAACGCGAAATGGACGAGGAGTTGCTTTCCCACATCCAACATCGCGCCGAGGATATCGAGCGTTCCGGAATTGCCCGAGTTGAAGCCGAGCGGCGTGCGCGCATCGAGTTCGGTGGATACGAGCATGCCAAAGAAGAGTGCCGTGAGAGCCTGGGTGTGCACTTGATTGAAACGCTCATACAGGATTTGCGCTTTTCTATGCGCGTGCTGCGCAAATCACCGGCGTTCACCGCCATCGCCGTTCTGACGCTGGCTCTGGGCATTGGCGCAAATACCGCCATTTTCAGCCTCATCGATACACTTGTGCTCCGTTTTGTGCCGGTGCAGCGACCGCAGGAATTGATTGAGGTGCTGCGGTTGAATCCGCGCGACAAGGCACCCACATCCGGGTTCACGAATGCGCTTTGGGAGCAGTTTCGAGACCAGCAGGATATCTTCTCCAGCGTTTTCGCCTGGGACACTTCACGCTTCGATCTGGCGCAGGGCGGAGCGGTCCATTACGCCACGGGTCTGTTTACCAGCGGCAGCTATTTCCCAACGCTCGGCGTGCGACCTGCGCTTGGCCGGCTGTTTACGTCTGGTGATGATCAGCGCGGCTGCGCGACGCGTGCCGTTCTGAGCTATGGCTTCTGGCAGGAGCATTACGGTGGCGCACAGAATGCGCTCGGCAGCACCATCTCACTCAACAATCACCCGTTTGAGATTATTGGCGTGAGCGCGCCGGGATTCCATGGCATGGAGGTAGGGAGCAGGTTTGATGTTGCAATTCCCATCTGCGCCAGCGACGTTTTTGACGCAAAGCAAAAACGGCTGGATACACGGGACTGGTGGTGGCTGCGAATGGCCGGCCGGCTGAAACCAGGCACCCGCCCGGACCAGGTGGACGCGCGCTTAAAAGTGCTGTCGCCGGGGGTGTGGGGCGGCGCCGTGCCTCCAGACTGGGAGCCTGAGTGGCGGGAAAACTTCCGCAAACGATTGCTAATCAGCGCTCCTGCAGCCACCGGTATTTCTGAATTGCGGGAGCAATTCGAGCGGCCTCTTACCATCCTGATGGCGGTGGTCGGACTGGTACTGCTGATTGCGTCGGCGAACCTGGCCAGTCTCATGCTGGCCCGAGCTACTTCACGCACAAAAGAGATGGCTGTACGCAAGGCGCTGGGCGCCTCGCGCGCACGGCTGGTGCGGCAGTTGCTGGTGGAATCACTGGTCCTCGCCTTCGCAGGCGCTGTTGTAGGAATTTTATTTGCACGCTGGGGTGCGACTCTTCTGGTGCGCTTCATCTCTACAGGAGACAATGCCGTGTTCCTGGATTTAACTCCGGATGTCCGAGTGCTCGGCTTTACGGCTGCGATTGCCGTGCTCACGGCAGTTTTGTTTGGCGTTCTTCCCGCATTGCGCTCGTCGAAAGTTCCGGTTACGGCGGCTATGAAGGGCAGCCAGGCGCTTGGGGATGGCTCGCTCCGGCTTCGTTCAGGAAGGTGGATTGTTGCCGCGCAGGTAGCCTGTTCGCTGGTGTTGCTGGTGGTCTCGGGACTATTTCTTCGCACTCTCAAGAAGCTTACGGTCCTGGATATTGGATTTGATCGCAGCAACGTGCTTTTGGTGAACGCAAACCTGCGGCCTGCGAATATCCCGAGTGGCGAGCATCAGGCAATACTTGCTGACATTGAGAGCCGGCTGGGGCAAATACCGGGCGTGCTCTCCGTGGCACAATCGTCACGCGTGCCCATCAGCAACAGCGAGTCAGCGGGACCGCTCCTGGTGGACCGGCCCAATGCACCGAAGGGCGAGGATGCAGTTGTCTGGATGAATCACATCTCGCCTGGTTACTTTGAGACCATGCGCGAACCGCTGCTGGCAGGCCGCAACTTTGACAGCACTGACAGTGCAGGCTCTGCTCCGGTGGCCATTGTGAACGAGGCCTTCGCGCGCAAGTTTCTGCCCGGGATGAATGTTGTAGGGACAGTTGTGCAGCGTGTGGAAGGGCCTGCCGGAGTGCCGAATACTGCCATCCGGATTGTCGGATTGGTTCGCGACGCAAAATACGAATCCGTACGAGAGGCGACTCTCGCACAAGCGTTTTTCCCGGTAGCGCAGATCCCGGTGCGTGAAGATCTTGACGCGCAGTATTTTGAGTTGCGTACCGCCGCGCACTCTTCGGCCGTGACTTCGCTGGTGCAAAGCGCGGTGGCGCAGGTGAACAAAAACATCTCGCTGGAGTTCAGCTCGCTGGCGCAGCAGGTGAATGATTCTCTGGTACAGGAGCGGCTACTGGCTACGCTTTCAACTTTCTTCGGCGGGCTGGCGCTGTTGCTGGCCATGATCGGGCTGTATGGCGCAGTCAGCTACGGAGTGACGCAACGGAGAGGTGAATTCGGCATCCGCATTGCGCTGGGCGCCGCTCCGGGGTCAATTCTCAGGCTTGTGATGCGCGATGTTGCCGTGATGCTTCTTGGAGGCGCGCTTGGCGGCGTGGCCATTTCCTTGCTGGCGGTAGGCTGGTACAGAAATTTCTCTTCGGGCTCACGCCGGATGATCCGGTAACGTTTCCTGGTCGCTGTTGCCCTGCTCGCTGCTGTTGCCGCCGTTGCAGCGTACCTCCCCGCGCGGCGGGCGATGCGGGTGGATCCGATGGTGGCATTAAGGTATGAGTAACGCGAGACGTTAACCGCGAATTTTCGCGACACACATTAGCCAGCCTCATCGACTCATTGCGAGGGCGGACGTGGCGGCAATGGCGGTTCAGGCAGAGGGGTCCTCTTCGGTTTGGGTTTGGCAGCGGCTGGCGCTGGCGATGGAGCGGACGCGGATATATGAGGCGCGATAGGACCAGGCGTCGTACCCAGTGGCACATTGGCTGTGGCATTCTCGGGCGAAGGCGGTGGGAATTGAGGTTCCTCTTCCTTTTCAGGAAGAATGTCACTTAGCGGGATTTTTGCATTTGCCATTTCGATCTTGAGCCGCCGTTCAATCTCATTCCCGTAAGCCGTTCCTTCAAGCTGGGCACGAGTCATGTTGACGGCGGTGAGCGTTTCTCGTGGTCCGAGATAAAGAAACGCATCGGCGCCATCTTTCAGCTTTGGTTCCATGAAAGAGGGCTTCTGAATCTGCTTGCCTGATTCGTCCGTTATGTTGATCACGAGATCATCTTGGCCGCCGCTCATCAGCGGGCGCGCCGCCAGCTCGCCTACCCAGCCGGTGGCGGGAACTATGACCGGCGGCTTCCACCCATCGAAGCGGTGGTCCGGGTGATCATAATCAGTGGGCGTATTGGTTCCGGCAAGGATCAGGTAGGTTTTTGCGCCGGCCTGGCGCAGCTCGGGCTCAATGGTCGCCTTAAGTGGGCCCACCTGATAGTTACGCAGGAAATGCATGGAGCCCATGATCAGCAAAGCACGATGATGTCTGGCAAGGACTTCATCCTTTACTACCTGGGCATACCAGTCATCCCGATGGCCCAGATAAGGGCCCACGTCACGCATATCTTTGACCTTGTCCCAGTCAATATAGGGATCGCCACACAGGATACGCATCTGGTGTTTGCCGCGACGCTTCATGTTCGCGTCGCGTACAGCCTTATAGAGTGACGCGGTGACAGGCGACGGCGGCCCGATGCTGCCTACCGTGTTAAGCCATGCCTTCTCCACTTTTTCGAATGGGACGTCCTTGCCGCTCACATATTCGTCGACTGACTTCTGGTAAAGCGAGTTGCCGAATTCCATTACGATATCGTCCACCTGGTCGGCAAATTCAGGTGTGGCCACCAGCTTGCCCAGCCATTCATAGAGCTGCTTGTTCCCGTGAATTTCACCCAGCATGACGATGTCATGCATCTTGAACGCGCTAACCACGGCGGTAGTGGCATCTTCCGGCCGGGGACCGGCCTGAGCACAGCAGAAGGAAGCGGAAATGAGGGCAATGGCGACAAGTAGGAGGCGACGAGTGAATTTCACCGATATAGAGTACGACAACAAGATTTCACGCGAAAGCCGACTTAGAAAGATTGGCCTTGGCATTATGCTGAGCGCTGGGCGCGGGCGCGGCTCGATTCCTGGAGTGGTGACGCGCGATGGCGGCGTTAGCGTTCGATTTACTTCGATTTGCCTGAACTAAGATTGTTCCATTCTGACAGAGACACGATCCCAATCTCCGGTACCGGTTGGTGGTGGATGCTGGCGATGAACTCCAGCAAATGGCCGTCAACATCATGGAAGTAGATGGACGCCGCAGGCATCCAGCCAAATACGCTTGGCTCGTCCGTGACCTGGTCAAAGAAATTTCGTAGCTCAATCCCGTTCTGTTGCAAGCGTTGCATTGCCTGCTGCAGATTCGCAAGCTCCACGGCAAAAGCGATATGCTGCGTTTGCACGCGGTTGTTGCTTTCTTCCGAATTCCAGGGGGGCTTCTCCCAAAGTCCCAGCATTGTATTGCGATTTTCCCCGACCCAATAGAGCGCTAGACCGCGGTCAGGTTCATGATGGCCCAAATCCAATCCCAGAACGTCTCCATAGAACCCCATTGATCTTTCCAGGTCCAGAACGTGAAGATGGGTTTCAAACAGCCCACTAAAAAATGTTGCCGGCGCTTTGCTCATTAAGAAATGCCTGTTTATGCCGAAGAGGCGGTTGTTCCCAGGGAGTGAAGCAATTGTAACAAGCTGTCACCAGAGCCATCTCGAACTGTATCGAGTTCCTCGGCAGGCAACGTTTACCGGTTGACTCGATAAATCGGATAACTATATCGCTTGGCGCCAGCCGCATCCCATCCGCTGAATGCTTTCGGTGCGTTCAGCGTTTCTTCGGCAGCATGTGAAAAATCATCGTAACCGAAACGGGTTCGGCCAGTATTCAGGAGGAAGAGGTGGGACGGCAATGCCTCCATCATCCGGAGTAGCTTCCACGTCTGCAACAGAAAGCTAACCGAACTCAGAAAAGGCTGTCCAAGTTAAGGATAGTGGAGGACCAATGCTGGCGGATTTCCGTGATGCGGTGCGGCAACTGCGCAAGGCGCCTGGATTTACAGCAACTGCCCTGATCACGCTGGCGCTGGGAATTGGAGCGACCACGGCGATTTTTACTTTGGTGCACCAGGTGATGTTGAAGTCGCTGCCGGTGACCAAGCCGGGTGAGTTGTGGCGGATTGGCGACAAAGACCGCTGCTGCAACTGGGGAGGCTTCACTCAGAGCGATGACGGCGATTTTGCCTTGTTCTCGTGGGAGGCGTACTGGAATTTCCGCAAGCAAACACCAGAGTTCATAGATTTGGCAGCGCTTCAGGCGGGTAACCAGAATCTTGGCGTGCGCAGAGCCGGATCACAGGCGCCAGTGGATACGCGCAATGGCGAGTATGTGTCCGGCAATTTCTTCAGGACCCTTGGCGTTCAGCCGTGGATAGGCCGCCTGTTGACCGACGATGACGACCGGGAAGGTGCGCCGCCAGTGGCGGTGATGAGCTATCGCATATGGCAGGGGAAGTACGGAGCTGATCCCTCAGTGGTGGGCGCCGGTTATCAGATCAACGGGCATGCGTTTACCGTAATTGGCGTGGCTCCGCCCGGATTTTACGGAGCCAAGCTGGCGGATTCGGGCATGCCGGATTTCTGGCTGCCCTTAACGGCTGAGATTCTGATCGAGGGAGAGTCGGCGCGGCCGAAGAGAGCGCAGTCCAACTACCTGGACCTGCTGGGAAGAGTGCGTCCGGGAGTGGATGCCAAATCGCTTGAGGCAAAGCTGAGGGTGGAATTCCACAACTGGCTGGAGAGCCACGTTCCCGATATGGAGCCTGGCGAGAAGCAACTGTGGCAGAAGCAGACGCTCCATCTGACACCCGGAGGCGCCGGAGTGACCGCCCTCAGGGACGAGTACGAGGACGGATTGAAGCTGCTGCTGATCGCCGCCGCATGTGTCCTGTTGGTGTCTTGCGGCAACTTGGCAAACCTTTTGCTGGCGCGCGGTTTGAAGGACCGGGCGCAAACCTCGATCCGAGTGGCTCTGGGCGCCTCGCGAACGCGAGTTGTTCGCAGATCGTTGGTGGAGTGCGTCACGCTCGCAGCCATTGGTGGCGCGCTGGGAATTGTTGTGGCCTACGCGGGAACAAGCTTAATTCTGCATCTGGCGTTCCGCAGCGGCGGCCCCAATAATTATGTACCCATCAGTGCGACGCCATCATTGCCTGTGCTGCTCTTCACATTGGGAATATCCCTACTGACGGGAATCATTTTTGGAATTGCGCCGGCATGGGTGACTTCTCACTCTGATCCGGTTGAAGCGTTACGCGGGGTGAACCGTTCGTTGGGCGGTGGTCGCGCGTGGACGCAGAAATCCCTTGTCATCGCGCAGGGAGCCATCTCCGTGGTGCTGCTCTCAGCGGCGGCACTGCTGGGCCAGAGCCTGCGAAATCTCCAGCACCAGAATTTCGGATTTGAGATACAGGGCCGATACCTTGCGGACATCAACCCTCGTTTGGCCAACTACAAAGTGGAACAGTTGGAGCCGCTGTATAAGCAAATCAAGGATCGGCTGAGCGGCGTTCCTGGGGTGCGGACGGTGACAGCCGCCACCTATGCTCCGATGTCGGGCGATAGCTGGAACGAAGGCATTCGCGTGGAAGGCCAGCCTGAACCTCCGGCAAACGAAGATGACGGCGCAGGATGGGCAGTAATAACACCGGACTTCTTTGAGACCATTGGCGCCAAGATCGTACTGGGCCGGCCGATTACGGACCAGGACACCGGAGCGACACGGAACGTGGCCGTGATCAATGAAGCCTTTGCGAAGAAGTTTTTCAAAGGCCAGAATCCGATCGGGCAGCACTTCGGGCAGAACAGAATCAAGTATTCCGCAACGTATGAAGTTGTGGGAGTGGTGAGGGACATACGCTACATGACCTGGGGTTATAGAGTGCCGGTGCGCCCTATGTTCTGGTCCGCGGAGTCGCAGATTGTGAAGTATGACGATCCAGCCTTCACGAATGGAGAAATTTCGGCGCACTACCTGGGCAACATTGTGATCTGGGCGCCGGGAAATCCGCCAGGCATGGAAGAGCGCGTGCGCAAGACGCTGGCCAGCGTGGATCCGAATCTTGTTCTTTATACTGTGGACCCCTACGACAAGGTGGTGAGCAATGATTTCCAGCAGGAACAAATGATTGCGACTCTGACCTCTCTCTTCGGAGCGCTTGGGCTGGTGCTGGCTGCGGTGGGATTGTATGGAGTGCTGGCGTACATGGTGGAACAGCGCACCAGCGAGATTGGCCTCCGCATGGCACTGGGAGCAGACCGCGTGCAGGTGACGAAAATGGTGCTGCGCGGGGCTTTCGTGCAGATAGGCATCGGGCTGGCAATTGGCATTCCAGCCGCGATTGGAGCCGGCAAGCTGATGAGCAATCAGCTCTTCGGCGTTAAACCCTGGGACCCTATCATGCTCGCGATGGCGGCGCTGATGCTCGGCTTGGCGGCACTGCTGGCGTCGGCGATCCCGGCGCGGCGTGCTGCAGGCGTGGAGCCGATGATCGCGTTAAGGAACGGGTGATCAGAGTTCTTTGCGAAGAGCGCTGTCAAGGAACCTAAACCGATATTTCTACCACGGCACAGCGTCCCGGCTTTGCCGAATTGATTGCGTCCACCACCAATTGAATGTTCAATGTGAGGACAGGCCATTGCGCATTTCCCAGGACCACAATGGCAAGCTTGCAAAGGGCTAGATTCTGCTGGTGCGGCAGATTTTTATCTGTCGTAACAAGAACTTCAAAGCCCGCCGCCTCGGCTGCGTCCAGCAGCTTCCCGTTAGCGAGCGTACTCCACCCTTGCTCGGCAGCGGTTTTCACCGTGTGTCCAATGAGAAACGCACGAAGAGGAACGGGTGTTCCCTGATCAAAAGGATGAGCATTAACGCGCCGTGGCTGGCTCTTCCAGGCTGCGCGCGGCGAAGTCGATCACCGCCTTGACCTGCTTGCGGTCAAGGCCATCAAACCACTTCAGAATGTCATCAATGTTGGCGCCTGCTTCCAGGTTCTCGAAAATGGTCGCAACAGGCATGCGCGTGCCGCGGAGCACCCACGCCCCACTCACCTTGCCGGAAACCCTCTCCACCGCTGGACATTGTGACCAATCAAGGACTGGCATCTCTGCCTCCCGATGCTTTCATTCTAATGCGATTGGCCGCACAGCCCAATAAAAATCCTCGACGACTCAAACAGAGAGTGATGCGCGGTCAGCACGCCACCGACGACCACCTCGGTTGCAAGCTGTGCAATGTGAGCCTCGCGAATTTCACTGTTCCCGCAGGGCAGTTGTAGGATCCAGACTGGCCGCACGGCGCGCCGGAAGCCACGATGCCAAAGCGGAGATGGCAAAGAACACCAGGGCCATGGCGACAAACGTTTGAGGATCAGTTGGTCTCACTCCTACCAGCATTGAAGCCATCAGGCGGGTCAGCAGCAGTGCCGCAATCAAACCGGCTGTGATGCCCACCGCGCTGAGACGGAAGCCCTGACCCACGATGAGTTGGAAGATGTTGCGTTTTCCAGCGCCCAGGGCCATACGCACGCCGATTTCAGAGGTGCGCTGACGCACCGCCGTTGCCAGCACGCCGTAAAGACCAACTCCGGCGAGCGTTCCCGCGATCACGGCAAATAGCGAGATGAGCATCAAAGAAAAACGCGTGCTCGCTTGTGCGCCACGTACCACGGTTTCCATTGGCTCAAACCTGGTGACAACCAGTCGGGGATTGATGGCTGCTATGGCCGCACGCACCTGATTGGCATAAGTCGCAGGATCACTGCCGGTGCGGAGCGCCCAACTCCGCACGCCACCTGAGCCGACGAACGCGTCAGTGAAATACACCTGCTCACGACCGGCGACGGCCAGCGAAGTGGTGCGCTGGTGCGCTACCACTCCCACAATCTCAACCCACTCCGCTTCAGGAGTGCGAATGCGGATGAGGATCCGCTTGCCCACAGCGGATTGGCCGGGGAAAGCTTTTTGGGCAAGAAAATCATCAACCACCACATAGTTGCGGCCGGGCAGGTTGTCGTCTTCAGTAAAGGTACGCCCGCCCAGCAAAGGAGTCCGCATGGCTTCAAAATAACCAGGCAGTACAATCTGGAAATCAGTTGCCTGGAATTTGCTGGCATCGTTGGCTGCTTCCGCTGTACCCCAGCGGATGGGACTGAAATCCCCCGTCAGCGGGAAAGGAAATGATGCCGTCACGCTTTGGACGCCGGGAATATGCCTGAGCCGCTCCTCGATCTGGCGGATGAATGCCGAACGTTGTTCCGGCTTCTGTCCTCCCAGCGCTCCCACGCCAAGCACCTGCAGTGTAAGAAGATGATGCGGATCAAAGCCGGGATCAATGCGCTGCAGTTCAAGGAAGCTGCGAAACATCAGCCCCGATCCCACCAGCAGCACAAATGACAGTGCCACTTCCACGATCACCACCAGATTGCGGAGCAGGCCGCCTCCAGCCAGGCCGGATGTCCGACTGGTGCCGCGCAGCACATCCATCAACCCGGGCCGGGCAGCACGCCAAGCCGGAGCGAGTCCAAAAATCACAGAGGCGGCCATCCCGGCAAGGATGCTGAAGCCGAGGACAAGGCCGTCAATATTTATGGTTTCAAGCCGGGGAAGATTCGCCGGCGCCAGCGCGCGCAACTCGCTAATTCCGGCCCACGCCAGAGCGACGCCCGCAACAGTGCCCAAGGCTCCAAGCAGAAACGCTTCCGCCAGAAGTGGACGAACCAGCCGCCATCCACCGGCACCCATGGCAGCGCGTACCGCCAGTTCACGCTCGCGCAGCCCGGCCCTTACCAGCAACAGGTTGGCAACATTCGCACAGGCGATGAGCAGAAGAAAAATTACTGATCCCATCAAAGCCAGAATCGCGGGCCGCACCTCTGCCACCAGGTGTTGAGCCATGGGCTCCAGGTCAATGTAATACCCGGCGGTGCGCGAGATGGGGAAATTCTTGCGCGTTTCCACCGCAACCGCATCGGCGGCGGCTTGCGCCGGGGTCAACGAAGCATCCGGTTTGAGGCGGCCTACAGGATGAATCGAAAAGGCAATGCGATTGGCAGCATCGTACGCGAGGCGGTTGGCGATCCAGACATCAGGCGCGGCTTCAACGTTGGCGGCTGGAGGAAAATAGAGATGAAAGCGCGGCGCCAGGACTCCCACGATGACAAATCCCAGACCACCCGCGGTCTTCACAGTCTGGCCCAGCGCCTTCGGGTCGCCACCGTAGCGGCGCTGGAAATATTCATTGCTAAGGATGGCCATCACGGGCAATCGCGCAGGCGGAGCCGCCTGTGAGCCGGGAGGCGGTGGAGGCGGCTGAGGAATGCCGTCCTGTTGATTGAAATCGCGACCAACAGCGATGTGCGCGCCGGTCACTTGAAAGAAGTTGGTTGTGACCACAGCCAGGTGGACCTGCTCTGAAGTTCCATCATCACGGGCCACAAGCAGGGGCGCGGTGAAGACGCCTGCCATATCTTCAAAGAAATTCTTTGTGCCCTCGCGCAAGTCAATGTAATCGGCGTTGGAAAAAGGAAGATCGCGCACGTTGCGCTGGCGCAGTTCCATGCCGGCGACTACCAGGCGTCCGGGATCTTTGTAAGGAAGCGGCCGAAGTAGAACGGCATTGGCCACGCTGAAAATGGCGGTGCTTGCGCCCACGCCAAGGGCAATGGTGAGGGCAGCGGTGAGGGAAAATACGGGGTTCTTGCGAAGAACGCGAGCGGCGATACGGAGGTCATGAAGTGGCATGGTGAACTCGCGGGGAGATTATACGCGTGACAGGGCGTGAGCCGGATGGCATATGGCAGTAGAATCGGTCGCATAAAAGGGGAATTCGCATGCATGCAGCCGTCCTGCACACGATTGGAACCGCGCCCAAATACGAAGACTTTCCAGAACCGGTGATTGGGGACAAAGATGGTGACGTAATCGTGCATGTTCATGCCGCATCGCTGAAGCCGGTCGACAAGCAGATGGCCAGCGGATCGCATTATGCCAGCGGCGGCACATTACCTCGCGTCTGCGGTTCGGATGGAGTGGGGCATCTGGAGAACGGGCAGCGGGTTTTTTTCGGTGGCCCTCGCTCACCCCACGGCGCGATGGCACAGCGTGCGGTTGTGCCACGCGCATTCACGTTTCCGGTCCCGGAAAATGTGAACGATGAAACGGCCGCGGCTTTGCCAAATCCTGGTATCTCAGCCTGGCTTTCACTGGCCTACCGGGCAAAGTTGGCGCCAGGTGAAAACGTCCTCATCCTTGGGGCAACGGGAGTGACCGGCAAACTGGCGGTAAAGATTGCGAAGCTTCTCGGGGCAGCCCGCGTGGTTGCCGCCGGCCGCAATCAACAGGCATTGCAGTCGCTCCTCCATCTGGGCGCCGACGCTACCATTTCCCTGACTCTGCCTCCGAATGAACTGAGCGAGGCGTTTGTGCGGGAAGCGGGCCAGCGTGGATTCCAGGTTGTGATCGATTACGTATGGGGCCAACCTGCACAGGCGTTTTTGAAGGCGATGACACGCAAAGAATTTGCTTTGATCCAGTCTGAAACGCGCTTTGTTCAGATTGGGGAAAGCGCTTCGCCGACCATCACGCTTCCAGCAGCCGTGCTGCGCAGCACGGCGATAACAATTATGGGCACTGCGGGAATTCCACCTCGCGAAATTTTGGTGGAAGCCTTTCAACAGGTGATGGCGCATGCGGCTAAGGGGGAGCTCAAAATTGACACGGAGAAGGTCCCTCTGGCGGATGTTGAAAACGCCTGGCAACGGGAGCAGGCGGGGCGCAGAGTGGTGATCATACCGTAAGCGAGCTGCAGAAAACCTCGCCGCTGGTGAACGCTGATGGCGCTGATTCAGGGGCTCCCTGGAAAACTTAAGTGTGCAGTGAGGCAGGTCCAAAATGGTACGCAGTCGTCCAAAAGTCGCGAGGCTTCTCAAGCGTGCATCAACTTTCCAGGGCTAACATAAGAAGAGCAAATGTGGAAAGGAGAAATGAATGAACGATTTGGATAATCGCGTACTCAGCCGCAGAAATGCTCGTCAACTCAGCGCCGAGGAATACAACAAGATACTGGCGGACGGCAAGACTCAAGTGACGCTACTCCCCAGTATCCCTTTTCACCCTGACGTCTAACCATCACAGCGGTTCACTGACGTGGGATTAGAGGTGGGCCGCTGTTCCCCAACCATGCAGCCCAGCCAGATGATATTCCAGAAAATCTTACGCTGATGCAGGGTAACGGTACCCTGACATAAACCTTAAATCCGTCAGGTCAGTGTGTTTCGCAAGCTTGTCCTTCGGGCGCTGAAAAACCATTTCATGAAAACAGGTGCGGCGAATAGCGCGACTATTTTCCGCATACTCTGCGGGGAATATCCTACTGAATGCGAGAATTGGCTATAATATCCGCAGAAGATGCGGAGAATGTACATCCATGAAGTAGCTGATTGGCCCCATTTTCGCTGGAACAATGAGGCTCTTGCCAAGCTTTTGGCCGAAGTCCGTCATCATCAAGGTCTGCTGATCGGCCACATGGGAGCACTGGGCTTTGATTTCCGCCAGGAAGCCGTGCTGCAGACTCTGACTGCCGATGTACTAAAAAGCAGTGAGATTGAAGGCGAAAAACTTGACGCTGAACAAGTGCGGTCTTCCATTGCCCGACGACTGGGAATAGACATAGGAGGACTCAAGGCGGCGGACCGTAACGTGGAAGGCGTGGTTGAGATGATGCTTGACGCGACACGCCACTACGACCAACCTCTTACAACTGAACGATTGTTTGCCTGGCATGCAGCGCTTTTCCCGACCGGCCGCAGCGGCATGCGCAAAATCAATGCAGGAGCATGGCGCAACGACAGCGACGGGCCAATGCAGATTGTTTCCGGTCCGATTGGCAGGGAGCGAATCCACTTTGAGGCGCCTGCTGTTGCCCGCGTGGATCAGGACATGAACGCATTCCTTGATTGGTTCAACGCCAATGATGATATTGAGCCGGTCATGAAGGCAGGGCTGGCGCACTTGTGGTTTGTGACCATTCACCCGTTTGACGATGGCAACGGGCGCATCGCACGAGCTATCGCCGACATGGCGTTAGCACGTTCGGAAAACAGCACGCAGCGTTTCTACAGCATGTCGACCCAGATCCGCGAGGAGCGCAATGCCTATTACGAGATTCTTGAGCGCACACAAAAGGCTAATATGGATGTCACGCCATGGCTGGAGTGGTTTCTTGCATGCTTAGGCAGGGCAATCGACGGAGCGCAGACCATGCTCCGACGCGTTCTCGACAAGGCGAAATTCTGGGAGCGCGTTCGTGGTGTTGTGATGAACGACCGTCAAAGGGTTGTCGTGAACAAGCTGCTTGACGGATTTGAAGGCAAACTAACTACAACGAAGTATGCGAAACTCACAAAATCATCGCAAGACACGGCCCTCAGAGACATGACGTATCTGGTTGAGAAGGGCATTCTTGTTCGCAGCCCGGAAGGCGGGCGCAGCACAAGTTATACGCTCAATCTTGTTTCATAGAGCAAGAAACGGATTTCGGAAGCTCGTGCTTCGTATGAGAAGGCATTTTGCTTAAAAAACCGACATTACGAGCGTACCGGCACAGTTAACTGCAAGTATGTAAACATTCGCGCCGTGCGATCCTGTCTTTTGATCTTATGGGGAAGGCCAACACAGTAGTTGCCCGTTCCTTCGCCTTCTGAGAGCTTCAGATTCCGCGAGCAGGTTTTCCCTTAGTCCCAAGGAATGGTTTCGTGGTCCTTGATGATTTGCTCTTTTTCCCGTTTCAAAAAAACTTTCAGTCGTTCTCCCACAGGACTCCCGACTTTCAACATATCTCCTATCTTGAAATTTACCGTGCCTACATACACACCACACGGAACGTCTTTCGTGTCCCACATCCAATTGAACCGAACCGAAGTTGCAGTTCGTGCGATCTCTTCCATCGCGGCGTGGAGGCATACGGCAACGCCAGTGTCCCAATTGTAAATTGAGAGATCAGGCCCTTCATCTATAGCCCAACCGACAGGAAGACCCGCGATGTCGATTATCCATTTATAGTTTGGTGTTGATTGTTCTTCCTTAAACCCCATGCCGTTTTTTATCAAGCCAGCGGCGAGTGTGTACGCTTCCTTCCCAACCAGTTCCATGCTTTTTTCAGGTGTATGCGTTGGATCAAGGGCTGTGGACCAAGACGTGAATTCCGCTGCAGCTCTAGCAACATGTGAACTGAAGGTGCTTGTCGCTCGCATATAGAATTGAGGCAATTCTGGAAGCATCGCAGCAACCGCTTTGTGGAATGCAATTTGACGGTTGAGGTCTAGGTACTTGGCGTCCATCTTTTCAACGATGCTGGAAACGAAGTGCTCCAGGTGCCGCTTGGCTAACAGGTAACCAAGCCAAGTTCCAAACAATGCAAGGATTACGTCAAACCATTTCTCAGCGAAGAGATGCTCCAATTCAATCACTACCGCCTTAAAATAAGACCAACCACCAGTCAGATCTAAAATTTCCCCTAAGCAAAATGCTCGAAATGCAAACCTAATGCGGGCGGAGGACCTGGTATCGGGTGATGGTGTAGCCGAGAGCGGCGCCCAGAAAAACGTCTGAAGGGAAATGGGAGCTGGTGGTGACGCGGGAAAAGCTGATGGCGGCGGCGAAGCCGTAAGCGAGCCAGGGAGCCCAGCGATGGCGTTGATATCGAGTGGCCACGACGGTGGCGACGGAGAAGACTCCGGCGGCATGTCCCGAGGGGAAGCTGCTGCCTTTGAAGGGAGATTTGCCTCCGCTGAAGAAGGTGTCGTCAAATTTTCCACCCACCGGAACGTCAGAAGGGCGTTTTCTTCGCGTGACGGCCTTCATGGCCAAGTCGACGATTGCACTGTCCGCATAAGCTTCTCCGGCGAGGATGGCTGTGCCGACTTCATGCTGATCATGCCGCCAATAACCGGCCACCAGAAATACGACCGGCACGGCCGCGACTTCTGCGGTGGTGATGGTGCTGTCAAAGGTGTCATTCAAATCGTCGAGGTTGCGCGCGTGGCTCTGGAAGTACGGCATAGCATGGGCGTCGGCAGTGATGAGCGCCGCTGTCGTGCCGGCAATGGCAAGAGTGGGGACCCAGTGGCGGCCCTGAATGAGTTGCTTGGGAAAGAGCCAGATCTCTTTCTGATCATGAAGGAAGTCTTTGGGCAGAGCTCGCCAGGTGACCTCTTTATCCTGAACTGAGGTGTTGGTATCTGGATGGCGTTCGACTTGGGGTGGATCGGTGGGTTGCGGTTGGCTTTGCTGCGCGGTGGCTGGGTAAGGAGCCGCGATCATGATCGCGCAGAATAAGAACAAGGTTGAAAGATGCTGCCGTAAGAAGCTCATCTGCGTAGGTTCGATGCAGGTCAGGGCTGGCAGTATGCCGCAGTAACGGCGCGAATAGGGCGAAGAACTTACAAACAAAAGCTTTCATGCTGCCAGGCTGGATGCTGCGAAAAGTGTGCAGAAATTCGCGAGCAGCAAGGGGTTACGAGCGGCGGCAGCTTTCAAAAGTGTTCGAAAATGGGATAACCTCAGCTTACGAGCCGACTGCTGGCCCGTCCAAGTAATTGCAGGACGCGAGGATTACTGAGGACTAAAATGCCGGCCGAAACAGCGGTATTGAAGGCGGCGGTTGGCGCGAGCGGGGAAAAACGTTACTCCCATTCTTCGGGAGCTATGGTGAGTCAAGCCCTAAGCCGAGTGAATGACAGTGATCTCATTCGCGCCGCTCAGCGCGGAGACCGTGCTGCGTTTGAATCTCTGGTGCGCCAGTATGACCAGGCTGTGTTGCGCCTGGCTCTGCACTTGACCGGCTCAGAGCCGGACGCGCGTGACATTTATCAGGAGGCGTTTCTCAAGGCCTACAGGCACATTGCGAACTTCCGCTTTGAGTGCTCTTTCTACACCTGGATTTACCGGATTGTGACGAATCTTTGCCTGGACCAGCTGCGCAAGCGGCAGACACGCAAGGAAGATTCAGCCACGGTGATGGATTCAAGCGGACAGGAAGTGGACCTGCTGGACCGCGTTTCTGATGACCGATCGGGAGCCAATCCGGAACGCGATTTGATGGCCCGCGAACTGGGCGACAAGATTTCCGCGGCTTTGATGAAGCTGACGCCACGCGAGCGCATCGTGTTTGAACTAAAGCATTATCAGGGCCTGAGGCTTCGTACGATTGGCGAGATGCTGAATACGACAGAAGAGACGGCCAAGAATACGTTGTTCCGGGCAACACAGAAGTTGCGGAGCGCTTTGGCGCCGATGCGGTAACTGGTATTTGGTATTTAGTGATTATTGTTTGGGACGCGGAGAGGCGGCCCGGAAGTTCGAGCAGTGGGACCAAGTTCCAAATACCGACTGCGGAAAGATTTTTTATGAAATGTGAATGGACGAAAGAAAACGTTGTCCTGTACATGTACGACGAATTGCCGGACGACGCGAAATTCGAATTCATGCACCACGTGCAGCATTGCGATTCATGCCGGCAGGAGCTGGAGTCTGCGCAGGGGTTCAGAACAGACATGTCGTCACTGGCGGAGCCGGAGGTTTCCCCGAACCTGCTGGCAGCAAGCCGCATGCAGCTGCAGGAAGCGCTGGAGCACGCGGAGCAGAATCGCAGCTTCTGGAGCATGTTTGTCTTCGACTTTGCCGGATGGATGCAGCAGATCAAGCTGGCTCCGGCGTTGACGGCGGCGCTGCTGATCATTGGATTTGCGGGCGGGAGTGTTACAACATGGCGGCTGGCGCAGAATGGTTCTGGTTCAGGGCCGGCGATCGGCGTGAATTCAGGCGGCAACCAACCCGACTTCAACGTGGCGGGGATCGACTCCATCGTTACCGACCCGGCTTCCAATCGCGTCACCATCAAGTACGACACGTTGCATCCGCAAACGCGGGAGGGTGCGGCGACTGATCCGAAGATCCAGCAACTGCTGCTGCTGGCGGCGCGCAACAATCGCGATTCTGATGTGCGCCTGGATTCGATTGATCTGCTGAAGAGCAAGGCGCAGGACAATGATGTCCGCGATGCGCTGGTTTCAGCGCTGCGTTATGACAAGAACCCGGGCGTGCGGCTGAAGGCGCTGGATGGTTTGAAGGGCTATGTAAAAGATGATATTCACGTGCGCGATGCGGTGCTGGAAGCGCTGCTGCATGATTCCAATCCGGGGGTAAGGTCAGAGGCGATTAGCCTGCTGGACCCGGTGAAGGCGGACAGCAGTGTGCGCGAAGCATTGCAAGAGCTGGCCCAGCATGATTCGAACCAGTACATTAAGACGCAGTCACAGAAATATCTGGCCAGCACACCCCATCTCGACTAAGGCAACAAAAAACGACATGAAGAAGCATTTACAACTCGCGACCCTGCTGATAGCCACCGGGCTGGCGGCAGTCGCGCAAACAGGGAATAGCCGGCTGTATCGCTCGTCCGGCAATGAATGGATCCAGGAAGTGTCAGGAACGCTTCCGACAGCTAAAGTGGTGCACGTGAAGTCGAGCGCCGGTTCCATTAAGGTGCAGGGCGGGCAACGGAGCAACATCAGTTATGTAATTCGCCAGCACGTACGCGCCGGGTCTGAAGAAGCAGCGCGGCGCGAAATCAGCCGGATGAGGTTCACGACGCTCTCGTCAGGAGAAACGGTCCTGCTCAAGGCTGACTGCGAAGGCTACAACCGGGGGTCAATCGACTTTGACATTCAGGTTCCGCGACAAACAGCAGCCCTGAAGCTGGAAACAAATGGCGGGCAGGTAAGCGCGGAAAATTTGACGGGCAAAGTGGAAGCCAATACCGGAGGCGGAAATATCCATCTGGACAAGGTTGCCGGCGCAATCTCAGTGGCCAGCGCTGGCGGGGTGATTGATATAGGCGATGTGGGCAGCGATGTCGCGGTTTCAACCGGCGGCGGAAATATTCATATAGGTTCGGCTGCTGGACGTGTTGTGGCCAGTTCTGGCGGTGGTGATCTCCGGGTTGGCTCAGGAAAACTGATGACACTGGAAACCGGCGGTGGGTCGATCAAGGTAAATAAGTGCGATGGACAGATCAAAGCCGAAACCGGCGGTGGCACAATTGATCTGAGCGAAATTGGCGGACCTGCGGTGATTGAAAGCGGTGGCGGCGGAATAAAAGTAGCCGGTATTCGCAATGGACTGCGTGCGGAAACCGGCAGCGGCCCCATTGTCGCCACTCTGACTCGCGGAACCAACTTTAGTGACTCCCGGCTGGAAACTTCCGTCGGCGACATTATCGTGTACGTCCCCGATGGTCTTAGAGTGACGATCCGCGCTGCAGTAGAAGTAGCGCGTGGAGATGGGATTCACAGTGAATTTCCTGAGCTGAAGATCACGCGGTCAAGCAGTATTGGTCCGCGCGAAGTTTTTGCCGAAGGCAGCCTAAACGGTGGCGGTCCGGTGCTGCACGTGCACACGGCAAGCGGGAATATTCAATTCCTACGCAAGAAAGCGCAGTAAATGCAGCAGGCAGATTTTCGCGAATTAACCTGGAGTGATTCTATGATGCGCACACTGATTACAGCCCTCGTGTTCGGGCTTTTGGCTCCGGCGGCCATGCGCCAGGCAAGTGCCGCTCAGCCGGAAGGCCAGCCCCAGCCCGGGTTGAACCCGCTCCCGCAGAGCCATCTCTATGCTGCCGGACGCTCCTACCTCGGAGTTGATATTCGCGACATCACCAAAGATCGCATGAACGCGCTGAAGCTGAAAGAGGAACGCGGAGTTGAGGTCACGGCGGTCGACCAGGACGCACCCGCAGGCAAAGCCGGTCTGCACGAGCACGATGTAATCCTCTCCTTCAATAACACGCCCGTCGCCAGTGAAGAACAATTGCGGCGGCTCATTCGCGAGACACCGCCGGGCCGGAACGTGACGCTTGGAATCAGCCGTGATGGCGCTTCCATGAACGTCCCGGTTCAGTTGGCAGACCACAACAAAATTTTCGGCGCGAACCGCGTCATTGAAATCCCTGCTATGCCCGCAATCCCGGAAATCCCGGATATGGGCAATCGCTTCGATGTTCCCGGAGGCAACATCTACGTGTTGCGCAACACATCCGCAATTCTCGGCATTCAGACAGAAAATCTCACCAGCCAGCTTGGTGATTTCTTCGGTGTCAAGAATGGCGAGGGCGTGCTGGTACGGTCGGTGGAAAAGGGCAGTCCTGCGGAAAAGGGCGGCCTCAAAGCCGGCGATGTGATCGTCCGCATCGGTGATGAGAAGCTCTCAGATCGCAGCGACCTCGCGCGCCTCATGCGCAAGTACCGCAACGGCGGCAAGATGAGCCTGGGTGTGGTACGCGACAAACACCAGCAGAGCCTTTCTGTAGACCTGCCGCAGCGTGGAAGCAGGGACTCGTCCGGCGTGCTGGTCGATACCGAAGATTTCGAAACCCTGCTCAGTGACCTTGACGAATTGCGGCCGGAACTGGAGTCAGCCGGCGAGATTGCTTCTCTTGAACTGCGTGGAGAACTGGATAGCGCCATGAAGAATTATCGTCAGGGTATGTCGCAATACGGCAAAGCCATGCAGCAGTACAAAGGTCAGTTCAAAGACTTGCAAAAGCAGTTAGAAAAAGATCAGAAAGCTCTCGATCGTTATCTTCATCCCATGTTGTGAACCTCCTTCGTGCCCTCCAGGAGCGTGGCTGTTTCAGCCACGCTCGTTTTTGTCTTTTCATACGGCAACGTGAAGCAATGCTGGCGAGTCACACTGTAAAAGGGCGAATGAATCTTTTGCCCGGAGGACGCATTATGAAAAAGCTGCTTTGCATTGTGACGGTACTTTTCACTCTGAGCTGGGCGTCTGCGCAGACGGGCGGTTCCGCTGACCAGTCGAGTTCAACTGATCAATCCATGCACAAGGGAATGCAGATGCATAAAGGAGGAGCGGGCGAGATCACAGGCTGTCTCAGCGCAGGCGGTCCTCAGGGGCTTTATATTCTGCAACACGGGGCCAAAAAGGTCGACGTTGGCGGAAATGATGATCTCAGCAAGCATGTTGGCAACACGGTAAGGCTGCACGGCTCCTGGGCAACGGCATCTGATTTGGGCAAAATGGCCAAAACTGAAAAAGGTGCAAAGCCACATCATTATTTCAAAGTAGCGTCCATTGACCACGTTGCTGATACTTGCCAGTCATCGACCGCAACGGGCACTCATCATCACAAAATGGGGAAGGACAATAACGGAGCAGCCGCCCAACCCAGCCCGTCTCCTTCTCCGCAGTAATCCGTGTGCGATCAGGGGTGCGCCAACACGCATTCCTGAGTTGCTTATGGTGGAGACAGCTTAAGCAAGGCCGCCGGATTTATATACGTTCCTTGCCATCGAACGGCAAAGTGCAAATGCGGCCCAGTGGCACGACCCGTGCCTCCGCTCAGGCCCAGCACTTGTCCTGCCTGCACTTTGTCTCCTTCTTTAACTTTGAATTTTGAAAGGTGCATGTACACCGTCATCAGTCCCTGGCCGTGATCCAGCATCACGCAGTTCCCTTCAAAGTAAAGACTGCGTGCCAGAACCACTGTTCCGGCATTCGCTGCATGAATCGGAGTACCAGTGCGCACACGGAAATCCATGCCTTCGTGCTGGCTGCGTTTGGTCCCGTTATATACGCGGGCGGCCCCGAAAACGCCGGTCACCTTTGCCGCCGAGGGAGCACGGAACCTCCCCTGCCACAATGACTCTGGCGAGCTTTCAGAAAATACTTTCTTCTTGATGACCTGCTCTTCTTTAATTCGGGGCAGGGTTTCCTTCGGGGGCTCAACGTACTGTGGCGATACGGTTATGGTGGTGGAAGGATAGGTGCCTTCGTTAATGCGCTCCGGCTGGCTGAACTGTACCTTTCCGCCATTAACGGTGTTGCCCGCCAGTTTCAGCGGATACTCAGCGGGCTTTATATCCAGCCCCACGCCGGCAATGGCGTACCAGCAGTTGCAGCGCCGATCAAAGCGAAAGCTGATCTGGTGTTCCAGCCAGCTTCCTTCAAGGGAAACAAGCCGCTCTGGCGCTTTGACCTGAAATAAAACCGGCGATCCGTTTACAAGATCGTCCGGTTGTTTGCGCACATGCCAGGAATGGCTCTGAGCTGTTGCCGCAACAGAAATCGCCAGGAGCAGCGGAGCCAACATAAGAGAATGAACCTCTATTCAGTCCATCTGCGGAAGATCAGTGAGCCGTTGGTGCCGCCAAAGCCGAAGGAATTTGATAGCGCGATATTGAGCGCCCCTTTGCGCGCTACATTAGGAACATAATCAAGATCGCATTCCGCATCCGGATTCTCCAGATTGATCGTTGGCGGAAGAATCTGGTCTTTGAGCGCCAGAACGGTGATGCCTGCTTCAAGGCCGCCAGCGCCCCCAAGCAGGTGGCCGGTCATGGATTTTGTGGAACTCACTGCCAGCTTTGGATGGTTGGGGAAGGTCCTCTTAATGGCCTTGGTCTCAAGCACATCGCCAATGGGAGTGGACGTTCCGTGGGCGTTCACATAGTCAATGTCGTTTGGTGTGATTTTGGCGTCATGAATGGCGTTCAGCATCACCCGATGCCCTCCTTCACCTTCTTCAGCGGGCTGAGTGATGTGGTAGGCGTCCGCGCTCATGCCATAGCCAATGATTTCTCCCAGGATAGAGGCTCCGCGTTTGCGCGCGTGATCCAATTCTTCCAGCACCACAATGCCGGCGCCTTCGCCAATGATGAATCCGTCACGGCCGGAGTCCCATGGCCGGCTGGCCTTTTCAGGTTCGTCATTGCGGGTGGAAAGGGCCCGCATGGCGGCGAACCCTCCCACTCCCATGGGAGTAATGGCGGCCTCGCTGCCGCCGGCAATCATCACATCAGCATCGCAACGCTGAATGATCTTGTATGCGTCCCCAATGGCATGAGCGCTGGTGGTGCAGGCGGTTGCAGTTGCTTCATTGGGCCCTTTGGCTCCATACCGGATGCTCACCTGGCCGGCAGCCAGGTTGACGATGGCGGCAGGAATGAAAAACGGAGATATCTTTCGCGGTCCGCCCTTCATCAGCGCTTCATGCTCGCGCTCAATCACGTCAAACCCGCCTACTCCGGAACCAATATGGACACCCACGCGGGTGGCGTTTTCAGGCGTCACCTGCAGCCCGCACATCTTCATGGCTTCATCCGTGGCCGCCATGGCCAGATGGATGAAGCGCCCCATCTTCTTCACCTCTTTTTTCTCAATGAAGTTCAGGGGGTCAAAGTTCTTGACCTCAGCGGCAATCTGGCAGGCATGAGCGGAAGCGTCAAAGTGGGTGATTTTGCCCACTCCGCTCTTGCCTTCAACAATGCTTTTCCAGACCTCGGCACTGGTATTGCCTACGCCACAGATCAAGCCCAGACCAGTAACAACAACGCGTCTGGCCAAATTACTTTCCGCCCTTCGCGTGCTTGTCAATGTAATCGGTGGCGTCTTTCACAGTGCGGATCTTTTCCGCGTCCTCGTCGGGAATTTCAATGTCAAAGGCTTCTTCAAAAGCCATGACCAGCTCGACGGTGTCGAGAGAGTCCGCGCCAAGATCATCGACGAAGGAGGCATTCGGGGTGACTTCGCCCTCGTCAACTCCAAGCTGCTCAACTATGATCTGTTTGACTTTATCTTCCACTGCTGGCATAGGATTGTGTCTCCTTCTCTACTTGTCTCCTGAATTTCGCTCAGGGCGGGATCACTGCTTGATAGACTTCGCGTGCCGCTGAATGTACTCAACTGCATCCTGCACGGTTACGATTTTTTCCGCGTCCTCGTCCGGTATTTCCAGTCCGAAGCTCTCTTCAAATGCCATTACCAGTTCCACTCTGTCGAGAGAGTCCGCGCCTAAATCGTCCACAAATGAAGCCTCCGGCGTCACCTCAGAAGGTTCTACTCCCAGCTGTTCTATCACAATCTGATTGACCTTCTCCTCAACCGAGGGCACTCCTGTCTCCTGATAGCGGCAAACCCGCTAGTGTAATTGCTGGAAAAATGTAATGTAAAGGGCACCGCTTCAGCCGCGCTTCCACTCCTATCAGCAACCCAGCCGCGCGGTCAAGCACAGCCGCTGAATTCCAGTTCAGAACCCTGGGATCCTGCGATAGGCGGCCTTTCGCAACCATCAGGTGTGCCGGGCCGTTTTCTTTGATGCAAAACAACTCAGGCATTCTAAATGGCTTTTCCCGATTTTCAGTGGATAAGCCTCTCCCGTACAATGGCAGCTTGTCTTTTCACAAACTTCTGCTCAGAATTCAAGCCTTGATTGCAATCCTCAAGACACTGGGCGCCTGGGGATTGCTGGCGTCGGCAGTCATTGACAGTGTAGCCATTCCCATCCCCGTTGATGCTCTGGTTGCAGGTTACGCTTATTCCTCCCGGCAGAAAGTTTGGCTTTATTGCATTGCGGCGGCAGTGGGCTCAGCCCTTGGCTCACTTGTCCCTTATTTGCTTGGACGCGCAGGAGGAGAGCTGTTTTTGCTCAAACGAATTGATGAGCAGCGGGTCAAAAAAATTCGTGACCGCTTTGAAAAACAGGAATTCCTCGCGCTCATGGTCCCCGCCATATTGCCGCCTCCCACGCCCTTCAAACTTTTTGTTTTTTCAGCTGGCGTTTTTGAGATGAAAGTGCTCAATTTTATGCTGGCCATCATCTGTGGGAGGCTCATTCGCTACGCGGCGGTCTCAGGCCTGACCATCGCCTTTGGACCACAGATCGTCAATCAAACCAGAACGCTGTTTCAACATCATCCCTTGCTGATCGTGGCAGTCCTTCTGCTGCTTGTCCTGGGAGGCTACGTCATATACCGGTTGCTGCGGGCGCCCGCCTCAGAAATGGCCGCGGAATTGAGGCATGAAGAACAGATTCAGGGCAATAAAGAACGGAATGGCGCGTAAGGGATCGTCCGTTTTGACGAGTATCCTGTCTGAAGAAAGCGCTGACTTGCTCAGCTTAATTTTCCATGACCTGAGAAAGTTCCAGCGCCCTCTTGATCCAAACTGACTTGCATCAACCCACTTTCCGGGCTGCGCCCGGAAAATAAGAACAGCATGGTTCTTCACTGAACATGTCACCGCTCACTGCCCAGGCGCGGGCGCGCGAGCCGCCGCAAAGCCATTTGAATTCACAATCGTTGCATTTTCCTTTCAGATTTGCCGGATCACGTAACCCATCAAATAAAGGAGCGCTGTGATAGACGTCCTTTAGCTTTATCTGCCGGACATTTCCCGCAGAAATACGCAATCCTTTGCTGGGGTAAATTTCACCCTTGCTGGAAATAAAGAGTTAAGCCCGGATTTCATTAATCGGCAGTACGCCAGGAATACCGTTATCAGGAGAAGGGAACATCACCAGGCCTGATGGTCCGCTTCTTGCCGGACTGCGCTGCTGCACAAGAAAGCGGCGATAGTGTGGGCCTCCACTGTTTTCACCTTGAACGTGAGTTCCTGAGCGAGTTGGTGAATCACAGCGAATGCCCTTCAAACTCAGCCGCTGAAGGCAGATCATGAAACGATTCGCCGGGTTGAGGCACGGGGAAAGAAATACTCCAGCCCACAATCCTGAAGGACTTGAGCACAGACGCACTCTGCTTAAGTTCGTTCAGATTGCGGCGATTTAGCGGGAGATCTGAGTGTTTGCCTTAGTTTCTGGTAAGCGTATGAAAATAAATAGTTTGTGTTCTGTAAGCATAGTGTAAAACCTTGCATTTAGAGTGCAAGGCAGCCACGAAAAATTAAAAATCTTTAATAACTTCGCCCCAAATATCGCCTTTGCTAGGAATCTTGGAGGCTTGCTGAGTTGCTGAACTACGCAGTGGCGCTCTTTTGCTCCGCAGCCCGCCCTGTGTGGCCTGCAAGCACAGGCACCGCAAAGAAAACGGCAGAGAACAGCAATGACGAAACCAGATCATTCTTGAGGAACGGAATCGCCGCTGCAAAGCAGGCGCCTAGTCCGGCTAGAGTCCTGGAATAGCCGATGTTGCCGGCGAGCCATACTGCGAAATTGCTGATCAAAAAGAAAGAAACTGAGCTGCCGATAGCCGCTCCGCCCACGAAGAGCGCTTTCACCCGTCCGCGGAGCAACAGGCCGATGCAACAGGCACCCAGATACCACGCCCAGACCACTGCCTGGTCCCAGGTAAGCGCCATGTGATAGCGAAATACATTCAGATAGACATCACAGCCCACCAGCAATGCCACGGGAATCCAGAACTGCTTGCGTGGCATGCGCCAACCGAAGAATAGAAGCGAGGCGCCCAGCGGAGTAAACCCATGGAGTGAGAGGGTTCCTGTTCCAGCCAAAACACGTGCGGCAATAGCCAAAACTACGTACAGGTAAGCGAGCATAAGAGCACCTCGGTCATTTATTGTCACCGCGAACACTGGGAGTCGTCAAGACTGAGTGTTCGCCGCATCATGCTCAATCCGGTGGTGGCCCACCCATTACCTGCTGCTCCACGTGCAGTTGCGAATCGAGGACCACATAACCGGCAAGAGGACTGGCCACGCGAAGCCTGAGCGCTCGAGCCGTGGAGAAGCGCAAGTCTATGAACGTCACCAGATAGCGGTTTCCTGCCAGGCCCTGTTGTTCCACCAGGGGATACTGCGCCCAATCCAGGAATACGCGCCCAAGTTGCGACTGCTTCGCAGCCAGCGTTACTGGCGTTTCCTGAGGCTTATACCGCACTACTGCAATATTATGGGGATCTACCGCTCCCGCACCCGAATCCACGGGAAGCAGCTCAAAGAAATCCTGGGTTTCAACCATGCCGTTCCAGGAAAACAGGTCCAGCGGATTAGGAAATGCTGAAACTCTCAGGGCATCTTCGTTTTTATAAGTAAGCGATTTCAAGGCAGTCATGGCCCGGCCATGCTCGTAGACCCGCGCTGCAATGAGAAGCACAATAAATCCCAGAGCGAACCTCGCGCCTCCAGCCCCGCGAAAGCTGGTCTTGCCCGCGCCCACTTCTTCTGAGATCAAACTGAATAACCACGGCAACACCAGCGCCAGAAATAGAGCGATGAGCATCAGAGGATCAATAATGAATACGGCATCCCAGGAATACCATTTCGGAAACAATGGAGTAAGTGGGCGCACGCCATAGTTATTGGTGAAGTCCTGAAAGATATGAACCGCAATTCCCATGCACGCGTAAGCAAACAACAGCGGCCAGCGCACGGCCACTTTGGGCCTCCAGCCGGACCGCGCTCGCAATCGGTAGATGCCATACACCACAGCAACAACAGCGCCGGCGAGAAGCGGAAGCGCGGGAAAGGCGTGAGTAAAGCCGCGGTGATGCCGGAATCCGAACACTGAGCCGCCGAAGTAAGCCAGCACATCAATATCTGGTGCTTCAGTGGCCAACGTGAGAGTCAGTGTTGCCAGGCCGGTTTTGCGGTTCAGCCCCGTCCTGGCAATGCAAGCACCGGTAAGAAAATGAGTAACTGGATCCAAGCTTCAGCCTTTGTGGAGCTTTTCATTTTAAATAACGGATCGCCAACCGTCTTAATCTGGACTATTCCCTTAGGGTATCAAGAGCTGAAAACTCTTATCTGCAATGCTTACCTCTGCCGGAACCCTTCCCAGTAGTTCGCCGTCGGCCTCGGCGTGGATGCGCGCCGGACTACCTGATTCCAGAGGGAAGCAGCGGAAATGGGCTGAAGAAGCCACCTCGACATCGCGCACGCTCCAGTTCAGTCCGCTGGCCACGCTGGCGAAATAGTTCAGGAACCTGCGCACCTTGTCTGTTTTGAAGAGCAGAAGACGGTAATGATTGTGCGTGAGAGCCGAACCCAGACGAACGCGCCTCAGCATGCCAGGAAATTTCTCGGCGCGAATCGCCATCACCAGCGCAATGTTTTCTCGGCGCCACGATCCGCTTTCTTCGGCCCATTCCACCTGGAACATAGGGAAGTGCCGGCGTAGCGTCATGCGGGCCATCTCCATAAAGTAAGCCTTGCGGCCCCAGCGCTCCTTCACCTCCACGGCAGTGCGGTACATCAAATCAGCGTCTGCCCCTACCCCTGCCGCGACGATGAAATAGCGCTGCTGCGGGACAGAGTCATGATGCGAGCTGATCATGCCGGGGCGGATTGGGCGAGGAGAGTACCGCAACAATACCTGGGCCGCCGCCAGCGGATTCGCTGGCAGCCGCAGGTCCGTCGCAAGCAGGTTGCCGCTGCCCAGCGGAATAACTCCGAGAGCGCATTGCGAGTCAGCCCGCATCAGCCCGTTAATAGCTTCATTCGCGGTACCGTCGCCGCCACAGGCAATCACGGTATCAAAGCCTGCGTTGACCGCCTCTCTCGTCTGGTCAATTGCGCTTCCGGCGTGCGTGGTGGAACATTGCTCCACTTGCAACCCACTGGACCGATATAGGTTTGCGATTTTCGCAATAAGTTCTGCGCGCCGTGCGCGCTGCTGTCCGGAGGACGGGTTGTAAAGGAGAAGGACCTTGCGCATTGGTTTCCGTAGCATAACAGCCAAAGCGCGCGTGGCGGACGGTTAAGAATGTGTAGCACATGCGCCCCGCCTTTGCTGACGGCGGCAGTCTTTTTCTGTTCAATCCTGGTTACGACTCCGCTTAGAGATTGGAAATGTTGCCCGCCATTCCAATCGTGCATGAAGAACCCGATTTACCGCCGCACAGGCGAGGGCGCCTGTGCTAGATAACTAAGGAGCCGAACTTCATCCTTTCTATCTTGCGATCTCCTTGACTGCAACGAAATATAATTCTTGCCATGCCCACCGCCGCAAAAGATAAAAATCTCGAGCCCAGGATCGAGAAGCTGCGCGACGAGATTCGCCGTCACGAACATCTCTATTACGTGCTGGATGCTCCGGAGATTCCTGATGCCGAATTTGACCGCCTGATGCAGGAACTCAAAAAGCTTGAGGCTGCGCGCCCGGAACTGATCACGCCGGATTCACCCACGCAGCGGGTCGGGGGGAAACCACGCGAGGGCTTTATCAAGGTTGAGCACTCGCGGCCGATGCTGTCGCTCGACAACGCCTTTGGCGAGGAGGAGCTGCGCAATTGGGACCGTCGCGCCCGCGAACTGGCCGGGGCGGACAAGATCGAATATGTCTGTGAGCTCAAGCTGGACGGCATGTCACTGGCTCTCACCTATCGCGGTGGCAAGCTGCAAACCGGGGTTACACGTGGCGATGGATCAGTGGGCGAAGACGTGACCAGCAATGTTCGCACCATGCGTTCCGTTCCTCTGGTGGTGGATCCGGCAAAGCTCAAGAAAGCGGGGGTTCCCCAGGATTTTGAAGTCCGCGGCGAGGTCATCATGCCGCTGGCCTCGTTTGAGCGCATGAATGAAGACCGCGAGCGCCAGAATCTGAGCAAGTTCGCCAACCCGCGCAACGCTGCTGCGGGCACCATCCGCGTGCTGGAGCCGAACATCGTGGCCCAGCGCCGTCTGGATTTTTATGCCTACTTCCTGCTGGTGAATGCGCAGTATTTCCCTGACCATCATGCCGACGCTCTGGATGCGCTGCATGCTATCGGCTTCAAAGTAAATCCCAACCGCACAGTGGCCAAAAGCATTGACGAGGTGCTTGCCTTCATCAACAAGACCGAGCAGATGCGCGACAAGCTGGGATACGAAATCGATGGCGTGGTCATCAAGATCAACTCACGGCGGACTCAGGAGAGGCTGGGCTTTACCGGCAAGGCGCCGCGCTGGGCCACTGCTTACAAATATGCCGCCCGCAGCGGCGTCACGCAGGTGGAAGACATCAAGCCGCAAGTCGGACGTACCGGAAAGCTCACGCCCGTTGCATGGCTCAAGCCCGTTCCCATCGGCGGCACCACGGTGAGTCGCGCCACGCTGCACAATATGGATGAGATTGACCGCCTCGGGGTGAAAATCGGTGACTGGGTGATGGTGGAACGTGGCGGCGATGTAATTCCCAAGGTCGTAAAGGTGATTGAAGACAAGGAGCACCCACGCGGCCACAAACAATTTCAGATGCCGGAGCGCTGCCCGGAATGTGGTGGCCACGTGGTGCGCGTGGAAGGCGAGGCCGATCACCGTTGTGTAAATGCTGCCTGCCCCGCCAAGCTGCGCGAGAGCATCCTGCACTTTGCCGCGCGCTCAGTGATGAACATTGAAGGTATGGGCGAGTCGCTGGTGAACCAGCTCTCCGATCGCGGGCTAGTCAAGGACATTGCGGATATCTACGAATTGACCAAAGAAAAGCTGCTCACGCTGGAGCGCATTGGTGACAAATCCGCCCAGAACGTGCTGGATGAAATTGAAGCCTCGCGCAAGCTGCCGCTGGAGCGCGTGATCTTCGGGCTGGGCATTCGCTTTGTGGGCGAGCGAACTGCGCAGTTTCTCGCGGAGCATTTTGGCTCCATGAAGAAACTCAACGAGGCCTCCATTGAACAATTGCAAGAAGTAAATGAAGTTGGACCGCGCATCGCCGAGAGCATCCGTCAGTTTTTTGACGAGCCACGGAATCAGGCTTTAGTGAAGCGGCTCGGAGAGCACGGTCTCGCAATGACGGGCAAGAAGCGTGAACGTGGCACTGCCCTTGCTGGAAAGACATTTGTCATCACCGGAACATTAGCCAACTACTCTCGCGACGCAGCCAAGAAGTTGATTGAAGATGCCGGCGGAAAAGTGTCTGGCTCAGTCAGCAAAAAAACTGACTACGTGGTGACAGGAGATGACCCGGGTTCGAAGCTGGACAAGGCAAGAGAGTTGGGAGTGAAAGTGATTGATGAGAAAGAGATGGAGGACTTGGTCGGACGGAAATCAAGATCCTGATCGCCTTCAAAGACGCTTCGGTCAGGTCGTCAGTACAGTTATCAATGCAGCGATCCAAAAAATTGAGCCCGCTTGCGGCAAGGCTCTCTTTTTTGTCCTTGATAGCGCAGGTTAAAAGAGGTTCCACAAGAACTGGTTGTAGACCTCGTGGTGGTACTGCACCTCGGGCGCTTTTACAAACGTGCCCAGCAGGCGAGAGCAGCGGTCTGCCGATGCCTGCTTCAGATCGCCATAACGCGCCTTCACGTCCTCGCCCAGGATTTTCGTGGTCCACTCGGCATTACGGAAATTTTCAAGCGCCGTGTAAATGTTGTCCGGCAAATAGCGTTCCGCCTGGCGCAGGTTCTTGATGCGCGAGATGCTGCCATCAATCCCGGTCTTGAAAATTGCGTAGAGCACCATATACGGATTGGCATCCGGCGCAACTGAGCGAACTTCCACGCGCATGCTGCGCTCGTTGCCAATGGGAACGCGAACCATGGAGCCGCGGTCTACCGGAGAAGCCTTGAGCTGGTTGGGCGCTTCAAAGTGAGGATCCAGCCGGCGATAGGCGTTCACACTCGAATTCAGCAGCAGACAAATGTCATTCCCGTGCGTGAGAATGCGATCAATAAACTGCCACCCGGTTTCGCTGAGTTTCTCTTCGCCCTTGGGATCCCAGAACAGGTTTTTGCCATCCTTGCTGACGGAAACATTGGTGTGCATACCGTTTCCGTTCACCCCGACCACTGGTTTGGGCAGGAAACATGCGGTCAAGCCCATCCTGGTTGCCACCTGGCGGCAAATCAGCTTGTAGAGCTGAATCTGGTCGGCCGCGGCCACAACTTCGCCGTAACCGTAGTTAATCTCAAATTGTGAAGGCGCCACCTCCGGATGGTCTTTCTCATTCTGGAAGCCCATGGCGCGCTGCACTTCCGCTGTGGTGTCAATGAACGTGCGCAGCGGGTCGCCTGGCAACGAATGATAGTAGCCGCCGGTGTTTACGTAATCGAACTTGCCGGTCTCATGGTACCGGCGCTCGGCGTCCACTCCCTGAAACAGAAATCCCTCAATCTCATTAGCTGCGTTCAGGGTGTAACCATGTTTCTCATGCAGTTTGTTGGCATAGAGCTTGAGGATGCCGCGTATATCGGCCGCATAAGGTGTGCCGTTCTTGTCAATGACGTCGCCGAACACGAGAACCTTGCCAGGGCCAAAGATGTCCGCGGGCCCCCAGTAGAATGATGCCCAGTCGATGCCCAAGCGCAGGTCGCTCTCGCGTTGCGCGGTAAAGCCGCGAATGGAAGAGCCGTCAAAGGTGAGATTGTCCCAGCTCTTCAGCAGGAACTTCTTGTCGTAATCCAGCATGTGCAGGCGGCCTTCAAGGTCGCTGAACAGGACTGTGACCGCCTTGATGCGCTTTTCGTCAGTCAGGTACTTGAGGCGCTCGTCGCGAACTTTGTTCGGAGCAAAGCGGTTTTTCCGCTGTTCTTTGGCGCCAAGGTTCAGTTCTTCCAGTTCGTCGTACGAGATAGTCAGAAAATTGCGCAGTTCGTTTGACATGGCTCTCCGCAGAATGAAATTTGGGTCGACATGGGATGTAACGGGGCTTAAAGGACTAGGGTACCGCGGAGCGGGACGGCGCGGCCAATTAAATAAGCTTATGACGTTGATTTATCCAATTTATCGGACAACAAGTTCTGCTTTTCCACAAAACCATGCACTTCAATGCAGCAACCTGGACCGGCACCGGTGAGGTTGCGTTTACGCGGCGCGCGGTCCCTCGTGTTGCTCTCTTGGATCTGCGGTTTGTACCTTCTGCTCCACATGTTTGATCTCAACCCGCTCCTTGTGAATGTCGAGACGGAGGTGAGCATAAAGGCTCATGTATTGATTCGCCACCCATACCAGGGCGAATCCGCCGATCAGGTATCCGCGCCAATCGTCAAACAGCAACTTGTAGCGCGTGATGAGGAGGAAGAAAATCACCACATAGTGGCTGAAACAGTACTCGCAGGTAAAGACAAAGAAGCACTTGCGCAGGATCAGGTGACGATTGTTTTCGCTCTGGGTGGCGCAGTATTCACGCGGCTCGCGGAATACTTCCTCGTGTGTGATCGTCCATGCCACGCAGGCAATCGGAATCGCCAGTAGGAACAGCCAGATCACCTGCAGGTAGAGAGGCATCTTCATAAAAGATGCTTATGAGCCGCGCAGGATGCCTTTGTATCCTCGTGTGACGCACAGATTATAGTCAAGAGCAGTCCGGCAACCCAGAATTCAAGATGTGCAACCCCATCCGATCCGCTGTTCCACCCGCGCGGCGGCCTCTCCTGCTCTACTACATCACGCACCGCACCCAGTTCCCGGGAACGCCGACAGAGCAGCAGGAACGCCTGCTGGAAAATATCAGTGAGTGCGCTGCTTCCGGAATCGACTACATTCAGTTGCGCGAAAAAGACCTGACCACGCGCGAACTGGAGCGATTAGCCGGAAAGGCAATGGCGGCTGTCGCGGGCAATTCGCGAACCCGGCTGCTGATCAACTCCCGTTTGGATGTGGCTCTGGCATGCGGTGCTGACGGGGTTCATCTGCCTTCCAACTCGTTGCCGGCCAATGAAGCGCGGGCCATTCTGATGCGCGCCGGCCAGAGCCGTCCCGTTATCGGCGTCTCGACCCATTCGGCGGCAGAAGTCGAAACGGCAGAAGCCCACGGCGCAGACTTTGTCGTCTTTGGCCCTGCTTTTGAAAAGAACGGAACGGCCAATCTTGACGGCCTTCAGCAATTGGCAGCCGTGAGCCGCCGCTCCATGCCGGTACTTGCCCTGGGAGGGATTACGCTCCAAAATGCTGAGCAATGTTTGGCTGCAAGCGCTTCGGGCATTGCCGCCATTCGACTGTTTCAGCAGGAGGATGTCGCCGACGTGGTCAAGAAGCTGCGCCAGCTTCAAAGCATGCGTACCATCGCGGCCGGTTAGCGCTCCCGCCGCTTGTCTCCGACGATCCAGTGCAGAATCGCCGATACCAGGCTGAGCAGGATGGCGCCGATGATCGCCGCGAACCAGGTGCGCACTTCAAACAGTGATCCCAGAAAGAACGCCGCCACCTTGAGCATGGCCGCGTTGATGATGATCAGAAAAAGCCCGAGCGTCAGAATCCACACGGGAAACGTAACAATTCTCAGGAATGTGCCCAGAGTGGCATTTACAAAGCCAATCACGGCAGCGGCAATCAGTGCGCCGGTGAAGCCACGAACATAAATGCCAGGAACAAAGTAGGCGACAATCAGCAGTGATATGGCGCTGATCAGCCAGCGAACCAACAATCTCATGGCCACTCCTTTCTATTCCGCCATCCAGCCCGCTCGACCGAATATGATCAGTGCGACGTTCCGCTTTGCTGCACAAAGATGGATTTGGGCAGCATCACATGCACTCCCTTATTGCCATCCACCAGTTCGGTGATGTCCACATCTCCCGCCACACTGGTGAGCATGTAAGCCTCGTCGCGGCTGAGGTGTTTTTCCACCACCAGAAAATCAATCATTTCCCGCACTGCAATCCGCGTGGCCTCATATAGTTCCTGGTGGAAGCCCATGCTGATGTAGTGCGTGGGCGTCTCTGCGCGCGGATACTTCTGGTGCGTGCCTTTGTGCACAATGAACTGCATTGTGCCTTTCAAAGACGTTTCAAGAGCAGTGATGTCTACTTCACCGTTTCCCTGCCCGACATGTCCGTCACCGATTTCAAACAAAGCCCCGGGAGCAAATACGGGCAGATACAGCGTGGTGCCTGCAACCAACTCTTTGTTATCCATGTTTCCGGCATGGATTCCCGGAGGAGCGCTGTCAACTCGGCCATATTCCGGTGGCGGAGCTACGCCCATGCTGCCGAAGAATGGATGCAGTGGAATCTCAATCCCAGGGGCAAACTTTGCCACCATGCGCTCTTTGTCCAGTGGAATGATCTTCATCTTGCGATAAGGAAAGTCCTCCGGAAGAAACCCGCGCGTCGGGCCAAAGGCGTTGTAAGCGTACGGAATGGCCAAATCGATCTTCTCGATTCTCACCTCGAGCGTGTCTCCGGGCTCAGCCTCTTCAATATAGACCGGGCCGTTCAGAATGTGTCCGCCAGGGCCTTTGTTCGTGACCTCTTTGTAGATATCGCGCAGGCTTTGCTGCACCTGATCTGGAGGCACTCCCGCTCGCTCCAGTCCAGTGGGGCTGTTGGTAATCAGCGTGTCAAAAGTGATGGTGTCTCCCGAATGAATACGTAACACTGGCTGCGCGGCTGCATCGTAGTAGCCCCATGCCACGGTCTTGGGAGTGGCAGGCAGCGTATACGTATGAGGAGTGACAGACGGGGTGGCGGACTGTTGTGCGAGTAAAGATCCAATGGACAAGAACAGAAAAATGAAGAGCGGACGCATGGTCCTCCTGAAATTCAGCAGGTCATCCTTTCACAACTCCGCATGGCAGGACAAATGGTTTTATGTATGATGAGCTGCGGCAACTCTATCTGCGAAGCACGGTGTTTCCCGGATCGAGCAGAAGGTTCCTGGTCCCGGCGGGCGCAATAAGGCTGAAACTGGTGGATGGGTCATCCACAAAGACGAAGGCAAGAAAACTGGCGCGGCCTTGTCCATTCACCGCATAAACGGGAACTGCCGTGACCATACGGTTGGCAGCATGGCTCTCTCGCACCACACCCCGCATCCGCACCTTTGTTCCTGCGGACGTAACGCGTAACTGGTCCAGCGCAAAATGCGGCACTGCAGTTCCGTTGACCCAGCTATCAAAAAACCAATCCAGGTTGTGCTGCCCTTCATAGGCCAAAGAAGCGGGCATCACTTTTTCAAACGCAAGCTCAAGATCATGCGTCGAAATTTTATGATTCGGAGACTGGGCCAGCAGGCTTTTCAAAGCCGAGAAAAACAGGCGGTCGTCCTTGCCGCCGCTGGCCTCACGCAACATGGTGCGGAGCATGTGGATCAGCCAGGTGCCGCGACCGTAAAGGACGGGCTCATAGGCGTTGGGAAATTTTGAAGACGTCAGGCGCATGCCGAGCGTCACCGGCCCCGCATCCGCTAAAGGGCCATTGGGTGTATCACGCAGCAGCTGCTCACGGTAATAAGCAAGCGCCGTTTTCATTGCCGCAGGATCCTGTTTTTCCAGCATCAGCAGTGCGCTGTAATTGGCCAGAGCCTCAATAATCCATTCGTCACGGTAGGAATTCCAATCAACCGCATCGCCCCACCACTGGTGGGCCGTCTCATGGGTAAGCATGAGCTTGTCCAGAAGCAGCTCAATGTACGGATCATGGACGCCCGCCACGCGCCGCTCATCCTGATCAAGAAATGCCATGCTGGAGAGATAGATCAGGCCGGGCCACGATTGGCTGAGCAGGCCGGGAAACTGCGTAATCTCCAATTGGGAGTAAGGGAACGGATCAAGCTCGCCGGAAAGAAATTGCACGGTGCTAGCGGCTTGGGCAGCAATCTGATGGACTTCGCGGGCCGGGTCAGGATGCAAGCCGGAGCGCGCCTCGCGCGCGGCGAGCGGCTGCTCCACAATTTTTGCCGCATACGAATGAATCCGAACTCCGGCCGAGGACGATTCAGCCGTCTCAAATTTTCCCAGATTGAAACCGGCGCGAGCGATTTGCTTTTCAGTCACGAAGCGCGTGATTCGGCGATGGGCTTTTACGTCCGTCGCCACTTGCTTCCCGGTGGCGACCAGGGACCAATCGTCAGGATAGTCAAATGTGAGATCGTAGTTGGCGAAAGCCGGGCCGGCGTTGGGATACCAGGTTCCGCGAGCGCCTACGTAGAGCAGGTCTCCTCCGGCGTCAAACATCACCGGGCCAGCATATTTGAAACGCAAGCGCACCGGCTTGTCTTTTTCGAGCGCCTGAGGGAAGGCGATGGCAATCAGGTCATCACCTCGGCGAGCCAGCACGCTGCCACTAATAGCCTGGTTTTGGATAAATGTGATCTTCTGCTCATTCGCGCGCACATCACTGATCTTGAGCTGCTGTGAAAGCTCAAGAATAAAAGTTCTCTGCCCGGGGATGCGGGGAGTCAGTGTGAATTCAGCTTCGGCCGTGAGGTCAGAAGGGGGCTCAGCTTCCGCTTCAATGTGGTAGTCGGAAAGCTCGAAGCGTGGCGCCATGGCGGGTTCCATACCGTTATCGCCACGCAAAGAACGCATAGGGAAGGAACTCCAGACATTGTAGTAAACCGTATCATGCTCAGCACTGGCCTGGGCAACGCTGATTTGCTCCTGCGCGTTGGTATTCAGGTATAAATCAAAAACTCCCAGCGGGCTTCCTCCCAATCGAACATGCATGAAGCGCGAAGCTGATTCACCTGAGTTGGTCAGCGCCTGCAGAATGGAAAGAGCATCTGCCCGGGCCAGTTCGCGCACCGGCTGGGCCCAACGGGCGATAAAGTCCTCAGGATTTTCTGCAGGGCGGAATCCGGCGCGAAATTGATCCACCATCTTGTCATCCACAAACCGGAAGTACGCAGTGGAGAACTGTTGCTCCAGTACCGCCGAGCCGGTAAACAGGGCAAGGGAGGTGCGTTCGGCGCGCCCCGGAGGAATCATCAGGACTTCTCCCTGACCTTCAAAAATTGCCCCGGTAATGTGCCCGTTGACTGCCTGGATCAAAGCTAAGGTTCCATCGCTGAGGGAAATGTGAAGGTCTTCGCGATCAATGGAGACCTCGCGGACGGTGTGGACCTGAGATGAATCAAGAACGGGGTTCAGGATGTCACGGTAAAGCGCGGCGGCGTTGGCCGGGGTGACCGGCGCCTGGGTTTGAGCGCTCATTCTTACAGATGCCAATAAGAGCGCCAGAACTAACACCTTCGTTACTGCGGGCAGCGAGAACCGCTTCATATACATGCCATAATGCTCGGAAACGCGTGCGAACGATTATCCCATTTTGCTGCCTTATCGTCTCAGCGTGCGTCGCCGGGCCAGCGCTTGCCCAGGCCGACACCATCGTGCTCAAGAGCGGGACTCGCATTATTGCTGACTCCGTTACTGAAAAAAACGGCCGTGTGGAGTACACCATCGGCGACAACACGCTCAACATTCCTAAGTCAATTGTGGTCAGGATTGAACGCGGCAGTCGCAGCCCTGAAACTATGCCGCAATCATCAAAACCGGGCGTCGCCAAAGAAGACCTGCCTCTTATGCGTAAAGAGATGGAGGTCTCGGACGAATTGGTGGCGCGGGTGATTCCTCATGATGACGTGGATATCGCCGCTCTGAAAGAAATCGAAAGAGACGGCCCTCCGGAAAAAGCGGCTGCGGCGTTCGCCATTGCGGCTGGATTTGAGGATAACCGGAACAATCTCCAGGCAGCCGCCGGTTACCTGGAGAGCTCTCTGCACTTTCTTCCCGAAAACCCAATCCTGCTGGAAAACTACTCTTCCCTTCTGCTGCGCCTGGGCCGGTATTCTGAAGCGATCATTTACGGTGAACGCGCCACCCGCGCCAATCCGCAATCTTCTTATGCCTTCTGGATTCTCGGTTACGCTCACTACAAGAGTGATCAGAATCGTGAGGCGATGGCAGCTCTGAAGAAGTCGCTTGCACTTCACACCGATGACAAGGTGCAGCAACTGCTGGATCGGGTGGAGCGCGAGTCCCGCACAGAAGCTGATTTCCGTCAGGAAGAGAGCGATCACTTCACGCTCCGTTTCGAGGGCTCACAGGTCAATAGCGCATTACGGCAGCAGATTCTCGACGCTCTGGAGACGAGTTACAGCAAACTCCAAAACGATCTGGGCGCTACACCCAAAAATATCTATGTTTCGCTATATACGGATGAGGCTTTTTTTGACGTGACGCAGGCCCCGGCATGGTCGGCAGCGCTGAACGACGGCAAGATACGCATTCCCATCTCCGGCGTCGGCAGCGTTACGCCTGAATTGGAGCGAGTGCTGCGGCACGAACTCACGCATTCCTTCGTCGCCCAGATTGCTCATGGCCGCGCGCCGCAATGGCTCAATGAAGGCATTGCCGAATTTGAGCAGGGCGCCAACACCACCTCTTTCGGGGCGACGCTCGCCAGCCTTTACAGCTCAGGCCACCAGGTGCCCCTTAATCTGCTAGAGGGAGATTTTGATTCGCTGGACAAGCCTGAGGCCATTGTGGCCTACGCGGAAAGCCTGGCGGCAGTGGAATACATCATCTCTACTTATGGTGTAAGCGATCTGGCTCGCATTCTGCAGAGGCTCGCGGAAGGCCAGTCCATTGAATCGGCGCTGCGCAACACGATTCACGGCGGCTACAAAGAGCTGGACGCCGAAGTGACTGATTACCTGAAGAAAACGTACGGGAGCTAGTTGCACTCACATTCGAAAGGTGATCTTGACGTGGTATCGACAAAGCCAGGTTCACCGTTCAGCACGTACGGCTTATATTTCCATTGCTTAACTCCCTCTATCGTCCCTTGCGCCAGAACCGGATTTCCAGTGATGATTTTCAACTCTGAAACGTTACCGCCATGGTCTATAGTGACACCTAGGATCACATCACCCGGTGATCCTGCTTCTCTTGGTTTCTTCGGGATAGTGTGGCGGGACTTTGTAAAGAATGTTTCTTTCCGCGCCTCCTTCAGAAACGCGCAGCCTGGCCGGCTTTGCTACCACAATTTTTTGAGCCGGCAACGACGGGGGGTAGAACCAGCCCGAGCAAAAAAATTGCTAGTTTCCACAAGCGCATTGTGGCTATCCTGCGGCAAACCAGCAGCTCTGTCAATCGCATGTTGAGCCTGTGTTTCTGATAGCATTCTGGGGTTATGAAACGCTTGTTTACTGTCGTCGGCATTGTGGTAGCTGTCCTGATCATTTTGGTGGTGGCTGTGCCTTTGTTTATCAACGTGGACAGTTTCCGTCCCAGCCTGGAAAAGAGCCTTTCCGCATCTCTAAATCGACAGGTGCAGATCGGAAAGCTTTCCGCGTCGCTGTTCAGTGGAGGCGCCTCAGCCAGCCAGATCTCCATCAGTGATGATCCGGCCTTCAACAAAGGGCCGTTCCTGCAGGCAGGTTCGCTCAAGGTGGGAGTCCATCTCATGCCGCTGATCTTCTCCAAGCGGCTGGAAGTCACGGGCATTTCCGTTGAACGCCCTGAGATTGTGCTGCTGAAAAATGCCGCAGGCAAATGGAACTACTCCACGCTGGGCGCATCTTCTTCCAAACCCAAAGAGACGACAAGGGAATCGAACACGCCGGCCATTTCCGTGGAAAAATTTGAAATTGTGGACGGCAAAGTCCGAGTGGGAGAAAGCAGCGGCAGCAAGGCCGGCCAGGAGCATGTTTACGACAAGGTAAACCTCACGGCCCGCAACATCTCTTTGACCAGCGCGATGCCATTCACCCTGACAGCTGATACTCCTGGCGGTGGTTCGCTGAAGCTGGATGGGCAGGCAGGCCCGCTCAATAGCCAGGATTCCGCGCGTACTCCGTTGCAGGCACACATCACGCTCAACCATGCTGATCTGGCTTCCACGGGGTTCATTGATCCGAGTTCCGGAGTGGCGGGCAGCCTCGATTTCGATGGGACGATGAAATCAGACGGAAGCAAAGTGGAGTCAGACGGGAAAATCAAAGCTACCAACCTTCGCGTGATCAAGGGAGGCTCGGCGGCCAAAGCCCCTGTTTCAATCGACTACCGCTCGGACTATGGCCTGCAATCGCAAAACGGAAACATTCACGCCGACGTCCACACCGGCAACAGCACTGTCAACGCAGGTGGCACGTTGGAAGCGAAGGGAGCAGACACAATTGCTCATTTGAAAGTTCAGGGCAAGGACCTGGCGGTAAATGACGTCCAGGCACTGCTTCCAGCATTTGGAGTGGTTCTGCCTTCGGGAGCCGCCCTGCAGGGTGGCAATATCAATATGGATATGGCTGCGGAAGGCCCTCTCGACCGCTTAGTGATCACTGGCCCGCTTGCCATCACGGGTACCCACCTGACCGGCTTTGACCTGGGCGCCAAGCTGGGCGCCTTGGCGGCTCTCACCGGCATCAAGTCGAGTTCAGACACTCTGATTCAAACTGTCAGTTCAGCACTGCGGGTGGCACCTGAAGGAATTCGAGCCGACAACATTGTCATCGACGTGCCCTCGATCGGTTCATTGGCCGGAAATGGGGTTATAGGCAGCAATAATTCCCTGGATTTCAAAATGCTGATGAAGCTGTCAAAAACGTCAGGCGGAATGCTGGCCAACATCAGCCCGGTTTCCACCGCGTTGCAGAATAAGGGTGTACCTTTCCTGATCCAGGGAACCACCCAGAATCCGAAATTTCTGCCAGCTATCGGGAATCAGGTACAAGGGCTCAAGCAAAGCCTTCTGGGAGCCGTGCAGGGCAATCAGGCCAACGGACAGGGCCAACAGAAGCCGGATCTTAAAGGCGTACTCGGGGGCCTTCTCGGCAAGAAGAAAAAACCCTGAAATGTAATCTGGTCAGCTACTTAGTACCGCCCCGCCGGTGGCTATTGCGGCTTGGCGCTGTTAAAATATTGCAAAGCCCAAGCTCCCGAACATTCATAAGAAAGCGCATCATGAAGAAGTTTTCACTTATCTCCGCTGCTCTCCTGATCTGTGCCGCCCTGGTTCATGCCGATAACATCGTGGATGAGATCATTGCCCGCGTAAATGACCAGATCATTACCAGCTCCCAGTTCCAGCGGGCAAAGGATTCCCGTATCCAAGAGCTGAAACAGCAGTTTCCCAATGACTGGCAGACCCGCTGGACGGCCTCAGAAAAAGACGTGCTGCGAGAGATGATTGATGAACAGCTCCTTCTTGAAAAAGGAAAGGAGCTGGGTATCACGGGCGAAACCGAGACAATCAAGCAACTGGACAAGATGCGGCAGGACATGGGGCTTCCCACCATGCAGGCCCTGGAGGATGAAGCTAAGAAACAGGGCATCTCATTTGAAGATTACAAAGAGAGCATTCGGACCCGAGTGGTCACCCAACAGGTGATCGGCCAGGAAGTCGGCTCCAAGATCCACATTACCAATGAGGAAGTGCAGGATTTTTACAACAAGCACAGCAAGGAGATGACCGGCCCGGAAGAGATCACCTTAAGCGAGATCCTGGTTGCCACGCAGCCAAAAGCGCAGGCTGACAAAAACGGCCAGCAGCAGGATACAGCTGAAAAGCCTGACGAACAGAAGGCAGACAAGCAAAAAGCCGAAGATCCGGCACAGATGGCCAAGGCCGAGGCAAAGGCTAAATTCATCTACAGCCAATTGAAAACAGGTGCAAAGTTCGATGACCTGGCAAAGAAGGAGTCCGATGGGCCCACCGCTGCGCAAGGCGGACCGTTGGGGACGTTCAAGAAGGGTGAACTGGCCAAAGACTTCGAAGATAAGACCATGTCGCTCAAGCCAGGAGAATTCACTGAGCCAATCCGGACCAAACAGGGTTTCCTGATCTTGCGGGTCGATGCACACCGCTCCGCCGGCGTACCGCCTCTCAAGGAGGTGGAAGACAGGATCCGCGAAGCCATCTACTCGCAAAAGCTTGAGCCGGCCGCCAGGGCATATCTGGCCAAGCTTCGCGAGCAGGCCTATATCGAGGTGAAGTCCGGGTACGTTGACACCGGCGCTACCGCGAACCAAAGCAGCAACCATCCTGTGATGGTGGCGGCAAATGGCGATGGGCAAGGACACAGCAAGAACTCAGGTCTCAAGAAAAAGAAGAAGTTCTTGATTTTCTAAGGCTTGGCCCGCCAACCCACTTTTCTTTTAAGAAGCTGTTCCAACCTGCGGCTACTCAGAGTGCGTCTTAACCCAAAGGATGGACCTTAAGGACTGGATTGCCACAGTCGCGAATTTTATTGTCATAGCAGGGCTGATCTCATACGGGTTCCGACTTTTTGCTGAATATCATGCGTCCGGGCGTTGGGCAAAGAATGCTACCGGGCTGCTGGCAGGAATCGGAATGATGGCGCTGGCTGCCGCCATGCTCCTTACGCCTCGCAATGCGTTGGTGTTTCTGCGAATAGCGCAGTCGGGAGTATCTCACCTGTTTCTATTCCTGAGCAGTACATTGTTGCTGGCTGCTATTGCCGCTTTCGGGATCATCAACTACTCAAGGCCGCTGCGACTCTGGCATGAGCGCCGAATAAAAAGGGCCCTGCGCCGTGAACTCCCCAAAATCCCATAAATTGGATTCAGAACAAAACGTGTTGCGCTGGCCGAAGCTGGGCAGCGACGAGCAGCGTCCCAAGTCGCCGAGCGCGTTGCGGCAGATCATCCCCAGGATGGTGACCGGAACGTCGGACGTGGATCCAGCCCTTGTGCTCACGGCTGTGGTAGCGGGCGCCACATATCACTACTCTCTGCTCTGGTCGGTTTTGCTTTGTGTCCCTTTTCTGCTTGCAGTGTTCGCAGTTTCTGCGCGCATCGGCAATGAAACACGCAAAGGACTGGTTGACTTGCTGCGCGGGAACTATGGCAGGAAAATGGCAGTGATCTGTGCCGGTCTGATTGTGGTGATCAATATGGCCATGATCGTGGCGGATTTAATGGCAGTCACAGACGCGTTCTCCATGCTTATGCAACTCCCACGAATGTTTTTTATTGCGGCGGTTGCCTTTCTGGTGTGGTACATCCTGATCTTCCGAGACTACCGCAAGATTACACATGCGATGGTGCTGCTTTCCTTGCCGCTGTTCATTTACGTTCCGGCCGCTATTTTGGCCCATCCCAATTGGAAGCTGCTGATCAGCAATTCTGTGTTTCCTCATATTCCTCATGGCTCCGGATATGCCGAGGCGATTGTGGCGATTTTCGGAGCTCTGCTGACCCCCTATGTACTGGTTTGGCAAACGGGTTCTCGCCGGGAAGAGGCCCGGACAGGCGTTTGGTCGCCAGAAGGGGTGGAACACCGCGCTGGAACGGTGGTTACCACGGTACTTTGTTATTCCATCATGGTAGCCGCGGGTACCCTGTTACAAGTTCCGGCAGGAAGTGAACTAACCACTCGCATGGCGGCCTCAGCGCTGAGTCCAGCAGTTGGCGTTTTGGGGACAACTCTGTTTGCGCTGGGGATCATTGGCGCCGGCATGGTAGCTTTGCCGGTCCTGGTAGCGTCCATGTGTTACAGCGTGGCTGAAGCCATGGACTGGCCCAGTGGGTTGAGTGAAACTCCCTGGGAGGCAGTGCGTTTTTACGTGCTGATCTCGGGCGCCATCTTTGTAGCTGCCGCTCTCAACTTCTTCAAAACCAATCCCGTTCCTGTGCTTTATGGGTCGCAGGTACTGGCTGGAGCAATGGTTGTCCCGATCCTGGTGTTCATCCTCCTGGTATCGAATGACAGGCGGGTGATGCGCACCACCAATACCTGGTGGCAAAATTTCTGGATCGGCGCATCAATTGGCGCGGTGATCACTGCAGCCCTGATTCTCTTCTGGTGGAAGACGATCGGTTAACCGCGCCGGCCGGGCACGTATTTTCTCCAGTACTCGCTTTTTTGGCCGATTTGGCTACAATAACTGCGCCATGCCGAAACTCTTTGCAGCCGCGCTCCTTTTTGTTGGGCTTTCTGCGTTTGCCCAGCAGCAACCCGTGGAAATAACTTCTGAGCCACACCACCACCAGATTTTGGACAACATGTTTGTTCGCGTTTTTGACGTAAAGATTGATCCCAATCAATCAACGCTGCTGCACAATCACAAACATGATTATCTGGGCGTTTTTCTGGGTGACAGCGACTTCCAAAACATCAAGGCGGACGGGCAAAGCGCAAATGCCAAGATCAAAGATGGTGAAGTTCGTTTTGCAGCAGCGCCGGTGGTGCACGCCGTCGAGGACAAAGCGGCCACTCCGTTTCGCAATATAACCATTGAGCTCATGCAGCCCACTACGCATGAGGCGGCCTGTACCGAATCTTGCCAAATCCAGGCTTCCTGCACCTCCAGTGATAAGGCGAAGTGCCCTTCGGTGCAAAAACTTATGTCTGCGGACCAGTGGTCAGTCACGCGCATCACTCTCCCGCCGGGCGCTGTCTATCCGCAGCACACGCACTTGGCCAACTTCCTGGTTGTGCCGCTCACAGACGCAACCTTGAAAGTTCGCAATCAGGACGGCCCGGAAACTGAGACCAGCTACAAAGCAGGCGAGGTCCGCTGGAATAATCCTGTGGTCCACACCATTACGAATTCAGGGAACAATACGGCAAAAGTGGTGCTGCTGGAGTTCCGTGGCCGGCCGGCAGGAGAAGGTTCGGAATCCATGACTCCGGACAAAGCTGAACAGCATAAACCCCACGATCATCAATAAAGGGCAATGCCTAAACCCATGCTCTCTCAGGTTATTCACGGGTTGCGGCGGTAGCGGCTTTATTTCTACAATCTTTCCTATATGCGAAAGTCCCGGATTGCCGGGCTACTGCTAGTGTCCATGGCCACTCTGGCGCAGCAACAGCAGCCCGTGGAGATTACCTCTGAACCCAGACATCATCATGTCTTAGAGAACCGCTACGTTCGCGTTTTTGACGTGACGGTTGAACCAAAAGGCTCCACGCTGGTTCATCGCCACAACTATGATTACCTGTTTGTGGCTTTGGGAGACTCGCAGGTGGCAAGCGTCCGGCCGGGAGAAAAACCTGTGGAATTGTCTCTCAAGGATGGTGAAGTTCGTTTCACGCCGGGCAAGTTTGCTCACTCCGCCATCAACCGGAGTGAGAAGCCTTTCCATAACATTACGATTGAGCTGCTCTCTCCTTCCGCTAACGTTAAAAGCTGCACGGAAGCCTGTGAAGTTCCGGTGGCGTGCATCTCCGCCGGAAGCGGCTGTCCAAAAATTGAGCGCCGCATCCACTCGGATCAATGGACGGTATCCCTGGTCAATATCCCGCCACGGGCACGCCTTGAGGACCACGTTCCTGCTTCTCCTTACCTCCTGGTCGCTGTATCGGCTTTGAACCTGGGTGGCGGCAGCGCGGATCCACGCACCAATCTCGCGCTTTCCCCCGGCGGTCTTAGCTGGATGCACGCTCTGAGCCACGCAATCGTTAACAATTCGTCCACACCTGCGGAATTTGTCACCCTGGAATTCCATGGAGCAAATCAATGAGCGCGCCTGAAACAACAGTGCTGCAGCCTGATTCTGCGGAAGCGCGCGAGTACAACCGCAACAAGCGCTGGCTGGAGATGGGTGACCTCGCGGTCAGTTTTGGCTTTCTGGCTGCCTTGCTGGCAACGGGTTGGACGAATACTCTGCGTGACTGGGCAGTTGCCATGGCCCGCGACCATTACGTCCTGCAGCTCTTTTATTACGTTCTGTTTCTCAGCATTCTCAGCAAAGTGCTGGGTTTTGGGCTGGATTATTACGGATTTCGTCTTGAACATCGCTTCAATCTTTCCAGGCAGCGGCTAGGTTCATGGTTGAAGGACTCAGTCAAGGGATGGGTTCTGGGACTCGTGCTGGGAACGGTTCTTTGCGAAATCGTCTACGCCCTGATCCGCACTTCACCGGACCACTGGTGGATCTTTGGCTGGTTGATTTTCCTCGGCCTGTTTGTTTTTTTCGCGCAGGTCGCCCCTGTGGTGTTTTTCCCACTCTTTTACAAATTTGTGCCTCTGCAAAACGAAGCGCTTAAGGAGCGCCTGACGCGACTGGGAGAGCGCGCCGGTACACGGATTCGCGGCGTGTACGAGTGGAAGTTGTCAGAAAAAACAAAGAAGGCCAACGCTGCTCTTACGGGTCTGGGAAGCACGCGGCGCATCATTGTGGCCGATACGTTGCTTGAAAACTACAGTGAGGATGAGATTGAAGCCGTGCTGGCGCACGAACTGGGGCATCACGTCCATGGCCACATCCTGAAGATGATTTTTGTCGAGGCCATAGTTACCCTGGCGGGCTTTTGGGCAGCGAATGAGGTGCTGCATTATGCCATTGACCAGCAGCACATGTTCGAGCACATGTCAGACTTCGCCAACCTTCCTTTGCTGGCTCTGGTATCAACCGGGCTTTCTGTTCTGCTCATGCCGGCATTGAACGCGTACTCTCGCCATAGTGAGCGCCAGGCTGACCTATACTGCTGGAAATCCGTCCCGAGCATTGCGCCGTACGTAAGCGCTATGGAGAAGCTGAACCGGCAGAACCTGAGTGAGAGCCATCCTTCGCGACTGGTAGAGATCCTGTTTCACTCTCACCCGCCGGTTTCCAAGCGGATTGCAGCAGCGGAGGCGTGGGCACGAAAACACCGGCCGAGCCTGGCTACGTAGATCAGCGGGCGCTGCGCAGCAGTTCTTCTACTTTCCGCAGATCTTCTTCCGTATCGACTTCGACTGATCCAAAGGGTGTCTCTTCCACGTAGATATCGATTCCATTCTCCAACAGGCGGAGTTGCTCAAGACGCTCGGCGGCCTCGAGCTTTGATTCCGGCAGACTGCAAAAGCGCTGAAGGGCCGCTTTGCGATACGCGTACAACCCAAGATGTTTGAAATATTGAATATTGCCGGCGCGGTCGCGATCGTAAGGAATGGTTGAGCGCGAAAAGTAGAGCGCCCTGCCGTTTTTGTCTGTCACCACCTTCACGGCGTTTGGATTGTCAATTTCTTCCAGCTTGCACGGCGTTTTCACGGTTGACACCATGACCTCAGGCCGTTGCATGGGCTTGAGCAGCGCTTCCACCTGCTCGGGACGGAGCAATGGCAGGTCGCCCTGGATGTTGACGTAAACGTCCGCGGGCATATGTTGCGCCACTTCATTCACGCGATCCGTACCGCTGCGATGGCTGGTTGACGTCAGCTGCGCCTTCCAGCCGTTTGCTTCGGCGAGCCGCATCACCTCATCAGCATCGGTGGCGATGATTACGTCTTGCAGCAGCGCGCAATTTTTTGCCGCCTCATAAACGCGCTGCACCATCGGCTTTCCCGCAATATCGCGCAGCACTTTGCGTGAAAGCCGGGTCGAGCCAAGTCTGGCTGGAATCACAGCAATGGCAGAAAAAGAAAGGCTCATAGAGCAAGCGTGCCTTCGGCTAAGCAGGCCGGTTCCGCATCTGCTGCAGCTTCTTGGACTTGTCTTCCACGCTCTTGACCAGCTTCTCTTTCAGCGATTTCAGCTTGCCTGCAACGCTGGTGTTGCTCAACCCAATCATCTGCGCGGCCAGAATGCCTGCGTTTGTTGCGCCGGCTTTGCCGATGGCAGTTGTAGCAACAGGGAATTCCAGCAGGCATCTGTACGATGGCCAGCAGCGAGTCCAGCCCGTTCAACGGCGTGGATGGAATGGGCACGCCGATGACCGGAAGCGTGGTTTCAGCCGCAATGACTCCGGCCAGATGCGCCGCGCCACCAGCTCCCGCAATGATCACCCTGATACCGCGTGCCGCTGCATTGCGGGCAAACTCGCCCGTTCGCGCGGGAGAGCGGTGGGCGGAGGTAACATCGATTTCATACGGGATGCCAAAGTCTTCCAGCGCTTTGGCGGCTTCGTTCATAATTTCCAGGTCTGAATCTGAACCCATCACAATAGATACAAGCGGACTCTCTGCCATTTTTCCCCTTCTCCAGGTTTATGATTGCGATTTCATCGCTCTTTCGCCAATGTCTTTGCGGTAATACATGTCTTCAAAACTAATCAGTTTGACGGCGTCATACGCCTTGGAAATGGCTTCCTGTAATCTGCGGGCGCGCGCGGTCACGCCCAGAACGCGTCCACCGCTGGTATAAAACTTGCCATCACGTTTGCTGGCGCCGGCGTGAAATACCTTTACATTGCTCATTTCTGACGCGCGTTCCAGGCCGCTGATCAGCTTGCCGGAAACGAAGCCACCGGGATATCCACCCGAGGCGACCACAACACAACAGGACGCGTCTGCCGACCAGCGAAAGATTCCATCGCTTACACGACCTTCCACCGCTGCTTCGAGAGCCTCAAGGAGGTCACTATCCAGCCGCATCAGAACTGCCTGGGTTTCAGGATCACCGAAGCGGCAGTTGAATTCCAGCACCATGGGGCCGCGAGCCGTCATCATCAAGCCGCAATAAAGGATCCCGCGATAGGGATGGCCTTCCGCCCTCATTCCGGCAACCACCGGACGGGCTATGTGGTTCAGTAGCCACTCCACCATGGCGGGATCAGCAAGAGTGTCAATCGAGTAGGCGCCCATGCCCCCCGTGTTGGCGCCAGTATCACCTTCGCCCACGCGTTTATGGTCTTGTGAGGCCACCAGAGGAGCCACGCGTTCCCCATCGCTCAGGACCAGAAAAGAAATCTCATCGCCCTGAAGAAACTCCTCCAGCACCACGCGGCTCACGGGAGAGCCCAGCAATTTACCGCTGAACATGCTGCCCGCGGTTGTGGCTGCCTCTTCTTTGGTCTGGGCTATTACCACGCCCTTGCCGGCAGCCAGCCCATCAGCCTTGACCACCACGGGAGTGGAGAAGAGGCCCAGAGACCTGCGCGCTTCATCCTCTGATTTGCACACAGCGTAATGGGCTGTGGGGATGTTGTGACGCTGCATGAATTCTTTGGCGAAGCTCTTGCTCGACTCCAGTTGCGTCGCCGTCTGCGTGGGGCCAAAGATCTTCAATCCCCGCCGTACAAATTCATCCACCACACCAAGGGAGAGTGGAAGTTCAGGGCCCACCACCGTCAAGTCCGGCTGGACCTGGTGGGCGGCGGCAAGCAAGGTTTCCAGATTCTTAGGATCACCGGGAAGACAAGTTGCTTCCTCGCAGATGCCGCCATTGCCGGGCAGGCAATAAAGCTGAGAAATGCGGGCGGACTGGCGCAGCTTCCACACCAGTGCGTGCTCACGACCTCCGCTTCCGATGACCAGTACTTTCATAAGACGGCGTAAGACTTACGAGGATAAATCATAGCCGCCGGAAGCGCGAAGTCACAGCCTGCTTGATTTTGTTGCGCGTGGCAGGAACGGCACGGCTGGAGAGAGCCGTGCCGCTCACAAGCATGAATCAAGAAAACTCAATTGCCCGAGCCTGAGGTCTGGGCTGTCCCGGTCATGCCCAGTCGCCACATCAGAAAGGTCAGCTCGCGAACGTTGTTTTCAATCTGCTTGCTGATAGGAGCGCCTCCTGAATGTCCGGCATTGGTGTCATAGTGAAGCAGAATGGGCTTGTCAGAGCCATTCGACGCCTGCATCAGTGCCGTCATCTTGCGCGCGTGCAAAGGAGCCACGCGGGTATCGGCATCGCCGGTCAGGAACAGAATTGCCGGATACTTTGTCCCTGGCTTGACATGCTGGTAGGGCGAATAGGCATAAATGAATTTGAAGTCATCAGCATTTTGTGCTGTTCCGTATTCCGGCACCCAGTAGCGCGCCACCAGAAACTTGTCGTAGCGCAGCATATCGAGCAGCGGATACCCGCAAATTACGGCCGCAAACAGATCAGGCCTTTGGGTAAGCGCTGCGCCGACGAGCAGGCCGCCGTTGCTGGCGCCGCGGATGGCCAGGCGCTGCGGAGTGGTGTACTTCTGTTGCACCAGCCATTCCGCTGCGGCAATGAAATCGTCGAAAACGTTCTGTTTCTTTTCCCGCATGCCGGCGTGATGCCAGGCTTCGCCGAACTCAGAACCTCCACGCAGGTTCGGCAGCGCGTAAACGCCGCCACTATCGATCCAGGCAGCGGCAAAAGGATTGAAACTGGGCATCATGGCAATATCGAACCCACCGTAGCCAGTAAGCAGTGTGGGATGCGAGCCATCAAGCTTCAGGCCTTTGGCGTGGGCCAGGAACATGGGAACTTTGGTCCCATCCTTTGAGGTGTACCACACCTGGTTGACTTCGTATTTGTCTGCGGAAATGGGAACTTTGTCCTGAAACCAGACTGATTGTTTTCCTGTGGATACGTCATAGCGATAGATGCTGGGCGGAATGTAAAACGAATTGAAAGTGTAGAAGCCCTCGCTGTTCTCCCAGTTCCCGCCAAGGCTAGAAAGGGTCCCCAAAGCAGGAGGCTTGATCTCGCGAATGAGCTTGCCGTCTGGTGTTAGAACCTTCAGCGTGGTGACTACGTTCTTGGTATAGTGCGCCACCACCTTTCCCCCGACTAATGTGACAGCTTCCAGTACGCTGTCACTTTCCGGGAGGATCTCGCGCCAATGCTCACGGCCGGGATTCTTGAGGTCAACCTGCAGCAGCCGGCTGTTGGGCGCTTTCCAGTCCGTTACCATGTAAAGCTTGTCGCCCGCGATGGAGGGAAAGAACGCGGAGTCCAGATCATTCACGACCGGAGTTACAGGACCCTTAGCTTTCAAATCCTGAAAGTAGACTTCGGTTTTTGTAGCCGCCGAGCCGTAGCTCACAGTAATTACCAAATAGTGGCCATCAAGTGATACTGCGTCGAAGATAAGCTTCTCGGCTCCGTAGCCTTTGCCAAAAATCTCCGCATCCTGATCCACAGAGGTTCCGATTTTGTGCAGGTAAACGCGCGGACCATCAGTTGTGTGCTTGGTGTAGTAGAAGGCGGTGTTGTCCGGCAACAGAGCCATGCCGCTATAGCGGGCGCGCGGCAGCTTGTCTGCCAACTCGTGATGTGCGTTGACGTCATAAAGATGGGGAGTGATCTCATCTTCGCCGCCGTGGCGTAATCCATAGAGAAGCAACGAACCATCGTGGCTCACAGAACTCAAAACCACGCTGGTGGTGTGCGCAGGGTCCAGTTTTTCCGGATCAACCACCAGTTCATCTTTGCCGGTGAGGCCGCGACGAACAAAAAGGGAGCTCTGGTCCTGGTCCGGCAGGCGCCGGGTAAAAAAGTAGTGTCCGCCACGTACTACGGGCGGGCTCATGGTCTCAACTTTCAGCAGGGCGGTGACCTTCTTTGTGAGCGTATCCTGACCTGGAACGTTGTTGAGAAGCGAATCCGTGTATTCATTTTCAGCGTCAATCCACTTGCGCGTCTCAGGACTGTTCTGGTCCTCCAGCCAGCGATAGGGATCAGTGATTTCAACGCCGTGGAGATTTTCTTTTACGTCATTAACTGCAGTTTTAGGCGGTTCAGGCGAGGCCGGGGTGCGGGGCGCCTGGGCCGAGAGTACTTCAATGGTCAGAACAGCAAGTGGAATAAGGAAGAGGGGCTTTAAACGCATGAGGATAGGCCTCCGGGGCGGATGATTCTAGACAGACATTAGATAAGAGCAACTCTGCCGGTGAGGCGAATTCTAGTTTCCGCTCCGGTGTGGGTCAAGTAAAGACATATGATGATGCTTCCATTGAGAGTTACAGCAGGATTGCTGGAACTATTTTGACAGGCGAATCAGTATAACTGGACAGCAATAGGCATTTGCGCTCACAATTGCACCCCAGCCTCACTCGCTCGGATCGCCTGGCCCAGGCGGAAAGGAAGTTCCCGATGAAAAAACTATCGACGGGCTTTTTGTTTCTGGTATTGCTGCTCACCACGCTGGTTTCAGCAGAGCAGAAGAAGGCGGCCGCCAGCGGCTTGCCGCCAATCATTGATCGCGAACTGCTGTTTGGCAATCCGGAGATTGCCGCGCCACAGCTTTCCCCGGACGGGAAGTACATCTCATTCCTGAAGCCGTGGAACGATACACGCAACGTCTATGTGAAGGGAGTGAATGAGCCCTTCAGCGCGGCCCGCCTGCTTACCACCGAGAAGAAGCGGCCCATCGCCGGCTATTTCTGGACGCGCGACAGCAAAGCGATCCTCTATGTGAAAGACAACGACGGCGACGAAAATTACAACGCTTACGCGGTGGATCCAACGGCCAAGCCGGCCGCCGGTTCTGAGGCTCCGCCGTCACGAGATCTCACCGGACTTAAAGGCGTGCGAGTCATGATCTACGAGATGCCTAAGATCGACCCCGATGTGGCTTACATTGGCATCAACGATCGGGATAAGGCCTGGCATGATCTCTACAAACTGAAAATTTCTACGGGCAAGAAGACCCTGTTGCGCAAGAATACTGATCGCATCACCGGTTGGGATTTTGATTTGCAGGGGAATCTACGCGTGGCGACGCGTTCGGCGGAAAATGGCGACACGGAAATCCTGCGGGTTGACTCGGACAAGTTCACCAAAATCTATTCCTGCAGCGTCTTTGAGCAGTGCGGCGTTGTGAAGCTTTGAAAAAGACGGCAAGCGCGCCTACATGAGCACCAATAAGGGCGCGGAACTCGATTTGTCGGCTTTGGAACTGCTGGATCCCGCAACCGGAAACGCGGAGATGGTGGAATCTGATCCCCTCAAAAAAGTAGATCTCTCAGGCGCCTATTTTTCTGAGGCGACTGACCAACTGGCAATCACGCTGTATCAGGATGATCGCACGCGGCGCTATTTCAAGGACAAGGGCATGGAGGCCGATTTCAAATGGCTTCTGGCAAAATTTCCGAACGAAGAAGTCGCCCGTGTCTCAGGGACAAGGGACGAGCAGCACTGGCTTGTACTGGCGACCAGCGACGTTGAGCCCGGAAAAATCTATCTTCTGGACCGCAAGTCTCACAAACTGACACCGGAATTCACCTTCCGCGACAAGATACCTCGTGCAGCTCTGGCCTCCATGAAAGTGGTCAGCTACAAATCGTCTGATGGCCTGGAGATCCCTGCCTATTTAACGCTGCCCAAAGGCATGGCGTCGAAAAACCTTCCGGCCATCATCTTTCCGCATGGCGGCCCCTGGGGCAGAGATATCTGGGGATTCAATCCCTATGCGCAATTTTTCGCCAACCGGGGTTACGCCGTCCTTAGCATGAACTTTCGCGGGTCCGCCGGATACGGCAAGAAATTTATTGACGGCGGCAACCAGGAGTGGGGACGCAAGATGCAGGATGACGTGACCTGGGGCGCAAAGTACCTGGTTGCGGAGGGCATCGCAGATCCCAAGCGCATCGGCATCTTCGGCGGGTCTTATGGTGGCTATGCGACGCTTGCGGGAGTGGCTTTCACTCCGGATATGTACGCTGCCGCGGTTGATCTGTTTGGCCCGTCCAACCTGATCACGTTGCTGGATTCGATTCCGCCGTACTGGGAGCCGATCCGGAAGATGTTTTACGAGCGCATGGGTGATCCGAATACTCCGGAAGGCAAGGCGCTGCTGGTAGAGCGTTCACCGCTGACTTCAGCCAGCAAGATCAAAACGCCTTTGATGATTGCGCAGGGCGCGAACGATCCGCGTGTGAACCATGCGGAGTCTGAGCAAATTGTAGTGGCGCTGCGCGACCGCGGTTTCCCTGTGGAGTACCTGCTGATTCCTGATGAAGGCCACGGCTTTGCCCGGCCGGTGAACAACATGGCCAGCCTCATGGCAACAGAGGTTTTCTTCGCCAAGTACCTGGGTGGGCGCGCTCAGGAAGGTGGCACACCTGAAGGTGGTGGCTCGGCTGAAAGAAGTCACGGTCGATCCCAAAACTGTTGTATTGGCCAAGAAAGTTGATCCTGCCAACGTGGGCGCACCCAAACCTGCCGTTGATCTGCAGCCCGGAACGTATAAGTACAAAGCCAAAGTGTCTGCTGGCGGCCAGGAGATCGCTCTGGATCTTTCCACCAGCGTGAAAGAAGAAAACGGCAAGTGGCTGGCGACTGGAACCATGCAAGGTCCCATGGGCTCAGCAACCGATACTTCAACTATGGAGAAAGGAACACTTCTCCTGCGCTCGCGCAATATCGAGCAGGGCCCGGCAAAGATCAACCTTGAGTTCACGGACAAAAAGGCCACCGGCACGGTGAATATGAACGGGCAAGATAAACCGGTGGCGGTGGATCTTGGCGGACCGCTGTTCGCCGACGCTGCAGGCTCAGAGCTGGTGATCGCATCCCTGCCGCTGGCTGAAGGCTATACGACAACCTTCCGTAATTTTGATGTGCGGAGGCAAAAAGAAAAACTCATGCAGTTGAAGGTAACCGGGACGGAGAGCGTAACGGTTCCGGCAGGCACCTTTGATGCATACAAAGTGGAGATCACATCGGCAGATGGCGGCTCTGACAAGCAGACACTGTGGATCGCCAAAGACTCACGCAAGCCGGTAAAGATGTCCGCGGTGCTGGCTGACATGGGCGGAGCGGTAATTACAGAAGAGCTGGTGCCGTAAATCTGCTTCAAGGCGCGCTCCTGGTCCAGATCAGGGGCGCGTTTTTTTGTGCCTCAAGACCAAACCCCAGTAGCATCAGACTTGAAGAGATCGTGCTGAAAAAGATATTTGAGTTCGCAGCCGGCATGCTGGTGTGCTGGCTTTTGAATGTGGTGCAACTGGGCATTGCTTTTGTCCTGCTGGCCAGCAGTGAGAAGACGCTGTCTTCGGTTTATGTGCTGACTCTGGCGCTCTGGGCGGTGCAGTTCGGATATGTGGTTCCCATCTATCGCATCTTGAAGCGGAAGAAGAGGGCGTATGCCGCGCGTGGACTTCTTACCGCTGCGTGCATCACTGCCATTATCATCGTGATTTTGGATTACAAAATTTTTGGGGCTGCGGCGTTCAAGTTCTGGGGATAAACGGCTGACGCCCATCAAGTTCATTGTTTAATTTCCGCGCGTTTTCTACTGCACAAATGGTTTTCCACGTTTGCCGCGAACACTCCTTCTGACATTCCCTGACACTTTCTTTGTGCCGCTCTTTGCCGCTTGTGCGCAATGATCGCCTCGCGCAGAATCAGGCGCATTGAAGGAGGAGGACGTATGATCAAAACCACCACAATGGCGCTTCTGGCACTGCGCCTCTGCCGGTCTAACCGGAGGGCAAGCGCAGATGGCCTTGATATCAGGTGTGGCGGTCAAGGTCCGTCTTCTGGCCGATCGCGCGTACAGCAAAAGCAAGCCGTTCATTCCGGCTCTGCTGGTCTCCTTCCGTACCGTGCTTGGCCCGGTGATGATCGTCCTCAATCTTCTCTCTCAAAGGGGTGTGATCATGACGGCCTGTATCGGGCTGGCTCTGCTGTCAGATGTATTTGACGGCTTGCTGGCCCGGCGCTGGCATCTGGACACGGTGACGCTGCGCCGCTGGGATACACGCGCGGACACGTTCTTCTACACCTGTGTCCTGGCGGTGATCTGGATGCGCCATCCGTCGGCGCTACAGACGCGATGGGTGCTTATTGCCGGGCTAATCACGGCAGAAGTGGTGCAGCATGTCTTTGCGGCGGCAAAGTATGGCCGCCACGCCAGCTATCACTCGTGGATATCGCGGATATGGGGTTTGATGATGGCCGGCGCAATGAGTGCCTTGCTGGGCTGGAGCATCAATAACTGGTTTCTCGACGTGACCATCGCATGGGGCATTTTGTGCAATGCACAGGGACTGGCGATGTCACTCATGCTTCCTGAATGGACAAAGGATGTACCTACCCTGTTCCATGCATTCAAGTTGCGAAGAGACTATTTGGCAGCACACCTTTGAGCAGAAAAATTATCCGAATCAGATAAATTTAAAAGATTCACCAGGAACTCTGGATGGTATGATGATGTCCCCCTTGGCAGGCTTGAGATAAGAAGATTCTTAATCAGCCTTCTACTCCATGTTCCCGGAGATACTTCCATGAAGAACTTTGCCACGCGTGCGATGCTGCTGCTTTCTGTCCTGACCCTTGCTGTCTCGGCGCTGCTTGCGCAAAATGCAAGCCAGACCGAGCAGTCCAAAGGTGAACAGAAATCGCCTGAATATGTGTATCGGACGACAACTCGTCTGGTGATTCTTGATATTGTGGCCACGGACAGCAAGGGAAACATCGTATCTGATCTGAAGCCGGAAGAGATTCAGATCCTGGATAACGGCAAGGAGCAGACGAAGGTAGATTTCAGCTTCATCCATCCGGATGGAGAAAAAGCTGCCACACAGGTGCAGATGCATCTGCCGCCCGATGTTTACACTAATGGGCGGCAGTACAAGGACAACAGCTCCTACAACATTATTCTCTTTGACGTGCTCAACAGCAGCTTCACCAGCATGGCCTACGCCCATGATGAGATCATGAAGTACCTGGACAATACGCCGCCCAACCAGCCGACGGCAATCTATGCTTTGGGCAACAAGCTCTGGCTGCTGCACGACTTCACTACGGACCACCAGGCGCTGAAAGAAGTAATCCGCAAGTTCAAGGGACAGGGATCACAAATGGTTACCGGAGAAGATGCTGAAGGGCACAAGCGCAAGAGCACGTTCCAGACTGCGGGTGCAGACCATGTGTGGACTACGCTGGATGCATTCAAGGCCATTGCCCGCATTATGGGGGTGTACAAAGGGCGCAAGAACCTGATCTGGGTTTCCGAGTCATTCGTGGTGGATACCATGCCGGACATTCAGACGGCGCGGGGCCCACTGTTCATGACCGAGTATTCACGCCAGGTGGAAGAAATGTCTGACGCGCTGATGGAGGCGCAAATCGCCATCTATCCGATAGATCCCGCCGGGCTCACTGGAGAGGCATTCCGTCCCATTTTGAGCAATTTCTCGTCTCATAGCTCGTTGCGTGAGATGGCAGCCAAAACCGGTGGAAAGGCCTTTATGAACCGCAATGATCTGGACGTGGGCATTCGCGACAGCATTGATGACGGTTCCAGTTACTACACAACCTCCTACCATCCAACGAACAAGACATGGGATGGCAAGTTGCGGAAGGTCGAAGTTAAGAGCACCAGACCGGGAGTTACACTACGCTATCGCGAAGGTTACTACGCGGTGGACCCCTCGATCCTTCCGGGGAACCAGAAACAGGCGAAGCAGACTTCCATGGACTTTGCCGAGGCACTTGATCCTGACATGCCGCCATCCACAGGAGTTCTGTTCCAGGCGCAGGTAGTTCCGCCGTCAGAGAAGACGCAGAACAAGGTGTTGGTCAACTTTGCGCTGGATCCGCACATGATCACCTTCCAGAAGCAGCCAGACGGCAAGCAGCACGCCCAAGTAAGCTGCATTGTGTGGGCGTTTCCAGTCCAAGGCAAGCCCATCGGGTCCGGGGGCGGAACGGTGAACGCCAATGTGGATGATGCAACGTTGAACAACATCATGAAAGCGGCATTTCCCTGCAAGCAATCTCTGGCGCTGGAGCCGGGCAACTACGAGTTGACTCTGGGCGTGATTGATCAACTGACCAGAAAAATGGGGACGTTGACAGCCTGGATCACGGTGCCTGGTGCGAATGAAGCTAAAGCGGCCCAGCCCGCCGGCATTGCTGAGAAGAGCAAGCCAAATTAGAAGCTTCAATCAATGTTGTGCCCACCGGCAGCAAGACGGCTCAGGCTTCGCTATGAGATTCCAGCGTCTCGGCCAGTTCCTGCCATTCGGTCATCCGCTGCTCGAGTTCGCTCCGTGAGCGGTCCAATAAATCTGTCTGGCGCTGCGTTTCTTCCACGCTGACAAAATTCTGCAGCGCAGTTTCCGCCTGGGAAATTGCAGCTTCCAGCCGGGCAATCTCTTCTTCCAGCTCCTGGCAGCGGTCTTTCATCTGCTTCAGCTTGATGGGATTGAGGCGCTTCTGTTTGGGTTCAGCCGAAGGCTCTGGCTCGCTTGCGCTTTCCGGGCGGCGACGTAGCAGCAGACGAGGGCTTTGCGCCATTGGCAGAGAGCTGCAGTATCCGTCGCGTTGCTTCAGGTTTGCCCTGCTTGCGCCAGAGATAATCTTCATAGTTGCCGGGGAAGACCTCGACATGCCCGCTCTCAATTTCAAAGATACGCGTGGCCAGCTTGTCAATGAAATAGCGGTCGTGGGAGACGAAAACCACCGTCCCCGTGAACTTCTGCAATGATTCCAGCAGCACGTCCTTGGCGCGGAGATCGAGGTGGTTGGTGGGCTCATCCAGCAGCAGGAAGGTGGACGGGTGCAGCAGCATGCGGGCCAGAGCGTAACGGTTGCGCTCGCCACCGGAGAGTACGCCAACGGTTTTGAAAACGTCATCTTCAGAAAAGAGGAAACAGCCAAGCAGATTACGCAACTCGGTCTGGGTGGAGCGCGGCGCCGCTTCAAAGAGATCGTCGAGCATGCGCGACTGAGGATTCAGCGCCTTGTATTGGTCCTGGGCAAAGTAGTCCACCTGAACGTTGTGGCCGAGTCTGATGTCTCCGCCGGTGGCGGGTTCCAGCCCGGCAAGCAGTTTGATCAGGGTTGATTTCCCGGCTCCGTTGACCCCGACGAGGGCAATGCGGTCGCCGCGCTCGATTACAAAGTTGGCTTTGGAGAAGACGTGTTTGGGGCCGTAACTTTTGGCCAGGTCCCTGGCTTCAACTACGATGCGGCCACTGGCAGGCGGCTGCGGGAAGGAGAAATGGATGGCTTTTTCTTCCGGAGGAATCTCAATCTTCTCCATGCGCTCCAGTTCCTTGATGCGGCTCTGCACCTGCTTTGCCTTGGTGGCTTGATAGCGGAACCGGTTGATGAAGGCTTCAAGCTGTTCCACCTTTTCCTGCTGGTTGCGGTATGCCGCTTCCAGTTGTTCTTTGCGCTGCTGCTTCTGGGAGAGGTACTTTTCGTAGTTGCCGGGGTAAAACCAGACTTTCTTGTTCCAGATTTCAGCAATCTTGTTGACCGTTACGTCAAGGAAGTAGCGGTCGTGCGAGATCAAAACATAGGCATGAGGATAAGTGGAGAGGTACTGCTCCAGCCAGTTGCGGGTCTCAAGATCAAGGTGGTTGGTGGGTTCGTCGAGGAGCAGCAGGTTAGGCTTCTCCAGCAGCAGCTTGGCCAGGGCAATGCGCATCTGCCATCCGCCGGAGAACTCTTCTGTGCGGCGCTCCCAGTCTTCTTTTTTGAAACCCAGGCCGTTCAGCACCACTCCCACTTCGGACTCAATGTTGTAGCCGTCACGGGAGTGAATTTCCGCCTGCAGGCGATGAAAGCGTTGGGCAATCTGCTGGTACTCGTCACCTTCATGGTCCACTTCTGCCATGCGGCGAGCCAGCTCTTCCATCTCGCGCTGCATGTTGTGCACGTCTTCAAAAACTGAGAGGCATTCCGCGAAAACTGTACGGCCGGAGAGGGAAAGACCATCCTGAGGCAGGTAACCGCAGCGCATACCGCGCTGGCGGTTGGCGGCGCCGTAATCAAGGCCATCGATTCCGGCGAGGACCTTCAACAGAGTGGTTTTTCCTGTGCCATTGGCGCCGACAAGACCAACGCGATCATGAGGGGTGATGAGCCAGTCGAGCTCCTGGAACAGGACCTTGGGGCCAAAGCGTTTGCCGGCACTGGAGAGTTGGATCACTACATCTATTATCTAATCACAGACTTTCACCAGCCGAAATATGACAAACCCCTTTGGCTCATGGCTGGATGTGTGTGTCAGGAGATCGTCTTGCAGCGCTTAAGCATGGCAAACAACTACTGCAGCCGCAGCTCCACAGCTCCTGGAAGCGCGGCTCAGAGCGAAGATTGTCGTACTTGGAATCAACTTTTAGAATTCGTGAGCGCAGGAGACCGCTCCTGATAAGCCCCCTCCAGAAGATCGAGAATTTTCTTCTTATCGAGGCCGCTGACATAGGCGAACAGCAGCGCCCGGCGTTTGCTCCGTCAGTTGCGGTGAACGCTGCAGGAATTGTTTAAGGGCGCGCTGAAATTCTTCCTTCTGGCCCCAGCGGCCATAGGCGTAGGCTTTCATGGCCCAGACCCACGGGTGATCGGTGCTTCCGTACTCGCGCTTGTATTCCTCAATGGCTTGCGGGAATTTGCCCCTGCTCAATTTCGGAGAGGAAGATGAAATTGCACGCGTTGCCAAAGTTGTCGCTTGCTCCCGGGTCCATTCTTGAGCACTGCCTCGCACTGCTCAATCGCGCGGACGTACTGGCGGGCATAATAAAGGCAAATAAAGATGGAGCCGCAGTCGTTGGCGATGATCAGTGACATCGGATCCAGCTGCCGCGCACAGTCGCTTCCCGCGAGGGCCTCATCGAACCGTCCCTGCCAAGAAAGGTACTCGGCATACCACTGGTGCGCGGTGGCGTATTCGGGATTGAGCTGGATGGCCCGCCGGAATTCCTTCTCCGCCGTCTCCCAGTCATAATCATGTTTCTCCGCGATCATGGCCAGCGAAACGTGGGCCTCGGCGAGACTCTCATCCAGCGCAAGCGCCTTCAGCGCTGCTTCGCGAGTCTTGGGCATGTACTCGGCGGGAGGCACCAGAAACGGAAAAGGCCCCGTTCATTTCTGAACGGGGCCTTTATTTAATGCGGCGACGACCTACTCTCCCATACACTTTCGCGCACAGTACAATCGGCCCAGCGGGGCTTAACTTCCGTGTTCGGGATGGGAACGGGTGGAACCCCCGCGGTAAGATCACCGCAAAATTAGCCGTTAGTACTTAGCTCTTAGTCTTTAGCCAAAACCGGTGGACTCACGGTGCAAAGGCTAACTGCTCCTGGCTAAGTGCTAACTGCTGGATTTTATCAATGCGCGGCATCAGTCAGGTTCTACCGGTGTTACTCCGCGCAAAGGGCCCTTCACTTCTGGAAGAGCCGAAGCTTTTCAAAGAACGGGAGGACGATGCCTCACAACTGAATAGATTGATTTCTACTGGGCGACTTGGCAGCCGGCCAGCACCGCTTTTGGCTAAGTGCTAATGGCTAATTGCCAAGTGCTGCGGCGCGAGCGCCGCAATGCTCCG